>JAGRJY010000178.1 GCA_020442465.1 Lysobacterales bacterium
GCCAAAATCTCGAACTTTGCCGTACGCTCTTTCATGGGCCCGCCCCTCGCTGCCGTTGGTCCTCATTGGATACCACCGTGGCGCAAACGACGCCTCGGCGAGGGGCGAGTCCATCCAATTACAGGGGCGTTGCGAAGCCTGAATTGCTGCCACGGGCTCGACTTCCTGTAGGAGGGAATTCATTCCCGACCAGAGTCTGCGAAGGCGCACGTCGCCGCGATGGCGATGTGGCGGTCGGGGATGAGTCCCATTCCGCACGAGCGTCGGGAGAATCCTGTAGGAGCGAATTCATTCGCGACCGTGCGCGCCCGGAAACCGAAGACGTCAGGTCGGGGATGAATCCCCTCCTACAGGGGCGCCGCGCGCGTCCCGTGCGTGCGAATGGAGTCAAGCCTGCCCGTGGGCACGTGCCGTGCCCTCCGCCGGAAATGAGTCACATCCCGCACGAGCGTCGGCTGAATCCTGTAGGAGCGAATGCATTCGCGACCGTGCGTGCCCTGCCAACCAAGGCGCCTGGTCGGGGATGAGTCCCATCCCGCACGAGCGTCGGGTGAATCCTGTAGGAGCGAATTCATTCGCGACCGTGCGCGCCCGGAAACCGAAGGCGTCAGGTCGGGGATGAATCCCCTCCTACAGGGGCGTCGGTTGATCTCTGTGGGGGTGAATGCGCGGGCGACGGCGGCGTTGAGGGCCTCCGACGCGCCATGTCGGCGCCGAGACCTTGCGTGCGGGATCGTGGCAGCGCCATCTTCGCCCCCGACTGCGTACCGGCATCTTCCGCCCGTCCCTCGCGCTGCTAGGCGCCGACCGCTTCGCCTTGCCGTCGGAACGGCGCGAACAGGGCCAGACTCCAGGGGCGGCTGGCCAACACCAGACTGAGACCGACGCGCTCCGCAGCCGGCAGCGCCGCGTCCTGCGCCATCATCAGGTCGAACTCTTCGGCGAGCTCCTGCAACCTGCGCTCGATCACCTCCGCGCTGCGCGATGACACCATGCCGCTGAGCAACAGCAGTCGATCGTGCTCGCGATCGAAGCCGCGCTTGAAGAATTCCGGCAGCAGCGTGTGCTGGAAGAAACGCTGCATCGGGCCCTCGCGCCGCCAGCGAAAGTTGCGGCGGGTACGCGGACGGGTGCGATTGCCCGGCAGCAGCTCGACAATGCCGAGCCGGTCGAGCCGCGCCAGCAGCAGCGTCCATTGCGCCTCGGTCCAGCTGTAGCGCTCGAGCACCTCTTTCTGCTGCCAGCGGTTGAGCACCAGGTACAGGGTGAGCAGCAGCGCCGGATCGTCCACGAGTGCCTGCTCTTGCGCGGCGCTCAGTTCGTCCAGCGGCGCGCGCTCGCGATGCGCCTCGGCAGCGAGTTCGGCGAGGCCGATATCGAGCACCTGGCAGATCTCATCCAGCCGTTTCACCGAAATGGCACCGCGGGAAAACATCCGCTTGACCGTGGCTTCGCTCAGGCTGAGCCGTCCGGCCAGCACCGCGTAAGTGATGCCCTGCGCCTTCAGAAGTCGTTTCAGGGCCTGGATCAGTTCGGACAGCAATGCCATGGGTAGCGTTTTTCGATACTTGTTGGGTCTGATTACGATACATCGTATTTCCTTGTTGACCCAATCATGGTCCCCATCCAGTGTGCAGGCCACAGGAGGTGACTCATGACGAATGCATCGGCTTCCCCGTTTTCCGGCCTGTTGATGGCCCTGGTTCTCACGATCGGCGCCGAGGCGGCACACGCGCAGAGCGACGCCAGCCGTGCGTCCGCGGCGAGCATCAAATCGCTATCGGTTTTGCCGGCTGCTTCAATGGAGTTCGTCGCCGCCGGCGGTGCGCTGACCGTCGCCGCGCTACGCCCTGTCGGACACGCCTTCGAAGTCGTGCTGCACGGCGCCGCGGCCAGTGCCGAGGTCACCGTACTGGTGTCGACGGAAACGGCGCGCGGTGTCTCCCTGGCCGTCGGCAGCGGCGTGCGGGTGGTGGCGGTCTCGGCAGGATTCCTGCTCGTGGCGTCGGGCGAGGCCATCGCCTTCATCCCCGACGCTCTCGCGGCCAGCCTGGTTCACCGCAGGGAGATCCATCGATGAAGGGCCTGCGATCCGTTCTGTTCGTGCTGGTCATGGTTTGGGTGCTGCCCGCCGTAGCAGGCAGCGCGTGCAGCGAGCGCGCGGCGCCGCCCGAGCATCTGGCCCGAGCCGCCGAGGCCGCCGTACGCACGGCTCGGGCGCTGGATGAAGTCGACGCGCCGGTCGCCCTGCTCTCGCGTGTGGGCACTGACCTCTCCGAGTACGGCCTGCGATACAGCCATGTCGCCTTCGTGGTGCGTGATCATCCAGACGGACGCTGGACGGTGGTGCACCTGCTCAACCACTGCAATACCGATCGCTCGGCCCTGTTCAACGAAGGGTTGCTCAATTTCTTCGCCGACGATCTGGTCAACTTCGATGCGCGGATCACCTGGCTGCGACCGGCAGCGGCCGACGCGGTCCTCGATGCATTGTCCGGCACCTTGCCGACGCGGCTGCACGAGGCGCACTACAACGTCATCGCCCGCTTCGACAGCGACGACACCCAGAACTCGACGTCCTGGGTGCTGGACCTGCTGATGGCCGCCGAACTGGATCGCAGCGCGGGACGTCGCCGCGCCCAGTCGCTCGCGCGCGCCCAGGGCTTCGAGCCCGACACGATCCGGATTCCCTACACCCGTCGTTTGGCCGGCGGCCTGTTCGCCGCGAATGCTAGCTTCACTGACCACCCGGTGTCGGCGCGCCTGTCAGGCCGCTATGAGGTGGTGACCGTGCGCTCGATCCTTCGCCACCTCGCCCGGCAGGACCAGGTCCTCGACGAACGCGAGTGGCGGTCCGGCGTCGAGCTCGGCCGACCCGGGCCGGCGTAGCCAGCCCGTTCGAATCCATCCACGCCCGACCAGGAGCCTTGCATGCACCGATCAACCTTTTCCGCCGAACACCCGATCGGACTCGAACCGGTCGATGCCCCGCTCACCCCGCGCCCATTCGCGAGCCATGACATGAACAGCCAAGGCATCCGTCCCACTCCCGCCTTTGTCGGCGCCGCCTGGACGGCGCTGTTCACCGGCGCCATCACCTACTGCATCGGCCTTTGGAACACACGCGCGATGCAGCTCAACGAAAAAGGTTACTACCTCATCCTGCTGTGCTTCGGCCTGTTTTCGGCAGTGTCGCTGCAGAAGTCGGTGCGCGACCGCGTCGAGCAGCTGCCGGTTTCCGGCCTCTACTTCGGACTGTGCTGGCTGTCGCTGGGCCTATCTCTGCTGTTCCTGACCGTCGGCCTGTGGAACGCGGACCTCGAGGTGGCTGAGAAGGGCTTCTATGCCATGGCCTATGTGCTCAGCCTGTTTGCTGCCGTCGCCGTGCAGAAGAACGTACGCGACATGGCCGCGGCCGAGGAAGACTGACTGGTACCGAGCGAGACGATCACGCCTTTCCAGGTGAAGGATTCGGCACGGCGCGTGGGCCAGGCGCTGCGCTCCGAAGTCAACGGCGCGCCGCCGCCCGGCTGGCCAGTCCACGCGATCTACTTCATGTGATCTAGTCCATGCGTTCGATCCCATCGGGCATGCGCACCCACGCGTGCATGCGCTCCTCATAGACTGAGAACGCCGGCGCGGGAAACCCCGGGTCGGCGAAGGCGCCGACGGGCACCGCGAAACGCGGATCACCCTCGATCTGGTACCAGACGGTCGAGCCGCAGTTTGGGCAGAAGGTCTGGGTGATGCGCGACCCGGAATCGCCGCTGCGCACGAAGGTCTTGCCCTCGCCTGCAGTCTCCACGTTGGCCGGGTCGAATCGCGCCTGCATCGCGAACACGCTGCCGCTGCGCTTCTGGCACTCGAGGCAGTGGCACACCGATACGCGCACGGGCTCGCCACGCACGCGAATGCGCAGCCCTCCACAGCTGCAGCTCGCTTCCCTATCCATCCCGTCGACGCATCCGATGCACTCCAAGCGAAGATGGCACTGGCCCGAATCCCCACACAACGCCTGTGCGAGCGCTAGTCGACACGACACTCCCCTTCCGCGACGAGACAAACCCACGCGCCGTCACCTGCCGCGGCGCGCACGGCATCGCGCAGGCCCGCAGCGTCACCCTCGGCGACAAGGGCGATCGGTGTGCCGGCAGCGTCCGATCGGTAGGCACGCCAACGACCCGGCAATGATTCGCAGACATCCAGCCAGCTCGCTGCTGGCCCTGACGCACCGCAGCCCACGCAGCGCGTGAAGAAACTGCCGTGGCGCACGAAGGTCAGCACGGATCCGCCACAGTCCGCGCAGCGCTCCCGGCACGACTCAGTCATGAGCCATTCCTGCCCGCGTGCTTCGATGCGCTGTCGGCAGCGTGCCGCGCAAGCTGCTTCGACGTTGGAGCAAGCGAATCAGGGCGGTATCCGACGGACAGCGGTCGAGTTCAGCATTCAACGCCACGCCGCCGCATGACGCTTCGGCGCCTTGCGTTCGCGCAACGGCGGGGATCACAGCGTGCAACACAGCGGACGCGGCTGCAGTGCCCACCATCCGAACGTCCCGAGGACCAGCGCCGCCACACTGCAGTACACCGCGGTACGCAGCGAGCCCTTGCGTGGAGAAGGCGCCGTCAGCCAGAGCGCGGCCGCAGGCAGCAGGGTGCAGCCCCACCAGCGATAGCTGACGAACAGCCATCGCATCGGCCGATCGAGATCGTTGCGGAAGGGCGCGTACAGCGCTTCGTAGTGCGGCACCAGCGCCAGCGCGACAAGACAGACGCCACCCAGAAGCATGAGCCCGAAGGTGAGCAGGCCGAAGTCGCGTATTGAACTGTGCATGGCAAGTTCCCCTCATCGCACGCGGGCACGCCGAGCGAGGCGCACAACGCGTTGCGCCCTCTGAGCATAGCGCGGTAGCCAGTGCGACGGCAGCCACGGGTAATCCATGCCTTGCAATCGCATCTGGGCTAGGCGCTTGGGGCCCATCGCGTCTCGATGGATCATCCAGTTCGGTACTGCCCTGACCGGTCTCGCACGCCTCGATCCGGGGCACCCACCCTCGCCACTCTCGTGCGCGGCCCCGTTCCGGCCCGCGCGGCGTCCGACGATCCGACTGGTCGGTGGTCTGCCGCAAGCGTGTCGGCAACGCCCCGTATCAAGGCTCCAAAGCGTCATCCGGGCGGCGCTTCATTCCGCTCTTCCAGGCGAATACGGCAGCCTGGGTGCGATCGCCGACCCGCAGCTTCGACAGCAGGTTGCTGACGTGGGTCTTCACGGTCTTCTCCCCGATGCCGAGTCGCTCGGCAATCTGCTGATTGCTCAAGCCTTCGGCGACCAGGAACAGCGCCTCGCGTTCTCGTTCGCTGAGCAGATCCAATCCGTCCGGCGCCGCGCTGGGCATCGACGGGCTGCGCACGGCGTCCATCAGGAAGCCGGTAATCCTCGGATGCAGAACGGCGATGCCGGCCGCCGCCTTGCGCACCGCATCGACCAGCGCATCGGCGTCAACGTCCTTCAGCAGACACGACAGCGCGCCGGCCTGGACCGCCGAAACGATCTGCTGTTGGTCTTCGAAGGACGTCAGCAACACCACCTGAGTTGCCGGACTCTTGACTCGAATTTCCCGAATCGCGGCGACGCCGCCGCCTGGCATGACCAGATCGACCAGCGCCACGTCAGGCTGCTCGCGATTGCACAGTGCGACGGCGCTGGCGGCATCGCCGGCCTCACCGACGATGGCAATATCGGAATAGGTTTCCAGAAACCCGCGTATGCCGTTTCTGACCAGTTCGTGGTCGTCTGCGATGACGATGCGAAGCGGAATGTCGGTCATGGTGAAGGTCGTGCCGTCACGCGGATGCGTACCCCGCCAGTATCGGTGGATTGCAGCGCAAATTCACCGCCAGGCAGCGAGCATGCCCGCTCGCGCATGTTCACGAGGCCCATTCCCGGTATGGCCGTCGGGCTCATGCCCCGACCATCGTCGGTAATCTCCAGCACGAGTTCGCCGTGATCGACGCGCAGATCGATGACAACGCGCGTGGCCGCGCTATGCCGCAGCACGTTGGAGAGTGCCTCATCGACGATGCGCACCAGGGCCTCGTCCACTTCCGGCGGAAAGTCGGGCGTGGCTGCCAGGTTCAGATCAAGATCAATCTGACCGACTTGCGCCCAGTCCTGGGCGCGCAGGCGCAGTCGCTCGGCGAACGGCATGTGCGCGTCGGGCGCACGCAACTCGTCGAGAATCTGGCCCAGATCGTGCTGAATCTGTTGACTGAGCCGCTCCACCTGCAGGATGCGTTCACCGACCATGTGCTCGCCAAGCTGACGCCGCAGCGTGGCCAGCTGCAGGTTCATCGCGAACGCTTTCTGCTTGACCGTGTCGTGCAGGTCACGTGCGAGGCGCTGGCGTTCGCTGAGCGTCGCCAGTTGCGCACGGGAGTGGATCAGCGTCTTCAGGTCCAGCGCCATCCGATCCAGCAAGTCCGAAAGCCGACCCAGCTCGTCGCTACTGCGGTCGTCGATACTCTCGCCGAAGTTGCCTCTACGCCAAGCGCTGGCCGCACGCGCGACGCGGTTCAGTCGTCGCGTCACCCAGGTCGCGAGGAAGAAGGATGCAACGAGGCCGAACACCAGTACATACCCCAACACGATCGGCCAATCGAAGCGCACATCGTTCAATAACGAAGACCACGGCAAGGGCAGGCGCAGTTCAAGAAACAGAAGTCCCACCACCCTATCCGTGGCATCACGGACCGGCGCCAGAACGCGGCGCACACTGCCGGTGCCTTCGCCGGCTGCGGCCGGCAGCATCCTTGCCGAGGTGGCGCCGGCGAAGCCACCGAACTCGACCTCGGCAATGGGCGAATCTGCAGCTGCCGCCCGGATATCGGCAGGCAGGGGGCGTTGCTGGTTCGCGACAGGATAGCCTGCGATGCTGTGGCCTTCTGTATCGAACACCGCCACCGAGATCGGTGCGCGGGTCAGCTCCAGCAGGACATAGGATTCGTCGGCCAGTCCCCCGTTCGGCTGCTGCAGTTTCAGTGCGAGCGCTTCACTCCACGCGCGCAGCATCGGGACCGCATCTGCCGAGGGCGGAGACCAGTCCCTGGCCAGGTCCCGCGCCGCAGCATCGGCAACTTCTACAAGCGCACCGTCATCGACGCGACCCATCAGCTGCCGGTATTCGAACATGAGCGTCGTCGACTCCACCAGCAACAGGCTCGGCAGCGACAGCAGCATGTAGAACATGGCCAACTTGAACACCAGTCCGCGCAGACGTGGCCGCTTCGTCTTCATGCATCGCCGGTACTTCGAACGGGACGACAAGAATAGCGGTTGTGCCGGAGCCGACGCTGACGGGTCGGCTGCGCCATGGTGGATGCCCGGTCAGAACTCGTAGGCCGCACCCACATGGTACGAGCGGCCCAGCGCCGGTTCGATCGTGTTCTGGAACACGCGCGAGTAGTACTTGCGGTCTCCCAGGTTGGACACGCCGCCAAGCAGGCGCAACTTCGGAGTCAGGTAGAAGTCGCCAGACAGATCAAACACCGTGTAGCCTGGAACCTCGGCTGGCACGTAGTTCGCCGTCGAAGGGTTGCCGACCGGCAGATTCGAATCTGCGAAGAACTGACTGTCCACCGACGTCGCTGACAGCGCGATTTTCATGCGTCCGTCTTCGCGATAGACCACGCCGGCACGGCCGAGATACTTCGGTGAGAATGCAGGCTTGTTGCCGACCCGGGTGGCGTCGCGCGAAGAGGTGAACTCGGCATCCAGCAGGCTCAGGTTGGCAAACACCGAGAGATGTCGCGTCGTCTGTGGATCCGCGGCGGCAAGGAAGTCGTAGTCGATTTGCCCTTCGAAACCGCGATGCCGGGTATCGCCGGTGTTGACGTTGATGGTGTTGTTGCCGACCCCCGCCGGCTGCGACTCGATGCGGTCCTTGACGTTCACCCAGAACAGGCTGGCGTCGTAGAACAGCCCCGGCAACGGCGTGCCGTGGACGCCGGCTTCGTACGACAGAACGTGGGTCGGATCAGGATCGTTCAAAGTGGGGTCGGTGTTTCCGAATGGCGAGCCCACATCGAAGTAGCGCACGGGACGCCAGCCCTGCGAGACGTTGAAATAGCTTTCGTTGAGATGGCCGAAGTCGTTGCCGGCACCGATGCCGAACAGCGGAACCGTGTGATTGACCCTCTGGTCGACGATCGGTCGCACCAGCGTGAAGGGCTTCACCGTCTCGTTGATGTCGACCGTTTCATGATCGATTCGAACCGACGGCACGACGTGCCAGCCATTGCCGAATCGGAACACGTTCTCGGCGAAGACTGCTGCGTAGGAAGTGGAACGCTCGTGGCGCAAGCGTTGGCAGTCGCTGCGGTTGGTCGCCGTGCAGACGGACTGATAGCGCTGATCACGGTCCACCAACAGATCGCTCGATGTCCACTGACGGAACGGCGCATCGCTGTGGTACAGCGTGGTACCGACCGTCAGCGCGTTGCCGCGCCCCCAGCGATGCACGATCCGCGCGTCCAGTCCGCGAACCCGGAATTGATCGTCCTGCAACTGGGTGGTCGTTGGTGCGGCGGTGCCCATCCCCGGATTGGTCGCCGTCGCCGGCAGGAACGCTGCATCGGAACGCGCGGCTTGGTCGGCGTAGCTGACCCAGGTCTTGGCAAACAGCCTGGTCTGCTCGTCGAAGCTGCGCTCGTGGCTGAGGCTCAGGATGTAGCGATCCGTCCAGATCCTGTTGAACGGCGTCGGCGTGGCGTCCTTGTCGTCGTCGTACACCTTGAAGCTCAGCTTGCCGGGATCACCGGCCTCGATCTGGTAATTGCGCAAATCCAGCGCGTAGTAGGCGTCTTCATCGGGCCGAAATCCGAGGTGGAAGTCGGCACCGCGCAGTCGTGAGTCCGCGTTGTCGCGCTGGCCGTCGGTTCTGCGGTAGTGCGCGTCCACCAGGTAGTCCCAGGCGCCCGACGTACCGGAGACGCGGTTGTAGGTTCCGAACAGGCCGTCCTTGCCGAAAATGTTCTCGGTGTAGCCTGCCAAGGGACGATCTGCGACCGGCTTGCGGCTGATCAGATTGATCACCGGCGGCGGCTGCGGACCGTAGAGCAGCGAACTGCCACCACGGATGAGTTGCACCTGCTCGATCGATTGCGGCAGCGGGAACGTGTACACGGTCGGGTAACCGATCCAGTCGGCCTCGATCGGAACTCCATCCTGCAGTACCGTGACGAACTCGGCCTCCTGCGGATTGCCGATACCGCGATAGCTCAGGTTGTACTGTCCGGGCGTCTGTTGTTCGGAAATCAGGATGCCCGGCGTCTGCGCAAACAGCGCTCGCAGGTTGTTATCGACGACCGTCGGGATTCGGTCCAGCTTGGTGATCGAGGTCTTCTTGGTGACCGTGATTTGCGCACCATCGACTTCCTTCATGAGGAAGTTGAGCTTGGGCCGCGCATCGTCGGGCAGAGCGTATTCCTTGATCTCGACCTTCTCCAGGGTTGCGGGTGGTGGATCCTGCGCAAACGCTGGCGTAGTCAGCACGACGGCCACGGCAAGCACGATCGCCCGACGCGATAGCAGCTGGAGTGAGGGGTCCATGAGGTGATTTTCCGAGGGAAGTTGTTGCCGCCCCAACGGCGACGACCGGCGTGCTTTATGACACCGCGATGCCCCCGGGTGAACGGGCCTGAGGACTAGGTCTCGCGACGGAGCAGGCGTCGGAACTTCCGTCGCAGGGAGGATTTCCACCCGCCGGTCGGCCGCGGAACGGAGCCACTCAAGACCTGACGACGGCTTTCAGCCGCGGGTGAACAGACCCACCTCACCGGAACATGCTGATCCGCGGCGATACTTGGCCATGCATGGGACACTCATGCGGTCAGGAACGCTTCTGCAGGCCTCGATGCGAGTCAGGGCAGCGCCAGACGATATCCCACGCCATACACGCCTTCGACGGTGGGCACGGACGCGTCGCCTGAGCGCTGGCCGGCGTCCTCGATCTTGCGGCGGAGGTTCTTCAGGTGACTGTCCATGGTTCGCTCGCTGACGACGCGATGATCGTCGTACGCGGCGTCCATCAGCTGCTGCCGGCTCAGCACGGCACCGGGCACGGCGGCGAGTGCGCGCAACAGCCGGAACTCGACCGGCGTGAGCTCCAGCGCGGCATCGCCAAGCGAAGCGCGATGGAATGCAGCGTCGAGACGCAATCCGCTGGCAGCCTCCAATCCGGAAGCAGTCGCCACCGCCGCACGGCGAAGCTGGGCGCGCACGCGCGCGACCACCTCGCGCGGACTGAACGGCTTGCAGATGTAGTCGTCGGCACCGAGTTCGAGCCCGAGAATGCGATCGATCTCCTCGACCTTCGCGGTCAGCATGATCACCGGCACGGTGCTGCGTTCGCGAATCCGGCGGCAGACCGACAGCCCGTCCTCACCTGGCAGCATCAGGTCGAGCAGGACCAGATCGGCTGGCCAGGACACCGCGATGTCCGCCGCGCCCTCGCCGCGCGCCAGATGGTGCACGGCGAACCGGGCGTTCTCGAGGTAGTCGCGCACCAGCGCCGCGATCTTTGGCTCGTCCTCCACCAGCAGGATGCGTTGGCTCATCGCTGACCACCTCCGCCAAGCTCGATCTCGATGCGCAGCCCGCCGAGCTCCGAGGACGACGCGCTGATCCGTCCGCCGTGTGCCTCGACGATGTTGCGGCACAGGGCGAGCCCGAGGCCGCTGCCCTCGGCTCGGGCAGCAGCCTCTTCGGCACGCCAGTGTCGTGCAAACAAACTGTTCAAGTCCGACTCGGGCACACCCGGCGCACTGTCCTCGACGCGCAGTCGAACCCGACCGCCCTGCAGGGTGTCGAGCGACACGGCGATGCGGCCGGGCGCATCGGTGTACCGACGGCTGTTGCTCAACAGATTGCCGACCAGCTGGTCAAGCCGGTCCGGGTCGCCGCGCTCGATCCAGCAGGTCGCAGGCGTGCTCAGGCTGATCTCGAGCCCGGCCTCGACGCATGCGCCGCGCTGCGATTCGACCGCATGGCGCACCAACTCGACGCATTCGACGCGATGAAAACGGTACTGCATGCCGGAGCCGTCGCTGCGCGCCAGGTCCTGCAGTTCAGCGATGCGCCGCGCCAGTCGCTCGGTTTCGGCGGCAAGCGAGTTCAGCGCGTCCCGATCCAGCGGACGGATGCCGTCCTGCAGGGCCTGCAGTTCGCCGCGCAGGATGGCGACCGGCGTACGCAACTCATGCGAGATGTCGGCCATCCAGCGGTTGCGGGCGTCGAGACTGCGCGATTGCGCTTCAGCCATGCGGTTGAAGTCGGCCGCCAGTTCGGACAGTTCGTCACGGCCGCGTTCATCGGCGCGTGCGGCGTAGTGGCCTGCGGCCCACTGCCGACTGGCCTCGGTGAGCGCGGCCATGCGCCGCAGCATGTGTCGCGCCATCCACACGCTCAGCGCGACGGCGAGACCGAGCAAACCCAAGGCCAGCGCCAGCGAACCGCGCGCCTGGGAAAGCACGAACTCGCGATCGGCAGGTCCCGAGGCGGAGGTCAGCGGCGCGAGCACCAACCATCCCACCGTCCGCCCATCGACCACGATCGGCTTGCGAAACGCGCCCGGCGTCGGATCCGAGCCAATTACGGTCTGGCCATCCGCATCGAGCAGACTGAGCCGTCGCGGGTATTCCAGATCGAGGCCCTGTCGACGTGGGGCGGGCGGCGGCGGCGCAGGCGGTGGCGGAAGTCGTCTCTCGCGCGCGGCCGCGCGAGGCGGTGGGCGCGGGCCGGAGTCGCGTCCCTGGCTTGGCGGCGGTGGCGGCGGGCGCGCGGCAGGCGGCCCATCGCCGGCCAGACCTTCCTGTATGTGCTGCTGCCATCGCCAGCGCTGATCGCGAAGGCGCGCGAAGCTGCCGGTGGCGAGGTATTCGCCGGCGAGACTTCCCGCCAGCGGCTCGAGCCGCAGCTGCTCGCTTCGATTGAGGTAGTCGACCAGGCCTCGGCGAAATGCCTGCTGCTGCAGCCACGACTGACTGCCGACAGCCAGCAGCAGCAGTGCAGCCGTAAGCGCAAACCAGCGATGCCAGAGACGGAGACGCATGCCTGCCTGCTGTCGACGAGCCGAGCCCAGTCTGCGGCCTCGGACGAGCCAAGCAAAGGAGACCGCGGGAAATTGCACCGAATCTCCACAGTGTCTGCGCCGAACCTGCGCCGGGCAGCCGGATGCTGACATCGCCGCCGGACCGGCGGCTGGAATCGGAGCGCATCATGAACCAGATCGCCATGACCCGAAGATCAACACGACGATCACGCACTTTCACCGTGGCCCTGCTGGCGCTCGTCCTGCTGCCCCCCGCGATGGCTGCCGGGCAGTCGGACGCGCAGAACGACGTCTCGCCGGCATTGCGGCTGAAGCGCAGCCCGGCCGAGCAGCTGGGCCCGCGTCCGCCGCAACCACCGCAGGACGTACGCAGCATCGACGGCAGCGGCAACAACCGGATCGACCTCGCCATGGGTCAGGCGCTGCGACCATTGCGCCGGCGCTTCGCCAGCGACTATGCAGACGGCGTCTCCACCCTCGCCGGCGCGAGTCGACCCGGGCCACGCGCCATCAGCAATGCCGTGCACGCACAGTTGGAGTCGGTGCCCAACCGGGCAGGTTTGAGCGACCTGTTCTGGCAGTGGGGCCAGTTTCTCGATCACGACATCGATCTGACCGATGGCGTCGACCCACCCGAGCCGGCGCCGATCAGCGTGCCGCGTGGCGATGCGTATTTCGATCCCCAGGCAAGCGGCACCCAATCCATCACCTTCAACCGTTCGCGCTACGACCTCAACACGGCGCCGGACAGGCCGCGCGAACAGACCAACGAAATCACCGGCTGGATCGATGCCTCGCAGGTGTACGGTTCAAATGAAGATCGCGCCAACAGCCTGCGCAGCTTCGTCGGCGGCAAGCTGCGCTCCAGCGCCGGCGACCTACTGCCGACGACAACCGACGACGATCCGTCGGCCAGCTTCGCCTTTGTCGCCGGCGACGTACGGGTGAACGAACAGCTCGGCCTGACGGCCATGCACACGTTGTTCATGCGCGAACATAACTGGCAGGCAGCGCGTCTCCGCCAGGCACGCCCCGAGCTCGACGACGAAGCGCTGTATCAGGCCGCGCGCGCCATGGTCGCCGCTGAAATCCAGGCCATCACGTACAACGAATTCCTGCCGCGATTGCTCGGCAACGACGCCCTCCCGCCCTATGCGGGCTATCGACCCGAGGTCGATGCGCGCATCGTCAACAGCTTCTCGACCGCGGCCTTCCGCCTCGGCCACACCCTGCTGAGCCCGGCGCTGCTCCGGCTCGATCGCCAGGGGCGTGAGATCGAGCAAGGCCACCTGTCGCTGTTCGACGCGTTCTTCGCGCCGACCCGACTGCGCGACGAGGGTGGTATCGAGCCGTTGCTGCGCGGGCTGGCCGCGCAGACCTGTCAGGAACTCGACCCGTACGTGATCGACGAGGTGCGCAACTTCCTGTTCGGCCTGCCTGGCAGCGGCGGCTTCGATCTGGCCTCGCTGAACATCCAGCGCGGACGCGACCACGGCTTGCCGAGCTACGCGGCGCTGCGCAGGGCAACCGGCCAGCCGCCGGCGCGCCGCTTCGAAGACATCACCGGCAACGCCGACATCCGTCGCCGTCTGGCTTCGGTCTATCGACGCGTGGACGATGTCGACGCGTGGACCGGTCTGCTCAGCGAGCCACCGCGCCATGGCATCGTCGGCGACACGCTGTACCAGCTGCTGCGCGAGCAGTTCGTCGCGCTGCGCGACGGCGACCGCTTCTGGTACGAACGCGACTTGCCGCCGAATCAACGTGAGGAAGTGCGCCGCACCAGGCTGATCGACATCATCCGTCGCAACACGTCGATTCGCTCGGAGATGGACGATGACCCTTGGCGTGCCGGCTGAGATCGTGAGCGGCGCGGATCACGGCCTTGCTTGCTGTGCGCGGATGACGGCGTGGTGGGTCGGGCGTGGCCCGTTCCTGAGCCGTTCGATGAGGGCGCCCGGGTCATGCAGCTTGGTCCAGCGTGGAGAATCGACCGGCCGGAACCACCACGCAGGCTGCCCCGACCGCGCCGGGCCCCCATCGCGCCCGCCCCGAGAACGGACACGCGCGAACCCCACGAATGCTTCACGTTCACTGCCCTGACGCTGCACGGCATCAAGGCAGTCTTGAACCAACCCACCCGAAGGAGATCCCCATGAACCTGTCGATTCACTTCACGCTCGCGGCGATCCTGCTTGCCACTTCGATGGCGGCTCCAGCCCAACCGCCCGGACCACCGCCCGGACCACCGCCCCCGGAGCAGGTCGTCGAGCATCTCACCGCCGAGCTCCAACTCACCGAAACGCAGCAGGCGGCACTGTGGGAGATCCTCCAGGCTGCCGCACCGGATCGACGCGCCGACCGCCCGCGCTGCGCATCCCCGGAACAACGGGACGCCAGGCGTGACGCGGTCGACGCTGAAATTGCCGCGCTGCTGGACGAGGATCAGCGCACGCGATTCGAGGCGCTGCGAGCCAACCGCCCCGCGCCGCCGCCGCGTGGCGCGATGCGCCAGCAGGGTCCATGCGGGTAATCAGGCAGGTCGGGCGTCCGCCTCCGTGCGCCCGCCCCACACCGCCCGACGCAGACACCATCGAGAATGCCTTGCACGAAGCGTCACGCTTCCGGCATGCGCACGATGGCGACCAGACGCTGGCGAATCCCCCACGCAGACGGTGTGGCGGACGGCACGGCAGCATGCACCACCGCCTCGTGCCCCCGCATCGTCGTCCGGGACAGACCTGCCACTGAGCGTCGGTCTCCCGCTCAGTAGGCTGCCGGCGACTGGTACCACGCCACGAAGAGCGTGAACGGCAGATTCGCCACGGCAATGGCTCCGCGCTTGCCCCGGCCCTTGCTGGCGAGAAAGAGCAAGGGCATCAGCGCAATCACCGCCAGCATCATCGAGCCTGGCGAGAACAGCGACTCGGAGAACATCCACACATCGACATACACGGCGAGAAATCCATACAGGGACAAGGCCAGCAAGGCCCAGTGGCCGTCGCGGACAAAGCTCTCTTCGAGACTGCTGCCGGGCTCGATCTCCTTGTCCGGCAGCACCAGCGCAGCGGCCACGAACAGGGTCAGCGACAGCCCGATGAGCGCTGCGAACTCACCCAGGGTCCAGGTGCGCACGAAGTTGGGCAGCTCGATGATGGCCCACAGATACTGCAGCTGCCAGATGAAGATGCAGGCCGCCCAGGCGAGCGGCATCCAATCCAGCGGAGCCTGGTGACGAGAGCGAAAGACCAGAATGGCGTCAGAGCACAGTCTCGTGACGCCAAAGCTCAGAATGATCGAGGGGGCAATCCAGACCACGCGAAAGGTGGATTCGGTCGAAGGCATATCCATGCTGGTGTTCTCCTGCTGAAATGGTCCCGCATGGCCTTCGATGGCGCGACCGCGCCGAAGCAAAGACTTCTCGCCCTGAACGCTATGCCGCCAGTTCGGTCCTGGGTGCGGAAAGGTACCGGCCCCAGCGAGCAAGCAGGTATCCGGCCAATGCCCCAAAGAGCGTGAGGCCGAACATCACCGCCAGTTCTCCCCCGGCTTCGCGTCCTCCGGTGCCGACAAAGCCCATCAAGTAGACCAGGCAGAAGCTGCCGCCGACGAGCGCGCACCACAGGCCGGCGAGCCAACCGACCAGCTGAAGAAATATGCCAAAGATTCTGCGCATGCGCGGCCTCCTTCACCACCAGTATGGCCAACCGGGCGCATGCTGTCTGCGTGCACGGCGTTGCGGCCGGGGTGTCGCGCGCCGAATCGTCGTCGGACGCACGGCACGTCGCGATGAACCAGCGTGACGCCGGGCGCAACGACTCGGCCGTCCGGTTCGAGCACAATGCCAGCCAGTGCAAAGCGAGGACACCACACATGGGATCGCACCATCGCCTGCGAATGATCGTTTCGAGGATCTGCACCCTGTTCGGCGCGCTGTGCGCGGGAGGGCTTGCCGTCGCTGGCGAACCGGGCACCACCGCGTGGTCCATCGATGCGTCCGCCGCCAAGCGATCCGCATCGGCGCATCTGGCGGTCTACGACACCCTGCCCGCTGGCAGCGTCAGTCGACTGACTGCCGTCTCCGGGCCAAAGCAGGACACGAGCGGAAACGGACACCTGCCAGCGCATCGTTCGCCGCCGGTGATCGAGCTTCCGAACGGCGAGCATTTCACGCCCGCATGGTCTTCGCGGATCGAGCACGCGGACGGCAACGTGTCGTTCGTCGCCGTCGATGCAGCAGGCGCAGGCCTGCTGCAGATGACCATGGGTCCGGACGCGAGTTTCGCCCGCATCAGTTCGCCGTCGGGCAACTACCGGTTCGAATCGTTCGGCGCTGAAGCCCGGCTGGTCGACGTCGGCCATGCGGGCATCATGCTGTCTTCGATCGACGACGGCGCATCGGGTGATCGGCTGCCCGCCGCGGCGAAACGCTCCGCTCTCGCGAAGGCCGGCGAAACCGCGATCGACGTGCTCTTCCTGTACAGCGACGGGTTCGCCGCGCGCTACCCCGGCAGCGCGGCGGTCACCCGCATCCACTACTTCCAGGCGATCGCCAACCAGGCGCTGGCGAACTCGGCGGTTTCCGCCGTGGTGCGCGTCGCTGGCACGATGCAGAGCGCCTATCCCGATTCCGAGGGATCGAATGGCCTGGCGCTCGACCGCATGCGTCAGGCGCTGGCCGGACAGACGCCGCATCCTGCCTTCGCGAATCTGCCTGCACAGCGTCAGGGCGCAGGCGCCGACGTTGTCGTACTGCTGCGCCCGCACGACATTGAGACGCGCGGCAGCTGCGGCATCGCGCGCTTTCCGAATGGTTCCCCTGCCGAGGCCGTGCACGTCGTCTCGGATGGCTTCAGCTCGTGGTCGCTGTGCGACGACGACGTGTTCACCCACGAGCTCGGCCACAACCTCGGTGCCGAGCACCAGTTCGGCGCCAGCTCACCGAATCCTGGCTTTGGTACCGCCCACGTGCGTCTCGGCCGCTTGCACACGGTGATGGGCTCGTTCGGCACCGGCAATCCCAACCGCAGGTTCGGACTGCAGCGGTTTTCCAACCCCGGCCGACCCTGCGGCGGCGCGCCCTGCGGCGCGGCAGGATCGTCGGACAACGCGCGACGCATCAGCGAGAATCTCGCCCTCGTCTCCGGCTATGCGAATGCCGCGGCCTCGACGCCCGCCGAACAGGCGCCACCTGCGACCGACCCGGATCCCGACGGCGACGGAGCACCGGAAAGCCTCGACGCGTTCCCCTTCGATGCGCGCTACCAATCCGATCGCGACAACGACGGCGTGGCCGACAACATCGACGCCTTTCCCGACCAGGCAGGGGAGTGGCTGGACAGCGATGGCGACGGCACCGGAGACAACGCCGACACCGACGACGACAATGACGGCATCGGCGACGCGCAGGACGCGTTTCCCACCGACCCGAGCGAGCAGGCCGACAGCGACCAGGACGGCGTCGGCGACCACGCGGACGCCTTCCCCCTCGACGCGCGTGAGTTCGCCGACAGCGATCTCGATGGCACCGGCGACCGTGCCGACGCCGATGCCGACGGCGACGGCGCCGCCGACTTCTCGACCGACAGCTCAGCGGGCGGATTCGACCTGCTCGTCACCAGCTCGGGCAACGACCGGATCCTGCGATTCGATGGATCGAGCGGACTGTTCGCCAATGTCGAGGTCGCCGAACACGGTGTCCCGGTTGCGTTTGGCCAACAGTCGAACCTGGCCTGGCTGCCGCAAAAGGAGCAACTGCTCGCGCTGGTGAGCAGTGAACTTCGTGGCTATGATCGCCGCCACACCGCAGACGCTGCCGAGGTTCTGGTGCAAGGGTTCCAGGACGGTGCGTCGGCAGCGTTCCCGGCCGGTTTCCCGGTTGCGATGGCGGTCATCCCCGGGGGCGATGTGGTCGTCGCCGAGACGGGCACGTCGAGCCTGCTGCGTTTCGACCCGTTCACCCGCCGCGGCATGGCCGGCGGCGCCTATGGCGAAGACAACATTTTCACCGACTCGCCGAGAGCCAGTGCGCTGACGGCTGACGGGCACCTGTGGTTCATCGACCGCAACGCCGCGCTGACCGAAGTGGACGCCGCATCGGGCTTCGTATTGCGCTCGGTGTTTCCGAACCAGGCTGGCGCGCCGGTGTCGACCGACCCCACCGCACTGGCTACCCACCCGGATGGCGCGACCCTGCTGGTCGCCGACGGATCGGGCGACAGCGTTCGCCGGGTCGACCCGAATCGCGCGGGCGCCTCCACCTACTTCGTTCAGCCCGGCGCAGGCGGCCTCGACCGTCCGACCGGACTCACCTTCGGCCCCGACGGCCACCTGTACGTGTCGAGCGCCGGCACGCACAGCGTCTTGCGCTTCGATGGCAGCACCGGTGCGTTCATCGACGTGTTCACCACTGCGCCGCAAGACACGCTCGTCGAACCACGATCGCTGCTGTTCGTGCCACGGGTCACCGACCGCTTCCCCACCGATGCGACGCGTCGTTTCCTGCCCGTGTCGGGGGGCTGGTACAACCCGCAGCGGTCGGGACATGGCTTCGACCTGCAGCGCGCGGGCGACCAGCTGTCGTTGATCTGGTACACCTATGAAACCGATGGCACGCCGACGTGGTACCTGGCGCTCGGCACCCTTGCCGGTGATCGCTGGGAAGCCGACCTGCTGCGCTTCACCCGCTCCGGCGACACGTCCACCTCAGCGGTGGTGGGCGACGCAACGCTGTTGTTCGCAGACGAGCGCCATGCCACCTTTTCGTGGACGTTGCCGGAAGGGAACGGCAGCGAACCCGTGCAGCCCCTGTACGTCGGCAACAGCGCGGAATCTCAGTTCCCCACTTCTTCCTGGTACGACCCGAGCGAATCCGGCTGGGGTCTCTCGGTCACGCGTCAGGGCGACGTGCGCTACCTGATGGCATTTGTTTACGATGCCGCGGGCGAGCCCTACTGGTTCATTGGCGCGGCGCTGGACAGCGACGACCCGAATCGATTCGACATGCAGTGGTTCAGCGGCCCGGATCGTTGCCCGTCCTGCACCGGAGCGGAGGATGCCATCGCCAACCCCGGCGGAACCCTGCGTTTTGCGCCGGTCGATCTCGATGGCGCCCGGGTCGAGTCAGCGATGTCTTCCCCCGCTGCCAGCTGGCAACGCGATCCGCTCGACTTCGTGCGGCTGACCGACTCGCCGACCGACGTCGACGGCGATCCCTTGCCAAGCCCCTGAATCCGCGGGCACGGCTCACGCCAAAGCAGCCCGCCCGGTCAGCTTCCGGGCGGTTCGTCCTCCGGCCGCGCTGGCCTGTCGGCCAGCAGCCAGGCCGCCACCCATACCGCGAGCATGGCGCCCACGCACTGTGCGGCCACGAAGGCCGGCACATCCTGGGGACGAATCCCGGCAAAGCTCCGGGTGATGGCGCGCGCCATGGTCACCGCCGGATTCGCGAACGAGGTGCTGGCGGTGAACCAGTAGGCGGCTAAGATCCAGCCGGCGACCAGCGCCGGGATCGCCGCCGCGCGAACGCGCACGCCGACGAGGATGGTCAGCACCAGTCCGAACGTCGCCACCGCCTCGCTGAGCCATTGCGCAGCACCGGTACGCGCGCGCACGCCCGGCTGCACGAGTCCCTGCTCGAACATGGCGTGCGCGAGCAGGACGCCGAGCACGGCCGCGATGCATTGCACGCAGACATAGCACAGCGTTTCGCGCGTGCCGATCTGTCGCTGCATGCGCATCGCCAGCGTGACCGCTGGATTGAAATGCGCACCGGATATGGGCCCGAGCACCGCGATCAGCACGTAGAGCACCGCTGCCGTCGCCGCGGCGTTGGCCAGCAAGGCGACGGCGTCGTTGCCCTGCGCCAGGGTTACGCCCATGATCCCCGAGCCGACGACGGTGGCGAGCAGCAGGCTGGTACCCAGCGCCTCGGCAACCAGCCTGCGCGGCAGTGTGCTCACAACGATTCGATCAAGGTGCGCACGCGCGCGGCGATGTCATCGCGCACGGCACGGTAGGCGTCACCGTCGAGATGCTTCGGGTCGGGCAGCGCCCAATCCTCGCGTCGTTTCGCCGGCACCCAGGGACAGCTGTCGCCGCAGCCCATGGTGATGACCGCATCGAAGGCGCCGTCGATCTGACCCAACGACTTGGAATCGTGGGTGGCGAGGTCGTAGCCGAGTTCGGCCATGTACTGAACCGCCTTGGGGTTGATCACTCCGGAGGGTCGTGATCCCGCGCTAAGCGCCTCCACCCGTTCGCCACCGTGCATGCGCGCGAAGGCCTCGGCCATCTGACTGCGATTGGCGTTCTCGACGCAGACAAACAGCACGCGCTTGACGCTCTTCATCGTCGCCTCAGCAGCAGGAGGCATGCGAGCCGCAGCAGGCGACGGGTCCGGCAGTGCGTGATCCCGGCGCATGACCGGCCGGGGCACAGCTTTCACCCTCGTTGGCGCACGCGGCGGAAGCGCCGCGGTCGGCCGTCGCCTCGCCGAACGTGTGAAACGTCTCCCAGCGTGTGCCTTGCGGATCTTCGGTCCAGAACTTGTCCGACTTCGCGTAGCAACAGGTGGCGTCCGGCTCGGCCAGCACCGTCTGTCCGGCGGCGTCGAGCCGCTCGCCAAGCTGCTGCAGCGCGTCGTCGCTGTCGACCTGGATACCGAGGTGATCGATGCCCTGCGCGCGCCCGGCGTTCGAAATGGCGAAGTTGATCCGCGGATCGTCGAGCATCCACTTGGCGTAGTCGTGCTTCTTCACCGTCGGCGATGCCGCGAAGAGCTCGGTGTAGAAGCGCACGCTGGCGTCGAGATCGGAGACATTGAGGTGGACATGAAATCGGTTCATCGCTTGGCTCCCGGCCGCGAAGGCTTGCAGGGTTGATTGGGGCTGCAGGCGGCGTCGCCGCGGCAGCAGTTTTCGGTGAGGTATCCGAGCAGCGCGTTCATCCGTGGATAGTTCGCCCGCACGCGAATCACCCGGCCCTCGCGCTCGTCTTCCACCAGGGCGGCCTGGCGCAACACGTTGAGGTGGGCGGTGAGCGTGGCGGCAGGCACATCCAGCCGCTCGCGCAGCACGCCGACAGGCAATCCTGCCGACCCTGCCTCCACCAGCAGGCGGAACGCCGACAAGCGGGTTTCCTGCGCCAAGGCGGCCAAGGCCTGAAGGGCGAGCGGGGTGTCCATCTATCGATGCTTGTCCATGGGTCGGGCGATATGCGCACGCGAGTACGTTTCTATAGTTCTAGAATTATCGAACTATGTCAAGTGCACTCCCCCCGCATCCCCAGAACATGACCGCATGCTGGGCGACACCCGCATGGGCGCGGGCGATACGCAGAAGCGCGTTGGCCAAGAGTGGTGCCCATCACGCACTGCCCATGAAGCGGCGCCCGAAGCTCGCTGCATGGTGGAACATGCACTTGGCGCGCAGTGTGCGAAGCAAGGACGAACTGAGCGGATCCATGCGAGCATGACGTGGACATGCATGGCTCTTGGGCATCGTGACTGAAGACCTCCCCTACTCCGGCGCCTGCGAGCGCAACCGCGAACCGATCCTGTCGGTGCTGCAACGCCATCTCGACCGGGCGGGTCACGTCCTCGAGATCGGCAGCGGCACCGGACAGCACGCGGCTCATTTCTCGCGTGCAATGCCGCACCTCGTCTGGCAAACCAGCGACCTGGCCGAGAACCACCCGGGAATACTCGCCTGGATGCGCGAGGCGAACACGCCCAACCTGCGCGCACCGCTCACGCTGGATGTTCGCACCGGACCTTGGCCCACATCGCCCCTCGACGCCGTATTCAGCGCGAACACCTTACACATCATGTCCTGGCACGCGGTGACTTGCCTGTTCGCCGCGTTGCCCGCCGTGCTGCGCGATGACGCGCGCGTGATCATCTACGGACCGTTCCGCTACGACGGTCGCGCCACCAGCGAGAGCAACGAGGCGTTCGACCTTGCGCTGCGCCACGCCGACCCGCAGCGCGGCGTGCGCGATTTCGAGGCGGTCGACGCCTGCGCCCGCGACGCGGGACTGGTCCTGCTCGAGGACGTGGCGATGCCGGCGAACAACCGCTGCCTGGTGTGGCGCTACGACGCGCGACGCACGGGCTGACCTGCAGGCTGACCTGCGCCGTCGTTCGACGGCGCTGGCCTGTGCACTCCCCGCCGCGCTACGGCGCGGGAGCGGTCTCGCACACCGTCGCCAAGGCGCCGACCTGGAACCGTTCGATCGGGTACGCACGGGTCGCGCTGCCGATCGTGAAGCGGAACTCACCGGTCGCACCGTCGTCGAAGCGGAATTGCGCCGTGCCGACGGTGATTGCGTTGGGACTGGGCTGCATGTCGTTGATCATCGAGAACGGCGTGCCGTTGGCCTGGCGATAGACCTCACCGGCGAAGCTGCCGTCCGGCTGCCTCGCAGTCACGATGACCATGAACAGTGCTTCGCCGTCGCTGTCGTAGGTGTACCAGACTGCGAACAGGCCATCGTCGACGTGGTTCATGAACAGGCCCCAGCCCGTGGTCGCTGCCCCACCCCACCACACGTCGCTGTAGTTGTCGGCGTTGCGCCGGGTCGGGTCGGCGCTGGCACGACAGACCACGGTGCGGGTGCCGAACGGGAATCGGGTCAGATCCTTGCTCTGCGCCACACCGTCCACGCTGTAGTTGAACTGCAGGCTTTGTTCGCTGCGGAATACCAGGTTGACGTTACCCACCAGGGTCGGCTCGTCGGCCGCCGGGCCGTCGATCTGGTCGAAGGGCACACCGGTGAACCGGAACAGTTCGCCGCCATAGCTGCCATCGGGCTGCGGAAACGCGCCGGCGGCCAGGAACCAGGTCGGTTCGCCGTCGATGTCATAGGTGAACCACGCGGGCGCCAGCAGATTGCCCTGATCGAAGACGAACAGCCCCCATCCTGACTCGCTTTGCTTCCACCACGTGGCCGACTTCAGCGGCGCCGCGGCGACCGGGTTCACCGTCTGGTACAGATCCTTCAGCCCATTGCTGTCGATCGTACCCACCGACGTGCCCAGCAAAAGGTTGCTGGCGGTGGACTCGAAGCTCACCAGCGAGCCGGCGTGGTTCAGCACCGGCAAGCTGCTCGGTGCGTCAGCCTGATCGCCGAGGGCATTGTTGCTCACCCGCTGCATCACGCCGGACCCGAGATTGAATGCATACACGTCGGCGACGGCGTTGTTGTCAGCCTCACCCGGCACCAGGTTGCGCGCCTCGCTGCTGAACACCACGGTGCCGCCGTCGCCGGAAATCACCGCATTGCCGGAAGCGCCATTGCCGCTGATGCCTGTCAGGGTCTGGCTGACCCGCGTCAGCGCCCCGGTGCCGAGATTGACGTGATACACATCGACGTCCTGGTTGTCGTCCTCGCCACCGAGCGCGACATCCGACTGGAACACCAGCCCCTCGCCGTTGAAGTCGATGCTGGGCAGCTCGCTGCCCGACGAACCGCCGCTGCAGTCGCCGCCGCTGGGGTTGCTGAGCGTTTGCACGACGCCGGTGATCATATTGCGCAGCACGATCTGACTGGCGGCGTTCGGACAAGCCGGCGACGCGCCGACCATCGCATTGCTTGCCGTGGTCTGCCAGGCCACCCATGTGCCATCGCCGGAAACCACCGGCTGGCTGGCCTCTCCGTTGGAATTCGTCGCGCTCTCGCTGCCGTCGGCATTGACCGACTTGCAGGAGACGCAGCGGGTGAATCCGAGCGGCTGCGGGTCGTCCTGATCGGACAGCGGCTGCAGGAACACCTGCTGCGTGCCGACCGGCCCTTTCGTCGGATCGGTGTTGATCGCACCGTACACGACGGACAAGCCGTCGGCCGCGAACTGCGGCGCACTGCCCGACGACATCGCGTCGCCCACCCGCTGCGTCGTGCCGGTGAGCATGTTGCGCAGGAACAGTCCGAACGATCCGCCCTTGCGCCGCGCCGCGCTGCGCTTGGCCGACTCGCTGTACAGCTTGGTGACCGCCGCGTCCGGGGCGACGAAAATGACGCGCTGACCATCACCCGAGATGGTTGCTTCGGCCGAATCACCGCTGATCTGCGCCTCGCTGTCGTCGAGGCTGACCCGCTCGATCGAGCCGTCGAAGGTATCGACCCGGAAGATGTCGACGCTCTGGTTGCTGTCGCCCGGCACCAGTCCGTCGGCGCGACTCTGGAACACCAGATACTGACCGCTGGCATTCGACGCCGGCGCCTCGATAGCTGCGTCGCCCTGCGGCACCGCGGCCAGACGCTTGTCGTTGTCGACAAGCACATCCACCGGCACGGGTTCGCCGCCGAAGGTGCCGTTGCCGAACTGGCCGGAATAGTTCGAACCCCAACACTTCACTCCGCCGCCGATCAGCGCGGCGCAGCTGTGCTGGGCCGCAGCGGCAATCGCCCGCGCACCGCGGCCGAGACCGCTGACCGTGGTCGGCGCGGAAAGCTGCAGGCTGCTGCCATCGCCGACCTGTCCAAAGTCGTTGCGCCCCCAGCAGGCCACGCGACCACCCGCCAGCAGCGCACAGCTGTGCGAGCGTCCCAGTGCAAGCGCGGTCGCGCCGCTCAGCCCCGTCACCGCGATGGACGTGTTGCTCTGCGCCCCGCTATCGTTGCCGAGCTGGAAATTGTCGTTGCTGCCCCAGCAGCGAACCCCGCCAGAGTTGAGCAGCGCGCAGCTGTGCTCGCCGCCCAGAGCCACGGCGCGCACGCCGCTGCCCAGACCGACCACGTCGACCGGTGTCGAGCGATCGACCGTGCTGCCATCGCCCAGCTGGCCGCGCTCGTTGGCGCCCCAACACTTCAATCCACCGCTGGCGTTGATCGCACAGCTGTGCGCAGCGATGCTGGTGGCCAGTGCGGTGACGCCCGACGACAGACCCGCGACCGCCACCGGCTGTTGGCGCGGGTCGGTGGAGCCGTCGCCGAGCTGTCCGGCATAGTTGTTGCCCCAGCAGGACACGCTGCCATTGCGCAGCGCGCAGCTGTGCACCCCGCCCGCCGAAACGGCCTGAACACCGGAATCCAGGCCGATCACCGGCACGGGGCGCTGCTGGTCGGCGAACGATCCGTCGCCGATCTGACCCACGTCGTTGCGCCCCCAGCACAGCACCGCGCCATTGCGGATGGCGCAACTATGAAATCCACCCGCATCCAGCGCAGTGACCTGGCTGCCGAGGTCGAGCACCGGACCCGGCACCAGACGTTGCAGGATGGTGCCGTCGCCGAGCTGATTGAACAGATTCAGACCCCAGCACTGCACACCGCCCGTATCGCTCAGCGAGCAGGAGTGCTCTTCGCCCACGTCGACCGACTGCTGCGACGCGCTCAGTCCCTGCGTGCGCTGCGCGACGAAGCTCTGGGTAGTGGTGCCGTTGCCGAGCGAGCCGCTGAAATTGAGGCCCCAGCAGCGCAGCGACCCGTCCGCCTGGCGCGCACATCCATGATCCTGGCCGATGCCGATCGATTGCACGTCGGCGAGCAGACCCTGCACGGCCACCGGACGATTGCTGCGGATGATGCTGCCATCGCCGAGCTGGCCGAGGTCATTGCGTCCCCAGCACAGCACCCGGCGACTGGCCATCAGGGCACAGCTGTGGTGGTTGCCGAGATCCAACGCGATGGCCGCCTCGCCAAGCCCGATCACCGGCGTCGGCACCGAGGTGCCGTTCTCGTCCACGTCGCTGCCGAGCTGAAGGTAGCTGTTGTCGCCCCAGCAGCTGACCGCACCCGAACCGCTGAGCGCACAGGTATGACGCAGCCCGGCGGCGACTTGCACGATCCCACTGCGCAGACCCTGCGCATCGACCGGCGTGCTGCGGTCCTCGTTCTGGCCGTCGCCAAGCTGGCCGGCAAAATTGAACCCCCAGCACTTCACCCCGCCAGCGTCGGTCACGGCGCAGGTGTGCCGATGACCGACCGCGATGGACCGGACCCCGCCGGTCAGGCCGACGACATCCACCGCCAGCAACCGGTCGGTCGTGGTGCCGTCACCGAGCTGCCCGCTGTAGTTGGCACCCCAGCACTTCACACCGTGTTGCGCCGTCAACGCGCAGCTGTTATTCTCGCCGCCACCCACCTGCAGCACCCCCGTGCCCAGGTTGCGCGCGGTGACCGGACGCAGTCCCAAATCGGTGGTGCCGTCGCCAAGCTGGCCGTAGACGTTCATGCCCCAGCAGCGCACCACGCCACCCTGGGTGAGGGCGCAGCTGTGCGACTCACCGAGACCGAGCGCGGCCAGGGGATCGTTCAGATCGACCACGCGCACAGGCAGCAGGCGATCGGTGCGCGAGCCATCGCCGACCTGGGCGAGAAAGTTGTAGCCCCAGCAGCGTGCTCCCCCGTCGCTCAGTGCGGCGCAGGTGTGGCCGCCACCGGCATCCACCGCGATGACTCCCTGCAGCGGCACCGGTTGTGCCAACGCCAGACCAGGCATCAACGCGAGCAGCGCGGCAAATCGCCAATATGTCGGCAGCGAAGGATGTCGATCGCGCTGCTTGATCACTGCGTTTCGCCGAATCAGGTTCGACACCGCTGCTGAGCCGTACCGCACTGCGGCGCGCACTGACCAGGACGCCACCACCGCTACCGCCGCCGCTACCGCGGCCAACCGTTCCGCACCCTGAGGCTGCATCAAGACCTCCCACACTGTTACGCGCCGCCGGTCGACTCCGCGAGGAGGATGGGGCAGCCAAGTTTGGACAGGGGCATGCAGACTAGCGCGAAAGCCCTTCCCCAACCACTGCCGGGCATGAACCCATCGCTTCACCGGAATCGCGTGAAACCGCGCCCCGTCAACGATTCCCGTGCGGCTGAGCGCATACGGCGCCGATCGGTGGCGCATTGACCGGACAGACGGCAGAGCCTTTCGCATGTAACGAACCGTAGACCACGGTCGTCATGCCGCGACTCTCGCCCGTGCGCCCGACATGCAACGCACCGCTCGGGTCGCCCGCCCAGGTGCCTCCCGGACAACTCACCGAGGCAACGGAGTACCGCGGGCAGATACTTCGGAATCCACGAAGAAGCGGGGGCAGTGCCGAACCAGGCATCCCACCAGACGCTTCCATGCGGCGGTCGTCAGCGCTGCAGGCGCCCCTCGACCCAGTCGAGCAATGGTTCCACCCACTCAGGATTGGGTCGATAGAACGCGCCGTGCAGCTTGCCGGTGGCGATCAGGAGTTCCGTGAACGATTGTGGCCGCGGCACCGATTCGGCGAGCGGTCGGCAGCTGCCCGCGATGGTATCGCTCTCCTCGACCACGGACAGCACGTGACCGGTGAGGCGCAGGTTCGGTGGCACGGGCCCATCAACGCAGGCGGCCAGCAAGACGAACCGGACCTCGGGTCTGCGCAGAAAACTCGACACGCGCACGGCAATGCCACCGCCCTTGGAAAAGCCGACGACGACGATTCGGTCCGGCGCGACGCCGCGCTCGATCAGACGTTCGACCTGGGCGACGACCACGCCCGCGTAGGCATCCATGTCCGTGTTGGGGGCACGCTGTGCGGATACCACCGTCGCGCCGCGCGCAGCCAGCGCATCGAGCACCGCGGGGTAGTCGTACAGACCGAATCGCGGATCGGTCGGCCGCGGCCCAGCGTGCTCGATGATGCGACCGTGCAGGTAGATCACGTGGAAGCGATGCGGGTCCGGCGACTCGGGCACATCGGTGTGCACGCTGCCCGCCGGCGCGCGTGAGGGTGCCGGGCTGGCAATGGGCACGCCGCGCGGCGACGCTGTCGCCTCAGCGCCTGAGCCCACGGCTGTTTCGGCGGCAACATCGGCTGCCGGCGAGGACGAAGCCAGCGCGGACGCCACGAAACCCAGCAGCGCCCACACCGCCATGGTGGCATGACGCTTCACGGCGCAAGCCCGCTGAACATGGCGTGTCTCCGCGCTTGCGCCGGCACGATATCGCTACACGGACAGACGCCGCCGACCTCAGCGCACACTGAACACCACGCTGTCGACGACCTTGCCCTGCTGATCCTCGAGTTCCACCTTGAAGTGCCCGCGCCGCGGCCGCCACAGGGTCTCCTCGTCGACCGCAACCAGCAGCTCGCCATTGAGCTTCAGGCGCGAACCGGGCGATGCACCGGCAGTCGAGATCGGCACGCGCTGCATGCGCTCGGGGATGTCCGGGTCGAGTGCCACCACCACGCCGTTCGCCGGACTGGTGATGCGTGCCTGTCCGCGCCGTGCCGGCTCGATGCGATCGACCTCGGTGCCGCGCACAAACCACTCGTTGCGCGGCGGCTCCGAGGCTTCGGCAAACTGCACCGAACGCTGGTCCACACCCCCCGGTGTAATGGGGGCCGACGGAGCCTGCTCGGCGTGCAGGGCCAGCATCAGGTCCTGCCACACGGGCCCGGCACCGGTCACGCCGGTCACGTCCTGCATGGCGTCACCCTCGAAATTGCCGACCCATACCGCCACGGTGTAGCGCGTCGAAAAACCGACGCACCAGTTATCGCGCATGTCCTTGCTGGTGCCGGTCTTCACCGCGCTCCAGAACGGAGTGTTCAGCGGACTGCCAAGTCCGAACGTGAGCACGCGCGCGGCGCGGTCGGAGAGCATGTCGCCGACCACGAAGCTCGCGGCCGGATCGAGCAGCGGGGGCATGTCCACGTCGTCGGCCGCGCGCGGAACCAGGCTGATCGGCGCGGTGACCCCGCCGCGTGCCAGTGCGCGGTACGCCTGGGCCTGCTCCCACAAGCTGACCTCGGCCGAACCCAGCGCCAGCGAATAGCCGTAGTACTCGCCGCTGCGCGTGATGCCGGCGTAGCCGAGCGCGAACAGCCTGTCGCGAAAGGCCTCGACCCCGGTCAGCACCAGGGTGCGCACGGCGGGAATGTTCAGCGAACTGGCCAGCGCGGTGCGGGCACTGACCAGGCCCTTGTAGTCACGGTCGTAGTTCTGCGGGATGTAGGCCCCGGACGCGGTATCGAGGCTGACCGGCGAATCGTCGAGCAGCGACGCCGCGGTCAGGTAGCGCCGCTCGATCGCCAGCTCGTACAGAAACGGTTTGAGCGTCGACCCAGCCTGGCGATGGGCGCGCACGCCGTCGACCGCAGGTGCTCGCGACAGCGCGCCGGACGAGCCCACGTAGGCGAGCACGCCGCCGCTGATGTTGTCCACCACGAGCACCGCGCCATCGCGCACATTGCGGTCGGACAGTGCAGCGATATGTTGGGTGAGGCGGTCGCGGGCCAGCCGCTGCACCTCGGCATCGAGGGTGCTGTGCAGGACCTCGCCAGGGTGCTGCAGCAAGGACTGCGCCACGTGCGGCGCAAGGCGCGCCGTCGAACGCCCGGGCTGCACCGCGGCCAGCATCCGGTCGGCGACGTCGCGCACGGCGCCGCAGTCGTCGGTGTCAGGCTGCGCGCGCAGCCGAGCGCATGCCCGGTTCGCAATGCGCGCGACATCGGCCGACGGCGACGGCAGCAACGCGGCCAGCACCGCGCCCTCGGCATCGGACAGACCGGATGGCGCCTTGCCGGCCAGCGTCCATGCCACTGCACCGATTCCCTGCAGTTCGCCGCGGAATTGCAGCAGGTTGAGGTAAGCCTCGAGGATCTCGCGCTTGCTCCAGATCGCTTCGATCGACCACGCCCGGCGCATCTGCCGCAGTTTGCCGTCGATCGAGCGACGCGGCGGTGCGTCCGGTTCGACGTCTTGCGCATCCAGCAGCGTGGCGAGCTGCATGCTGATCGTCGATGCACCGCGCCAACGGCCATGCCACAGACCGTCGCGCGCGGCGGCGAGCAGCGCCCAGGCGTCGACGCCGCCGTGCTGCCAGAAACCCGCGTCTTCGCCCGCTACCACCGCTTCGATCACCGAGGGCGAGATGTCATCCAGCCCGACCCATGCGAATCGGCGCGCGCCAAAATCGACGCGCTTGCTGTCGAGCACCGTTCCATGGCGGTCCAGCAGGAAAGCCTCGGACGGCCGATAGGCGCCGCGAACGTCGTCAAAGCCAGGCACCGACTGCGGCCAGCGCAGCCAGATGCCGCCAGCGAGCAGCCCCGTCGCGGCCAAGCCCAGCACCCACCTGGCGGCACGCCGGCTCACGGCTTGGGCAGCACCTTGAACAACGCATTCGGCATCTCGCCGAACATCTCGGGGGCGTACATGGCTTCCACCCGCGTCGCCGGCAGCAGGAACTCACCGGGATTGTTCAACCGCACGCTGTACTCGACGGTCCACTGCCCTTTCGGCACGTAGCGGTAGTAGGCGCGATAGGCATCGAATCGACGCTCCTCATACGCCAGCCACACCCAGCCCTCGTTGCGCTCCTCACGGGCGAGCAAGGAACCGCGACCACCCAGTCCGCCGCCGAGGATGGTCGAGCCGGCCGGCACCGGATCGTCGACCACCACCCAGCTCATGTCGGTCTGCGCGTCGAGCTCGAGGCGAATGCGGGCGACATCCCCGCGCGTCCAAACGCCTTCGATCTGCTGCTGCACCGGAGTGACCGTGCGCTGGATGCGATAGCCGGTGAACAGCGGCGCATCGAGCGGCAATGCCGCGGTGGCGCGCACCATGGCCCAGGGCTTGCCGCTGCCTTCGTGGTCGATCGCCAGGGTGCTGCGGCCATCTTCCCAGGGCAGATCAAGCTGCAGCGTCTTGCCCGCGTTCGGCGTCGGCCCCGAGACCAGATCGGAGCGGGTGACTTCCCTGGCACGGGCGGCGTCCCAGTCCAGCTCGCGGGTAGCGGCGCCGTAGCGAACGGCCGTCGAACCGGTGACCGCCTCCGACTCGAACTTCGCGGAGAACTTCTCCATCGCCAGCACGCCCCAGGCGTTGGCGACCGTGGTGTTCCAGTGGCCAGATTGCTGCCGGCTCAGCGACCCACGAACCAGGCGCGGCATATCCGGCGCCCAATCGTCCTTGTCGAGCACGCTGAGCAGCATGCGGTTCGCGTTCGAGTCGGTCGAGACCATCAGCCACCACAGGGCGTCATTGCGCTCGGTCGAGAACGTCATGATCGTGCCCTGGAAGTTCAACCGCGCGCGCAGCAGGCCCAGCGCCTCGTCGCGCCTGGCGCCGGCATCGGTGATGCCTTTGACGCGATCGAGCACGCCGATCCAGTCGATCAACGCCGAGGTTGGCCACAGATTGGGCTCGATGCGCACGCTGTCGAGCATCGATGCCCGCGCCTCGCCGTAGCGCGACAGTGCCTCGATGGCGGCCAGCTTGCGGATCGCCAGATCGGCAGTCTGCAGCGCGGACTGACGCACGATGCGCCCGTCGATGAATCGCTTCAGCGCTTCGACCAGGCGCTTCCTGTCTGCATCGCCGATCGGCCAGCCGGCCTCGTCGGCGATCGCCAGCACATAGGCGGTGAGGGTGTCGTCGCCCGGCAGCCGCTCGCTGGGGAAGTAGCGCAGCAGGCCATCGCGATCCATGTAGGCCGGCAGGCGCGCGATCCAGGCGTCCCAGCCCTCGCGTTCGCGAAGCGCCACGGTGCGCGACAGGTTCTGCTCGAGGCAGACGTAACTGTACCAGCGCATGTATTCGTAGACCCCGGCAAGGCTGCCACCGAGCTTGTCCTGCAGCTGGATCTCGAGACCGCCGCGGCCGGGGATCGCACCCTCCGGACGCGCCGCGGGCAGTGACCACGGGCCAGCGATCTGGGTGATGGTGGCCTGGTAGGTGCGCACCGGATATGCGGGAACCACCTGCTGCGGCACCTGCACACGATCGACCGCATCCGACGACGTGGCGCGCGCCTCGATGTGCCAGGCGAGCTGCTGCACGTCGACCGGCGCGGTCACCGGCCAGAACACGTCGCGCGCCTCGCCGGCGCCAATGGTCACCTGCTGCGCAGGCAAGTCGGGCGCCTGGAAAGTTCCGGACTTCTCTTCCGGCTCGGCGATGGAGAACCCGGCTTCGACGGTCACGTCCATCGGCGCCTGGGTGGTATTGCGCAGGGTCACGGTGGCGTCGAAACGGTCGCCCTCGCGCACCAGCGGCGGCAGGCCCGACACCAGGATCAGGTCCTGAGTGGTGGCAACACTGGCGCTGCCGGTTCCGAACAGGTCCGCGCCGGCGTGCGCGACGGCTACGATACGGAAGGAGGACAACGAGTCGTTCAGCGGCACCGTCACCTTTGCCCGACCTTCGGCATCGAGTTTCACCCGCGCCTGCCACAGCAGCAGGCTATCGAAGTCTTCGCGCGCGCGATCGGCGCCGCGCCCGCCGCCACCGCCGTGCGGCACGGCCTTGCGACCGTAGTGGCGCTTGCCCACGACCTGCATTTGCGCAGTCGAGGTCCAGACTTCCATGCCGCGCTGTCCCATCATGGCGTCGAGCAGGTTCCAGCTCGAGTTCGCCGCCAGCTCAAGCAGCGCTTCGTCGACCGCGGCCAGCGCGACCTCGGTGCCCTCGGGCAACGGCTTGCCGTTCGCACGACGCACGTCGAGCGCGACATCGACCGTCTCGCGGATCTTGTAGGTCGACCGCTCGGGCGTGACCTTCACGTCCAGCCGGTGCGGTTTCCAGCCGACCCGTATTTCGGTCATGCCGAGTCGATAGGCCGGCTTGCGCAGATCGACCAGACCGGTGATCTCGCTGGCGGCGTCCTTGCGTGCGGGCTCGGCGCGCGAAACCCGACCGCGCACGGCCAGCACCGAGACGAACACGTTCGGCGCGTGGCGATCTTCGATCGGTACGTCGACGACAGGCTTGCGCCCGCTGAGACGGGTGACGAAGCCGCTGAGCACGCCTTCCCGTTCCACCGTCACCAGCGCGGTGGCCGAGCGGAACGGCATGCGCACCTGCATGCGCGCACGCTCGCCGCTTTCATAGTCGCGACGCTCCGGAAGCAGGTCCATGCGGTCGCCGACGGTACCGCCGAACCACCAGTCGTCTTCGCCGATCAGCCAGATCGAGGCGGTCGCCCCGGCCAGGTGGCCGTCGCGATCACGGGTCTGCGCGCGCAGCAGCACCTGCCCCGAGACGCCGGGCGCGACCTCGCAGGTCAACAGGCCCTGCTTGTCGGTACGGCCCGAACACTCGGTCTTGAGGCGGGTCGTCTCGGTGGTGGTGTCGTAGGTGTAGAAGCCGCCGATCATGCGCTTGCGATAGCTGTAGCTCTCGCTGTGATACAGCGCGACATCGACTTTCTGCCGCGCCTTCGGCTTGCCGTCGAGATCGAGCACCACGACCTTGAACCGGGTTTGCTCGGGACTCGCCACCCAGCCCTCGCGACGGATGCCGACGTTGAGCGCCGCCGGCAGCAGACGCACGCGGGAACTGGTGGTGAGGATCTCGCCGTTCGCATCGGCGTATTCCATCTCCGCGACGAGGCGAGCCGGCGCCGCCAGCTCGGGCAGGTCGGGCACGGTGACGCGCGCCGATCCCTGCGCATCGAGGGTGACCGGAATCTCGCGCGCCTTCTGCGTCGTCGGGTCGGCGCCTGCCTCGAAGTCGAGGTCGCCTTGGTTGCCGCCGCTGCTGACCCGGCCTTCCTTCACCGGTTCACCGCCGAACTCGTAGTCCTCGTAGTCGGCAAAGCTGACCGGCACGGGCTCGACCAGGGTGCGCAGCTTCACCTCCATGTCCGAAGCGCCGCCGCCGGACAGATAGGCGACATGCAGGTCGAGGTCGGCCGACTTCGCGCGCACCAGCGGACGCGCGCCACCGCTCACGCTCGCGCGCATCGAAGGCAGGCGGAACTGTTCCACCTTGAACGACCCGCTGCCGTGATCGCGGCCATCGCTGTCGGTGATGGATACCGCGTAGTCGCCGAGCTTGGCATCAGGGGGAATTTCCCACTGCTGATCAGCCGTACCGTCGGCGCCGAACTCGACCTGGTTTTCGAACGACTGCCCACTGCCCATGTGCCGGATGGTCACCTTGCGCGCGCCGACGGCCTGCAGGCTGAGCTGCACGCCATGCATGTCGTGCCGGCGAAGGAAGTGCTGCATCGACACCGTCTCGCCGGCACGGAACAGCGGCCGGTCCAGCACCGTATGCGCCATGACCAGGTCCCAGCTGCTTCCCTGGCGCAGGCCGAACTGCGAAGGTCCAATGCCCTGGGCCCAGCTGCTGAGGCTGAAACTCAGCTCCTCGCCCTGTCGAGCCAGTACGAGCAAGGGGTGGGTGCCACTGGAGTAGCAGTAGCTGCCACCATGCGGCTCGCCGAAGCTGGCATCGACGCGGGCGATGCCCTGCTCGTCGGTGCGGCCGGTCCAGCGAGACTTGCCGTCGCAATAGTCGACGATCTCGATATCCACGCCGGCCACGGGTTCGGCATCGGCGAGTCGCGTCACCCAGACCAGCGAGCTCTCGCGGCCCCATTTGAAATGCACGGCCTGGTTGGTGACCAGCGCCGCCGCAGCGACGAAGCGCTTCTCGTCGCGACCGAGCAGCGAGGCGCCGAGTCGTCGCGATTCAAGCTCGACCACATGCAAACCAGGCTTGCCCAGCGGAATGCCGACCGTTTCCAGAGGGGTCTTGCGACCCGGCGCATCGATGGTGAACGACTCGATGGCGTCGGCGGACGCCGGGTCAGCCTCGAACACGGAATGCGTGCCGGTCTCTTCGCGCCAGACCATGTTGTCCCAGTAGCCACCCTCCTCGTCATCGTCCTGCTTGTCCGGCTTCGGCGGGCCCTCGACCCATTGACCACTCGGACGGTCGGACTCCTCGACGCGACGCAGCCACTCCGCAATCGCCTTGCCATCCGGCTCAACCAGCAGTTTGCGCGCCGGCACGGTCGCGCGCGGCGCGCGTGCGCCGTCACCATCCTGATGCTCGACGTCGAGGTTGCGCAGCCAGACGGGCAGCACGCCGCCCTCGCCCGCCTCGAGCACGCCGAACTTGGCCGAAAACTTCGCCAGGGGCGGATAGCCATCGACGCGCAGGTCGAGCGGGAAGCGTGCGCGATTCTCCAGCACGCGCCCGGCGTCGTCGCGCAGGTCGCCCGGCATCTGCACCTGCAGCGCCGCCTCGGCGGGGAATGGCGCTTCGAATTCGATGCGCTCGAGCACGGCCGCCTCGGCCTGCTGCGCTTTCGGCGCCAGCAGTCGGCCATCCTGGGTCTTCAGGCGGACGGCTTCGGCCTGCTCGCGCGGCACCGGCGCGGTGAAGCTGACGATCACCGGAAGCATCGGCAGACAGCCGCTGCGCGCGCTGGTCCGGCTGCACTCGACACTGGCCGTGAAGGCCGGGCGGGTGCGGAACGCCAGGGTCTGATCCTGCGTCGTGGCGATGCCGCTGGCGGTGGTGACGCCCTTGCCCCAGACCAGTTGCATGCGCGTCGCCGGCGGCACCGGCCGATGACAGCGCAGCACCACCAGATCGTCTTCGTTGGCTTTCCAGCGCGGGTCCTTGACCCGCGCGCGGCTGACCACGCCATCCTTCCAGAGCAGCCAGAAACTCTGGTAGCCGATGCGTTCGCGCGCCTGCAGGAGGGTCTCGCGTTCTTCGCCGACGATCACGTCGACCGGCAGCTGTTCGGCCAGCCCATCCACCACGCAGCGGACGTTCGCGGCCACCGATTCCCGGGTGGCCGGGGCATCGAGTTTGAGAATGAAACTCTGGTTCTCATCGACCCAGCTCGAACCGTCGCCCGGCAGCGATGCCTTGATGGCCGGGCCGCCGGTATCGAATGAGAACGCACGCTTGCCCTCGAGCGCGGCGCCTTCCGCGCTGCGCAGATCGCCTCGCGCGCTGAAACGGCAACGGATGCCGGCGGGAAGGTCGGCGTCGAAATCGTAGACCCAGTTGGTGGGATCGGCCCAGCGTCCCTTGCCCGGCGCCGAGCAGTCCACGTCGAACGGATCGCGCAGGCGCGGATCGCCGAGCGTCACCATCGGCACCGAGAACCGCGCCGTGGCCTGACGCACCTGCTTGGTGGTGCCGCCGGGATTGAAGTGCACGACGCGCACGGTGGCTTCGGCGGGATCGCTCTCCGCAGACCAGGATGGACCCGACTGAACCAGGCTCGCCATCGCGAGCATCCCGGCCAACGCAGGCATCCAGACAGAAGATCGCGGCATCGTGTTCCCCTCGTGTGCGATGTGGACGGCAGCGTGCGCTGCGCGCGCCAAGTTCTCAAGCCCGAATCACGTTTCGCTGCGCCCGCGAGCCATCTGCATGGGTCGATGGCCGCGCGCATCTGCGTCATGCTCCGCGAGAGCCACCGACTTCGGATGCATGCACGCGCACTCCGGTATGCCAGCGCCACATGGCAGAATTCGGGCGACACCAAGGCGCAATTCGGAAAGTTTGCCGGGCATTCAGCGCAGGGCGTGCGCCCACGCACTATCGTGTACCCAGCAAGGCATTGGGAGCCTACAACGTGCGCCAACGCATCGTCGTCGTCGGAGGCGGCTTCGCCGGGCTGTGGGCGGTTCGCGCCCTCGCCCGCGGTCCGGTCGATATCACCCTGGTCGATCGGGCGAACCATCATCTGTTCCAGCCGCTGCTGTACCAGGTGGCTACCGCCGGGCTGTCGGCACCGGACATCGCCGCGCCGCTGCGACACATCCTGCGCGGACAACGCAACGTCACCGTTCGCCTCGGTGAAGTCGTGGACGTGGACACAGCATCCAGGCAGGTCGTGCTCGCCGACGGCCAGTCTCTGCCCTACGACTATCTTCTGCTCGCCAGCGGGGCCACCCACGCCTACTTCGGCCACGAAGACTGGGCAGGCGACGCCCCTGGCCTGAAAACGCTTGACGATGCCTTCCTGATCCGACGCCGCCTGCTGGAAGCGTTCGAGCGCGCCGAAGCTGCCGGTTCGGAGGAAGAGCGCGCGGCGTGGCTCAGTTTCGCCATCGTCGGCGGTGGCCCCACCGGAGTCGAACTCGCCGGCACGCTGGCGGAGATCGCCCGTCACACCCTTCGCAGCGAGTTCCGCCACATCGATCCGGCACAGGCCCGGGTGCGACTCGTCGAGGCCGGCCCGCGCGTGCTGTCGAGCTTTCCCGAATCGCTGTCGGAGAAAGCGGCCTCCCAGCTGCGCCGCCTGGGAGTCGAGGTGGTCACCGGCACGCCGGTGGAGCACATCGACGCCACCGGCTACCGGCTAGGCACGGAATTCGTGCCGGCGCGTACGGTGATCTGGGCTGCGGGCGTCGCCGCCTCGCCACTGGGAAAACTGCTCGGCGCGCCCACGGATCGGGTCGGGCGCGTGATCGTCGACGCCGACCTCAGCGTGCCGGACCACCCGGAAGTCTTCGTCGCTGGCGACCTGGCCAGCGTGCAGCACGCAGGCAAGCCGGTTCCCGGCGTCGCGCCGGCGGCCAAGCAGATGGGCAACCACGTCGCGCGAATGATCCGAAGCCGCATGGCTGGACGTCCGAGCGCACCGTTTGCCTACCGCGACTTCGGCAACCTCGCCACGATCGGACGCATGGCCGCGGTGGTCGATCTGCACGGGATGAAGTTCTCCGGCCTGATCGCCTGGTGGTTCTGGCTGATCGCCCACGTGTTCTTCCTGATCGGTTTTCGCAATCGCATCGTGGTGCTGATCAACTGGGCGTGGTCGTACTGGACCTATCAGCGGCACGCACGAATCATGCTTGGGCGGCCGTCCGGCCCGGCCGGTCGAACGCCAGCGGACATCGCATCGCCGGAAACTCCGCCATAGACCACCTGGAAGCTGCCCCGGTCCGGTCGGCGAAGTCACGCCCCCGGTCGCCACAGGCTGTTCATCGGACCCAGCACGCGGACGTGGCCGCCACCGCAACCAGTTGTTGGGCAGCGGCCGGCGACACGCCCGCTGCACCCTATTGCCCAACGCCAATTCGCTCCGTCATGCTGCGCGCACCATCCAGCGAGGTGCCGCATGCGTGCCCTATCGATCCTGCTTCTGGTTCCTGTCCTGTCTGCGTGCAGCACCACCCGCGGAGTGGCCGACTACCGTGCCGGCAGGACACCCCAGACCGTGTGCGTGGATCGGGCGTTCGATGTCGTCGCCGAGCGCGTCAAGGCCGGGGTGGAGGCCTGCTGGGGCGAGGGGCACATCGGCGCTGACACCATCGACGTGTTCGTGGAACCGCTACCGGGCGGTGTCTCTTATGTCATGCGCCACAGCCAGGCCCACACGGTGCTGTTCCTCTACGAGGTCACCCGAAGTGAGGTCGCGACCTGCCCGGTGGTGATCTCCGTGTACCCGGGATCGCCGCTTTGGGGCGACGCTGCAGGTCGCGCCCGCGACTATGTCGACGGCAGGCGGGAGAAAATCTGCCGCGACTAGGGCGGCCATGGAGGGCACCCCGCCCTCCATGCTGCAACCGCGACCGCTACTTCGACTTCTTCTTCGGCTTCGCCGGCCCATGCAGCACAAAGGTGATCTTCAGCGTCACGCGATATCCGGTGACCTTGCCGTTGGAAACGTCGACGCTCTGATCCTTCACCCACGCACCCGCCACATCACTCACCGTTTCGGCGGCGCGCGCAACACCCTGCTTGATGGCATCGTCGAAGCTGGTCTTGCTGACCGAGATGACTTCGATGATCTTGGCTACTGTCATGGCCGTGCTCCTCTCGTCTTCGGGAGGTGCAGTGTGCACCGCGATGGCACGGCGCGCTACCGCGGGTCTCGGCCTCTCAGGAGTGCTCGTTCTGCCACTTCGGTTGTCTGCTTTCATCGGCATGTCAAAACGCGGCGCGCATCATCCAGCAGCACGGCGTACCCAAGGGGGACATGCGCATCGGCCCCATCGAGCCGAACCCATCAAGACGGACTCCTTGCGCGTTCGCCCATGCAGCATGGGCCGGCACCGCGCATGCCGGTGCCATGGCGCCGTGCTCCGCTTGCGAGGAATCCGGCTGCGGCGACGATCAATCCGGCTCAACCGTTTCGCTGCACTGCAGCATGTCGAATCACTATTCAGAGGCTCTATCGAAACCATCCACAGAATGTATTTGATCGATCGAGAGCCCAGCGTTACGTTGGGTTGCGTGTGTTCACCCACAACCGGAGGGAAAGATCATGGGTAACGAATCCAAATGCCCGTTCTCGGGCGGCTCGGCGTCACGCGTCGACAAGGGCGCGACCAACCAGACCTGGTGGCCTGAGCAGCTGAATCTCAACATTCTGCGCCAGCACTCTTCGCTGTCGAACCCCATGGGAGAAGGGTTCGACTACGCCAAGGCGTTCAAGAAGCTCAATCTCGATGCCGTCGTGAAGGACCTGCGCGACCTGATGACCGACTCGCAGGAATGGTGGCCGGCGGACTACGGTCACTACGGACCGTTCTTCATCCGCATGTCCTGGCACGCCGCCGGCACGTATCGCATTGGCGACGGTCGCGGTGGTGCCGGCAACGGCGCGCAGCGTTTCGCACCGGAGAACAGCTGGCCGGACAACGGCAACCTCGACAAGGCGCGCCGCCTGCTGTGGCCGATCAAGCAGAAGTACGGCAACGCGCTGTCCTGGGCCGACCTGCTCGTGCTCACCGGCAACGTCGCGCTGGAGACGATGGGATTCAAGACCTTCGGATTCGGCGGCGGCCGCGCCGACATCTGGGAACCCGAAGGCGACATCTACTGGGGCTCGGAAAAGCAATGGTTGGCGACCAGCGACAAGCCCAACAGCCGCTACTCGGGCAAGCGTGATCTCGAGAATCCACTGGCAGCGGTGCAGATGGGTCTGATCTACGTCAACCCGGAAGGTCCGGACGGCAATCCTGATCCGTTGGCTTCGGCCAGGGACATCCGCGAAACCTTCGCGCGCATGGCGATGAACGACTACGAGACCGTCGCACTCACCGCGGGCGGTCACACCTTCGGCAAGGCGCATGGCGCCGGCGATGCAGCCAAGGTGGGCCGCGAGCCCGAGGGCGAAGACATCGAAGCGCAGGGCTTCGGCTGGCTCAGCAAGCACCGCAGCGGCAAGGGCGGCGACACCATCACCAGCGGTATCGAAGGCGCATGGACGCCGACGCCGATCACCTGGGACAACAGCTACTTCGAAACCCTGTTCGGCTACGAATGGGAGCTGACCAAGAGCCCGGCCGGCGCAAACCAGTGGAAGCCGAAAGGCAAGACCGGCGATGGCACGGTGCCGGACGCCCACGACCCGAAGAAGCGCCACGCGCCGATGATGACCACCGCCGACATGGCGATGCGCATGGACCCGGCCTACGAGAAGATCTCGCGCCACTTCAAGGACAACCCGGCCGAGTTCGCCGACGCCTTCGCGCGCGCATGGTTCAAGCTGACCCATCGCGACATGGGTCCGCGCGCCCGCTACCTGGGCAAGCTGGTGCCGAAGGAAGAGCTGATCTGGCAGGACCCGGTACCGGCAGTGAAGCACAAGCTGGTCGGTCCCAAGGACGTGGCCGCGCTCAAGGCCAAGGTGCTGGCATCCGGCCTCACCACGCAACAGCTGGTGAAGGCTGCCTGGGGCTCGGCCTCGACCTACCGAGGCAGCGACAAGCGCGGCGGCGCCAACGGCGCACGCATCCGCCTCGCTCCGCAGAAGAACTGGGAAGCGAACGATCCGAAACAGCTTGCCAAGGTGCTGGCTGCACTCGAGGGCATCCAGAAGGATTTCAATGCTTCGGCCTCTGGCGGCAAGCAGATCTCGCTGGCCGATCTCATCGTGCTCGCGGGCAACGCCGCGATCGAAGACGCCGCGCAGAAGGGCGGCTTCAAGGTCAGCGTGCCGTTCACCCCGGGCCGCGCCGACGCGACTCCGGAGCAGACCGACGCCGACTCCTTCGCGCCGCTCGAACCGCGCGGCGACGGCTTCCGCAACTACGTCAAGAAGGGACTCGAGTCGGTGCAGGCTGAGCTACTGGTCGACAAGGCCCAGCTGCTCGGACTCACCGCGCCGGAGATGACGGCCCTGGTCGGTGGCATGCGCGCCCTGGGCGCCAATGCCGGCGGCTCCAAGCACGGCGTCTTCACCAAGCGACCGGGCACCCTGTCGAACGACTTCTTCGTCAACCTGCTCGACATGGGCACGCAGTGGAAGCGTTCCGCCGACGACCCCAACGTGCTCGAAGGCCGCGACCGCAAGAGCGGCAAGGTGAAGTGGACGGGCACCGTGACCGACATGGTATTCGGCTCCAACTCGCAGCTGCGCGCGCTGGCCGAGGTCTACGCGCAGAACGACTCGAAGCAGAAGTTCGTCGACGACTTCGTCGCCGCATGGACCAAGGTGATGAACGCCGACCGCTTCGACCTGGCGTAGTACCGACGCGTCTGTTGATCAGGGATCGGGCACTCCCTCCGATCCCGGTCACCCCGCCGCGGCCTGATCCCTCCGGTCAGGCCGCGGTTTTTTTCAAGGCCGACGCTTGGGACACTCGCTCGTGCATGGGTGTCAAACGCACGCAGATCGAGATCTGCCAGCGACGTTGGCAGGCACAGCGCCGGCTTCGTCGGATTCGCATCGAATTCAGGTGCAGTCGTGACTCTTTGCAAACATTGTTCGGACAGCCAACAGAGACGTTCGACACCCTGGCGCAGGATCGCAATTTCGGGGCACTCGATTCAACCTGAGTTGCCTCGAGCCAACGAGCACTCGAAGTGCGTATCAAGAACTGGCGACGGCAACAGATTTGACCGACAGGCGCGACAACCCGTTGACCTGCCTGACGACGATGCCTCGCTCGCGTCGGGGGTTTCTGGGTCCGGTTCGCCTTCGGCTTCGGCCTGCGCCGCACCGCTGGGCTGCGAGGTCGTACTCGTTGACGCCGGCTCGGCACGCCCCGGACAGTTGAACCACTGATCCGGTATGGAGTTTGGATTGTTCCTGGCGATGGAAATGCGCACCACGCGGCGGTCACTGCCCACGATCATCGACGCATCCTGAGGAATGCGGCACGAGCCAGCCCCCGTGTGGGGCAACGCCACAACCAGAATCTGCCCCGCATCCAAGGTGTAGGCATCTTCGGCGAGCTTCGGTTGGCACTCCCAGAACTCCTTGCGACGGTCGAGGAATGCGAAAGCAGGTGCCGGCTGGGCATAGACCAGCAGTTTGTCGACTTCCAACCGCTTGTTCGAGTCGTTGATCACGCTCAGATAGAGACAGGACGGATTGTCGTGATCGCAGGCGGCCGGAATGGGCACTCCGGCCCTCTCCTTCTGGTAGTACCACGACCCACGAAGAGGTTGACACCCCGCGAGGCAAAGCAAGCTGCCCACCAAGGCACTGCCCATCAGCAGCGAACGCCCCATGCTCATTGCCCACCTCGCACTGTATTGCGCGGAGAAATGTCCTGAACGTCGCTCTGGATGTCCTGCAGCGTCGTGTTCAGCGCATTGATCGCCTCGACGACCAGTTTGGGATTGCCCTGCTCCACAACCGCCTGGAACACCCCGACTGCGGCCTGCAGCTCGACCAGCGATCCGTTGAACACTTTGACGTTCTGCTGCGTGGCGCTCACCTGAATCGATAGCGCCTCAACGACCTTCTTGAGAGCATCGATGCTTCCGGGAATATCTGGCGGAAACTCCCCAGGCTGGGAACTGATGGTGAAGTTGCTCACCTCGACCGTGGAGAGTTTCCAATCGACTTCGGCCAATGACGTGCTCAGCGACTGCAAGAAGCCGCCGAAAGACGTGCTTTTGGAAACCTGGGTCCAGTCGAAGTCGGCAAATGCCTTCTCCAGGGCCGTCTTGAACCCATCCGCGTTCACGTCGACCTTGGCAGGAATCGACACGTTCCTGATTGCATCAAGCGATGCTTCATCCAGCGACACTGTCTTGTCCTTCAACGTCACCACCCCGGTCAGCGTGATGGCCGACGCGAGCAGCGCGGCCTGACCGACCGAACCAATCGACTTGATCGCCTCGGCCGCGCCACCGATCACATTGCCCAGCGAAGCGCCCCCGCCAGCCTGCGCGCTGGGCGTGTTGGCGTACTGCACCGGCGCGGCGGGCATCGGCGCCCGCTCGCTGATCTGCGGCAACGCGGGAGGCTCTCCGCCCGCGCCGAACACCTGGCGAATCGTGTGGCGACCGAGCATGCGGTAGGACTCGAACTGCGCCTCATCGAAGAACTGGTCGGCAGTGGTTTGCTGCGGAAACACCGACCCGGCCTTGCGTACCGTCTCGGCATAGCGCGTCACGTCGTACGGCTCGTCGCCGCAAAGGACGGGCTTGAGGATCACCAGCGTGCCGACAGACCCGTTGGCGTACTCCACCTTGCCGTGCAGGTAGCGCAGCTGACCGTTGCGAATGAGATCGGTGCATCGATGCACATCATGAATTCGGAGTTCGGCACCGAGATCGACGCGCGCTTTGCGGATGAGATTCTCGACGTCTTCGAACGCGAACTTGGGATCGCCCCCCGCATCGACGGCGACGATCAGTCTGCATCCGCGTTCGAGCATCGCGTAGACGCCCATATTCTCGAAGTGTCCACCATCCGAAACGTAGACGAAATCGCCCCCGCTTCCCACCTTCGAGGCAAGTTCACTGAGCACGGCAGTCAGTGCACGCAACGAATCCAGCCCGCGCAGAATCACGGGTCGACCGGGGTTGGGAAGCCAGCGCCCGAGTCGCAGGTTGAACAGCGTCAGGACTGCCGCGACGGCTGGTGAGGAGTGATAGCCCATGTTCGGCGAAACCGCCGCACCGCTGATGCTGATGGCCTGTCCCAGGGTGATCGGGTCAGCGTCGACCCGATAGTCCGCCGTGTTGGCCTCGCCGATCTTCCTTCTGCCGCATCGCAGTGCCGTCATGGTGAAGGCGCAGGCCTTGCGCTGCTGCCAGGCCAGAGTCTGCTCTTCCACCTTGGTCAGGTTGAGCGCCGCATTGATGACCAGCTCCGGACGCACACCCCGGATTTCATGCAGAGCCATGTCGTCGCCCGCGTTGAAGTGGGTAAACGCGTCCGCCTTGCTGCCATCGTGATTGGATGCGCCCAGATAGGCGCGGGTCAGACGGTTGGCGTACATCGCCTGCAGGGAATAGGTATCTGCACCGGCGAGCCCGGACATCAACAGCGAGACCAACACCAGCCCCAGCATCGCGGCCAGCAAGAGTCGAATGTCCGTGTGCTTCAGTCCTTCGCGGTACTCCAGCGCCATCTGCAAGGGCCACGGCAAGCCGGCAGCCAGCCAGATGGAGGGCTTTGTGGCATGGGCGGGTGTCCCGGCGCTCGCGTTCGACGGTTCGCTCCCGTTGCCTTCCCGGCCAGCTGCGCCCGCGTTCTGTTGCTTGCTCTTGGGCTCGGCCGCCAGCGGACACAGCATGTCCACAACCGGTTGATTGGTTCCGTCATATGCCGGCAGATTGTCGGAAGCCTTCGGGCTCGAAGGACACAAGTCGGGCGCCGTCGTCAGGCTCTCGGGATTCCGATCCATGGCGCAGCAGGCAACCAGGCGATTGCGCGCTGCCTCGATTTCCTTGCTGGAAAATCCATGCGCCGGCATGGCCTCGAAGATGAGCCCGCCGGTTTCGCAGGAAACGCTCCGCATCGCCGAGACCTCAGCACCCTTCACGTCTCCTCGAGTCGACGAGGCGCACACGGGCACGGAGCGTTGAACCGGGGAATCACCGAGGCCGGCGGCGAGCGGCTGCAGCGCAAAGGCGACCACCAGATTCATCAGCAACGCCGCGCCCACCAGGGTGAGCGCCGCAGCGATGTCGATGGCGCCACGTCCCAGCCGATCGTACCAACGCACAACTTCTTTCGAGATGTCGGCGCCGTGCTTGCTCCAGAACCCTGCTGCTGCCGTCGCGGCCGCCAGCAGCATGCCTCCCAGCCCGGCCGTGCCCGCCGCCCATCCGGTGCGCAGCATCGACGCTTCGAAGATCACCAGCGGAAGCCAAAGCACGAGTAGCGCCGCCCCCACCCAAACGACGATACCGAGCAGCGACGCGCCCGTCGCTCGTGCCCACCACTCGCGCGCCGGCTCGCTCGACAGGCGCGTGGCAAAGGCCACACGCAGGACGGACGCCATCCAGATGGAAAGCACGAACAGTACAGGCAGGAGCGCCGTATGCAGCTCAAGCTGATGCTTCGATTGAGCAACGGACGCTACGGCGGCGTGCCAGGCGAGTCCGCATAGCGCCCCGACCAGCACGCCAGTGAACAGACTCAGCACGAAACGCAGGAAGAAGCGGCGGCTCCAGCTGCGAAAATTGCCCGACGCGGACACGCCCGGATCGACGCGCAACCACCGATTGAGCCGACCCACCCAGGTATGGCCATTCGCCGCGGTCACGTCCGGCACGGCGAGCATCGTCGCTCGAAGCAGAAATACGAGCAGGCTACCGGCTCCGTACAGCAGCCCACCCGCCAGCGCGAACGGCACCGCCGAGGACGGAGAGCTGCCCGCCCAACCGGATAGACTTGAATAGAACCCTGCGAGGCCAATCGATTCGAGCATGCTCTGCAGCGCCGCGCCGAGTGCGGGGGCACCTGCTTGGTCCGATCCTGCGGCCGATGCCAGTGCGGTAAAGCTGATGGGGATGACAAGAAGCGGCAAGGCAAAGCACACCGAGTGCCAGAACACGTTGATCCTGCCGGAGCGCCGCTCGCCCGGAGCTGGGGGACCGTTGGTGGAGAACGCGCCCATCGCCACGGTGGCCACGGCAATCAGGCCGATCAGCCACTCCAGGTAGTTGCCGGGCCACAGCACGATGAGGTGCACGACGCGGGGCACCAGAAGCGTCGCGAACACCACCGGCAGCAGAATCATCCAGTGGATGGCCAGGTTGCGCAGATAGATGGCAACGAGCGTCAACGCGTCCTTGGACAGACCCCAGGTCGGGCTCAGATAGTTGCTGTAGGCCCGCAGCCGGGCGATGGCCGATCGCGTGTCGACGCCATAGGGTTCGGCAGGTGCATCCTGCTGTTCACCTCGCTCGTCGGCCCGAGCCAGGCTGTCGATGACGGCTGCTTGCGCCCGAGCCGACTTCTCCTGCGGGTCGTCGGTTTCGTGCACTTCCTGTCTCGCGCGCGCGATCTGCGCCGCGAACCAGGCACCGATATAGCCGCCGCCGGATACGGTCGACAGCACGTCGACCTTCTTCAGCCAGCCGTTTCGCGCCAATTCCTGCAGCACACCCAGGTTGAAGGTCGCGCTGCGAATGCCGCCGCCCGAGAAGCAAAGCGCCACGTCACCGGGCGCTTCCTTCGTTCCAGCACCTGCCGAATCCTCTTCGGCATCGGGATTGCTATTCGTGACTTTCTGCTCGCCCATACAGCCCCCTGACATGGCCCAGCTCATTGACAGCCACGGCGCCCCGAACGGGCCGCGGCAGATGATTCGATCGAAAGCCTTGCGCGCCTAGTGCACGGCACCTCGTTTGGAGTCCGGCAACGCGTCGCGAATCCGCTCGTTCAGTACCGGCGCCATCTGCGCGAAGCCGGCTTCATTGGGATGAATTTCGTCGTACCAGAACGCGTCGTCCTCGATGCCATCGAGCGCGGAGAAATCGGCGTAGCTGAAGAGGTCCGGGAAGTCCTGCCTCAGCGGTTCCAGCACGTGGCGCTTGAAGCCGTCGACCAGCAGTCTGCGGGCGAACGCGCGCCCTGCTTCCTTGTCGTCCAGCACACGCTGCATCACGCTCCACAGCCACGGTCCGGTGCTGCCCTTCACGAACGCGATCAGGCCCAGATTCTGGACGTCCAGATCGGCCTCCTTGCCGATGCGCTTGAGCGGCGCATAGGTGTGGCCAATGACACGAAAATGAGCGCGCGTCTCACGGACCTGCGCAGCCACACGCATCAGGCTGCGGTAGCGCCCTAGGATGCCGCCGCCGTGACCATCGTCGAAGATCCCTGCGTCCAGCAGAAGACGAAACGCTTCGTCGACGTCGATCTTTGCCGGCGGGTGCTTTCCACCCCAGTCGGCAAACACCCTGTCCAGGCGGTCGGACAGCGAATCGTTGCCACCCGCGCTGACCACCAGCGCATCGAACGGGCTGCCCAACAGTCGCGACTTCAGCCGTGCCAGTGCCTTGTCTGCGAACAACTCCGCCGCGAGACCACCCGGCTTGCCCAGCACGATCCCCATGCCGTCCACGCGCGATGCGCTCTGCTTGGCGAGGTTGCGGTACAGCGGCGTCGAGAACCACGAATCGCCCAGGTACATGAGCATGGGCCGCGACTCCAGCAGGCGATCGATCTCCCTGCGCTGGCGGCTGCGCTTTCCGCCATAGGCCTCTCTCCAGTCGACCCAATGACTGATGAGTTCCATGCCGTTTCCCCTCGTCATCCACACCGTCGATCAGTACACCCGTTCGCACGCACGGACCCGCATCGCAGGCTGACCATGCGGCCCGTGCGACCGCCGCCCCAGCGGCATACGCAACTCGGTGCTCCCCGATTGCTAGTGTCGTGAGGGCGCGGAAACTCGCACGGATTCGGGAGTGCGATGCATCACTGGGGCTCTTGAGTGAACCACTTCACTCAAAAGCACCTCGCAGACGGGTGTTCGCGCTGCGGCGTGGCTGTCGGCCAGAACCGGGTACCGGTCGTCCACGCGCGGCCGTGAAAGGCGGTGCAGTCCTCTACGTTGGGCGCTGTCGTCTCGGTGAGGGATTGAGCCAACGCTTTTTGGCAGACGGTCGCTTGGTCCGGCCTCCATCAGGATGCCTGGGCAGATTCCCGCTGCCGGCTTCGCGCTGTTCGCGGTCGACCGCGAACAGCGCCGCGCACCGCCCCGTCGCTGATGCGCATCGATGCTCAGGTCACGTGGCGGCTGGCAGGCCGTCTAGATAGCTACCGCGCATGAACTACACTCCAGCCATGAACCTGCTCGACCGCCTGCCGGCCCCACCGGGAGACACCCTCTTTGCGGGCTTCACGATCGCAACCGCGTTCGCGGCTGCGCTGGTGATGTCGTTCGACTTCGTGCCGATCCTCGACCACGTGAATCTCGCGTTCCACGAGTCGGGACACGTGTTCTTCGGCATCTTCGGCGAACTGATGCACTGGTTCGGCGGCACGCTGGGGCAGTTCGTGTTTCCGCTCGCCTGCACGATCTACTTCGTACGTCAGGGAAAGATGCTGCAGGCCGGTGGCTGTGCGATCTGGGGCTTCGAGAACCTGCGCTACGTCGCCTTCTATCTTGGTGATGCCCGCACCCAGATCATTCCCTTGGTCGGCGGAGGCCAGCACGACTGGGCTTACCTACTGGGCCGGTTCGGTCTGCTCCAGCAGGATCAGCGCATCGCCTCGTTCCTCACCTTCGTGTCGTGGTCGGGGTGGGTCGTGGTCTGGGGCGCCGTGGCGTGGTGGTGGTGGCTGGGCAGAAGCCAACGCGCCGATCTGCAGACGGCAGAACGTCGACGACAGATCATCGAGGCGGCGCGCGAGCGGGGCGCGGCGCAGAGGGAGCGCTCGGCAGGTCGTTCGCGCGAAGGCTGACCATCTGCTCAGCGCTGCGTGCTCTCGAAACGGGTTGCCGATTGGACGCACCCGCGCAACGCGGCCCTCGCAAGGCATCCTCGGGTAGGGCCGCAACACACCACTGCACGCCATCACATCGGACGGTTCGATTGTTTCGGCGACCGTGCGCTGCGGTGCGGTCGACGCGCGGTGCCGGGATGCGCGCGTGCCGCCGCCCGGGTTGCCGGCAAGCCGGCTTTCGGCTCTACCACGCCGTGGCCCAGCGCACGGCTCATCAGCCGGCGGAAAGTGGGGCACTCCATGTGGCTGGGTGCCGGGCAGGCCGCCGCGTGGCGCAGTCCTTCGCGCATCGCGACCAGCCGGCGGATGTGGCGATCGAGCTCGTCGGCTTTGGCGCGCAGAACCCGGCGATCCAGCGCCAGCCCGACACCGCGACGCAACATGCCACCTATTTCGTCGAGCGAGAACCCTGCTGACCGGCCCAGCGCAATCAGCGCCAGACGGTCGATGACCTGCGGGTGGAACTGTCGGCGCAGGCCGACCCGACCCGCGGATTCAATGAGCCCGATCGATTCGTAGTAGCGCAAGGTCGAGGCCGCCACTCCGGCGCGCTCGGCCACTTCACCGATGTCCATGCCCACCCCTTGACTTGAAGTCGACTTCAAGTGGCAGTCTGCTGCCTGTGCTCCAACGAGGCAACAGGGACTCCACCATGGATACGATGCTCCCCGTCGTGATCACCGGCATCGGCGCCACCGCGCTGACTGATCTGTGGTCGCTGGCACGCAGGCAGCTGCTCGGCGTGCCGCTGCCCGACTTCGGCATGGTCGGACGGTGGTTCGGCCATGCACTTTCCGGCACGTTTGGTCATCCAGCCATGGCCCGTGCGAGGCCGATCCGCGGCGAACGCCTGCTCGGCTGGACGGTGCACTACCTCATCGGGGTGGCTTTCGCCGCCCTGTTGCCGGCGCTCTGGGGCGACCAGTGGTTTGCCCGGCCAAGTCTGTGGCCGGCCATCGGAGTGGGCGCGTTCACCGTGCTCGCACCCTTCCTAATCCTGCATCCCGGCATGGGCCTGGGTGTCGCAGCGCGGCACTCGGCGACGCCGTGGCGCGCCCGATCGCACAGCCTGCTCACCCATCTCGTCTTCGGCCTGGGGCTGTATCTGTCTGCATGGGCGGGCCGAGCCTTGAACGTCTCCGGCTGACGTCCCGAATCGACTACGCTTTCCATCACTCTCGAGGACGTCTCATGCGCCTGCCCGCCCGCTACGCACCCCTGCTGTTCGGGGCCTTGCTCTCCGCCATCATGGTGACCATCGTCTCGGCCTTCGTGATCGTGGTGTCGCAGGGTTTTCGCGACGGATTCCTGACCCAGTGGGTGCGCAGCTGTCTCACGACCTGGCCGGTGGCGTTCGTCTCGGTGACCTTGCTCGCGCCTCAGGTGCGCAAGCTGGTCGCCTTGATTACCGAACCGGGTTGACGCTCGCAGCCCAGTCGACTAGGGCTGGGCAGCTGCCTTGCCGGCAGGCTTGGCGCCGAACAAGTCGTTCAGTGCTGCGGCACGCTGGGTCAGTTCATCCTGGCCGAGGTAAGCACCGAAACCGATCGCGACCAGATGATTGAACGGGTCGCCCTCGCGTCGCGCTGACGGCGAAAGGAGAAACCGTCCGCGACCCTTGGCACCCGGCACCACGACGTCATCGAGCGCTTTCTGAAACGTGTCCTGATCGATCTGCGCAAGCTGCAGGTCGAACCAGCCTTCCGCGTTCGGCCGTTGGCCTTCGATCAGCCGCTGCGCCAGCGCATTGACCAGCCAGGTGACCGCCGACACCTGCGATTCAGCGACACGCTCGACGACGAGGTCCGGCAGACCGAACTTGACCATGCCTGCGGTGACAGTCCGTACCGAGCTGCCATCGCCCGCGGCAATCAACGACACGTGATCCATCACGTTGGGGCCCTGCGCCGACGCCTGCTGCAGTCGGCCGGTCAGCCAGCGCTGCGGGCTGATGGCCCGCCGCATCGCCACATCGACCGGTAGCCCGCCGAAGTCTTCCAGCAGTGCGCCGACCAGCGTATCCGCCAGCGCCAACGCCATGATCGCCTTCGACTGCGGATGACCGAACTCCAGCACCAGGGCGCGGCGCGCTGAACTGAGCGCCGCCATCTGTCCGCCGTCCAGGCCTCGCCCGAACTGCTGCAGCGCCTGCAAATCAGGCGGCGGGTAGGATGTTCCGACATCATCGAACCAGGTCGCCTGCAGCGAGGGACGATCGGGCGTGTCCGGCAGGCTGGCCACCCACTGCAGCAGACCGCGCGTGATCAGTGGATTGCGCTGCAGTCGCTCGATCAGGTCGACGTCGGGCTTGTCGGGGTAGTAGATGACATAGGTGAAACCGGTCGGCGGATCATCGGCGGCACGCGCCGGCGCCGCGCCCAGAAGCAGCCAGACCGCGAGGATCCCGGCGCCGAGCAGCCACACCGCGAGCGGCGCACGCGCGCCAGGACGGGAAGTTCGCTCAAACAGGTCATGCATGAGGAAATACTCGACGGAGCCTGCAGGGAGCATAGCCGCGCTGGAACGACGACGCGCTCGGGAAGATCGACTTTCCGATCAGACCGTCCAAACACTCGACGACAGGCGCTCCGTGGCGCGGACGCGCACAGCCGTATCCAAGGTTCAGTCGGAACCGCGCACCTGCGCACGCATGCAGGCGACGTTCTCGCGCAGGTGGGCGTGCCGCGTCGTGTTGACCAGGGCGCAGGTCACCGCCGCCTGGTCCAGAACCCACGTCAGGGCGTGTGCGGCAGATTCCGGCTTGGCTGCTCCGCCCTCCCCGACCCTGACGGACTTCTCGCGCACCGCATTCGCGCGCAGCCAGTACCAAACATCCGACGGCGCGCGGATGCCCCACCAGTGTCGATTCCACGGCGCCCGGGCCAACGCCGCAGCACTGAACACCAGCTTTCCCCGCGCCGCGGCCCGCTCGGCGGCCATAGCGTTCTCCGGCCGGAGCAGATTGATGTCGAACATCAGCGCATCGAACATCGGCTCGTCGATCGCCGCCGCGATGTCGTCGGCATCGAAGGTGTTCAGGCCAACGAGGCGCGCGAGCCCAAGAGACTTGAGCTGCTCCAGCCCGCGACGTAACCCGTCATTCCACTCGGAGCGCGGGCAACCGTGCAGCCACAGCACATCGAGATGCTCGATTCCGAGTCGACCCAGGGAAGCCCGCGCCGAGTGCTCGATGGCCGCCGGCGAAAAGTCTTTCGGCGCGTGCGCGGAGGCGGGTTCGCCCGCCTTGCTCATGATCACCAGTGGATCGCGACGATGGGCACCCAGGGCGGCGCCCAGTCGTCGCTCGGCCTCACCAGCGGCGTACATGGGGCCGGTGTCGAATACGGTGATGCCCAGCTCGACGGCGTCATGCACCAGGCCGATGGCACGTTGCCGCGGGAACACCGTCTTGGCCCAGTAGCTGGCGCAGCCGAATCCGAGTCGCGAGCAGCGTGCGCGGATATCATCGATATCGCTCACGCGCTGTGTGCCTGGTCGCGACGAGGTGCGCGCACCCCGGGTTGCCGTGCGGACGTCACCTCATGCCGTCCGGCTGGACGGCGAGTGGGCGCGGTCGCGCAGCTGTTCCAGGGTCACCACACCCAGCGTGTTCAGATGCGTGGACTCCAGCACCACCTGCGGTGCGGCACCGGCCATGTAGGCTTCCTGCCAGCGCGCCGCGCACAAACACCAGCGGTCTCCGGGCTTGAGTCCCGGGAAGTCGAATTCGGGCCTGGGCGTGGACAGGTCGTTGCCGGCAGCCTTCGAGAAGGCCAGAAACTCGACCGTCATCACGGCACACACCCAGTGCATGCCGCGATCGTGCGGGTCGCTGCGACAGCATCCGTCGCGAAACCACCCGGTCATCGGGTCGATGCTGCAGGGCTGAAGTGCGCTGCCGAGTACATTCAGTGCGGTCATGCTCATCGGTGGATTGTCGCAGTTTCCGGCTGCAGCCGGCGCCCGGAGCGAGACGACCGGGCGGATTCCCAAGCGGGCCATCAGTACCCACTCGCGTGCAGATCGACGCCGTGCGCGGGGCCGGCAAAAGCGCGACACTGGCCCCTGGCGTCTTCCCAACCAGGCATGGGCGAGCCGAACCGGCTCCGGGCATGCCGCAGCCAGGCAGGCAGGACAAGCGATGAATGACCCGCTCTCGTGGTGCCACGACTATCCACAGCGCACCGTGGCAAGAGGAGAAACCCTCATCCGCGAGGGCGAACGCCGCGACTGCCTGTACGTGCTTCGCCACGGCAGTTTCGACGTCCGCCGCGACGGCGTGTGCTTCGTGCGCATCGCCGAGCCAGGCGCCTTTCTCGGCGAAATCTCCGCCGTGCTGCAGAGCGAACCCTCGGCCACCCTGGCCGCAGGAGAAGAAAGCGTCGTCCACGTCATCGAGGATGCATCCGCCGAAGTGCGCGCGCGCCCCGAGCTGACCTTGCGCGTCGCCCAGGTACTCGCGCGCCGGCTGCGGGCGGTGACAGCCTATCTGGTCGACATCAAGCGCCAGTACGCCGGCACGGATTCGCATCTTGAAGTGATGGATCGGGTGCTTGCGGAACTGTCCATGGCATCCCGGCTCGATGTCGAACTCGGGTCGGAACGTGCCGACGTGCCCGACTACGACTGAGCCATTCGTCCGGTTCGAACCAGCGCGACGCAGTGGGCCTACAGAGGCTGCGTCTCGACGCCTTCCGCGGTGATCCACTTGGCTTCGCCGCGGGCAAGATCGAGTTCTACCCGTGCAGGCACCGGACCCGGCTGGCGCCCCGCATTGAACAGCCAGGTATCGCCGATTCGCTCGCACCAGGATCCGCCGGTCTGGAACGGCGCTTCGTGGATATGTCCGCACAACACTGCGGTCGGGCGGTGCCGCTCGATGAGCTGCGGCAGCAGGTCGTCGCCGTAGTGACGCTTGCCGGTCCAGCTCAGCTTGCCGGTCGGCGGCGCGTGGTACAGCCAGATCCACTTGTCGTGCCGACGCGTGGCGGCCTGGTCGAGGAGCTGTTCGACATCGGCACGCGTTGCCGGCCCGTCCCACCAAGGACACACCGTGACGAGCACGTCGCGGACCGTCACGCTGTCGCCATCCACGGCCAGATTCCCGGCGCGGCAGCCCTGGATCCACTCGGCGACCTTTTCTCCGCCTGCGCCGCGAGCATTCAGGTCGTGGTTGCCCGAACAGGCGAACACGTGCGCTTGTTCGGCAATCGCCGCCAGGCTGGCGCGCAGGGCGCGAATCTGCACGTACGCCGGCACCGGCTGACCGCCGTCCAGATGATCGCCGGCAATGGCCACCGCATCGAAGTCGCGCGCAGCCCGGGTCAACCAGTCGTAGTGCGGCAAACGGTAGTGCAGGTCCGAGGTGAGCAGCACGCGCATGGGCGACGGAGGGCGATGACGACGCGCCCAGCATACGCCGGCCCAAGCATCCGGCTGCGCCGCCTGCGCGACACGATGCTTGGCGCTCCGCGTCGAATGCTCCACCATCAGGCTTTCCCGCCCGAAGGAAGCCCTTCGTGACAGGGTCGCGCCCCGCCCCGTAGCCCACTGCGACGCTGACCGACGGCAAGGGTCAGCGGCCGACCGACCCTGCGACCGGTGCGAGCGCGCGATCGCGCTGGGGGTGGTCGAGTGCCTGGCTGATCGTGCTGCTCGCGCTGTGCTGGCCGCAGGCCGGGACGACGGCACCGCCACCGCTGGGTATCGACCAGGACGTGGTCGATGTACCCCTCGGCCCATCCATGCTGCTGATTGCCGACCCGCTGCAAAGCATGACCATGGAAGAGGTCGCCAGCGGCGAATGGGATGATCGCGGCCTGCGACCGATGGTCGACGCGCCGAACATCGGCTACGCGACGCATCCGTATTGGATCCGCCTCGCCTTCCGCAACGATACCGATCGCGAAGTCGAACGGCTGCTGGTGCTCTGGCGTGGCAGCAAGCATGCGCAGCAGATGCAGGTGGTCGATGCACGCGGCACGCGGCAGCACGCCCTCGGACCGGGCAGCGACGCGGTGTCGGGCGACCTGCGCTCACGCCATGCGGTGACCCGCCTGGTGATCGCGCCGCACGGCGCGGCGTCGGTGACGATCCGCTTCGACTCCCGGCTCAGCTCGGTGCTCGACTACCGGCTGCTCAGCGCATCGCGGCTCGCCGAACTGGAATGGCGCGACCAGTGGCTGTACGGCTCACTGCTCGGCTTCGACCTGGCGATTTCGGCCTTCGTGCTGCTGCTCGGTCTGCGCACCCGCGAACCGCTGTACTTCTGGTTTGTGGCCGCGGCGATCGGCGCGGTCACCTATGTGATGGTGTACGAAGGATTGATCGGCGGCCTGCTGCAGTGGAAGTCGCTCTGGTTCATGCGCTGGTCGGGCACGCTGTTCGGGGTCGGCGGCATCGTCTGCTTCATCGAGTTCAATCGTCGCGTGCTCGACACGCCGGCCACGCTGCCGCGTCTCGATCGCCGCCTGCTGCGCCCGCTGTCGTGGATCGGCCTGGGCATCATGGCTGGTTCGGCCATCTGGGCCTGGCCGTTTCTGCCGCTCGGTGCCTTGTGGGCACTGACGGCCACGTTCGCCACCGGCGCGGCCTTTCTCTGGGGCGGCATGCGCGGCGGGCAGCCGATCCGCGGATTCTCGATTGCCGTGCTGCTCTTTCTCGGCGTGACGGTGGTGTACTCGCTGCAACTGCTCGGGGCGCTGCCCGACGTGGCGATGGTGCATGCGCTCCGCCTGGCCGCCTTGGCGGTCTCCCTGCTGCTGTTCTCGTTTGCCGTTTCCGAGCGGGTGCGACTGCGGCAGGAAGCGGTGCACGAGGCGGTGCGACAGAGCGAACTTCGCTTGCAGCAGACGGTGGAGGCGCGCACGCGCGAACTCAGTGAGGCCAAGGAGCACGCTGAAGCCGCCTTGCGCGATCTTCAGAGCACCCAGGGCCAGCTGGTCGCCGCGGAAAAACTCGCCTCACTGGGGCAGCTGGTCGCCGGCGTGGCCCACGAGATCAACACGCCGCTCGGCGTGGCCCTTACCGCGTCGAGCTATCTGGGTGAGCACACCGAGCGAATTCGCGCACGGGTGCAAGACGCCAAGCTCGCGCGCAGTGAGTTGCTGCGCTTTCTCGCCGACACCGACGAAGCGGCCAACATGATCGGCGCGAATCTCGAGCGCGCCGCCCACCTGGTGAGCAGCTTCAAGCAGGTGTCGGTCGACCGCAGCACCGACGATCGGCGAAGGTTCGATCTGGGCGGCTACTTGTCCGACCTGGTCGCCAGTCTGCGCCCCAGCTGGAAACGCAGGCCCCTTCAGCTCGAGGTCGAGTGCCCGCCCCACCTCGAGCTCGACAGCTACCCCGGCGCACTCGGCCAGATCATCAGCAACCTGATCCAGAATGCACTGGTGCACGCGTACGAGCCGGATGCGCAAGGCACGATGCGGATCGAAGTCACCACGCCGAGCACGGACGACGTGTCGATTGCCTTCAGCGACGACGGTCGCGGCATCGACGCAGCGCATCTCGGGCACGTGTTCGAGCCGTTCTACACCACGCGACGCGGCCAGGGCGGCACCGGCCTCGGGCTGCACATCACGTTCAACCTGGTCACCCAGAAACTGGGCGGCCACATCGACGTCGAAAGCAGCGCCGGACGGGGCACGCGATTCACCATGCGGCTGCCGCGACGCGCAAAAAACGGGCCCGGCATCATGCCGGGCCCAACAACTGAAACCGGAAACGGAGGGAGGATCCGGGATCAGGTGATACTCGATCAATTAGGCCGCGATCAGCCAGGCGGCGATCAGCCGTAGGCGGCTTCGCCGTGCGAGGTGATGTCGAGACCTTCGCGCTCTTCCTCTTCGCTCACGCGCAGGCCACCGGCCAGCAGCTTGGCGACGATGAAGGCCACGGCCGCGACGACGCCCGACCAGACGATGGTGATCACCACGGCTTCGGCCTGGATGAGCACCTGCGCGCCGATGCTGAAGTCGTCCGCACCGGTGCCACCCAGAGACGGCGCAGCGAACACGCCGGTGAGGATGGCGCCGAGGATGCCGCCCAACCCGTGCACGCCGAACACATCGAGCGTGTCGTCGGCACCCAGCATGCGCTTGAGTCCGGTGACGCCCCAGAAGCAGAACACGCCGGCGGCGAGGCCGATGACGATGCCTCCCATCACGCCCACCGAACCGCAGGCCGGAGTGATGGCGACGAGGCCTGCAACCGCGCCCGAGGCGGCGCCCAGCATCGACGCCTTGCCGCGCAGCAGCGCTTCGATCGCCGACCAGGACAGCACGGCTGCGGCGGTGGCGAACAGGGTGTTGATGAAGGCCAGCGCGGCGCCCGAGGTGGCTTCCAGGTTCGACCCCGCATTGAACCCGAACCAGCCGACCCACAGCATGCTGGCGCCGACCATGGTGAGGGTCAGGCTGTGCGGCCCCATGGCTTCGCGCCCCAGACCGACGCGCTTGCCGACCAGATAGGCACCGACCAGACCCGCGACACCGGCATTGATGTGCACCACCGTGCCGCCGGCGAAGTCCAGGGCACCCTTGCCGTACAGGTAGCCGTTGCCGGCCCACACCATGTGCGCGATCGGCAGGTAGCTCAGGGTGAACCAGATCACCGAGAAGATCAGCACAGCCGAGAACTTGATGCGCTCGGCGAAGCTGCCGACGATCAGTGCGCAGGTGATGCCCGCAAACGTCGACTGGAAGGCGATGAAGACGAACTCGGGCAGCATGATGCCGTCGGTGAAGGTGGCGGCCAGCGAATCGATGGTGATGCCCTTCAGGAACAGCGCGTCGAACGACCCGAACACCGCGCCGCCGCCGACGAAGGCGAGGCTGTAGCCGTACACGGCCCAGAGCACGACGATCAACGAGAACACCGTCATCACCTGCATCAGCACGCTTAACATGTTCTTTGAGCGCACCAGGCCGCCGTAGAACAGCGCCAGACCGGGCACGGCCATCATCACCACCAGCAAGGTGGCAACCAGCATCCAGGCCACGTCGCCCTTGTCGACGATGGGCTCTGGGGCTTCAGCCGCTGCTTCCGCCTCGGCCGCATCCGCCGATCCCGGCGTGACCGCAGGCGGTGCTGTGTCTTCCACCGCAGCAGGCGCCTCGGCAACCGGGGCTTCGGCCACGGCTTCCTCGGCGGGTGCGGCATCCTGGGCGACGACGGTGCCGACCAGTGCGGTGGCAAATCCGCTGATCAGCAGGAGTGCGAGCGCAGCGCGCCGCAGTGGGGAAATCGAAGTCTTGATCATGTCGGTCTCCTTTCCCGATCAGAGGGCGCTGTCGTCGAGTTCGCCGGTACGAATCCGCACCACCTGGGTGAGGTCGTGGACGAAGATCTTTCCGTCACCGACCTTTTCGGTCCGTGCGGCGTTGGTGATCGCCTCGATGGCGGCGTCGACGAGCGCATCGCTGAGTGCTGCTTCGATCTTCAGCTTGGGCAGGAAGTCGACCGCATACTCGGCACCGCGGTACAGCTCGGTATGGCCTTTCTGGCGACCGAACCCCTTCACTTCGGTGACCGTCAGGCCGGAGACGCCGACCTGGGCCAAGGCCTCTCGAACATCGTCGAGCTTGAATGGCCGGATGATTGCTGTAATCAGTTTCATCTTTCTCCTCGCGGTGTCGGGCGTTGCAGTGCTTGAAGGACTTGCCGGGGCAGAACTTCGGATTACCCGGTGGCTGAGTGGATGCTCCCCCGCCAGCGCCTTGCGCGATTCGTGCCAAGTGCATCGATGGCGGATTTTTGTGCGTTGCAACAGACACTTGCGCGTTTTCCTGCGCCGAGTCGGTGCGGCCGACGCCAGCACCCTTGCGCCATTCCGGCGCATTCGCCCCAATGCGGTGCCAGGAGAGTCGGCCGCCTCCACGCGCGGTGAACGATGCGGCTTGCGCGCCGCGCCGGAGGACGACGCCAGCCGGATCCGATGCCGGGCCGTCCGACGCGCGGTGACGCACAGTCAGTGGCAGCAGGATCGACCGCTTGCTTCCGTTCTCCGGATGCCGGCGAAGGTCCGCGCCTGAGGAAGAAACATGTTGTGCCGGGGCCGCTATGATTCGGGGTCGCTCGATTGGGAGAACCGGAATGCGTCCTGGTCTGTTCCTGCTGCTGCTATTCCCCGCATTCGCCCAAGCGGGCACGGTCAGCATCGCCGGCTGCGAGCGCATGTTCGACGCCCGCTCGGGAAAGATGCTCGGCGCGCGCACCATCTTGGCGCGTGACGGACGCATCAGCGCCATTCTCGAAGGCATCCAGGAAGCGCCGGACGAAGCCTTCGTCCATGCGGACGACGAACGCGTGTTCGTGCGCGGCCAGACCTGCCTGCCCGGGCTGATCGACCTGCATGTGCATCTCAGCCACGAGCGCACCGCGCAGTCGTATTCGGAAGGGTTCCGGCTCGACCCCGAGGACTTTGCCTTCCGCTCCGTACCGCTGGCCGAACGCACCCTGCTCGCGGGCTTCACCACCGTGCGCGACCTCGGCGGCGAAGTCGCGCTGTCCTTGCGCGACGCGATCAACCAGGGGCTGGTACGCGGCCCGCGCATCGTCGCGGCCGGCAAGGCCATTGCGACCACCGGCGGCCATGCCGACCCGCGCAACGGCATCAATCGCGATCTGCTGCATGCGCTGGGCTACCCGGGCCCTGAAGACGGCGTGATCTCGGGCCCGATCGAAGCGCGCCGAGCGGTGCGCCAGCGCTACAAGGAAGGCTCCGACACCATCAAGATCACCGCCACCGGCGGCGTGCTGAGCTATGCGAAGTCGGCCGACAACCCGCAGTTCCAGCTCGACGAGATTCAGGCGGTGGTCGACACCGCCCACGACTACGGCTACATCGTCGCCGCCCACGCGCACGGCGCCGAAGGCATCAAGCGCGCCGTGCTGGCAGGCGTCGACACCATCGAGCACGGCACCTACATGACCGCCGAGATCATGAAGCTGATGAAGGAACACGGCACCTGGTACGTGCCGACGATCACGGCAGGTGACTACGTATCGGAGAAGGCGAAGATCGAAGGCTTCTACCCGGAGATCGTGCGCCCGAAAGCCGCCAAGGTGGGGCCGCAGATCCAGGGCACATTTGCCAAGGCGTACCAGGCAGGCGTGAAGATCGCTTTCGGCACCGACGCAGGCGTGTTTCCGCACGGGCAGAACGCGCGAGAGTTCGTGCTCATGGTCGAAGCAGGCATGCCGGCCAATGAAGCCCTGCAGGCGGCGACCGTCCGCGCCGCCGAGGTGCTGCGCATGAGCGACGACATCGGCAGTCTCGACGTCGGCAAGCGCGCGGATCTGGTCATCGTGCCCGGCGATCCGCTGCAGGACATCACCACCATGCAGCAGGTCGGCGCAGTGATGAAGGACGGAAGCTGGGTCAGCGGCGCCGGTCGCTGACTTGTCAGCAGGCTTGGCCGCCCCCATCTGCTGCAGAATCGCCGCACGGACTTCAGATCGCACATGGACGCCAGCATGAACCTCGCCGCCGCCGAGACCTCGTACGCCTTCGACGCCAAGACCGACACGTTCGAGCAGGACGTGATGCTGCGTTCGATGGAGGTGCCTGTTCTGATCGACTTCTGGGCGGAGTGGTGCGCGCCCTGCCGCCAGCTCAAGCCGATCCTCGAGAAGCTCGCTGCCGAATACGCCGGCGGATTCGTGCTCGCCAAGGTGAACAGCGATGAGGAGATGCAGCTGGCCGGGTTGTTCGGGGTGCGCTCGCTGCCCACGGTGATCCTGCTCAAGGGCGGCCGACCGGTCGACGGCTTCATGGGCGCCCTGCCCGAATCGCAGGTGCGGCAGTTCCTTGCCCAGCACGGCGTCGAGCCCGGCGCCCCAGTCGAGGAAGTCGTCGCCGAGGACATCCCGCTCGACCCGGCCGATCGCATCGCCGAGCTCGAGGCGCAAATCGCTGCCGACCCGGACAAGGCCGAACTGCAGCTCGACCTGGCGGTCGAGCTGGCGCGCATCGGCGACACCGAGCGCGCGTCCCAGCTGCTGGATGCGCTGCCGGCCAAGCTGGCCACGGACGATCGCGCGAAGAAAGTGCGCGCCACCCTGGGCTTCGCCAGCGCGCTGCGCGACGCACCCGCGATGGCCGAGCTCGAACACCGTGTCGCGCACGACGGCACTGATCTCGACGCGCGCCACCTGCTTGGTGTGCAGTACCTCGTCGGTGGCGACGCGGAGGGCGCATTCGAGCAGTTCCTCGAAATGCTGCGCCAGGACAAGCAGTGGCGCGATGGCCTGCCGCGCAAGCTGCTGATCGACGCCTTCAACGTCGTCGAGGATGCGGACCTGGTCGGTCGCGCACGACGCCGCATGTCCTCGATGCTGTTCTGACCGGCCAGCCAGCGCGCCGACCGTGAACGCGCGAGCCCTGCGCCCCGCCTCACCCGCCGGCGTGCTCGATGCGCTGGCGTATCCGCTGCGTGGGGCGGCGTTGGCGGCGCTGCTGGGATTGACCTTCCTGCATCTTCCTGCGGCGGTGCTGCCGCTGTTTGCACCGCTGGTGCACTTGCTGCTGTGGCTGGCGGTGTACAAGTACGGACTGGAAATACTCGCCCGCAGCAGCCAGGGCGATGCACGCCCACCCGAAATCCTCGGTGCCGTGGACGACAGCGTGCATCGACGCCATGTGGCGGTGCAGTTGCTGATCCTGATCGCGCTGAGCGCGATCATCGTGCTCGCACCGGGTTGGCTGACGCTGGCCGTTCCGGCCTTCGCGATCGTGCTGCCCGGGCTGATTCTCGCCCTGACCGTGTCGCAGAATCTGATCGCGGCGCTCAACCCGGCAAATTGGTGGGTGGTCGCGAGCAAGCTTGGCATCGGCTATGTCGCCCTCGCGTTGGGCTGGGCCGGCCTGTTCCTGCTGACCCTGAGCGGCGCCGTATGGACCGGCATGCTGCCGAAGCTGCTTGCGCTGGTGGTGTTCTATCTGGTCACCCAGTACGCCACGTTTGCGCTGTTCCGCTGGATGGGCACCTTTCTCGCGGCCCACGCCGACGCCCTCGGCCTCGATCGCGAGCCGCACCAGAAGCCGGTGCTCGCCCGCCAGCGCGACGCCGCGATCCGCTCGATCGAGGTGCGCGAGGCGCTGACCATCAAGGACCCCACCGAGCGCGCCCGCGCGCTGCGCGAAGCCATCGAGCACGGCAGCGACGACTCGGCGCATGAACCCTATCGCGAGGCGCTGCGCGCCGCCGGCGCGCATGAGCAGCTGCGTACGCACGGAAGGCTGAGAACGGCGCAGCTGGTCATGCTGGGTCGCGGCCGCGACGCCTTGGCCATGCTGAATGAGGCCATCGAAGAAGACCCGTCATTCACGCTCAGCAATGGCGACGAGGTCGAGGCGCTGATCGCACAGGCGGGCCCGCTGGCGCAGTGGCGCCTCGCCTGCCGCGTCGCCGCCAACTATCGGCGCGCCCATCCCAAGCGCCGAGATGGCTGGAAGCTCGCCTGCACGATCGCCACCCTGCACGCCGATCAGCTGCGAGAGCCCGAGGTGGCGCGCGACATCCTCGACAAGGCGCTCGGCGACTGCACCGACGAAGCGCTGTCGGCGGAACTCAAGCGAATGCAGCAGCGGCTCGACTCCGGGCTACCGCTGCGCACGCTCATGCCACCGCAAGACGGAACGGGCTGATGAAGCGCACCACCCGGCTGCGGCTGTTCGCCAACCTGTGGCCGCCCATGCTGTGCTCGGGCATCCGCCTCGAGCACCTGGCCGACGATTGGCGTTCGGCACGCGTGCGGCTGAAGTTGCGCTGGTACACGCGCAACTACGTCGGCACCCAATTCGGCGGCAGCCTGTTCTCGATGACCGATCCGTGGTGGATGATCCTGGTCATGGAATGCCTGGGCCGCGACTACATCGTCTGGGACCGTGCCGCAGAGATCCGCTTCGTACGCCCCGGTCGACACGACGTGATCGCGCACTTCAAGGTGGAAGACAGTGCCCTCGACGAATTGCGTGCAGGATGCGCCGAGGGCGAGCGCGTGCTGCGCTGGTTCGAAACCGAGGTGCGGGATGCAGTCGACGGCGAACTCATCGCCGTGGTGCGCAAGCAGCTGTATGTGAAACGCAAGGAGCGCTGAGCCAGCGAACCGCTGCGATGGCCTGCCGTCCCTGAGTCCGCCTCAGCCAATCGCATCGGCCGCAGCCTGTCAGCGCGCGCCCGGACACGCTGGCGACATGCTGGTCTGTCCGACAGATGGAACCGGCAGGCCTGCCCTTCGGGTCGCGCTGCCATGCATGCATACACCCGAGCCGAACTCCCACCCCAGCGCATCGAAACCGGTGCGCGGGCACAGCGCCTCGGAGAGGGCTCGCGCCGCCGTCCCTGGCAGCGCGTCCCACTGACGGGGTTTCCGCAGGGCCGGCGTCGACCGACCCCAGGGTGAAATCTGCCTGGGCCTTGACCCAATTCGGCCCTGGCCGCCGGCATCATCCACGCCCTGCATGACAGTCTGGCCATGCGCATGTGACAGGCGCGACTCAGGCCAGGCAGCAGCACGGCGCCAACGCCAGCTCGACGCACCAAGCTGGGCTCAATCCCGCCGGCTACTGCGGCGCTGTCCTCGACGCGTGCCCTGCGACCGGGACTGCCGAAGAACTCGTGGGAATTCGGCTACGTCCGGGCCAGCCTGTTCCATCCTCGCCCGACGACATCACCACGAGTCGCCCGGGTGATGCTCAGGGCGCTACGGGATAGCCTGGCTCGGCGCGGGCGCATGGCGTCCACCGGCGGCGACGCGGCAGTCTCGCGCTCCACGTCTCGCCAGACGGCGAGCGCCCATGCTTCAAATGACGGTGGCGAAGTCGTTGGCGAGTCCAGATTCATTCCGCCAGACGCGCCCCTCGAGTCCACCACCGAAGTGGTGCGCACGGAGGAGGATCAACCCAGTCGCTGATCGAGCTCCAGTTCGACCATACGGCCGAGATCATCGAGCACGCGCCATTCCTCGTCATCCAGCCGGCGGGGGCGATGATCGGCGACGCACAAGGTGCCGACGCAGGCACCGTTCGACAGCCACAGTGGGCGCCCGGCGTAGAAACGCACGCGCGGACCGGCAATCACCGCAGGGTTATCGGCGAAGCGCTCGTCGAGCAGCGTATCCGGCACCACGAACAGCTCACGCTGATGGATGGCGTGGGCGCAGAACGACACGTCGCGAGCGGTCTCGCTGATGCCTTCCAGACCGATGCAGGACTTGAACCACTGCCGGTCGCGGTCGACCAGACTGACCAGCGAAATCGGCACATCGAGCGCCGCAGCCGCGAGGCGGGTGAACCGATCGAAACGCTCTTCCTGCGGCGTGTCGAGAATCTGCAGCGCGTGCAGCGCCGCCAGGCGTGCCGATTCGTTTTCGGGCATGCGGGCGTTCTGCCAGCGGCATTGGCCGCGCAGCAACCAGGCACGCAAACGGGTGCGCGCGTACTCGCGAGAGAACGGCGCCACCAGCCAGTCGGCGGTGATGGCGGTACCGCCCGACGGCATGCTCGACACCGCGCCGACCAGGGTCGGACCCTGGCGATCAGCACCTTTGCCCATCGAGTCCGCCAGCGACCGCAGCACATCGAGATGGCGATCCGCGGCGACCACGACCAGATCCGGGCGCAGAAGCTCGATGCGCGCGATGGCTGCATCGGCATCCTCGACCTGCACGACCTGCAGCTCGTCATCGCGGGCAGCTTCCGCCACGACATGCAGTTCCGCGCTACTACCGACCAGCAGAACCTTGCCGCCCGCCTCGCGCTCGGCGCTGCCCTGCGCACTCACAGAAGCCGTCGCATCGACGGCCCGTCGTGCGCCGTCGCCATGCAGGTCGATTTCCAGACCTTCGGAGGCGCCGATGATGTCGATCTCGCCCGGGTCATTCAGCCCACCGCGCAGCCGGGCGAGAATCGCATCGATCTCGTCGTCGTGGCGCATGGGATCGTGATGGGTCAGCGCCAGCTTCTTCACCCCGGCGCTGCGACAGACGTGCAGCGCGTACTCCACCGTGCTGTGCCCCCAGCCCATCTTCCTGGGGTATTCCTCCAGGGTGTACTGCGCGTCGTGGATGACCAGATCGGCGCCGCTCAGAAACTCCGCGTGCAGCCGGTCTTCGCCATCCAGCTGCCCGGTGCCCGCCGCCGTGTCGCGGTCATGCGGCTCGTGATCGCAGGCATACACCAGCACCGCTCCATCGACCTCGATGCGAAACGCGAGTGTCAGCGCCGGATGGTTGAGATAGCGCGTGCGGATCGAGATGTCCTCGATCTGCATCGTGCCCTCGACCAGATCGTGGTAGTGCACGTCGGCGGCAAGGGCATCGATGGTGACCGGGAAGTAGGTGTACTCCATCTGCCCGGCCAGGGTGTCGCGCAGGCTGCTGCCGAAACCTTGCGGGGCGTACAGGTCCCAGTGATGGTTGGCCGCGAACAGCGGCTGGAAGAACGGGATGCCCTGGATGTGGTCCCAGTGCGTATGGCTGATCAGCAGGTGGCCACGCATGCCGTCGGGGAATTCCTTCAGCAGCCGCACGCCGAGTTCGTGCGAGCCGGTGCCGCAGTCGATGACCAGCACCGTGCCCGAAGCGGTGCGCACCTCGACGCACGAGGTGTTGCCGCCGTAACGCAGCGTGGTGGGGCCGGGTTTGGCCAGCGAACCGCGCGTGCCCCAGAACCGCACCTTCATGCGCACCTCCCTGCGCCGACCGTGTTGACCCCGGCGTCAGGCACGGGAGCGTCGCTCATCGCCCACATGCACCAGGTCTTCGAGCCGCGCCGGATCGAGCAGCTCGATCTTGCGCCCGTGCACGCTGATGATGCCGTCGTCCTGCAGCCGCGAGAACGTGCGGCTGACGGTCTCGATCACCAGCCCGAGATAGCTGGCGATTTCTTCGCGACTCATGCTCAGCGAAAAGGCCAGGTGCGGGCGGCCAAGCGTGCGCAGACGTTCGGACATGCTGTGCAGGAACAGCGCCACGCGTTCGGTGGCATGGCGGCGCCCCAGCATTTCCAGATGATGATGGTCGCGGCCGATGCTCTGGCCGATGACGCGCATCAGCTGGTGCTGCAGCGACGGCACCTGCGCCGCGATCTTGCCCAGATCGGCAAACGGAATCTCGCAGACCGTGGCCGATTCGAGCGCCACGGATTCGCAGCGGTGGCTGCCCTCGCCCATGCCATCCAGACCCATGATTTCGCCGGGCAGATGGAACCCGAGCACCTGCTCGTCGCCTTCCTCGCTCAGACTCAGGGTCTTGAAGGTGCCTTCGCGCGCCACATACAGCGCCTGCATGGGTTGCCCGGCGCGGTACAACAGCTCACCGCGCTGCAGCGGCCTGCGCCGTCGCACGATGCCGTCCAGCTGTTCCAGGTCCTCGCTGGTGACACCGCCAGCCAGACAGAGCGCCTGCAGCGAGCACTGCGCGCAGGACTGCCGCAGACGCTGCTGCAGGTCGACGATATGGGCGGTGGCTTGGGTCACGGCAGCAGGACTCTCGGGCAATGCGGCGCGCTCAGCGCGGCTCCAGGTACAGCTTCAGCCAGCTGTTCACTTCGTCGTGCCACTGCAGGCTGTTGGCCGGCTTAAGGATCCAATGGTTCTCGTCAGGAAAGTACACGAATCGGCTGGGAATGCCGCGCCGCTGCAGCGCGGTGAATGCGCCGATGCCCTGCTCGACCGGAATGCGGTAGTCGAGCTGGCCGTGCACCACCAGCATCGGCACGCGCCACTGAGCCACGTGATTGACCGGATTGTGGCGCTCGTAGTTGGCCGGCTTCTCGTAGGGCGTGCCCTGCATTTCCCACTCGTCGAACCACAGCTCTTCGGTGGCATAACCCATCATCCGGTTGTCGAACACGCCCGAGTGGGTGACCAGGCACTTCCACGGAGCGCTCCAGTTGCCCGCAATCCAGTTGACCATGTAGCCGCCATAGCTGGCGCCCAAGGCGCAGGCGTGGCCGCCGTCGAGGAAGGCGTACTTGTCGAGCGCCGCGGCCCAGCCTTTCTGCAGGTCCTGCAGCGGCTTGCCACCCCAATCGCCGGAAATCGAATCGGTGAAGCTCTGTCCGTAGCCGGTCGAACCGTGGAAGTCGATAAAGACGACGGCCCAACCCTGCCCCGCATAGGTCTGCGGGTTCCAGCGGTAGTGGAAGCTGTTGCCCATCGAGCCCTGGGGCCCGCCGTGGATGATGAAGGCGACCGGATACTTGCGCCCTTTCTGGTAGTTCCACGGCTTGACCACATAGCCGTGCACGGTCTCGTCGTTCCAGCCGGCGAAGCTGAACTGCTCGAACTCGCCCATGGCGATCTCGTCGAGGCGCGCACGATTGAAGCTGGAAATCTGCGTGGCATCGCTGCCGTCGGACGCCGCACGGAACAGCTGTGCCGGTGTGTCGAGGCGGTGGCGGGCGAAGACCAGGGCGTCGCCATTCAGGTCGAACTCGGCGACGGCACCACCGGAGACGACGCGACGCGCCAGTCCGTGCTCGACGTCGATGGCAAACAGGCGGTGTTCGCCCAGATCGTCCGCCAGGGTGTAAATGGTCTTGCCGTCCGCACTCAGGGTGATGCCGTCGGCGCTGCGGTCCCAGCCCGGCGCCACTTCGCTGACCGCTTCGGTCTGCAGATCGAGGCGCATCAGGGCGAAGCGGTCGGCCTCGAAGCCGGCCCGGCGCATCGCGCGATAGAACAGGGTCTTGCCATCCGCCGAGTACACGGGGCCCGCATCCCAGGCCGGATTGGACGCAGTCAGGTTGCGCGGCAGGGTCGTGCCATCGGCGGCGACTTCATAGATGTCGAAGTTGGTCGACCAGGCTTCGTTGCGCCCGGCGATGCGCACATTGAACGCGATGCGGCTGCCGTCCGGCGACCAGCTGAATTCGCTCTCGTCGCCAAAGGGTTTGCTGGGCACGTCGCCGTCGATGCCGCGGGTCAGGCGCACCGGCTCGTTGCCGGCGCGCCCTTCCTCGTCCAGCTTGGCCACGAACAGCTGGCTGCGGCGTCCGTCGCTCCAGGTGTCCCAGTGGCGAATGAACAGCCGGTCGTAGCCGACGCCACTCGCGGTCTTCGGCGCGGATAGCCGGTTTGCGGTGCACGCCAGGTCGGTGCAGTCGTCGTACACCTCGAGGCTGACCGCGATGCGGCTGCCATCCGGCGAGAAGCGGTAGCCGCCGACGTCCACGGCGAAGTCCGTCACCTGCTGCGCTTCGCCGCCGCCGAGGTCGAGGCGCCAGATCTGCTGGCTGCCCGATTTGGCCGACAGGAAGAACAACGCGTTGCCGTCGACCGACCAGGTCGGCGAAGCCACCGAGACCTTGCCATCGCTCAGACGGCGCGGCTTGCCGCCTTCCAGGTTGCGAATCCACAGGCTGGTCACGCCTTTGTTGGCTGCGCGATCGGTCTTGCGCAGCAGATAGGTCAGGCGCTTGCCGTCGGGCGAAATCTGCGGCGCCGAGACGCGATCGAACATCACCAGGTCTTCGGCCGACATGCCGCGGGTGGCGGCCATGCCGGGCACGCTCGCGGCCAGCAGCGCGCCGAGGATCAGAGTTCGGGACATGGGCACTTCCGGGTCGAAAACGCTGATGTTAGCCGCTCGCGCCCGGCCGAGGCCATGGCGGGCCCAGCCGCGGCGGCTCTCGCCTATACTCCGGGCGGTCTCGAACACGGAATGGCCCAGTGACACAGCCCCCCGCCACCGCTACGCCCCAGCACGACGATTTTCTCGGTCATCCCAAGGGATTGTTCGTTTGTTTCTTCACCGAGATGTGGGAGCGGTTCTCGTTCTACGGCATGAAGGCGCTGCTGCTGCTGTACATCCTGAAGTACCACCTGTTCGGCGACGACGCCGGCTATGACCTGCTCGGCGCCTACGGTGGCCTGGTGTATGCGGTGCCGGTGATCGGCGGCCTGCTTGCCGACCGCTACCTCGGCATGCGCAAGGCCGTGGTGTTCGGCGGCGTGCTGCTGGTGCTCGGTCACCTGGGCATGGCCTACGAGGGCGAGCAGGCGCGCCTGGTCGACGGCGTCGTCCAGCGAGACGAGGGCGCGTTGCAGGTGTTCTACCTCTCGCTCGCGCTGATCATCATGGGCGTGGGCTTCCTCAAGCCGAACATTTCCACGATCGTGGGCCAGCTGTACGGCGAGAATGACCCGCGCCGCGACTCCGGCTTCACCCTCTTTTATGCGGGCATCAACGTCGGCGCACTGTTCGCCTCGCTGATCTGCGGCTTCCTCGGTGAGACCTACGGCTGGAAGTACGGCTTCGGCGCGGCCGGCATCGGCATGATCGCCGGCCTCGGCATGTTCCTGTGGGGGCAGAAGTATCTCTACGGCCACGCCGAGCCGCGCAACCCCGAGCGACTGCGAGAGCGCGTGTCGGGGCTGTCGCGTGAATGGTGGATCTACCTCGGCGGGTTCGGCGGCGTGCTGGTGGTCTGGCAGCTGATCCAGCGCACCTGGACCGTGCACAGCGCGATGCACATCATCGCGGCGATCCTGCTGATCTGGTTCGTCTGGTTCCTGGTGACCCAGTGCAACCGCGTGCAGCGGCAGCAGATGATCACCCTGGTGTTTCTCATCATCGGCGTGCTGATCTTCTTCAGCCTGTACGAGCAGACCTACGGGTCCTGGGTCACGTTCACCGACCGCATGCTGACCAAGGACATGTTCGGCCTCGCCGGACAGGCCATCGGTGGCCTGCCCTGGGCGACGTTCTCGCTCGCCGCCAGTCCGCCGCTCATGCTGGCTGCACTCGTGGCCAGCGACCGTGGCGCCCGTGGTGTGGCGCATGGCCTGGTCGGCCTGCTGGTGCTGGGCCTGATCGTCGCGACCGCGCACGACGTGGTGCTGGTGCCGCAGACCGCGGGGTCGCTGACCTTCCTCGGCGCGCTGTTCATCGTCATCCTGGCGCCGATCTTTTCCTGGCTCTGGCCCTGGCTGGACAAGCGCGGCTGGAATCCGAGCAAGCCGGCGAAAATGGGCTACGGCCTGATCCTGGCCGGGCTGTCGTTCATTCCGCTGATGCTGGCGGCGCAGGAAGCCGGCACGACCGGCGCGCTGGCGAGCGTGTGGTGGCTGGTGGCCGCGTACTTCATTCTCGAGATCGGCGAAATGTGTCTGTCGCCGATCGGCCTTTCCGCGGTCACCCAGCTGTCGGTCGCGCGCGTCGTCGGCCTGATGATGGGCGCGTTCTGGCTCGGCACCGCCTACTCGGAAGTGATCGCTGCACAGATGGGCAAGCTGGCTTCACTCGACGTCGTCGAAGGCGAAGCGATCGACATGGCGGTGGCCGCCGGCAAGTACGGCTACCTGTTCGAAGTCATGCTGTGGTCGGGCATCGCCTCGGGCGTGGTGTTCCTGCTGCTGACACCGCTGGCGAAGCGTTGGATGCACGGCGTGAAGTAACGCTCCCTGGGCTATGCAGGGCTTCTTCGCCCTGCGCCAGGCTCACTTCTCCACGAACGCACGCTCGAACACGTATTGCCCGGGCGTGCCGATGCGCGGTGCCGCGGTGAACCCGCGGCCATCGAGAATGCGGCGGAAATCGGCCAGCATCTGCGGACTGCCGCAGATCATCGCGCGGTCGCGTTCCGGGTCGAGATCGGCCAGGCCGAGATCGCGGCTCATGCGGCCACTGTCCATCAGGTCGGTCAGCCGTCCCTGCGTGGAGAAGTCGGCGCGACTCACCGCGGGGTAGTACTTCAGTTTCGCGGCGATGGTCTCGCCGAGGTATTCGTGGCGCGGCAGCTCGTTGACGATGTAGTCACGGTAGGCGAGGTCATCGACGCCGCGCACGCCGTGGGTCAACACCACATTCTCGAATCGCTCGTAGGTTTCCGGATCCTTGATGATCGACAGGAACGGTGCGAGGCCGGTACCGGTCGCGAGAAGATAGAGATTGCGGCCCGGCCACAGGTCGGAGATCAGCAGCGTGCCCGTGGGCTTGCGGCTGACCAGCACTTCGTCACCCTCGCGAATGTGCTGCAGGCGCGAGGTCAACGGACCGTTGGGCACCTTGATGCTGAAGAACTCGAGCTGTTCTTCCCAGTTCGCGCTGGCGATCGAGTACGCCCGCAGCAGCGGCCTGCCCTCCACCATCAGGCCGATCATGACGAACTGTCCGTTGTCGAAGCGCAGTCCGTCGTCGCGGGTGGTGGTGAAGCTGAAGTAGGAATCCGTCCAGTGGCGGATCGCCTGCACGATCTCGATGCTGTAGGGCTTGTTCGCCACGTCGCGCGGCGGGATCGGTGCATTCAGGTGATCGTCGTGGGACATGGAGGTCGCGGAGCGGGAAGCCGGCGCGCATCCTAACCGCCCGCGGCTGAATCAGCATTGCCAACGATCAAATCCAGGATGCGCGGGCGCGTGAAGGTGCGGGTCGGGGCAATGGCGGACCGGTTCACACGCGGCCCCGCGCTGCTCAGTGGGTGCAGCGCGCGTCCCAGGTCGCCATGAACTGGCGCCACCGCAGATAGCGCGCCGATGCCCACGCCGCGTGGGCGCCAGGCGCAACCTCGCTGCCCGCCACATCGGATGCCGCAGCCCGCCCGTCGAGCAGATGCCAAAGGCCGCGCAGACTGAGCTCGGCTTCGTCGTCCACCTGCAGCACCACGCCAAGCGTGTCGGCCAGGCGCCGGATCAATCCGGCCTGGTGCGTGAGCCCGCCGCTGACGCGGAGTCGTGGCGGTCGCACCGCGCCTCCGGCGACCGCGTCGAGGTTGACGCGAAGCAGCGCAGCCAGGCTGTCCACCACCGCACGCAGCGCCGCGCCGGCGTCGCGCGGCGTCGTGGAAAACGCGGGTTCGCGATCGGCAATCCACCAGGGCGAACCGATCCCGCCGACGGCGTTGGCAAAGCATGGATCGTCGTCGCGCACTTCATTCAAGGCTTGCCAGGGCAGTGAGTTGGGCATGCCCGGACGATCGCGCAGCCAGTCGAGCGCAGCCGCGGCGCCGTGCACGGTCGCCTCGACGAAACAGCCCGAGCCCAGACGCGGACCCGGCGCCAGGCTCGCCTGGATGCGCGTCGGCGCGGTTCCGCCCACCGCGTCGAGCAGCAGGAATGCGCCGGTGCCCAGATTGAGATGTCCCTGTGTCGCGCTGAGGCGCCGCGCGGCCACCAGGAGGTTCTGGTCGCCCGCCACCACCCTGAGCGGAATGCGCGCACCCGCACGCTCGATCACGCCGAAGTCGGCCACATCGGCGCAAACCGGCGGAAGCACATCGCGATGCAGGCCAAATTGCGCGAGCAGAAGATCGCTCCATGCGCCGGCCTGACGATCGAACAGCAGACTGCGCTGGGCGATCGTGGCCGGACAGCACACGCGGCCGCCAAGACGCGCGGCGAGAAAACTGGCCAACGGCGCAAGCATTCGACGCCCGCCGCCGCGCGCGGGTATGGCCTCCTGCAACCAGCGCAGCTTGCTCGCGCCGTGGAATGCGGTGGGATACATGCCGGTTCGAACCAGCACCTCGTCCGCATCCAGCTGCGCGGCAACCAGCAGGTCGGCAGCGCGCGTGTCCTGCCAGGACAGCACGTCGCTCAGGGGCTCGAGACTGTCCGCGTCGAAAGCGACCACGCTGGCGCGCTGACAGCTCAGTCCCGCTGCAGTGATGGGCAGCCCGAGTGCGTGGGCAGCCTCGATGGCCTCGCATAGCGCGTCGTCGAGATCGCCGATGAGGCGACGCGCATCGTGGGTGACTTCGCCGCGTGCGCCGCGCTGCGTCTGCAGTGCCCGGCGTGCCAGGTGGCGCAGCGACCCTGATCTGTCGAGAACGGCGACGCGCGTGGCGCTACCGCCCTGGTCGATGGCGAGGTAGGCGTGCGCGTCGGCGGCCATGGGCCCGGGGCGGATCACACGTCGATGTGCTGCCCGGGTCGAACCAGCGTCGCGTCGACCCTGAAGTCGCGCTTCAGCCGCTCGGCCAGGCCACGGCGCGCCTCGTCCTCACCGTGCACCAGGGCGACAGGCGGATGGCCGTTGAAGTGCCCGTACCAGGCGGCGAGCTGATCCTGGTCGGCATGCGCCGACAGGCCGCCGATGGTGTGGCGGCGGGCGCGCACCTTGATCTTCTCGCCGAAGATGCTGACGAAATCGGCACCGTCGACCAGCTGCCTGCCGAGCGTGCCGCGCGCCTGAAACCCCGGAAAGATCACGTCGCAGTTCGCGCGCCACAGGTTGTGCCGCAGATGGTGGCGAATGCGCCCACCGTTGCACATGCCCGAGCCGGCAATGATGATCAGTCCGCCGGCTCGCTTGTTCAGCGCCATCGAATCCTGCGCATCGACGATCAGACGCAGATTCGGCATGGTGAACGGATGCTGGTCGCGTGCGATGCGTTCGCGTGCATCGCGGTCGAACAGGTCGGCATGGCGCTTGTACAGCTCGGTGACGCGCGTCGCCATCGGCGAGTCGAGCACGATCTGCCAGCGCGACAGCTTCCAGTCGTCGAAGTAGCGCGACATCCAGTACAGGATCTCCTGCGTACGTCCGACCGCGAATGCCGGGATCAGCACGTTGCCGCCGTCTTCGTGGGCGCGCTGCAGGATCTCGCCGAGCTCCGTGATCGTCTCGGCACGCGGGCGGTGCAGACGGTCGCCGTAGGTGCTCTCCATCATCACGAAGTCGGCCTCGCGCATCGGAGTCGGGTCACGCAGGATCGGCGCGCCCGACGGACCGATGTCGCCGGAGAACACCAGGGTGCGGCGCTGGCCATGCAATGCGGCGCGCAGTTCGACGATGGCCGCACCGATGATGTGGCCGGCATCCTCGTAGCGCAGGGTGAGGCCGGGCAGGATCTCGCGTGGTTCCGCGTAGTCGAGCGGCTTGATCAGGCGCAGCGTATCGGTCACGTCGCGCAACAGGTACAGCGGCTCGACGGTCTCTTCACCCTGGCGCTGGCGGCGACGGTTCTCGTGCTCGGCATCGGCGGCGGCGAGACGCGCCGAATCCTCCAGCATGATGCGCGACAGGTCGGCGGTGGCACCGGTCATGTAGATCGGTCCGCTGAAGCCGCGCTTGACCAGCAGCGGCAATCGGCCGATGTGGTCGATGTGCGCGTGACTGATGACCACGGCATCGAGCGTGCGCGGGTCGAATCCGAATCCGGCGTGGTTGCGCTGCGCCTCGCCGCGACCGCCCTGGATCATGCCGCAGTCGATCAGCACCGACTTGTCGTCGAAGTTCAGCAAGTGACGCGAACCGGTCACCTCGCCCGCGGCACCGAGAAACCGCACCCGCATCAGACTCTTCTTCATCGGTCATCCTGCTGCAGCGACACCGCCACGTTACACCACCGCGGCCGGGTCGATCCGTGTGCCTTGAGCCGGGACGCCATGACCCGCAGCACTTGCCCCGTCTGTCCAGCCATCCTATAAACGGCGCCCCATCTCCGGATCACCACCACGATGCGCATCCTGCGAAGCTTGCTCGCCGCCGCCTCGATCGCCGCGGCGGCCACCGCCCCCACCCAGGCCGCCCCGGTCAAAGGGGCCGAGAGCGTGGTCTCGCGCACGCTGGACAATGGTCTGCAGATCATCGTCTGGCCCGACCACGACATCCCCAATGTGGCCCTCTACACCTTCTACCGGGTGGGCGGCCGCAACGAGTACCCGGGCATCACCGGCATCGCGCACTATTTCGAGCACATGATGTTCAACGGCACGTCGACGCGTGCGCCGGGCGAATTCGACCGCACCATGGAGGCCGCCGGCGGCTCCAACAACGCCTACACCACCAGCGACGTCACGGTGTACCAGGACTGGTTCCCGGTGTCCGCGCTCGACACCATCTTCGACCTCGAATCCGACCGCATGGCCAACCTGGACTTCGACCCGAAGGTGGTCGAGTCGGAACGGGGTGTGGTGTATTCCGAACGTCGCACGCGCGTCGACAACAGCAATTTCGGCGCGCTGTGGGAACAGCTCAACGCCACGGCCTTCGTCGCCCATCCCTATCAGTTCCCGGTGATCGGCTGGCCATCGGACATCGAGAAGTGGACGATCGAGCAGCTGCGCGACTTCTACCGCACCTACTACGCACCGAACAACGCGACGATGATCGTGGTCGGCGCGGTCGAACCCGAGCGCATTTTCGCCTTGGCCGAACGGAAGATCGGCGTCATCCCGGCGCAGCCGGCGCCGCGCGCGATCACCACCGTCGAGCCGAAGCAAGAGGGCGAGCGCCGCGTGGTGGTGCGCAAGTCCGGTCAAACCCCCATCGTTGCCATGGCCTACCACTCGGTGGCCGCCAAGGATGCGGACGCACCGGCGGTCGAGCTGCTCAGCGCCATCCTCGCCGACGGAGACTCCTCGCGACTGCATCGCAAGCTGGTCGAGCAGGAACAGTCGGCCGTCGACGTCGGCGGCTACATCCGCCCCGGCTTCGACCCCGGCCTGTGGATGTTCTACGCCGTGGTGCCGCCGAACGGCGACGTGGCCAAGGTCGAGGCGCAGATCGCCGAGGCCCTGCAATCGGTCAGCGAGCACGGCGTGACCGAGGCTGAGCTGGCGAAGGCACGCGCGCAGCAGATGGCTCAGTTCTGGCAGGGCCTGGCGACCATCTCGGGCAAGGCCCAGCAGCTGGGCAGCTACCAGGTATTCAACGGCGACTATCGCGTTCTGTTCGATGCACCGGATCGCTATGCCGCGGTCAGCCTTGAAGACATCCAGCGCGTCGCCCAGCGCTATCTCGACCCGAACAACCGGACGGTGGGCACCCTGCTGCCGACCGCCGCGGAATGAGGCCGACCATGAAGCTCGCAGACTCTCTCGCCCGCCACCCCCTGCCCACGCTGTGGCGCATCGCCGCCCTGCTCGCGCTCGGCGCGCTTTCTTCCGCGTCTTTCGCCCAAGGCATCCAGCTGCCGCCATTCGACACGCACCGGCTCGCCAACGGCGCCACGCTGCACCTGATGGTGAAGAACGACGTACCTCTGGTGGCGCTTGACGTCACCCTGCGCGGCGGCAGCCTGGCGGACCCGGAGGGCAAGGAAGGTACGGCCAGCCTGCTCGCCGCGCTGATGTCCAAGGGCGCGGGCGCGCGCGACGCGGCCGCCTATGCCGAGGCCATCGACGCGGTCGGCGGCCGGATCGACTTTGCCAGCGGGCGCGAGGCCACCGGGCTGTCCGCCCAGTTCATGGCCCAACACGCCGATCTGATGATCGAGCTTGCCGCCGACGGCTTGCGCCGTCCGACGCTGAGTGAAGCCGAGTTCGACAAGGTGCGCGCGCGTGCGATCCAGCAGATCCAGGCCAGCAAGGACAGCGGTCCGGACCAGCTGATCGCGCAATACGGCTACGCCTGGCTGTTCCGCGATCATCCCTACGGTCGGCCCAGCCAGGGCACCGAAGCCTCGCTGGCGCGCATCGAGCGCAGCGATGTGCTGGCGTTCCAGCAGCACAACCTTGGCGGCGACCGCCTGATCATTTCGGTCGTCGGCGATTTCGACCCGGCAAAGATGCGCCACCTCATCGAATCCGCGTTCGGTGACTGGCCCGCCGCGCGCGACGCCCTGCCGACGGTGGCGGCAAAGCCGCACGAACAGGGTCGCCGTGTGCTGCTCGTCGACAAGCCCGGCGCCACCCAGACCTACTTCTGGATGGGCAACGTCGGCGCTTCCGCCACCGACTCGAACCGCGACGCGCAGGATCTCGTGCGCACGCTGTTCGGCGGCCGCTTCACCTCGATGCTGAACTCGGAGCTGCGGGTGAAAAGTGGCCTGACCTACGGCGCACGCGCAGCTATCGATCGCTTCAGCCAGCCCGGCGCGGCGGCGATGTATTCGTTCACCCGCACCGAGTCCACCGCCCAGGCGATCGACCTCATGCTGGAGGTGCTCGACCGCCTGCACGCGGGCGCCATCGATCAGGCCGCGCTGGACTCCGGCCGCAACTACCGTATCGGCCAGTTCGCCCCGCAAATCGAAACGGCGGCGCAGATCGCCGGAGCACTCGGCGAGCTCAGCCTGCACGGCCTCGGCCGCGAAGAGATCGATGGTTTCGCCCGTCGGCTTCAGGCCGTCGACCTCGACGCGGCCCGCGCCGCCACCGGTGTGTTCGCCAAGTCGGCCGACCTGGCCATCGTGCTGATCGGCGACGCCAAAACGATCCGCGAACAAGCTGCTCGCTATGGCGCCGTGACCGAGCACTCCCTGCAAGCCGAGACGCTTCTCCCCTGAATTCAAGGGTTTGCGCGGGCACCCCTACCCAGACCTTGGGATGACTGCCCATGACCTGCGGCACAGACGTCGCCGCCGCATGGCCGTCATAATGAGAAGTTCTGACCTCGGGCCGGCCTGCCGGCCCTCCTCTTGTGCAAACGGAGACCGTTCAACGTGTCACGCCACCAGCTTGCCCCGCTCTCTCTGAGCCTTGCCATCACCCTCGCACTCGCCGCCTGCGGCAACAGCGAGGCCCCGCAGACCGCCACGCCGGCCGCCGCGCCGAAGCCCGCCGAGTTCAAGCTCGACACCGCAGCGCTGCCGGCCGCCATCAGCTTCCAGGCGTCCGACATCAGCGCCGACGTCGCGGCCTGCTCCGACTTCGCCGGACACGTCAACAGCAAGTGGCTGGCCGCCAACCCGGTGCCGGCCGACCGCACCACCTGGGGCAGCTTCGAAACCCTGGGCGAGCGTTCACTGGCCACCCAGAAGCAGATTGTCGAAGGCCTGGCCAAGCTGGAAAACCTGAAGGGCACCGAGAAGCTGATCGGTGATATCTGGGCCACCGGCATGGACGAAGCGGCGATCAATGCCGCGGGCATTGCGCCGATCCAGGCCGAGCTCGATCGCATCGCCGCGCTGCAGGACGGCGCCGCCATCGCCGACTACGTGCGCGACACGTTCGCACGTGGCCAGGGCTTCCTGTTCGGCTTCGGCCCGGCGGCCGACTTCAAGAACTCCGAGATGAACATCGCCTACGCCACCCAGGGCGGGCTCGGACTGCCGGACAAGACCTACTACTTCGACGACAAGCACGCGTCGATCCGTGAAGCCTACGTCGCCCACGTCGCCGCCACGCTGAAGCTGGCCGGCACCGAGGAAGCCGTTGCCGCCGAACAGGCCAAGGCCGTGATGGCGTTCGAAACGCGCCTGGCGGACAAGTCGCTGACCCGCGAAGAGGTGTCGCGCGACGTTTCGAAGTACTACAACCCGGTGAACATCGTCGCCGCCGACGAACTGACTCCGGCGTTCGCCTGGTCGGCGTTCTTCGAGTCGCAGGGCGTGGCCAAGCCGGACATGTTCTCGCTGGCACAGCCTGACTTCCACAAGGAAGTGAACGCCATGCTGAGCGACGTGCCAGCCGAGACCTGGCAGGCCTATCTGCGCTTCCATACCGTCGACAACGCTGCGCCGTTCCTGTCCGACGCGTTCGCCCAGGAGAACTTCAGCTTCTACGGCAAGACCCTGCGCGGCCAGCAGGAAATGCAGCCGCGCTGGAAGCGCGTGCTGAACACCATCAACGGCACCGCCGGCGAAGCGCTGGGCCAGATCTACGTCAAGCACGCCTTCCCGGCCGAATCGAAGACGAAGATGCAGGAGCTGGTGAAGAACCTTTCCGATGCGCTGAAGCTGCGCCTCGAGAACCTCGCCTGGATGAGCGAAGAGACCAAGACCAAGGCGCTGGAAAAGTGGGCCAGCTTCACGCCGAAGATCGGCTATCCGGACAAGTGGCGCGACTGGTCGGGCCTGATCACCTCGCGTGACGCCTACGTCTCGAACCTGATCGCCGCGAACGGCTTCAACTACCAGTTCGAGCTGTCGAAGATCGGCAAGCCGGTCGACAAGACCGAATGGGGCATGTCGCCGCAGACGGTCAACGCGTACTACAACCCGCAGCAGAACGAGATCGTGTTCCCGGCCGCCATCCTGCAGCCGCCGTTCTTCGATCCGGCCGCCGACCCGGCGATCAACTACGGCGGCATCGGCGCGGTCATCGGTCACGAAATGATCCACGGCTATGACGACCAGGGTTCGCGCTTCGATGCGCACGGCAACTTCGAGAACTGGTGGAGCGACAAGGATCGCCAGGGCTTCGAAGCGCTGACCGGCAAGCTGGTCGAGCAGTTCAACGGCTATGAGTCGATCGAAGGCCTGCACGTCAACGGCAACCTGACCCTGGGCGAGAACATCGCCGACCTCGGCGGCCTGGCCGTGGCGCACTCGGCGCTGCGCGCCGCGCTCGCCGCCAACCCCGACCTCGACAAGCCGGTCGATGGCTTCACCCAGGAACAGCGCTTCTTCCTCAACTGGGGCACCGTGTGGCGCCGCAACTTCAAGGATGAGGAACTGAAGGTGCGCCTGCAGACCGACCCGCATGCGCCGGCCAACTTCCGTGCCATCGGCGCGCCGTCGAACATGGGCGAATTCGCCGCAGCGTTCGAATGCAAGTCGGGCGACCCGATGGTGCGCGACGGCGACGCCCGCATCGCCATCTGGTAAGTCGCGGTTCGGGCGCGCATGCGTCCATCGCCACGAAGCCCGGCCCAGTGCCGGGCTTCGTCGTTCTGCGCGCCCTGCGCATGCCACGCCACGCTGCGCGTCGCGCTGATCATGCGCGCAGTCAGCCTCGACCGCGGATTCGGCACTACAATGCCGGGCCCTTCGAGCCGGTGAATGCATGATCCCTGCAGTGTGTGTCGCACCCGTCAGTCATCGAACACGGTTGACCGCATCGATCTGCGGCCTGCTGCTCGGGTTGCCGATGTTCCTTGCACAGTCTACGGCTGCAGCCACCGACCGACTCGATCCGCGTGATCGCGACACCCGCGCTGCGGTCTGTGACGACGCCTACCGGTTCGCCAACGGCGGTTGGCTCGACCGCACGGCGGTGCCGGCGGGACATACACGCTGGAATCGCTTCATCGAACTGGCCGAACTGGCGCGCATCCAGCGCCTGCAGCTGCTGGATGCCCTGCGCGCCTCGCCGGCCGATTCGGCCGATCCGCTGGTGATCTTCCTGCGCAGTTTCGACGATGAAACCCTGCTCGCCGCTTCGGTCGACCAGGCGCTCGCCGCCCTGCTGCCGGCGGTCGACCAGGTGCAGAAGCCTGCGCAGGCGGCCGAACTGCTGCGCGCGCTCGAAGCGCGCGGCGTACCCGTGCTGTTCGAAGTCGACCGTGGCAGTCGCAGCGTCACCTTGCGCGGCCACGTGCTGGCGCTGAGCGACCCGGCTTTCTACACCGACGAACGCGACGCGGCACGACAGCTGCTCGGCAACTATCGCGCCTACGTCGAATCGCTGCTCACCGTGGCGGGCGCCCAGGCGGTGCGTGAGGATTCGGCCTGGGTACTCGACTTCGAAATGAAACTGGCGCGGGCGATGCGCGCACAGCTGGATCTGTCGGTGCAGGTGCGCGAACTGGACCAGCGCATGCCGCGACTGGGTTGGTCGGAGCTGATCAAGGCACTGGGCGGCAAGTCGGGCGACCGTGTGATCCTGACCCAGCCGGCTCTGTTCGAAGCGCTGGATCGCCTCCTCGCCGAAGCACCGGCGGTGCAATGGCGCGCATGGCTTCGCTTCCGCATCGTCCATGCCCTGGCCGCGGATGCCGACGAGCGTCTGCGTGGACCCTACGAAGCGCTGTTCGCCAGCACACTTGGCGCGGCCGATGCGTTTGACGACCCGGCGCTGCGCAGCCTGCACGCCGTCGAGTCGTGGTTCCGTCCCGAACTGGCCCAGCGCTTCACCCTGGAGCACGTGCAGCCCGCCCAGCTGCTTGCCGTCACCGCGATGTTCGACGCGTTGCGCATGGCCCTGCTCGCCCGCATCGACGCGCGAACCGATTGGCCCGAATCCGAACGCCGCAGCTTGCGCGAGCGGGTTCAGGGCATGCGACTGGCCGGCCTCGAGCCTTCCGATGCGCGCGACCTCAGCGCGCTGCAGCTGTCGGCGCAGAATCGGATCGGCAACCTGCTCGCGGTGCGTCGCTGGCAGCGACAGCGCACCCTGCGCGGCAAGGAGTCACCGGCGGCCGCCCCCATCGCTCCGCTGATCCGTTACGACACGGTCCGCGCGGTCGTCGAGGTAGCGCCAGCAGCGCTGCAACCGCCACTGTTCGATGCTGGCGCCGACAGTCCGGTACGGTTTGGCGGCTTGGGTGTATTGCTTGCGCGCGAGCTGCTGCGCGGCACATTCGAAGTTCGCGCCGACGCGCGGCAGTCGCTGCCGACGGTGCGTGCGCAGTGGGACGCGGCGGCGGCCTCCCTCGCGTCGGCCTGGCCGCCCGACACCCATGCTGCGCCGGCCGAGCTGGGTCAGGCCCTGCTCCTCGATCGCGCCGCGCTGGAGCTGGCCCGCACAGCCTGGGCCGCTTCGAACGACCCGGCGTCGGCGCCGGTGGACGGGCACAACGCCACGCAGCGCTATTTTCTCGGCTGGGCCAGCCTGTGGCGGGAGAATCGCCGCCCGCCAACGCCCGCCGATCGCGACACTTCGGCGCAGCGCGCCAACTTTGCGCTCGGCACCGACGCCGCATTCGTGCGCGCGTTCCAGTGCAAGCCCGACAACGCGATGCTGCGCACCGACCCGGCTTCGCTGCCCGTGTGGCCATGAGCGTGCGGCTCGACGGCGTCACGGTGCCTGCGGCACGAGCGATTGCCCACCTGATTTCTGCATCGGCACGCGACGGCGTGCGGCGCGCGCACAAGGCCAATACGTGCCGCATCGCGCAGTCGCCGCCGCGGCGCTGACGGTACACTCCGCCGATGGCTTTCGTCCCTGGTCAACGCTGGTTTTCGACCGCCGAGCCGGAGCTTGGTCTCGGCACGGTGATGCGTCTTTCCGGACGCAGCGTGCAGATGGTCTACACCGGCTCGGGTGTCGTGCGGCACTACGCGATGGCCTCGGCGCCACTCGTTCGCGCAGCCTTCCGCATCGGCGACGCGGTACGCGTCGACGGCCGCGACTGGACCGTGGAGGCGGTCAGCGAGTCGCAGGACCTGCTCACCTATCGCAGTGGAACGCACGCGTTCCATGAGGGCCAGCTGGATGCCGAGCAGCCGGTCTCCAAGGCCGACGCGCGACTGCTCAACGGGCGCATCGACCGCAACGATCAGTTCGCCTTCCGCCTGGAAACGCTCAATCGACGCGCCGAGGCCCAGGCGCATCTCGGCTGGGGCGTGCTCGGCGCGCGCATCGACCTGATTCCGCACCAGCTTCGCGTGGCGGAAACCGCCGCCGCGCGCCGACCGCCTCGCCTGCTGCTGGCGGACGAAGTCGGCCTCGGCAAAACCATCGAGGCTTGCCTCATCCTCGCCCAGCAGATGGCCAGCGGACGCGCTGAGCGCGCGCTGGTGCTGGTGCCCGAGAGCCTGGTCCACCAGTGGTTCGTCGAACTGTTGCGCCGCTTCAATCTGCGTTTCGCGCTGTTCGACGAAGAACGCTGTGAGTCGATGGCGATGGGCGGCGACGAGAGCAACCCGTTCGAGTCCGAACAGGGCGTGATCGCCTCGGTCGACTGGCTTAGCAGTCAGTCGCGCCGCGCCGAGCAGGCGTGCGCCGCACCCTGGGACGTGCTGGTGGTGGACGAAGCGCATCACCTCGGCTGGACCACGTCCGAGGTCAGCGATGCCTATCGCCTTGTGGAACGCCTCGCGCAGGCGACGCCGGTGGTGGTGCTGCTTACCGCCACACCCGAGCAGCTCGGACGCAGTGGCCACTTCGCCCGCCTGCGCCTGCTCGACCCCGCCCGCTACGGCGATCTCGAACGTTTTCTGCAGGAGAGCGATCACCTGCAGGAAGTCTCGCGTGCCGTATCCGCGCTCGAGGCTGAGCAAGCACTCGACAGCGGCCAGATCGAAGCACTGCAGTCGACGCTGTCGGACGACGAGCCCGAGCTGCAGCAGGTGGTCGCGCAGCTCGATGGCGTGCCCGATCCGTCCACGCGCAAGCAGCTGATCGACGCACTCATCGACCGCCACGGCGTCGGACGATCGATGATCCGCAACCGCCGCGCCGCGGTCGGCGGCTTTCCCGCGCGGATTCGCCACATCGAACTGCTGGACGCCTCCGACGGTGCCGACGAATTGCGCCGGATGCTGGCCGAGTTTCTCGCCGATGTCGGCGCGCCGGGCCACCTCGAGCCCTCGCACGACTACACCCGCGATCCGCGTCTCGACGCTTTGCTCGCCTTGCTCGATCGCATCGCGCCGGGCAAGGTGCTGCTGCTGTGCCGATCGCGGGCAAAGGTGCAGGCACTCGAAGACGCGCTGCGCGCGCGCAGTGGCCTGTCCGTGGCGCGCTTCCACGAAGACATGAATCTGCTGCAGCGCGATCGCAACGCGGCGTTCTTCGCCGACCCCGAGGGAGCGCGACTGCTGATCGCCTCGGAGATCGGCGCCGAGGGTCGCAACTTCCAGTTTGCGCAGCACCTGTTCATGTGGGACTTGCCGCTCGACCCCGACATGCTCGAGCAGCGCATCGGTCGGCTCGATCGCATCGGCCAGCGCGGCGACGTGCAGATCCACGTACCCTGCTTGCGCGGCAGCGCCCAACACGTGCTGTGCCGCTGGCTCGACGAGGCCCTGGATGCCTTCACCCAGGTGGCTGCGGACGGCGTCGAACTGGTGCGCAGCTTCGGTGAGCGGGTGATCGCCATCGCTTCGGTCGACCAGGACCCGGAGGAGCAGCACCGCGACCTCGAAGCGCTGATCGACGAGACCCGCGTACGCCATGCCGAGCTGACTGCGCTGATTCAGGACGGCCGCGACCGGCTGCTTGAGCTGGCCAGCCAGAGTGGTGCCACCGAAGGCGCGATGCTGCGCGCGCTGCGCGATGAAGATGCGCACGCCCCCTACGACGACTACCCGCTGCGTCTGCTGGAACAGTTCGGCGTGCACAACGAGCTGCTGGCCGCGGGCGTGCATCTGCTCGATCCGGAATACCTCACGCTCGATGCGTTCGAGGAGTTCAAGCAAGGCCCGCGTGCGGCGACCCTGGATCGCGCCGTGGCGCTCTCGCGCGACGACCTGCTGTACCTGCGCGCCGACCACCCGATGATCCTGTCGGCGCAGGAACTGCTGCTGTCGTCCGAGACCGGCAACGCTGCCTTCCTGATCGACGACGCCCTGCCGCAGCGCACGGTGCTGCTCGAAGCGGTGTTCGTGCTCGAGTGCATCGCGGACCGCCGCATCCATGTCTCGCGCTTCCTTCCTCCCCAACCGATGGTCTGTGTGGTCGACACCCGATTGCAGGTGCGCCGCGAGTTCCAGATCAGCCCGCGCGCCATCGAGCGCGCCGCCGAGCGTACGATCGACCTGATCCGCTACCGCAAGGCGCTCGCCGCACTGATTCCGCCGATGCTCAAGCGCGCCCAGGAGGAAGCCGCCACGCGCTGCGCCCAGCGCGCCGACGAAGCCCTGGCGGGCGTCGATGCGCTGCTCGGCCACGAATGGGAGCGCCTGCAGGCGCTGGCGCGGGTCAACCCGGCGGTCCGGCAGGAAGAACTCGATGCCCTGGCTGCCGAACGGCAAGCACTCGCCCAGGCCCTGCCGCAGGCGCGGCCTCGGCTCGACGCCCTGCGCGTCATCGCCAGCCCGGACTTCCTGCGCCTGACCGGCTGAACCGGGCGATCCGGCTCCTGTATCACCCCATCGGCGTGTTCAGGCGGGTCGCGTCGTCGCCGGCGTCCGCGACGTCCAGCGCACCGCGGTAGTGCACCAGCAGTCCGGCGAGCGGCAGCGCGGCAGACACGTCGAACCGGTAGCGCCCGTCGGCGTCGAACTCTTCGGCGCGCACGGCGTCGAACCATCGCACCGGCAGCGGCAGAACTCCCAACACGCGCACGCCCTGAACGTGCCAGCGCAGCCGGCCCGCGTGCACCGACAGCCGATAGCGGAACTGCACCGGGCCCAGCTGCTCGCGAAGCTCGTCGTCGTGCGCCCACAGGCGGGAGGGCATCGCATGCGCGCCCATGCGGCGCGTCCAGCGTTCTTGCTGGCCCTCGACTTCGATGACCACGCTGAGGGCATGCTTGCCCGCCGGCGGCAGCGCGGTAAGCCAGGCAATCAGCCGCGACAGCCAACCTGCGCCGCGGGTGACCTCGATCGTGCCGTGGTGGACGCGGCGGGTGTGCGACTCGTGCAGCCGGCGCACCGCCGCAGGCAAGTCATGGAACGCATGGCCCAGCACCCGCGCGAACAGCGGCGGAGGGGATGCTTGTTCTGCCTGGGCGGAATTCATGGGCGTGGCGCGGCTTTCCGCTGCAGTCGGTGATCGTTGCGTCATGCGGTCGCCATCCTGCCTGATCATTCGCGCGCCTGCTTCCGAACGACCCGCGCCCGCCGCTGACCAGCGCCGCCCAACGCACTTGCGGGCCAGCGCGGCGGTTGCCCATCGGCCCACCGCACGCCTGCGCAAGCCTCACCGGAATCGGACACCTTCGCGTTCGAAAACGAACACGGCGTGGATGGCGAGCGTCGCAATCCGCGTCACACGGCGAATTCGCCTCTGGTATGCCTCTTGCTTGATGCAGCATCGAATGCACCTGCGAACGCAGATCGTTCGCCCATGAACCGCGGAGTCGAACCATGATGGGAGTGATCGCCGAGAACCTGCGGCACGCCGCCCGAAGCCTGGCGCAGTCACCGGGCTTCACCGCCTCGACGGTACTGATGCTCGGCTTGGCGATCGGCGCCGTCTCCGGCGTGTTCAGCGTGGTCAATGCGGTGTTGCTCGAACCATGGCCGTATCGCGAACCGCAGCGGCTCGTGCAGGTGCTCGGGTCCGCGCCGGGTTCGCAGTTTCCTGCCCAGTTCGGCGTGGCGCCCGAGTTCTTCGTGCACTGGCGGGAGCGCTCGACGCTGATCGAGTCGCTCTCCACCACCAACTCGTTCACCAATACCGCACGTCTCGGCGAGCGCGCCGAGCGGCTGCGCATGTCCTCGCCCACGCAGTCGCTGTTCGAGACATTGGGCGTGCAGCCGAAACTCGGTCGCCTGCCTGCTGCGAGCGACGATCAACCCGTGGTGCTGCTCAGCGACACGATGTGGGCCGACTGGTTCGCGCGCGACCCCGCAGTGCTCGGCCGCTCGATCGAACTGTTCGGTGCGCAGCGCAGCATCATCGGTGTGATGGGGCCGGATTTCCGCTTTCCGGCCGACGGCACCATGCTGTGGCTCGCCAACCGCATCGAGGCTTCGGACATCGAACAACCCGGCCGATTCGGCAATGCCGAAGTGGCCCGCCTCGTGCCCGGCGCGACGCCGGAGCAGCTGGCCGATGAGCTTACTGCGCTGGCCAGAGAGCTGCCCGAGCGTTTCGGCGGAACCGCCAACTACGCCCGACTGATCGAACAGTTCCGTGCGGTGGTGCGCCCGCTCGACGAGGCCGTGCTGGGCGCGTACACGCGTCCGCTCTGGGTGCTGCTCGCTGCGACCGGCATCGTGCTGCTGATCGCCTGCGCCAATGTCGGCAACCTGTTCCTGGTTCGCGGTGAAGCACGCCATCGCGAGATGGCACTGCGCCACGCCCTCGGTGCCAACCGCGGGCAACTGCTCGCCTTGTTGTGCAGCGAAGCCTTCATCGTCGCCGTGCTCGCCGGAGCCTGCGCGATCCTGCTGTCGACGCTCTGCATGCCCCTGTTGCTGCGTGCCGCACCGGCGGGCCTCCCGCGACTCGATCAGGTCGGCGTGGACGGCACGGTGCTCGCCGCCACCTTCGGCACCGCCATGCTCTCGGCCCTGCTCTGCGGGCTGATTCCCGCGCTGCGCCTGTCCTCCCCCGATCTCGAGCGCTTGCGCAGCGGCGGGCGCGGGTCGACCGCTGGGCGAAGCGCCCTTCGTCAGGCTCTGGTCGCATTGCAGTCGGCGCTTGCTCTGGTCCTGCTGATTGGATCCGGACTCTTGCTGCGCAGCGTGCACGCCTTGAGCGAAGTCGATTCGGGGTTCGATCCACAGGATGTGTTCACCTTCCAGATCGCACCCGAACGGCCCGAGCTCGACTCGGCCGAAGCCTTCGCCCGATTCCACCTTCGCTTCCGCGACCGCCTGGCTGCCCTGCCCGGCGTACAGACCGTCGGCATCATCGAGAACGTACCCATCGATGAAGGCACACAGATCGTCCGCACGTTCATCGAAGGTCAGGATGTGCAGACCAGCGAGGGTGCCATCCTGAACATGACGTTCAGTGCAGGCGACTACTTCCAGGCCATGCGCATCCCCTTGCTGCAAGGACGACTGTTCACCGACGACGACCAACTGCGCGGATCCGGCAACGTGCTGCTGGGTCGCGCCGCGGCCGAGCTGCTGTGGCCCGGCCAGGATCCGATCGGCAGGCGCCTCCTGCGTCAGGGGCAGGATCACTGGGAAACCGTGGTCGGTGTCGTCGGCGATGTACGGCAGAACGGTCCGCAAAATCCGGCCGACGCGATGATCTACCTTCCCCTGGTCGGACCCGACCCGACCACGGCGCCGCGCCTGTCGTCGCCGGCCTACGTGGTGAAGAGCCGTCGCGCCAACAGCCTGTCCGGCGAAATTCGCGCCTTGGTGAGGGAAGTCGCCCCCGAAGCCCCGATGTACCGCGAATACCTCATGGAGGACCTGGTCAGCAGCGCCAAGCTGCAGCTGACTTTCACCCTGCTCACCCTCGGCATCGCCGCCGGCCTCGCCCTGCTGCTCGGCGCCGCCGGTCTGTACGGCGTGCTGTCCTACATCAATGTGCAGCGCACGCGTGAGATCGGCCTGCGTATCGCGCTCGGTGCCGGCGCACAGCGTGTGCGCCGTCAGGTCATGGCTCAGGGCGTCCGCGTGGTGGCCCTGGGCATCGCGATCGGCCTGGTCGTCGCAGCGGCCGGCAGCGGCACCTTGGGCGACCTGCTGTTCGGCGTCGAGCCGCTGGATGCGCCGACCTTCTTCGGCACCGCGACCTTGCTCGCTCTGGTCGGTCTGATGGCCGCCTATCTGCCGGCGCGCCGCGCATCGCGGATGTCGCCGATGGAAGCGCTGCGCTACGACTGAGGCCGGGCGCGCGGGCGCAGCAGGTCAGAACAGTCGCTTGCCTTCCGCGCACGCTTCAATCAGGCGGGCTAGGCGTCTGGCTCGCGTGTCGACACGCTTGGCCTGCAGGATCCAGCGCAGCGCCGTGCGCCGATAGCCCGGCGGCGTTCCCTGCCAATAGCTCCACGCCGCCTTGTGCCTGCGGAACCCGGCGAGCTCGTCCCGACGGAGATTCGGCTCACCGTCCTGCTCGAAGGTGTAGACGCCCGTGCGATGGGCGCGGCGTCGCGCGAACGCAGCCAGTCCCTCGGGACGCATGCGCCCTTCGGTGATCAGGCGCTCGATGTTGGCCACCTTCACCTTGCTCCAGATCGATTCCGCCCGACGGCGGGAGAACCGGATCTGGTAGGCGGCATCGTCGATCCGCTTGCGCAGCCCGTCGATCCAGCCAAAACACAGCGCTTCATCGACCGACTCCGGCCAGGTCATCGACGCCCGACCCGAACCGACCTTGTGAAAGCCGACGAGCAGCACCTCGCAAGTCGACGCGTTGGCCTCCAGCCAGCGGCGAAACGCACCGGCGGTCGGGAAGAACCGCGGATGCTCCGCCTCGGAGCCTGCGGCGCGTTTTGTCGTGCTGTTGGTGACGGACTTGGGGGTCGACTTTTCGGCGGAAGGATTTCGCCCGGTCGACTTGCGCGCAGAAGACTCGTCCGCATGGCGCACGCTCGCGTCCGAACCGCCCGCTGTCGATACCCGTGTCTTCGATGCGTGGACCTTCGCCTCCCGCGGTACCGTCGCGCGTTCGGTGCGTTTCCCTTTCGCGAGTTTTCCGGCGGACGGCGTGGCCTCAACCGACTTGCCCGGGGCAGACCCGTCACTGGCCTTTCGACGCGCGACGGATTCAGCCATCGGGACCGCCACGGCTGCGGACCTGCCAGCCCAACCATGAAGACCGGGTATCCGCGGCTGCACTGGCATCGCATCGGGCAGTCGGCAGAGGTTCCGAGTCGACCACCAGCGCAAGGTGAAACGCCTCGTCGGAGTACGTCCATGCGCGGGCGACCGCATCCGCCGTCGGCCGCACGCTGAGTGCCTGCAAGGTTTCCGGCAGGGCCGAGCCTAAGTCGGCTTTGATCCAGGCCTCCTTGACTGCCCAGCGCGCCAGCAGGTGGTCGTCATCGGGCTCCTCGGCGTCGTCGGCTTCGCGCAGCAGCGCGCGAATGTGTTCGGCCATCGTGCGCGGCCGCTGCTCGATGTCGAGTCCGATGCGACCGCGGCCGCAGCCCGCGGCGACCCAGGCTTGGCTGTGGCTGAGCGCCAGCGACAGTCCGGATCCGGTCGATGCCAGAGCGGGCGGCGCGCCGGGACGGTCATCGAGGAGAACGTCTGCGACTACGCCGCCAAGGACTTCGGCGACCACCTCGCGCAGCAGCCAATGACCGGCGCGATATTCGTCGCGACGCCGGCTGCTGCCAAATGCCGCAAAACGCTGGCGCTCGCTCTCGCTCATCCAGTCGTATCCGCTCGGAACCCGGGTGAGCACCTGCTCAATCCGCGCCACGGCCAGCCTCGGTGGCGCCGCGCGCGTGCCGGGGCCGGGAACGGATTCGGGATGCATCAGCACGCCTCGCTCCGCTTGGCCGCGTACGGACGATTCCCGGGCATGCCGCGCGATCGCCGGTACATCTCAGCGTCGTCGATCGAACGGCCAGCGCCCGCGCCAGTACTGGATCAGGCCGTAGCCGAAAGCCATGCCGCCCAGGTGCGCGAAATGCGCCACGCCGGTTTGCGTGCCGGTCACGCCGAGATAAAGCTCCAGCAGACCATAGAGCACGACGAGCGTACGCGCTCGCATCGGGATCGGCGGAATCAGCAGCAGCACGCGGCGATTCGGAAACAGGATGGCGTAGGCCAGCAGGATGCCGAACACGCCACCCGAGGCGCCCACCGTCGGATAGATACCGGCGCCGCTGTAGGCCGACCAGCTGGCCACCCCGAGCTGGATGAAACCGGCACCGACCATGCAGGTGAAGTAGTAGGTGAGGAAGCGCTGCTGGCCCCAGACGAGTTCGATCTGCGCACCGAACATGAACAAGGCGAGCATGTTGAAGAACAGGTGCTCGAAGCCGCCGTGCAGGAACCCGTAGCTGACCACCTGCCAGGGCAGGAAGCCGACCGTGGTCGGCATCCCCCGCGGATCGAGGGCGGGAAATTCTCCCCAGGGCCAGAGCATGAAATCGACCGAGGCCGACGGTCCAAGCCACTGGAACAGGAAGAAGGCGATGACGTTGGCCAGCAACAGGGAGCGTGTGGCCGGCGGAATCTGCTCTAGCAATCGATCTCCCGGATCGCGACGCTGCGCGGGGCAGCCTGAGGAGCGCCTATCATATCGACCCACCGTGAACGACGGCATGGTGCCCGACACCCGGGCCGCGTCGGGCTCGCACTCATCACGTGCTCACGCGACCCCGCGCGCCACTCCAGGACGAACCGCAAGATGCTTGAAGGCGCGCTGTTGGATCAACTGGTCGAGCGCGGTTTCGCGGTCAGCGATGCCCTGCTTGACCACGCGCTGGTGCGCGACTTGTCGCGCGACCTGTGCACGGCGCTGGACGCCGGCGCGCTGCACGAAGCCGCGGTGGGAAAGTCGCGCACTCGCCAGACTGCGATCCGCGGCGATCGTACCCTGTGGATCGAAGCCGACCCCGCGCACCCCGCGCGCGCTGCGCTGCTTGCGGCACTCGATGACCTCGCGCAATCGCTGAACCGGTCGCTGATGCTCGGCATCGACCACGTCGAAGCGCACTACGCCGCCTACCCGGCCGGGGCGACCTACGCGCGTCACCGCGACCGGTTCCGCGACGACGACGCCCGGGTCATCTCCTTCACCTGCTACTTGAACGAGACGTGGCGCACGGAAGACGGCGGCTGCCTGCGCCTGTACGCCCCCGACCCGGTGGACGTACTGCCCGTGCTCGGACGCTGCACGTTGTTTCGCAGCGATACGATCGAACACGAAGTGCTGCCGGCCACGCGCACGCGGCTCAGCATCGCCGGATGGTTTCGCCGCCGGGATGCGGTGCTGCGCCGCTAGCTCGCGTTCGGTCGACGCGGCTTTCAGCGGCCGGCCAGGCCCTGCTGCCGATGCGCCTGCCACGCCGCGCGCTGAACGATGGCGACATCCTGCGCATCGAGTCGCACCGTCCCGCCGCCGACCTGCAGCGTGGGCGGTAGTCCTTCGGGTGATTCGCGATACAGCGACGCAAACAGCGTCGCCGCGGCGGCGTAGGTGCCGAGCGCACTGGGATGGAAGTCGTCGCTGCCATACAAGGCCAGCTGCGCATCCTCCCGCCAGGCCGCGCGCCAGGCCTCGCCTGCCGGCACGAACATGCCATCCACCGCTTCCGCCGCACCGCGATAGGACTGCCTGACGGCGTCGAAGAATGCGACTCGCGACGCGTCGGGCCAGACCATGTAGAGCGCCGGCTTGGCGCCGGCTGCTCGAATGGGGCCGGAGAACGTCACGGTCCAGTCCCGAAGATAGATCTGATTCTCGGGCAGCGAGGATGGCCCCTGCTGCATCACCACCACGTCGTAGTGGGCCGTGTCGAGCTCCTGCAGCGCACGCCCGTCCTGATAGAGGTCTTCCAGACTGGCGCCACCTGAGGTGATGCTGCGAACGATCAACTGCTTGCCGGCCTGCGCGGCCAGCGCACGCAGCATGCCCGGCAGATCGTTGGTGTAGGTCAGACTGTTGCCGAGGAACAGCACGCGCGCGCCGTTTGGCAGCGGACTTGCGTCGGATGCAAACACCCGCACCCGCACGTCGAGTGCGGATTTGCTCTCCGACAGCGTCACCCGGCGAAGGTCGACGCCCGGCTCGTTGCCCTGCAGGTCGTGCGCCGGGTCATCGCGCGTCCAAACCGCGAGTTCAGTGCCACGCGGCGGATCCGCCAGGGTCGCCGCGGCCGGCAGCGTGTGCAGAAAGAGCAGCACTGCGGTCACAGCGACCACAGCGACAATGGGCAGCACCGCGCCTGCGCTGCGTGACCCGCGGCACCCGGCGCGCCGCGAGACCAGCATCCCCCAAATCGCCAGCGCGGCGACCGCGCAGCCCCCGGCCCAGCCATCCAGGGCCGGAATGTCGATCGGCGCCGGCCCCTGCAGCGCGAACGCGGGCAACGGCCATGCTCCGTTCCCCGCGATATCCAGGGCACCGCTCATCGGCTCTTCGGCGAACACGAACAGGGTTCGCGTTCGGGGTGACGCGAGGGCGCCCGCCGGCAGCTGCCAATGCACCACATCGTCGTCCTGCCAGCTGCCACCGCGCTCGATCGGCGACTCGACAGCGACTTCCTGCTGCAGGTGCCACGCCCCCACGCGACAGACGAAGTGGCGCACCACGAATACGCGCTCGCCGTCCGATTCCGCTTCCCAGCGCGCGTCCAGTCCGCGCCACTGATGGAGACCGCGTTCCATGCTGCAGGCCTCACCCGCAGCGTCAAGGTCAGCCAGGAGGTGATAGCGGACCACGGGCCCCGGCTGGGCCACGCAGGGTTCGTGCAGGCCAGCCAGGAGCAGTGCCACGAGCAGGCCGCCCATCTTCCCTGCGCCTCGTGACGAGCGCAGCAGGGTGTGCAGCGGCGACCGCCGGGTTTCGCCAAGGTGTACACGGCTGTGGTAGTTCATGCGCGGGCTTCTCCGGATCATGGGCGGCATCGACCTCCGCTGTGCCCCGAGCGTGCGACCCGGCCGGCATCCCGGTCCTGAGCAAACCCTGCGTTCGGTGTCCTGTTTTTCTCCCCTGCACGCGATCGCTGGGGCTTGAGAGCCGCGCATGCCCTGCAGACTGGCGGACGCCGTCATGGCACGAGCGCCGGTAGTCGCTACACTGCCGCCCCCACAGCTGGCTGCTCCGTCCCTATGCCCTCCGTCCGCCTGGCCACCCGCGACGACATTCCCGAACTGATGCGCATCCGCGCCGCCGTGCGCGAGAACCGGCTGGTCAGTCGTGTGATCGGTGCCGAAGAGATCCGCCACGAGATCGAAGTGAGCGGGCGCGGCTGGGTGGTGGATGCGCCGACCCCGGCTCGAGAAGATCAACCTGGCAAACCGACACTCGGTGGATTCGCGATCGGCAACCGCGACACGGGCAATATCTGGGCGCTGTTCGTGGATCCGATTTGCGAGGGCTGCGGCATCGGCCGCAGCCTGCACGACGTCATGATCGGCTGGCTGTTCGATCAGGGGCTGACCCGCCTGCATCTCAGCACCGAAGCTGGCACCCGCGCCGAGTCGTTCTATCGTCGGGCCGGCTGGACCGAGACCGGGCGCAACGCCCACGGCGAAATCGAGTTCGAGATGCTGCGGCCTGCCGGTCGCTGACCTAGCGTCGCTTCGTCGGTGCTGGGCCCCAGATCATGGCGTCCAAGCTGGCGCCCGGATCAGGCTGCACCGAGCGCACCCGCCCCGCCTGAACCGGCACGCCCTCGGCGCGCAGCCGGCGTACTTGCTCCTTGAACGACCGGGAACCGGGCGGAAACGCAATGCGCCCGTCCGCGCGCAACACGCGATGCCAGGGCAAGTCGCCATCGCCCAGTTTCAGCGCAGCGACCACCTGGCGCGCGCCGCGCGGCAACCCGGCGAGGCGCCCTACCTCGGCGTAGCTGCGCGTCTGCCCGGATGGAATCGCGCGCACGGCGCGCCAGATCGCTTCGTTTCTTTGCCGGGAAGACAGCTCAGCCATGGGGCAGTAGCATAGGCGGTCTTTTCGACCGATCGGTTTTCCATGCAGAACTTCGAACAGATTCGCGCCCATGTCGTGGCCAACTACAAGATCAAGACCAACGACCCCTACCTGCTCGGCCTCGAACTGACGATCGCCGGTGGCAGCCGCCGCCAGGGCATCTTCCTGGCCGAACTCGAAGGCGACGACGGCCGCAAGTACCTGCGCGTGAGTACCGCCATCGCACCGATGACCGGCATCGATCCGAAGCGCGCGCTGCGTTTCAACTGGGCGCAGCGGGTCGGCTACCTGGCACAGTCCGACTTCGATGGCGTGCCCTACTTGCAGCTGTGCGACAACCGTCCGTACGACAGCCTCACCGCGGCCGAAATCGACCGACTGATCATCGAGATCGGTGGTCTGGGGGATGGCCTTGAGCAGGCGTTCTCGGCCGGTGGAGACGTCTTCTGAACGGCACACCGCTGCCCTTGAAGCGCTCGCATGCCGAGCGCGTGAAGACCATGCAGGCCCGGATGGAGTCCTTGGGCTTTTCGCTGAACGAGCATTCGCCGAAGCTGTGGCGACTCGCCTGGCGCGCCGGCATTGCGCTGCCGCCGCCGTTTCAGGCGAGCTTCCTCGGCAATTTCCTGCTCTGCGCAGGGCTCTTCCCGTTGGGGTTGGGCGTGCTGTTCGCCTTGCGTGAAACCGACATGGCGAAAGCGCTGACCCCCTATCCGGGCTGGGTGATCACTGGGCTCACGGTCGCCGGCCTGCTCACCGGATTGGCCTTGGCAGCCTACTGGCGATCCAGGCGCATCAAGTTCGGCTTGCCGCTCTGGCACGAGGCCGAGTAGCGCTCGAACAGGCGCCGCTCATCCCTGGGTCTGGCGGTGCGGATTGACCTTGGGATGGCGCATGTCGCGGCCGTCGACGAGGTAGTAGACGTACATCGCGATGTTCTTGGCGTGGTCGCCGATGCGTTCCAGCCCCTTGGCGGCGAACAGCAGCTGGACGCCCACCGACACCAGTTCCGACTCGTTGCGGATCGCCCCGCTCAGGTGCTCGATGCTGCGCACGAATGCCTTGTCGACGAGATCATCGGACTCGCGCACTGACTCGGCGCGCTCGAGATCCAGGCGAACCAGCGCATCGAGCGCATCGTGCAGCATCTTCAGGGCATGGTTGGCAAGCGTCGCGACCGGCGGAATGAGCTTGCCACGGAGATCGTCGTCGAGTTGGTCCGAAAGGTCGCGGGTCGCCCGCGCCACCTTCTTCGCCTCGTCGCCAATCCGTTCGAGATCGTTGACCGTTTTCGACAGCGTGAGGATGGTGCGCAGATCGACACCCAGCGGGGCGCGCAGTGCCAGCAGGCTTGCGATCTCTTCGTCCGCCCGCAGTTCGATGCGATCGATCTCGCGATCGCCCTGCACGACGTCCTTGGCTTGCTCGACGTCGCCGGTCTGCAGCGACTCCACCGCACGGCGGAGCTGCTCCTCGACCAGTCCGCCCATGCGCAGCACCAGGTCGCGCAGGGTGGACAACTCTTCGTCGAATTTCTTGATGGTGTGACCCATGTGCGACATCGCCATGGCTGGCCTCCCTTCCCTCGTCAGCCGAATCGGCCGGTGATGTAGTTCTCAGTCTGCTCTTTCTTCGGCCGCGTGAAAATCTGCTCGGTCTCGCCGAACTCGACCAACTCGCCCAGATACATGAAGGCGGTGTGTCGCGAAATCCGCCCCGCCTGCTGCATGTTGTGGGTGACGATGAGAATGGTGACCCGACGCTTCAACTCGATGATCAGCTCTTCGATGCTCGCCGTCGCAATCGGATCAAGCGCCGAGGTCGGCTCGTCGAACAGCACGATCTCGGGCTCGGTGGCAAGGGTGCGCGCAATGCACAGGCGCTGCTGCTGGCCGCCAGAAAGGCTGGTGGCCAGGGAATCCAGACGATCCTTCACCTCGTCCCAGAGCGCCGCATCGCGCAGCGCCTTCTCGACTTTCTCGGCGATGACGCCGCGCCGTTTCTCGCCCAGGATGCGCAGCCCGTAGGCGACGTTCTCGAAGATCGACTTCGGGAACGGATTCGGCTTCTGGAACACCATGCCGATGCGGATGCGCGTTTCCACCGGATCGATATTCCGGGCCAGAAGATCGACGTCGTCCGGGTACAGGCGGATCTCGCCCTCGTAGCGACTGCCCGGGTAGAGGTCGTGCATGCGGTTGAAGCAGCGCAGCAGCGTCGACTTGCCGCAGCCGGAAGGCCCGATCAGTGCGGTGACCTCGTTGGCCTCGACGTCGAGGCTGACCTTCTTCAATGCGGCGAAGTCGCCGTAGTAGAAGTTCAGATCCTTGACGCGGGCCTTCACGTTGGGCGCCTGGGTTTCGCTCATGAAATCACCACTTGATGCGCTTGCGCGCACGATAACGAAGCAGGATGGCGACCCCGTTCATCAGCAGGGTCATGCCCACCAGCACCACGCCCGCCGCCGCGGCGTTGACGTGGAAGGCGGCGTCGGGGCGCGAGATCCAGTTGAACATCTGGATCGGCATGACCGTGAACGGTGACGTCAGCCACTCGAAGTTGAGAAACGGTGCCGAAGCCTGAACGGGCGGCGCAGGCAGGAAGGCGATGAAGGTGACCGCGCCGATGGTGATCAGCGGTGCCGTCTCGCCAATGGCGCGCGACAAGCCAATGATGACACCGGTCATGATGCCGGCAACCGAGTACGGCAACACATGATCGCGCGTGACCTGCCAGCGCGTCGCGCCCAAACCGTACGCAGCCTCGCGGATGGTCTGCGGCACGGCGCGGATGGCCTCGCGGGTGGCCACGATCACCACGGGAAGGATCATCATCGCCAGGGTGAGTCCTGCCGAGGCCACGCTGCGACCCAGCTGCAGCTGATGCACCATCAAGCCCAGGCCCAGCAGGCCGTAGATGATCGACGGCACACCGGCCAGGTTGTTGACGTTGATCTCGATGATCTCGCTGAACCAGCTCTTCGGAGCGTATTCCTCCAGCCAGATCCCTGCCGCCACTCCGACCGGCACAGCGGCCAGCGCGGTAACGAGCATCACCAGCAGCGAGCCCACCCACGCGGCCAGAATGCCCGCCTTGGCGGCACGTCGAGAGGGAAAGTTCTGGAAGAAGTCTGCGGTCAGGCGGTCACCGCCATCCATGACCAGCTGCAGGAACAGCGCAGCCAGAATCAGCATCATGGTCAGCATCACGACGAGGCCGACCACGTCGAGCAGCATGTCGCGGAACTTGTGGCGTGCGATCAGCGCACGGACTTCGGATTGCTGCAGCGCCATCTCAGTAGGCCTCCCGGTAGCGCTTGCGGACGAAGTAGCCGATGACGTTGAACACCAGGGTGACCACGAACAAGGTCAGTCCGGCGGCGAAGATGCTGCGGTAGGCCAGTGAGTCGTGGGGGACGTCGCCCATCGAGACCTGGACGATGTACGCCGTGATGGTGGCCGCAGCCTCGGTGGGATTGAACGTCATGTTGGGCTGCTGCCCCGCAGCGATGGCCACGACCATGGTCTCGCCCACGGCCCGGGATACGCCGAGGATGTAGGACGCGACGATGCCCGAGGTGGCTGCCGGCATCACCACCTTGAATGCCGTCTGGAACCGGCTGGCGCCCATGGCATAGCTGGCTTCGCGGAAATGCATCGGCACCGAGCGCATGGCGTCTTCGGACAGGGAGCTGATGTACGGCACGATCATGATGCCGATCACCAGACCCGGGCCGAGCATGTTGAAGCCGGGCAGCCCGGGAATGATCTTCTGCAGCATCGGCGTCACGAACAGCAGCGCGAAGTAGCCGAAGACCACGGTCGGGACACCGGCGATGAGCTCGAGGATGGGCTTGACCACCTCGCGCACGCGGGCCGACGCGAACTCGGACAGGTACACGGCGGTGACGGTTCCCAGCGGCACGGCGAACACCAGCGCGATGAGGCTGGTCATCAGCGTGCCGGACAGCAGCGGCAGGATGCCGTAGCGCGCATTCGCGAACAGCGGCGTCCACTGCGTGTCGGTCAGAAAGGTGAGAATCGACACCTCACTGAAGAAACCCGCGGATTCGAACAGCAGGATGAACACGATCGCGGCAGTGATGCCCACCGCCGACAGGGCGGCGAGCAGAAGGCCCGCCTCCACGACCGCCTCGGAAGGCGATCGAAAACGACGCCGGCGCAAATTCCGCCTGGGTGTGGAGTCTCGCAGCACGGCGTCGCCCATCGTCGCGGATTACTTAGACTCGCGGCGAAGCAGGTCTTCGATGCGCACGCCGACTTCGGAGTGGCCTTCGAAAACGGTGCCCACGTCGAAGCCGTGCAGCTTGTCGGCCGCGAGCGTGTAGGCCTCGTCAGGCAGCGGCACATAGCCCACTTCGGTGATCAGGGCCGAAGACTCCTTGAGATAGAACTCGACGAACGCCATGACCTCCGGTCGCTCGCGAGCCGCCTTCGCGTTGACGTAGATGAAGATCGGACGCGACAGCGGCGTGTAGGTACCGTCGTTCACGGTTTCCAGTGCCGGCAGCACGCCGGCCGACTCGTCGGTGGCCTTGATCGGCAGCGCGCGAAGCTTGTCGGTGTTCTCCTTGTAATAGGCGAACCCGAAGAACCCGAGCGCGTTCGAGTCACTGGCCACACCCGTCACCAGCACGTTGTCGTCTTCGCTGGCGGTGAAGTCGCCGCGCGATGACTTGGCCTTCCCCACCACGGCTTCGGTGAAGTAGTCGAAGGTGCCCGAGTCGGCACCGGCGCCGAACAGCTTCACCGGCTCGGCCGGCCAGTTCGGGTTCACCTCGTTCCAGTTCATCACCACGCCCTGTGCCTCGGGCTCCCACAGCTTCTTCAGCTCGGCCACGGTGATCGCTTCGAGCCAGGTGTTCTCGGGGTTGACCACCACGGTCAGCGCGTCGAAGGCCACCGGCAGCTCGATGAATTCGATACCCGCCTCGCGGCAGGCCGAGATCTCGGCGTCGAGAATCGGGCGCGAGGCGTCGGAAATGACCGTCTCACCGCGACAGAATTTCTTGAACCCGCCGCCGGTCCCGGAGACGCCCACGGTAACCCGCACCTTGCCCTGATTGGCGATCTGGTATTCCTCGGCCACGGCTTCCGTGATCGGGTAGACCGTCGACGAACCATCGATCTCGATCAGCGCCGGCTGCGCGGCGGGCGACTTGCCTGCAGTGTCGGAGGACTGCGGCGCGTCGGCCGGCTGCTGGCCGCACGCGCTCACGACGAGGGAACCGGCCACGGCCAGGGAGAGCATCTTGATGTTCATGAGAGACCCTTGATTCAGACTCTTGAGAAGTGGACGTCGCCCTGAGGGGATCGGCGTCGTTGGCATGTCGCCAATGTATGACGACTTTGTTACAGATAGATGAAAGTCCGCAGCAGCGCGCTACCAGTGCAGCTGCAGGCGCGTTTCGAAGATCGAAGGATCATCGCTGACGCCTCGACGATCGCTACGCACATCGACGTAGTTCACGCTGATCCGGAAGTTCTGCCGCCAGTACCAGTTGACCCCCAGCGTGATATGGGTGGCGTCACCGCCCTGCACGGCCGCGTCGTCGAGGTCGGCCCCTTCCACGCGTGCTGCCAGCTGCCACATGCCCAGGTCTTCGCGGGAGGGAGCGGCGGTCTTGACCACGCCGGACTTGGAACTCCAGGTCTCGCCGGTCAGGTTGTAGACGGCTGAGGCATACCACGCGCTGAGCGAGGCGTTGCGCCCCGCCCCGGACGTGCGGTCCAAGGCCCCCTGCATCCATTCGCCCTGCCATTTCCAGGCACCGGATGCCCAGGCCGACTCCAGGCCCACGGTGCGCACCCGATCGACATTGAGGACGGTTCCGGAGTCCACCAGCTTGACGGTCGCGAAATCGGCGCCCGGGCGCGCCGAGAAACGGGCGCTGTCATCGGTGGTATCGGCGTCCACGTAGCTCAGACCGACATGCAGGAACCCATCCTCGACCTGCATGGGGAGCCAGTAACCGCGGGCACTCCAACCGCTGTTCTCGGCGCGGCCGCGCGTCAGCTCCCGACCGAACAGGCCGACGCTGGCGCCCCAGCTGCCTTGGTCGAAGGCATACTCGGCCCCCAGTCGACGGCTGATCGCGAACAGGTTCGTGCTCAGGGCCTTGGCGATGAAATCGTTGTTCTTGGAGCTGCTCAGCTCTTCGTAGCTGTTGGACTGCTTGTACTGCCCGAGCCGCAGCGAGTGGGCACCGAGCTTGCGTTTCACATAAGTGTCAAGAAACTTCTCGGCTTCTAAATCGTAGCCAGCAGCCCACTCCCACTGGGAGCCCTTGCCCTTGAGCACCACTTCGGCACGGCGGATGCCGAACTCGGTGTCCTCGCCGTCACTGCCCGACGACCCATTGAGATCGGCACGGTCATTGTCGAACCAGTAGCCGTCGGACTGGAGCAAGCCTTCCATCGAGACCGAAGTTCCGGCCAGCTCGCCCAGATCGACTGCGGCCTGGGCCGTTCCACATACGAGGCAACCACACATCGCCGCGACAGGCGACAGTTTCATGACGTTCATGTTTAGGTATCACGACACTGAAATGACGGTGGCGTGACAATAAGGTTGCACTATGACATTCATGTTTCAGCAGCTGTCATATTTTCGACGGGGCTCGCGGAACGGTCCGGCACCGTGCGCGCCCCGCGGCGCAGCGAGGGAGCTGATATCGGTGCGGCGAGCGTGCGCCTCGCCGACCAGCTGACACGTCCGTGCAGCTAGACTTGAGCCTCCAAGCCCCGACTTCCCCATGACCGAACTCCTCATCGTCCTTGTCCTGGTCCTTCTGAACGGCTTCTTCGCCATGTCGGAGATGGCCATGGTCACGGCCAGGCGGGCCAAGCTGCTGGAGATGGGCAAGCGCAGCCGAGGCGCACGGGTGGCGGTGAAACTGTCGGAGCATCCCGAGCACTTCCTGTCGACCGTCCAGGTCGGCATTACCTTGATCGGCGTGCTGACCGGCTACTTCGGCGGCGAGGCGATCGGGCTGGCGATCGCCAGTGCGCTGGCGGGGTGGTTTCCGTCGATCAGCCACTACGCCGAGCCCATCGGCATTGGTCTGGCCGTCTTTCTGATCACGCTGATGGCGCTGATCTTCGGCGAACTCGTACCGAAACGATTTGCCCTGACGCGCGCCGAACGGATCGCCGCGCGCGTGGCGATTCCCATGCGCGGGCTGGCCATGGTGGCGGCGCCGGCGGTCTGGCTGCTGTCGCTGACCACGCGACTCGTCCTCCGCCTTCTGCGGGTCGAGTCGTTCAGCACCGAGAAGGTCACCGAGGAAGAAATTCGCCTGATGCTGGCCGAAAGCCACGAACAGGGCGTGCTCGAGCGCGATGAGCGGGTAATGATGGACCGCGTCATGCGCCTCAGTGACCGCGATGCCGAGAGCCTGATGACCCCGCGCACGCGCATCGTGTGGCTCGATGCCAGCCTGCCCATGCAGGACAATCTGACGACGATGCGCGAGGCACCGTTCTCGCGCTATCCCGTGCACCGCGGCAGCGACCAGGAAGTGATCGGCATTCTCGAATCGAAGAACGTCATTGCCCACATCGACCGCAAGCCGTTCGAGCTGTTCGCCAAGCTGCGCGCCCCGCTGTTCGTGGCCGACAGCACGCCGGCGCTGAAACTGCTGGAAATCTTCCGCGAAGAAGCCGCCTACATGGCGCTGGTGGTCGACGAATACGGCGACATCCAGGGCATGGTCACGATCAAGGACATGCTCGACGCGGTCACCGGCCGCATCGGCACGGTCGTGGCGCAGGCCGGCGAGTCCGCACCGGTGGTGATGCGCGAGGACGGCAGCTACCTCATCGACGGCGGGGTGCTGATCGAGGACCTGCGCGACCTCCTGCCGGTGTCGGAGTGGCCGAACGACGAAGAGTTCGACCCCGACTACCACACCCTGGCCGGCCTGGCGGTGGCGCGATTCGGGCGTATCCCCAAGCCGGGAGAGTTCTTCGACTGGATGGGCTGGCGATTCGAGGTCGTGGACCTGGACGGCGCGCGCATCGACAAACTGCTGCTGCGTCGGCTTGAACCGGCGGACCCCGAATCCACCGTCGCCGAACCGGCCTGACATCGCATGGTGGCTGACCACGAACGCAGCAGCGCACTGCTGCTTGCCCTGGCGGACGAGAGCCCCGAACACGGCCTCGACTTCGAACACATCCTCGAACGCTGCGGCAAGCGCGCGTTCGGGGTGATGCTGATCGTGGTGTGTCTGCCGGCCTTCCTGCCCCTGCCGGCCGGCGCGGGCGCAGTCAGTGGACCGCTGGCGGCGCTGCTGGGCCTGCAGTTGATGATCGGGATGCGCCGACCCTGGCTGCCGCGACGCCTGCGCGAGAAGCGCGTGCCCGCCACCCGCCTGCGCAAGCTGGCGCAGCGCATCGGACCGTGGTTGCACCGTTTGGAGCGTCTGAGCCGGCCACGCCTTGAGGCACTGATCACCAGCGCCCCGGGCGGGTTCGTGGTCGGCGCGATGATCACCCTGCTCGGCATTGCGCTGTCCCTGCCGGTGCCGCTCACCAACTATCCGCTGGCCCTGCTCATTCTCGCCTACGCGGTGGCGCTGATTGAGCGCGACGGCGGCCTGATGCTGGTGCTCTGGCTGATCGGCGCGGTCGCGCTCGGGCTGACTGTCCAGGTGTCCGGCGAGCTGATCGAATGGGTTCAGGCGCAGCTCGCCAGCTGAGTCACGCCCGCCGAGCGGCAGGGGTTGATCCCGTCCGCTGACCGAGTCGCCGGCGCAGTCGTTTCACCGCCAACCTTTTTGTCCTGCCGCACTGCAGCAAAGTCGCGCGTTTCCTGACAGAATCGGGATCCCTTTGCGTCGGAACCGCGCGGCATGTGCTCCATCCTCGGCATTCTCTCCCTCAAGACCGACCCCGCTGCCCTGCGTGGTGTCGCGCTCGAACTGTCCCGCAAGATGCGCCATCGCGGGCCGGACTGGTCGGGCATCCACGCCGATGATCGCGCCGTGCTCACCCACGAACGTCTCGCCATCGTCGGCGTCGACTCCGGCGCCCAGCCGCTGAAGAGCCCGGACGGTGAGCAAGTGCTCGCAGTCAACGGCGAGATCTACAACCATCGCGCCCTGCGCGCGCGCCATGAGGCGCACTACGCCTTCGCCACCCACTCCGACTGCGAGACGATTCTGCCGCTCTACCTGCACGAGGGAGACCCGAGCAAGTGGTTGAATGAGCTCGAAGGCATGTTCGCCTTCGTGCTGTGGGACGCCGCACGCGGCGAGTGGCTGATTGCACGCGACCCGATCGGCATCATTCCGCTGTATTTCGGCCACGACGAGCACGGCAACCTGTTCGTCGCCTCGGAGCTGAAGGCGCTCGCACCGATCTGTGCCGACGCGCGGGAATTTCCGCCGGGCCACTTCTGGCGCTCGACCGACACCGAACCGACGGCCTACTACCACCCGGACTGGCGCGAATTCAGCGCGGTCGAATCGGCACCGGCCGACCGCGCCGCCCTGCGTAGTGCGCTGGAGTCGGCGGTCAAGAGCCACATGATGAGCGACGTGCCCTACGGCGTGCTGCTCTCGGGCGGACTCGACTCTTCGCTGGTCGCCGCCATCGCCAAGAAGTTCGCCGCGCGCCGCGTCGAAGAGGACGAGAAGACCGAAGCCTGGTGGCCGCAGCTGCACAGCTTCGCGGTGGGTCTCAAGGATTCTCCCGACCTCAAGGCCGCGCGCGAAGTCGCCGCCCACATCGGCACCGTGCACCACGAGTTCCACTTCACGATCCAGGAAGGGCTCGACGCGCTGTCCGACGTGATCTATCACCTCGAGACCTACGACGTCACGACGATTCGCGCGTCGACGCCGATGTACCTGATGGCCCGACGCATCCGCGCCATGGGCATCAAGATGGTGCTGTCCGGTGAGGGCTCCGACGAGCTGTTCGGCGGCTACCTGTACTTCCACAAGGCGCCGGACGCGCGCGCCCTGCACGAAGAGACCGTACGCAAGCTCGACAAGCTGCACCTGTTCGACTGCCTGCGCGCGAACAAGGCCATGGCCGCCTGGGGCGTCGAAGCGCGCGTGCCCTTCCTCGATCGCAAGTTCATCGACGTATCGATGCACCTCAACCCCGAGGTCAAGCTCAGCGGCAAGCAGCGCGGGCGCATGGAGAAGCAGTTCCTGCGCGAGAGCTTCACCGGGTATCTCCCGGATGCCGTGCTGTGGCGTCAGAAAGAGCAGTTCAGCGACGGCGTCGGCTACTCCTGGATCGACTCGCTCAAGGCCCACGCCGAAGCGCAGGTCAGCGACCAGCAGATGCAGAGCGCGAAGTTCCGCTTCCCGTACAACACGCCGCAGACCAAGGAAGCCTACTTCTACCGCGACTTCTTCCACCGCCACTTCCCGCAGAGCTGGGCCGCCGAATGCGTGCCGGGCGGCCCCTCGGTCGCCTGCTCCACCGCCGCCGCGCTGGAATGGGACCCGACCCTGAAGAACATCGTCGATCCCTCAGGCCGTGCGGTACAGGCGGTGCATAACGAGGCGTACGCCGCGTCGCCGAGCACCTGAAGCGGGAGCTCGTCGAAGGCCCCGGCGCCGCGATGGCTGTATCATCGCGGCGCGCCTGCGCCCCGCGTGGCACTTCGTATCCGCAATGCTCCGACTTATGATGCTCAAAGCTCGCCCACTTCTACTGGGCAGATGTCTCCTCCTGCCCCTCGCCATGTCTGCGACCGCCCCTACGCAAGCGGTCGAGAAGGTGATTCCTCCGGTTGGGTACGAGAATCTAAAGTATCCGGACGTGACCCTGCTGCCAGGCGGTGGATTCGTGCTGGGCGGCAGGGACATATCGAACAGACAGTGGTCGGTCCGTTTCGGGAATGATGGGGAGCGACAGTTTGAACCGCTTCTCGCCGAAATCGACTTCGCAACCGCGCAGTTCGATACCCAAGGCCGAGTGGAGCTCCTGAACACTTCCTCGTGGGGCAGTACGTCCAGATTCCTGTGCTGGCACGAACGATCAGCCCTTGGTCTGGACCTGACGGTGCTCGATCGTCGACTCAATAGCCATCCGAACCGGTTGGCAAGCCATCAGGTCGTGCCGAGGCAGCCAGGGGGCTACCTCGCCAACTATCTGTCGGACTTCGTATCCGACCTCACAGCACTTCGTAGGGCCCCGAACTGCCAGTTCAGCCGCATTCCGTTGATACTGGACTTGAGCGAGTTTGGAGCTCTGGGCCGCCTTCCGGACAACTACACCTCCCAAGGTGTAACCATCGAAGAACCCGATGGATCTTCGCTCGTGCTCGGCAACGACGTCACCCTGTTCAGTGACCAAGCGCTCGGTTCGCACATCGGCCGCGTCGACCGCCATGGCATCCTGGACCAGCGCGTTTTCCCGGAAGGAATGCCCCATTACTCCGGCGAGTGGACAACCACTACTTCCGGAGAACTCGTCTCGGGACTAGGACCGACAGTCAGACGGTTTCGGAAGGACTTCTCGGACGCTTGGGAAACCGAATTGCCGGCGGAGCTGCAACAGTTCGGGCACGGGCGAACGTACTATCCACCGTTTTCCAGTAGAGATGCTGCGACCTTCTATCTCGCTCCCGACCTCGAGGGAGTGGTCATCGAGTTGCAGTCGAATCTTGCAGTCTGTGGTCACCCGAGCGGTTACCCGCCCGGTCTCTGCTACATCAACCCGATCCAGAACGTCGCTGACAGGCAGTCGGTTCTCCGTTTCGACAGACACGGCGAACTCCTGCAGCGCACGGATCTCTCGGACTTTCACATAACGAGAAAGATCCCGAGCGCAGCCAGAACGTACGCGTACGCTGTCGAGAACCGCCGCGTCCCTGAAGGGACTGCCGCCCCCGTCGAACTCGCGGATCTGCCGGATCCAACTGATTTCGGTGGCTACATCGACGACTCCGGAAACCTGGTCCGACTCTGGGCACCGGACCCCGAAATCGAACCTTTGGCCGAGCTGGGGAACGGGAAGTTCGTCACACGCGATTCGCGCGATGGAACGATACGTCTGCTCGATCCGCCGACAGGCGACCGCACGCCGCCGCTCGATGCGCGGGTGCCTTCTGAACAGGTCGTGCTGGCACTGCACGCGGGGGACACTCGCAGCACGCTGGTAACTGGCAGCCCAGCACCTGAAGTGCACATCATCAGACTGGACGGCGAGGGCGAGATCGTTGCTGTCGTCTCGTCGCCAACACAGCCGGGCTGGAGCTGGAGCTATCAGAGCAACCGCGAACCACCGGCTTACCTGTGGGCGGAGAGCCCGACGCGCGGATGCATGATCTCGCTCGTAGTGACTTCGCCAGCTCAGCAGTCCTTTCGCTGCATGGATCTCGAAACGCTCGTCTTCGAGAGCGACTGGCAAGCACTTGACCTTCGCCTCGGCGACAGCCCGGGCGTGCACGTGGCAGGCAACGATCACCTCGTGTTGTTCGCCCGAGATGAGGAAGACCTCGTCCGCCTGAGTGTCCCGCCGCTCGGAACACCCGAACGGCTTGTCGTGCCCACTCCGGAAGGCTTTGCAGGGTCCTTCACTGCCCGTGCCTCCGAAGAAGCGGGCACGACCTGGTTGGTGTCTCAGTCTATCGACGGCCCCGCGCTCGAAGTGGGTGCTCACGGCGAGATCGTGCGCACGATCAGCCCTGCCGCCAGCGATGCGGGGGCTTGGAAGACAATACTCGACGTGGCTTCCGACGGGAGCGTTTTGCTGACCAGTCGCCCCTCCGCCCAGGGAGACTCCGATTCACTGGTGATCGTGGGTCCCGACGGAGCACAGACCAGGCTGTCTGGCGATTGCCAGAGTGCGAGGCTGCTACAGGGTGGCGACGTGCTGTGTCTGATCGATGGAGAGCAGGGGTTTCTCGAGCGACTCAGCAAGGACACCGGACTCGTCGAGTGGAGTACGGCGCTGCGCACCCGACCATTCAGCCTCACCGACGGCTTCAGCTACCGCGCTCTGAAGACACTCAGTCCGCCACTTCACGTCAACCGGCAAGGCACGAAAGCGTGGCTTCACAGGGCCATCATCGACCGTGAACTCGATTACGACCTGGATCGGGCATACGAGATTCAGCTGAGCAGTGGCGACTTGACCAGCGTCAAGCGACTCGGGAAACCGTCCCTGCTTTGGAAAACGGGAAGTGCGCGGGCAGTCGTTTCGAGTTCGCGCGATGGAGCGCCACTTTGGGCTGCATCGGACCGATCAAGTGGCACGGTGCGCATCGGGAGCGTGGACGCACCGATGCCCGTGACGCCGGAGGCCGGCATTCAGGCCTTGGTGGGTGCCTGGCAAGGCGAAGACACTCCTGGACAGGGCTTCTTCCTCAACGTCGCGTCCGTGTCGAGTTCATTGTTCGGCGCCTGGTTCACGTACGACACCGACATCCTCGTTGACGCCAGTGCACAACGCTGGTTCACGATCGTCTCCGAACCGTCGGCAGGCGAGGAAAACCAACTCGCCTTCCAGATCTTCGAGAACCGCGGGGGGGCGTTCGATGCAGCCCCGATAACGAGTTCGACCGCGGTCGGCAGCGGAACGATCCGACTTGTCGACTGCGACGAGGCGATTCTCTCCTATCGGTTCGAGCCGGATCAGTTGGGCAGGACTCCGGTTGGCGCAATCCGCCTTCAGCGTTCGATCCCCGGCTCGGGTCGCTGCGGCACGCAAGCCTCTGCGCCGATCGACCTGCGCTCAGGCGCTTGGTTCCAGCCGATCTCCAGCGGACAGGGCCTGGTGTTCAACTCGCTGCGGTCCAGCGACACGAACGTGCTTGCCGGCGGCTGGTTCACCTACGATCCCGAGGGTGAGTCGAATGACCCGACCAGCCAACACTGGTTCACTTTCCTCGGCGGCGATGTCGGTGCGGACGGCAAGACGGAGCTGACCATCTACCACACCATCGGCGGCAGCTTCGATGCGCAGCCGACCAACAACACCGAACGCGTGGGGACGGCGCAGTTCCGCGTTTTCGACTGCGGCTCTGCAGCTTTCAGCTACCAGTTCGACGACTCGGAGGTCGCGGGACCGTTCGCTGGACGGTCTGGGGCGAAATCACTCAGCCGCGTGACAGCGTGTCCCTGACGCTTCGCATCGGGCATCTTGACGGACACGTAGCGCTGATCCGCAACCACCAGGCGCGACGTCGCGAAGATCTGTCCTTGGCCTGATCTCATGTCGACGACTTGCCCAGGTGATCCGCGGTAAACCGCGCATCGGGCACGGGGTGTCCGAGCCAGTAGCCTTGTCCCTGGTCGCAGCCGCGGGCGCGCAGCAGTTCGAACTGTTCCTCGCTCTCGACGCCTTCGGCGACGACAGTGAACCCGAGGGCGTGGGCCATGCCGATGATGGCAGTGGTGAGGGCGAGATCGTCGTCGTCGCGGGCGACGTGTTCGACGAAACTGCGGTCGATCTTCACGCCGTCGACCGGCAATCGCCGAAGGTGTGAGAGCCCCGAGAAACCGGTACCGAAGTCGTCGAGCCAGATCTTCACGCCGAGCCCGCGCAATCGCGTGGCGAGCGCAGCCACCGCCGCGGTGTCGCCCATCACCGCGGTCTCGGTCAATTCCAGATGCAGGCGCTCGGGCGCCAGCCCGGACTCGCCAAGCGCGCGCTCGACCGAGGCGGCGAGGTCGCCCTTGCGCCACTGCAGCGCCGACACATTCACCGACACGAACGGCAGGCGGTCGCTGAAGTCCCAGTGCGCCGCGGCATCGCAGGCGGCGACGAGTACGCGGTGACCGATGTCGTCGATCATGCCGGCGCGCTCGGCAATACCGACGAAGACACCGGGTTTCACCTCGCCAAGCAGCGGGCTCTGCCAGCGCAGCAGCGCCTCGGCGCCGACCAGACGCCGGTTGGCCAAATCGTAGATCGGCTGGAAGCAGACACTCAGCTCGCCCCGCTCCCACGCCCCGCGCAGGGCCTGCTCGATCTGCGCGCGCTCGGCGACCGCGCGATCGAGCGCGGGGTTGTAGAAGCGAAGCGTGTTCTTGCCCGACAGCTTCGACTCGTACATCGCGATGTCGCCGGCCTTGAGCAGCCCACGCGTGTCGTCGGCATCTTCCGGATACAGCGTGATGCCGACCGAGGCGCCGAGAAAGGCTTCGTGCCCGGACAGGTGATAGGGCTGCGACACCGACTCGATGATCTGGTGGGCGAGCTGCTCGCAGGCGGCGCGCACGTCGTCGGCACCGACCAGCACCACGAATTCGTCGCCACCCAGTCGGCCTGCCGTGCAGTCCATGTCCTTGGCGTCGCGACAGGTCGTGATGAGCCGATCGGCGACGTCGACCAGCACCTGGTCGCCCACCTCGTGACCGAAGCTGTCGTTGATGCGCTTGAAGTCGTCGAGGTCGATGAAGAGCAATCCGAGACGTCGCCCGGTGGAACGCGCGGCCAGGATGGCGCTGTCGACCTCTTCGCGGAATGCAAGCCGGTTCGCAAGGCCGGTCAAGGCGTCGCTGTAGGCGATGCGGCGAACCTCGTTGTGGTGTCGCTCGAGGCCCTTGGCCATCGACACGAAGCGGCGCTCGAGATCGCCGATCTCGTCGCTGCGCTGTCCTGGCAGGGCGACGCTGAAGTCGCCCAATGCCACGCGTCTAGCGGCCTCGGCGATGCGCTGGATCGGCGCCACCACCCACCGCGAGAGCAGCACGGCCACCGTGCCTGCGGTGAGCAGCAGCACGCCGAGAATGATCGAGAACAGCTGCAGATTCCTGCGTGCGGCAAGATCCGTGCGTTTGTCGAGATCGGCCAGCGCCTCGGCCTCCAGGCGCTTCTGCGTCTGCAAGGACAGGCCGACGCGAACACCGCCGAGACGTTCGCTTCCGGCCCGGATGGGCACCGCCACATCCGCCATCTTCTCGTCGTACTGGAACGTGGCGGCGTTGCTGCTGCGCAGTTCGTAGGCGAACGCATCGTCCATCACGCTGCCGTAGGTGGGGATGCCCGGGGACCCGTCATGCAGCACGCGTCCTTCGCGGTCGTAGACGACGACGTAGACGACGTCAGGCAAGGCCAGCGCGGAGGAAATGATCTCCCCGGTTTGCGCCAGATCGGAGTAGTAGACCGGATTGGCAAGCGCCTCCGCGAGCAGGTTTGCCAGCGCTTCGCCGCGGCGACGCACGCCGTCGAACGCGAGCTGACGCATGGCCTCGGCGGAGATTGCGTGCATGTCCTCGTGGCTGGCCTGCTCTTGCCGGATCGCCAGCAGGAAGGCGGCGACCACGAAAATCACCGCAAAGGCGATCAGCGCGAGCACCCGCGCCCTCAGTCCCACGCGCATGGCGTGGCTGAGCGTCACGGCAACTCCCTCCTGACCATGCTCACCGCGCGCCCGAGCACCTCCATTTCGCGGCGAAAGCTCTCGTCGGCCTCGATGAAACGATCGGTCTTGAAGAATCGCAGCAACGGCTCATGCGCGGCCGGGTCATCGCCAGCCGCCAGCAGCAGGCTACGAAGCCTTTCCGCCCGCGCGGGAGCCAGGTCCCCGCGGACGATCTCGACCCCGCGGGGAAAGGAAGGCGTTTCATGAACGATCTTGAGTTCGCGGACAAACTGGTCAGGCAGGCGCTCAAGGCCAGCCCAATCCATCACCGAGAAGGCGCCCGCGTCGACGAGCCCCTTGTGCACCCAGGTGGCGATGTTCTGCTCGGAGCTGGCGAAGACATACCCGACATCGCTGGGCCGCGGTCGCTCGTTCGGGGTCGGCAGGATGTCGAGCCTCAGGCCCGCCTCCAGAATGGCCGCAGCGGGCGCGTAGTAGGACGACGTCGAGTTCACGTTCTGGAACGCGATGACACGACCGCGCAGATCCTGCAGGTTGTCGATGCCGCGATCGCGACGAACGAAGATCACCGACGAATAGCTGTTCATGCCGCCGCGCTGGGTGGCGACGAGGATCTTCGCCCCGGTGGCTTCGCCGAGCACCAGCCCGTGAGCGGGTGTTTCGGTGACCCAGTCGACCCGACCGCGACGGAGATAGCTCGCCATCTGCTGCGCATCGCGCGCCATCAGCACCCGCCCCTGGCGGATGCCGAGGTCGGCCATCCTCGGCACGATGTAGTCGAGCAGCGCCTTGAGCTGATCGTAGTGGCGCTTGGGATTGTCGCTGATGCGACCGATGACCAGGGTGTCATCTGCCGGCATGTCTGCAGCCGCCATCTCGGCCGCGCTCGCCTGCGCGGCAGCCAGGACCAGCAGGCCGGAGACCAGCCCACCGACCCAGGCTCGCGCCCGCGAAACCAGCCACGTCATGCCGGGACGAGCGGAAATCAGGCGCCGCACGACTCGGCCTCCTCTTTGCCGTCCTTGTTCTCAGCCTTTCGCGCCAGCCCCGCCACGCGCTGCATGTCGGAGAAGATGCCGCGCAGGATGCGCACCTCGCGGTCGCTGGGCCGCGCCCGCGAGAACAGGCGGCGCAGGCGCTGCATCACGGTTTCGGGGGAGCGCCCCTTGTGAAAGTCGATGTCGTGCAGGGTCTGGTCGAGATGCCCGATCAGGCCTTCCAGCTCGGCATGCGCAGCGGGCGGCTCCGCAGGATGGCTCTGCGCCGACGGCGAGTCGCCGCCCGGCAGGTCGTCGTTCAACGCGAGTCGCAGCTCGTAAGCCAATATCTGCACCGCAGCAGCCAGATTGAGCGAAGAGAACTCCGGGTCGCTGGGAATGTGCACCGCCGCCCCGCACAGATGCAACTCCTCGTTCGTGAGCCCGGTGCGCTCACGGCCGAACACCATATCGACGCATCCACCGTGGACGACTTCGGCGGCGGCCCGCGTGGCCCCCTCACGCGGGGACCACTCAGGCATGCGCACGTGGCGGAGCCGCGCCGTGCTGCCGATCACCAGGGTGGAATCGGCCAGGGCCTCGGCGAGGCTGTCGAAACGGGGCGCCTGCGAAATCAGGTCGTGCGCACCGGCCGACATGGCCCAGGCATCCTCCGAAATCGGATCGCACTCCGGCGCCACCAGCACCAGCCGGCGCAGCCCCATGGTCTTCATCGCCCGGGCCGCACTGCCGATGTTGCCAGGATGCGACGTGCCCACCAGCACGATGCGCAGGGGGACATGGGGATCGGCTTGGCTCATCTGCTCGGTGTCATCTGCTAAAATCCGGCGCCATTTCGAGCGATGGCGCGCGCCCGGCTCGCCCCATTCACCGCTCAACTCTTCGATTGGATTCACGCATGCAAAAGCCCGCGGTCACCGTCATGATCAAGGCCGCGCGCCAGGCCGGCAACACTATTCTGCGTCAGTTCGGCCGCGCGGAGGGACTGAATATCGTCGAGAAGGGCCGCCACGACTTCGCCAGCGAGGTCGACGCGCAGGCCGAAAAGGACATCATCCGCGAGCTGAAGCGGGCGTTTCCTGATCACGCATTCCTCGGCGAAGAAGGCGGACAGCTGGGCAAGGCGCGTTTCACCTTCGTCATCGATCCGCTCGACGGCACCAGCAACTTCCTGCGTGGACTGCCGCATTTCTGCGTGTCGATCGCCCTGCTGGACGGCGAAGAGCCGATCCACGGCGTAGTCTTCGACCCGCTGCGCAACGAGATCTTCTACGCGAGCAAGGGCAGCGGCGCCTTTCTCGACGAGCGCCGCATTCGCACCACCAACCGTCAGGAACTGACGGGCGGCATCGTGATCACCGGGTTTCCGCCGCGCGAACGCGCGCGCATCGACGCCCAACTCACCGCCGTCCGCCAGCTCATGGCCGAGGCCGAGGACATCCGCCGCACCGGTTCGGCGGCGCTGGACCTGGCCTACGTGGCCTGCGGTCGCGCCGACGGCTACTTCGAGGCGGGCGTAAAGCCGTGGGATATCGCCGCCGGCCTGCTGCTGGTGCGGGAAGCCGGCGGACGCTGCTGCAACTTCCGCGGACACAGCGACAAGCTGCTGCATAGCGGGCAAATCGTCGCCGCCGGGGTGAAGTTTGCCGACCCGCTGCAGAAACTGATGGTCAGCTCGGGCTACGCGGCCGCCTTCGACTGAGCGGTCGGCGCGGCACCATCCGGCCGGGCGGCCCGACACCGGCCGCGCGTACGGCAGCACAGAAAAAGGCCCGCTTTCGCGGGCCTTTTCTTTTTCTGAACGCTTGGCGTGCCGATCAGGGGCGACGGGCGAGCTCGCCCTCTTCGCGCGCCTTCGGCATCAGGTCCTGCTTCGAGACGCCCAGCGCCAACAGCACCGGCGAGGCGAAGAAGATGGACGAAAGCGTACCCACGACGATGCCGACGATCAGCGCCAGCGAGAATCCCTGCAGGCTCTCACCGCCGAAGAGATAGAGCGCTACCACGGTGAGCAGCGTGGTCACCGAGGTCATGATCGTACGCGACAGGGTCTGGTTGACCGCCGTATTGAGGATCTCGACGGGCGGCGCCTTGCGCGAGGAGCGGAACAGTTCGCGCACGCGATCGAACACGACGATCTTGTCGTTCACCGAGTAGCCGTCGACCGCCAGGATCGCGGCGAGCACGGTGAGATCGAAGTCCAGACCGAGCAGCGAGAAGAAGCCCAGCGTGACCACCACGTCGTGGATTTCACCGGCAATCGTCGCCACCGCGAACTTCCATTCGAAGCGCAGCGCGATGTAGATGACGATGCCGGTCAGTACCACCAGCACGGCGACGATGCCGTTGTAGAGCAGTTCGGCGCCCACTTGCGGTCCGACGTAGACGCTGGGTTTGAGCGTCACGCTGCGGCCATCCGTCTCGAGCGCCTGCTTCAGTGCCGCAGCGACCCGCGCATTGTTGTCGTCGATGCTGGACTCTTCGGTGACTTCGCCCTCGACGATTCTGCTCACGGTCTCCGGCGACAGTCGGATCGAGAACGACTGGCTGTCGAAGCGCTGCACCTGGGAGCCGCGCATGCCGGCAGCTTCCAGCGCGCCGGTGACGGCTTTCTGCTCGACCGCCTCGTTGAAGGTGACTTCAGTCAGCGTGCCGCCGGTGAAGTCGAGCGCCAGGTTCAAACCCTTGGTCGACAGCGACACCACCGAGACGAGAAAGAGCGCCACCGCCACCGCCACCGTGAAGCGGCGGATGCCCATGAAGTTGACGTTGCTGTTCGGATTGAAGAATTCCATGGCCGGCTCCCTGGCTCAGACCGAGATGCGTTCGACTTTGCGTCGACCGCCATAAATGAGTGAGACCACGGCGCGGCTGACCATGACCGAGGTGAACACCGAGGTGAGCACACCGCACAGCAGCACCACAGCAAAGCCCTTGACCGGGCCCGAACCGAACGAGATCAGCGCGATCGCCGCAATCAGTTTGGTGACGTTGGAGTCGAGGATGACCGTCCACGCCCGTTCGTAGCCGGAGCGGATACTGTTGATCGGCGTGTTGCCGGCACGCAGCTCCTCGCGCACGCGTTCGAGAATGAGCACGTTGCCGTCGATCGCCATACCGAGGGTCAGCACGATGCCGGCGATGCCGGGCATGGTCAGGGTGGCGTCGAACGCAGAAAGCAGCGCGGTCAGCATCAGCAGGTTCACGAACAGCGCGAAGACCGCCACCACACCCATGAGCCGGTAGTAGATGATCATCAGCGCGCAAACCAGGGCGAAACCGAGCATGATCGCGCGCTTGCCGGCTTCGATGTTCTCCTTGCCCAGCGACGGGCCGATCACGCGCTCTTCCACGATGTCGACCGGTGCAGCCAGCGAACCGGCGCGCAGCAGCAGAGCGAGCTCGCTTGCCTCATTGGTCGAATCGAGCCCGGTAGTCTGGAAGTGCTTGCCGAACACACCGCGTACCGTGGCAACCGAAATGACTTCCTCGGTGATGCGCACCGATCGCACTTCCTTGCCGTCGACCACGCGGGTCTCCGGCGTGCGCTCGATGAACACGACCGCCATCGGCTTGCCCACGTTCTCGGTGGTGAAGTCCAGCATGCGCTGGCCGCCGACATTGTTCAGCGTCACCGACACCTGCGGTGAGCCGTCTTCTTGCGCAAAGCCGGACTGCGCATTGACCAGCTGGTCGCCCGATGCGATCACCCGCTTGCTCAGCAGTACCGGAATCTTGCTGCCGTCGGAGGCACGGTCGCGGCGGTAGTACAGACGCGCGTCCGGCGGCACCCGCCCCGTATTCATGGCGTCGTAGGCGGCACTCATGCTGTCGCCGACGACTGCGCGATATTCCAGCGTCGCCGTGGCACCGAGGATCTTCTTTGCCTGCGCGGTGTCCTGCACGCCGGCCAACTGCACCACGATGCGCGATGCGCCCTGGCGCTGCACGATCGGCTCGGTGACGCCCAACTCGTTGACGCGCTTGCGCAGCGTGCCCAGGTTCTGATCGATGGCGTTGTCGAGGATCTGCTTGCTGCTCTCCGGACGCACGCGGGCGTCCAGGACCTTGTCGTCGGCGCCGTCGTCCACGATCAGATCGGGGATATCCCGACCCATCAGGCCGGCCGCACGCTCACGATCGGCAGGATCGCGCAACTCGACGCGGATGCCGGAGGCCGAGCGGTCCACCACGGCGTAGCGAATGTCGTTGTCGCGAAGCAGCGCACGGATGTCATCGACGAATCCGTTGACGCGTTTGTCCAGGGCTGCGGCTTCGTCCACCTGCATCAGGAAGTGCACGCCACCCTGCAGGTCGAGACCGAGCGGCATCGGCGTGGCGTTGACGGCCTCCATCCAGCTCGGCACCGTCGAGGCCAGGTTGAGGGCCACGTTGTAGCCCTCCTTCAACTCGCCACGGATCAGGTCGGCGGACAGCAGCTGATCCTCCGGCGTCTTCAGCCGAACCATCAGGTTCTTGCCTTCGATGCCGATGCGACCGGGCTCGATGCCGGCCTTTTCGAGAACCCCTTCGACGCGCGACTGCAGCGCAGCATCGAGAGGGCTGTTGCGGTTGGCCGAGATCTGCACCGCGGGGTCCTGCGGGAACAGGTTGGGCACCGCATACAGCACGCTGACCAGACTGAGGATCAGGACCAGCGCGTACTTCCAGCGCGGGAATTCAAGCATGACGCACCTTGGGCAGCCGGGGGCCGCGGTTCAGGAGTGAAAGGCGTCCGCGGCTCAGGCGGACTTCAATGTGCCCTTGGGCAGGACGGCGGCGATCGCGTGCTTCTGCACCTTGATCTGCACGCCCTGGGCAATCTCGACATGGATGAAGGAATCCTTGATCTCCTCCACCTTCCCGGCGATACCGCCGCTGGTCACCACTTCGTCGCCCTTGGCCAGCGCCGTGATCATCTCGCGATGCTCTTTCGCACGCTTGCTCTGCGGGCGGATGATGAAGACGAAGAAAATAAAAAAGAAGAGCGCGATCATGACGATGGTCTGCACCATCGACCCCTGCGGCGTGCCAGCGGCCTGGGCCATGGCGGGCGAAATGAGCAGGTCAAGCAGGTTCATCGGGCGGGCAATCCTGTTGGCGTAAGGGAGCGGCGTTCGACCCCGGAGGGCCGGCGCAAAGTCGTCAAGTATGCCACGTGGGGGCGGCTCGGGGGTTTACAAGGCAGCTTCGGCCACCGCCTGGCGCTGGGCGTAGAACGCCGCCGCAAAGGCTTCGAACCGGCCCGCGGCGATGGCGGCGCGCATTCCCGCCATCAGCTCCTGGTAGTAGTGCAGATTGTGGATGGTGCCCAGCATCGGCCCGAGCATCTCGTTGCAGCGATCGAGATGACGCAGGTAGGCGCGACTGAATCCCTGGGCGCAGGCGTAGCAAGTGCACGCCGGGTCGATCGGTCGCTCATCGTGCTCGTAGCGGGCGTTGCGGATGCGCACCGTACCGAAGCGGGTGAAATAGTGGCCGTTGCGCGCATTGCGGGTCGGCATCACGCAGTCGAACATGTCGATGCCGCGGCGCACCGACTCGACCAGGTCTTCCGGCCGCCCCACCCCCATCAGGTAGCGCGGCCGATCGGCCGGCAGCAGGGGCACGGTGCTGTCCAGGGTCCGCTCACGCTCATCCTGCGGCTCGCCTACCGCAAGCCCACCCACTGCGTAGCCGTCGAATCCGATCCGCTGCAAGCCCTCGGCGGAGCGCGCGCGCAAGTCGGGATAGACGCCGCCCTGCACGATGCCGAACAGGGCCGCATCGTTGCCGTCGTGTGCGCGACGGGAGCGTTCGGCCCAACGCAGCGACAACTCCATCGAGCGGCGGGCGACGTCTTCCGTCGCCGGATACGGCGTGCACTCGTCGAAGATCATCACCACGTCGGAGTCCAGCACGCGCTGGATGCGCATGCTCTCTTCCGGCGACAGGAACACTCTGGAGCCATCGACCGGCGACGCGAAATGCACGCCTTCTTCGGTGATCTTGCGCCGATGCGCCAGCGAGAAAACCTGGAAGCCCCCCGAATCGGTCAGGATCGGCCGATCCCAGCCGATGAAGCGGTGCAGGCCGCCGAAGCGTTCGATCACATCGAGGCCGGGGCGCAGAAACAGGTGAAAGGTATTGCCGAGAATGATCTCGGCGCCGATCCGCCGCAGGCTGTCCGGCGTCATCGCCTTGACCGAGCCGTAGGTGCCGACCGGCATGAAGCACGGCGTCTCGATGCTGCCGCGCGGAAACATCAGTCGCCCGCGGCGCGACGCGGCATCGGTACCCAGGAGCTCGAACTGCATCCGACTCATGTGGCGGCCCCCGTGGGCGCTTCCAGCCACATCGCATCGCCATAGGAGAAGAAGCGGTAGCGCTCGCGCACCGCATGCGCGTAGGCCGCCATCACCCGCTCGCGCCCGGCGAATGCGGACACCAGCATCAGCAAGGTGCTTTCCGGCAGGTGAAAGTTGGTCAGCATGGCGTCGACGCTGCGGATGCGGTAACCGGGGAAGATGAAGATCGCGGTCTCACCGGCAAGCGGCTGCATCTCCCCGGACTGCATGGCCGATTCCAGCGCGCGCACGACGGTGGTGCCGACGGCCACCACGCGACCGCCCGCCGCACGGGTTCGTCGCACCTGTTCCACCAGCTCGGCTCCGACGTTCAGCCATTCGCTGTGCATGCGATGCTCCCTGACATCGTCGGCGCGCACCGGCTGGAACGTGCCGGCGCCGACGTGCAGGGTGACGTGACCGAACTGCACGCCCCGCCGCTGCAGGTCATCGAGCAGCGCCCGGTCAAAGTGCAGGCCGGCGGTGGGCGCCGCCACCGCGCCGGCGTGCCGGGCGTAGACGGTCTGATAGCGCTGTAGGTCGTCCGCCCGCGCCTCGCGCCCCATGTAGTGCGGCAGCGGCAAGTGTCCCTGGTGCGCCAGCAGCTGCTCGATCGACTGTTCGCCCAGCCAGCGCAGACGCCAGAATGCACCCTCCCGACCCAGCACTTCGAAGGCTCCGCCGCCCTCCAGTTCGATCCGCGACCCTGGCTGCGGTGCCTTGCTGACGCCGAGTTGGGCGATCGCTTCGTGCTGGCCGATCATCCGCTCCAGCATGACCTCGACCCGCCCTCCCGTTTCCTTGCGACCGTAGAGTCGCGCCGGAATCACCCGGGTGTCGTTGAACACAAGCAGATCGCCCGGCGCCAACAGTTCCACCACATCGCGAAACCGGCGATCGGCAAACCCGCCCTGACCCGGGACCACCAGCAACCGACTGTCCGACCGTTCCGGCAGCGGCTCGGAGGCGATCAGCTCGGCGGGCAGTTCGTAGTGGAAATCGGACTTCTTCAAGGGAGGCAGAGGCGCGGAGTTCGGCTGGGCGGCGGATTATCGGCGCGCTTCGCGCTCGCGTCACGCCCTGCGCGCCAGCCGATGCGCGGCAGGACATTCGCGGCAGGACAAGGACGATCGATCCGGCGGGACTGCGCGGATCGGCCTGCGACGCCGGAGCTGTGACTCCGGAACTGTGCCGCCGGGGCCATCATCCTCTGCGTGCCCGGCAAGACGCGGGTGCTGGCACTGCGCAGCCGGCCGCCCCCGTGGTTCCCTGGGCAGAAATGCCCCAGTCGGGGGCCAATGCTAAAATGCCGGTTTACCTATACACCGGCGCCAGCGAACGCCCCCAGGGCGCGCGCCGGCGTTTCTATTCGGGGAGAGCCACATGCAGCATCTGGAAAAACTACACGACATGCGCCGCTACGCCGGCACACTGCGCACCCGGGGCCTGCCCGACGACGTGCTGCAGCGCTTCATCGCCAGCCACGCCGAACTGGGCGAAGCGATCGACGCAGCGCATGAGGCCCATGTCGCCCTGCGCAGCGGCGAGTTCGACGAGCTGTTGCGTGCCGACGAGGCCACCCAGATTGCCGAAACCCAGGCTGGCTACGTCAATTTCTATGCGGATGATGCGGTGAACCCCTATGTCGCCCTCGCCGCGCGCGGCCCTTGGGTGATCACGCTCAACGGTGCCGTGGTGCATGACTCCGGCGGCTACGGCATGCTCGGCTTCGGCCACACGCCGAAGCCGGTGCTCGAAGCCATGGGCAAACCGCAAGTAATGGCCAACATCATGACCCCGAGCCTGTCGCACCTGCGCCTGAACCGTGCGCTGCGACGTGAGGTGGGGCAGTCGCGCGGCGCCTGCCCCTACGCCAAATTCCTGTGCCTCAATTCGGGTTCCGAATCGGTGACCCTGGCGGCGCGCATCGCCGACATCAACACCAAGCTTCAGACCGATCCGGGCGCGCGTCACGCCGGCAAGAAAGTGCGCCGCGTGGCAGTGAAGGGCGCATTCCACGGCCGCACCGAGTATCCGGCGCTTTATTCGGATTCCTCGCGCAAGACCTACCAGCAGCACCTCGCCAGCCACAAGCAGCATGACGGCGAACTGATCACCGTCGAGCCGTACTCGGTGGAGCAGCTGCGCAAGGTGTTCGCCGACGCCGAGGCAAACGGCTGGTTCATCGAGGCCGTGTTCCTGGAGCCGGTCATGGGTGAGGGCGACCCGGGCCGTCAGGTGACCCCGGAGTTCTACGCCGCCGCGCGCGAACTCACCAAGGCGCACGGCACGCTGTTCCTGGTCGACTCGATCCAGGCCGGCCTGCGCGCGCACGGCGTGCTGTCGGTGGTCGACTACCCCGGCTTCGAGGGTCTGGAAGCGCCGGATATGGAAACGTACTCCAAGGCGCTCAACGCCGGCCAGTATCCGCTCTCGGTGCTGGCAGTCACCGAACGCGCCGCGTCGCTGTACCGCAAGGGCGTGTACGGCAACACCATGACCACCAATCCGCGCGCCATGGATGTGGCCTGCAGCGTGCTCGATCTGCTCACCCCGGACGTGCGCGAGAACATCCGCGCCAAGGGCAAGCTGTTCCTGGATAGGCTCGAAGCGCTCAAGCAGGAACTCGGCGGCCTGATCACCAAGGTGCAGGGAACCGGCTTGCTGTTCAGCTGCGAACTGGCGCCGCAGTTCAAGTGCTTTGGCACGGGCTCGACGGAAGAGTTCATGCGTGAGGCAGGTCTCGGCGTGATCCACGGCGGCGCGAATTCGCTGCGCTTCACCCCGCACTTCCAGACCACCGACGCCGAAGTCGACCTGATCATCGACGCGGTGCGCTATGCGCTGGTGGAAGGCCCGCGCAAGACCCAGGCCGAGGCTGCCTGACGAAGCCCACGGTCGCCGCGTTCGCGCGGCCACCGCAGGGATGACGCCGGCGCATGCACGTGCGCCGCCGCTCGCTTGATCATCGGCTGAATCGATCCGCGATGGGCAGGACATGCTGCCCACCCAGCTTGCTATGCTTCGGTCTCGTCCCAACGGATCGAGGCACGATGACGTCCAACCTTTTTCGCGCCTTGCTCCTGATTGCCGTGGCGATGCTGGTGGCCTGCAGCGGCGCGCCGCGCAAGCGTGTGTTTCCGCCTGAGGTGCGCGTGCAGGAACTCCATCGGCAGGGTGATGCCGGCTGGAGCGTAGTGTGGCGGGTCAGCAACTTCAGCAACGTCCCGATGCAGCTCGCTTCGCTCGACCTCGAGCTACGGCTCGATGGCGGATCCTGGCGCAAGATCAGCGTCCCGAGCACGGTCAAGATCACCGCCAATTCGGTCGAGCTGCTCACCACCGACCTCGGCGCGGACGCGGCGTTGAGCTCCCGCCTCGATGCGATGACCCCGTCCGACCAGCTACGCTACGAACTGCGTGGCCAGGCGCGCTTCAGCGAGCCGAGCGCGCGCTTCGACCTGAACTATGCCAGCGCGGTCAGCCCCGCACCGGGGCTGCCCGGCGTGCTGCGCTGATCCACCATCGTTTCGGAGAACACATGAACAGCTACAAGGCGCCGGTCGGCGAGATGCAATTCGCCCTGTTGGACGTGCTCGAGGCCGAATCCCAGTACGCGAAACTCGGCATCGAACATGCCACGCGCGACATCATCGAAGCGGTGCTGGAAGAAGGGGCTCGCTTCAACGAACAGGTGCTCGCCCCCCTGAACATGAGCGGCGACGAGGAGGGCTGCGGGTTCGACAAGGCGACCGGCCAGGTCACCACGCCGAAGGGCTTCAAGGAAGCCTACACGCAGTTCACCGACGGCGGCTGGCCCGGCCTGACCGCGCCGGAAACGTACGGCGGCCAGCATCTGCCGGAATCGATCGGCGCACTGATCAAGGAAATGATCGACGCGGCCAACCTGGCCTGGGGCAACTACCCCTTGCTGTCACATGGCGCCACCGAGGCGCTGAAGCACCACGGCGAGGAGTGGCAGCGCGAAGTCTTCCTGCGCCCGATCGTCGAGGGCCGCTGGACCGGCACGATGTGTCTCACCGAGCCGCACTGCGGATCGGATCTTGGCCTGCTCAAGACCCGCGCCGAACCCCGCGCTGACGGCACGCACGCCATTTCCGGCACCAAGATCTTCATCACTGCCGGCGAGCACGACATGACCGAGAACATCGTGCATCTCGTGCTGGCCCGGCTGCCCGACGCACCGGCCGGCACCAAGGGCATCTCGCTGTTCATCGTGCCGAAGATCCGCACTGCGCGCGACGGCGCGCTGGGTGAGGCGAATGCCGTGCGCTGCGGCTCGATCGAACACAAGATGGGCATCCACGCCTCGGCCACCTGCGTGATGAACTTCGACGAAGCCGAGGGCTACCTGATCGGACAGCCGAACCGGGGCCTCAATGCGATGTTCACGATGATGAACACCGCGCGCCTGGCCGTCGGCATTCAGGGCCTCGGCCTGATCGAACGCGCCTACCAGAACGCCCTCAAGTACTCGAACGAACGGCTGCAGATGCGTTCGCTGTCCGGTCCGAAGGCGCCGGACAAGCCCGCCGATCCGCTGATCGTGCATCCAGACATCCGCCGCATGCTGTTGACCTGCAAGACGCTGGCCGACGGCGGGCGGATGATGGCGCTCGACGCCGCCATGCAAGTCGACGCGCTGGAGCGCTCGACCGACGAGGCCGAACGACGCGCTGCCGACGAACTGCTGGGCTTCCTCACCCCCATCGTCAAGGCCTGCCTGACCGAATGGGGTGTCGAATGCACCTACCACGCCCTGCAGTGTTTCGGCGGCCACGGCTACGTGCGCGAATGGGGCATGGAGCAGCTGGCCCGCGACGCCCGCATCACCACTATCTACGAAGGCACCACCGGCATCCAGGCACTCGACCTGCTCGGGCGCAAGGTGATCCAGCTGCAGGGTGCCGGCCTGAAGCAGTTTCTGGGCCGCATCGTCGAGTTCTGCAGTGCGCACACGCAGAACGCGGAGCTGGCCGAGTTCATCGCGCCGTTGGCACAGTCGGCGCAGGACTGGCAGCAGCTGACCCTTGAAGTCGGCAAGCGCATCATGGCCGACCCGGAAGAACTCGGCGCAGCCTCGGTCGACTACCTGTTCTATTCCGGCTACGTGGCCCTCGCCTACTACTGGGCGCGCGCGGTGGCGGCGGCGCAACGCAAGGGCGACGCCGAGCTGTTCCAGCGCAAGCGGGGCATGGCGCGGTTCTACTACGGCCGCGTGCTGACGCGCTGCCGACTGCACGCATCGAACGTGCTCGCGGGGGCAGGCAGCCTCATGGAACTTGACGCCGAGGCATTCGCGGCGTGAACCTTCGGGCAGCGCCAGCCGCTGCCCTTCTCCACAACCAGCACCGTCACGATGCACATCCAGGCAGGAGACACCGAGTACTTGGTCCGCGCGGCCGACCCCGACGACGATGATTTCATTCTCGGGTTGGCCTCGCGATTCGTCGATTTCGAACTGCCGAAGTGGCGAAGGCGCAATGTCGTGCTGGAGGGCATCCGCAACGACATTGGCCGTCACCTCGACGACCAGCCCCCCGGGTCCTTCATGTTCGTGGTCGAAGACGACAGCAGCGGCGATCGCTGCGGATTCCTGCATCTGCAGCTGGTCACCGACTTCTTCACCGGGCACCAGAACTGCCACATCTCCGACCTCGCGGTGATTCCGAGCATGGACGGCAAGGGTGTCGGCAAGGCGCTGCTCGCCTATGCCGAGCAATTCGCCCGCGAACACCGCTGCGAGCGGCTGCAGCTGGCGGTGTTTCCGGGCAATGCACGCGCGATCAAGCTGTATGAGCAATACGGCTTCGGCACCGAAATGCTGCGGATGGTGAAGCCGCTCTAGCCGGGCCTCGAATCAGCCGGAGACAGCGGCTGAAGGGAACAGGAGCTGGGCCGGGGCCGCCAAGGATGCCATTGCCACGAAGGTGATCCGGGGGAACACCCCCGTACGAGCCCAGTCGACCTCCGCCCTCGTCCCGATTCTCCCCCACCCGTTCGGGCCTTCGGCGTCTTTCGCGGATCGCCCTGCTCGGCGTTTCGCTCCGCCCGCTCGAACTCGCCGCCATTCCAGCGTTTTCTTTCGTCACAGGATTTTGGTTATGCTGCGCGCGGCGCAGGCCCCGCGCCGCGGACGCTGGAGGAATCCTGCATGCGGTCTTCGGGTGAAAGCTTTTCCGGCAACGTGCACCAGGGCACGCGGCTGCTGTCGCTCGACGCCAGCGGACGCATCCTCGACTGGATGAGCTGGCAGGAGGCGACTTGCCTCTACGTGCGCGGGGCGGTGGCGTGGACGCTGGGCGAACCCTGCCTCACCGTTCGCGGCGGCTGGCAGCGCGACTCCGGACTGCGCAGCGAGATTCACCTGCACCCGATCGTCGCCGCGCGCGGGCACGCCCGCACCCAGGCGTTCGACCCTTGCCCGGCACTGACCAACACGGCGCTGTTCGCCCGCGATGCCCATCTCTGCATGTACTGCGGCGAGAGCTTCCAGCGCGCCCACCTCACCCGCGACCACGTCGTGCCGCTGTCGCGCGGGGGCCGCGACCACTGGGGCAACGTGGTGAGTGCCTGCATCCACTGCAATGTGCGCAAGGGCAGCCGGACGCCGGCCGAAGCCCACATGCCGCTGCTCGCGGTGCCCTACCGGCCAAGCTGGGTTGAACACCTGATCCTGTCCAACCGGAACATCCTGGCCGACCAGATGGCCTTTCTGCGCACGCACCTGCCCAGGAACCGCAGAACTTTGTCGTAGTGCGACGGCCGTCGCATTGACGGGCCGCCCCAGTTCGACAACACTTCCGGCCCTGCCGTACGCCAAGCCACGTGCGGCAACAGGGAGGGAGTGTCATGGCCACAAGAACAATGGCGCTGTGCGGCATCGACCGCAAAGCCGAAGAATCCGTGCAGGCACTTTTCCAGCAGGCAGCCCGGCAGTCCGGCATGCCCTGGGAAATTGTTGCCGAGTCGCAGGCCGACGCCCTGCTGATCGATATCGACTCGATGTACGGGCAGATGTCGTGGATGAAGGCCCAGGGGGGACCACGCCCGGTCGTGGCCTTGACCTCATCCAGTCGTGCCAGTGCCGACTACATCCTGCCGCGCGATTTCGACGCCGCTGCCCTCGCCGGCATCCTGACCATGCTGGCCGAGCGCGTCGAAGGCCACGCGGACGCCCCGAAGGCCCCTGAACCGGCTGCGCCCGAGCCAGCGAAGGTCGCCGCCGCGCCCACGCCGGCCGCTCCGGTCGAATCCAAGCCTGCGCCTGCGCCGGAACCCGAACCGGAACCCGAAGCCGAGCCGCCGGCACCACCGCGGGCGAAAAGGCTGGTCGACTTCCTGCTCAGCGGCTCGATTCCCGGGCCGGTCAAGCTCAAGCAATCCGATCCGGCGCTGGTCATCGACCCGGTGTCGGGCACCTACCTCGGCGGCGCCGCACTCAAGCCCTTCCTGGCCTTGGCCGACCGCGAACTCGATGGCGACAGCTGGGACGCCGTCACGCCGCACGAGTACGAGAAGCTGAAGTCATCCCAGGGCGGTGCCGCGCAGCCTATTTCGCGTCTGGTCTGGATCGCCGGCATGGGCGCCCATCCGGGCGAACTGGCGCACGATCTGGCCGGTGCCCAGCGCTTCAAACTCAACAAGTACCCGCAGGCCGAACGCGAGTTTCCGCGCCACATCCGCATCGCCACCGCGATGCTCAAGCAACTGAGTACCGTCGACGAACTGGTCAAGGCCAGCGGCATGGAACGCGAGGAAGTGGTCGGCTACATCAACGGTTGCCACGCGATCGGCCTGGTCGAATCGGACCGACCCGCCGCCGCGGTGGCGGATTCGGCCGAGCCGGCCAAGGGCGGCTTGTTCGACCGACTGCGCGGCAAGAAGGCCTGAGGCCACGCCCGACCTCGCGCATGCCGGGGCCTTCCCGTGCATGCGCCGGTTCCTGAGCGTCGAGACCACCGGCGCCGTTGCAGGCGCGATGGTGACGCTATCCGGAAGCCGGCCCGCGTCGGCCGAACACGCCGAAGTCGAACCGCCGGTTGCCCCCGCCTGCCCGCTTGATCCCCCTGCCCGCCCGCGCAACCGCGGCTTCGGGTGTTGGGGGGGAGGAGCTCCGCGCGCAGTGCGCCATCCGGATGAGCGTGCCGCGACGTCGAGACCGATTCCCAAGTCCCGAATCCCGAATCCCGGTTCTGGCGCCCGCTTTCGCCCGCGCCCGGACAGCTGGCGGCCAGACTTCGGCTTGCTGCGCTGCAGCCAAAGCCGGACAATGCGCCAGCCATCTGATTTGCATCCCTAGATGATCGACGCCCAGCGCTTTCCCCTGCTGGCGCACATCGACAGCCCCGCTGATCTGCGCCAACTCACCGAAGAACAACTGCCCGCCGTCGCGGCCGAACTGCGCGATTTCCTGATCGAATCGGTCGGCAAGGTCGGCGGACACTTCGGTGCAGGGCTCGGTGTCGTCGAGCTGACGGTGGCGCTGCACTACATGTTCGATACGCCCGAGGACCGAGTGGTCTGGGACGTTGGCCACCAGTGCTACCCGCACAAGATCCTGACCGGCCGACGGGACCGCATCCACACCGTCAAACAGAAGGACGGCCTGGCGCCCTTCCCCAAACGCGACGAGAGCCCGTTCGACACGTTCGGCGTCGGCCACAGCTCGACCTCGATCTCGGCGGCGCTGGGCATGGCCGTGGCCGCGGCGCGCGAGGCCGACCCGCGGCGCGTTGTCGCCGTGATCGGCGATGGGGCGATGACCGCCGGCATGGCCTACGAGGCGCTGAACCACGCGGGCGGCATGCAGCCCGAGCCGAACGTGCTGGTGATCCTCAACGACAACCGGATGTCGATCTCGGAGAACGTCGGTGGGCTGACCAAGATGTTCGGCCGCATGACCGCGAGTCGCGCGCTGAACGCGGTGCGCGAAGGCGGCAAGAAGCTGTTCGGCGACAAGCGCGGAGGCGCCGCGCGTTTCATGCGCCGATGGGAAGAGCACTGGAAAGGCATGTTCGTGCCCTCGACCCTGTTCGAGGAGATGGGCTTCCACTACACCGGCCCGATCGATGGCCACGACATGCACGCGCTGGTGAACGCACTGCGCACCCTGCACGGCCTGCAGGGCCCGCAGCTGCTGCACGTGATCACCACCAAGGGCAAGGGCTACGATCGCGCCGAGGACAACCAGATCGAATACCACGCCGTCGGTCCGTTCGACCCCGCCGTCGGCGTAGTGAAGAAGTCGGGCCCGGGCAAACCGACCTACACCCAGATCTTCGGCGACTGGCTGTGCGACATGGCCGCTGCCGACCCGAGCCTGACGGGCATCACCCCTGCCATGCGTGAGGGCTCCGGCCTGGTGCGCTTCTCGCAGGAATTTCCCGAACGCTACTTCGACACCGCCATCGCCGAGCAACACGCGGTAACGCTGGCGGCGGGCATGGCCTGCGAAGGCATGAAGCCGGTGGTGGCGATCTATTCAACGTTCCTGCAACGCGCCTACGACCAGCTCATCCACGACGTGGCGCTGCAGAATCTGGATGTGCTGTTCGCGATCGATCGCGGTGGTGTGGTGGGCCCGGATGGCGCCACCCATGCCGGAAGCTTCGACCTGAGCTTCCTGCGCTGCGTGCCCAACATGCTGGTGATGGCACCCGCCGACGAGGCCGAGTGCCGCGCGATGCTCAGCACCGGCCATCGCTTTGAAGGCCCGGCGGCCGTGCGCTATCCGCGCGGCAGTGGCCCGGGCACGGCGGTGCCCTCCTCCCTGGACACACTTCCCATCGGCAAGGCACAGCTGCGCCGTCGCGGGCAGCGCATCGCCCTGCTCGCTTTTGGCGCCGTCGTCGGCGCGGCGGAAGCTGCGGGCGAGGCGCTCGACGCCACGGTCGTCAACATGCGCTTCGTCAAACCCTTGGACACCGCGCTGATCGACCAACTGGCCAGCGAGCACGACGCGATCGTGACTCTGGAGGACAACGTCATCCAGGGCGGCGCCGGCAGCGCCGTGCTCGAGCATCTGGCGGCGACTGGCATCTGCATGCCCGTGCTGCAGATCGGGCTGCCGGATGCATTCCAGGAGCACGCGTCACGCGAACATCTGCTGGCAGAGGCCGGTCTCGACCGCGACGGCATCATCGAACGCGTGCGTGAACGGTTCGCCTCCTTGTTGGCCCAGCCGGCGCGCGCCATCGGCTGAGGTGCCCGGATGGCGTAGCGCTCAGTCGCCTGTCGCGCGCTGCCCCAGTGTCACCCGGTCTCGCTGCTCGAGGTCCTGCTCGGTGCGCACCGCGACAAGGCCCGCATCGGCAAACAGCGCACGCACCGCGGCGCCCTGGTTCCAACCGTGTTCCACCAGCAGCCAGGCGCCAGCGCGCAGGCGTGCAGGCGCACCTGCGACGATCACGCGCAGCGCGTCCAGGCCGTCGCGACCGCTGGAAAGCGCCGACCTTGGCTCGGCAGGCAGATCGCCCCGACCCAGATGGGGATCGTCCTCGGCGATGTAGGGGGGATTGCTGACGATCAGGTCCCAGGTCTCGTTGCCAAGCGCAGCAAACCAGTCCGAATGCAGGAAGCGGACCTCGACCCCGCACCGTCGGGCGTTGCGTCGGGCCACTTCCAGCGCCGCAGCGGAAGCATCCACGGCAACCACCTCGCACTCCGGGCGCTCTGAAGCCAGTGCAAGCGCAATCGCGCCGGAACCGGTTCCGAGATCGAGAATGCGGGATCGTGCCTGCGGCAGGCATGGCAGGGCGAGTTCCACCAGCCGCTCGGTTTCGGCGCGCGGGATCAGCGTGTCGGGGGTGACTTCGAGGTCGAGCGTCCAGAATCCCTGTCGCCCGCGCACATAGGCGAGCGGTATCCCGGCGGCGTGCCGGCTGACGTTCGCCTCGAATCGTTGCCAGGCATGGGCATCCAGAGGCCGCTCCGGAAACGCCAGCAAGGTCGCCGGTCCCAGGCCCGTGGCGTCCTGCAGAAGCAGTCGGCAAGACGATGGGCCGTCAGCGCCTGCCAGCTGGGCGGCCGCCCAGTGCAGTGCATCGCCAAGTGTCCCCGGGCGTGCACACGGCGGGGAATCGGAATCACCAGCGTCGGATTGCGGCATCATGCGCGGATGATAGCGAGCCAGACTCCTCTTCCCACCGAACCGGCCGAGGTCGGCGCCTTGGTCGAGGCGACCTTCCGCGTATTCATGACCACGATGTGGGGGTGCTTTCCGCTCACCCTCGCGCCGTCCCTGATCGGCCTGCTGCCAGCCCTGAGCATGCCCGACCCGGAAGCCGATCCGCTCGCCGCGCTGGAGTGGTTCCAGCGCCCCTCGGTGTGGGCCATGTACCTGCTGTTGAGCGTGGTGTCTGCGCTGTGCATCAACGCCGTGGTGTTCCGGATGGGCATGCAGGGCCGCGGACATCCGGCCGGCCTGATCGATTCGGTCACGCGCGGCATGCAGCGACTGGCGGCCGGTCTGGGCGGCTGGTTGCTCTACCTCCTCATCGTGATCGCGACCATGCTGCCCTGGGTGGCCGCGATCGCCGTCGGCCAGGCGCTGCAGGGGGAAGTCGGCGCCGCGGTCGGCGCCCTGTTGGGGATGGGCCTGCTGGCGGTGCCAACCTGGGCCAGCCTGGCGTTCGGGTTGTTCATCTACGCGGTGGTGCTTGAGCGCCGCAGCGCCGTCGGCGCGCTTCGGCGCAGCATGCAGCTGGTGCACGGCAACTGGTGGCGCAGCAGCCTGGTCGTGGGCGTCGCACTGTTGATCTATTCGATCGGCATCTTCTTTGTCGCGCTGATCGCCGCCGCCCTGGCCGGACTGCTGCTCTGGTTCAGTCAAGGATCCGGCGCGATGCACGGCGCAGCCTGGCTAGTTGGCGTGCAGCTGCTCCTGGCACCGTTCACCGCGCTCGGCCAACAGCTGATGCTGGCCTCCGGGTTGGCGATGTTCAACGATCTGGTGCTGCGCAAACCGCAACCCGCCTGAACCGCGGCGCCCCGCTGCCTTCGCGACAGGCCTCCCCGTCGGGTTAAACTCCGCGGCTGGATCGCTCGGACACCACACGTGAAATCAAAGCTCGCCCTGCTCGTCTCGCTCGTATTGGCCGCCGCATCGCTGTCGGTCCAGGCCCAGGAGTTCTCGTCGCTGGAAGAGCGCATGAGCGCCGCAGACTTCAAGGCGGCGGGACTGGACAAGCTCAGCCCCGAGGAACTGGCCCGGCTGAATCAGTGGCTGCGCGACAAACAGTCGGTGGCGCCGGTGGCCTACGCCGCCCCCGTCGAAGAAGACCGACGCGGCTTCGCCGCAAGCCCCGACCGCACGTCGGTGCACTCGCGAATCAAGGGTGAGTTCAAGGGCTGGAAGGGCAAAGGCGACCGGATCGAACTCGAAAACGGCCAGATCTGGGAACTCACTACCGCGACGACCCGGCTTTCGGTGTCGCTGCAGAGCCCGAACGTGACGATCACCTCCGGCATGCTCGATGCCTGGTTCCTGCAGGTCGACGGCTACAACGCCAAGGCCCGCGTCAAGCGAGTCCGCTGACGGGACATTCACGGGCCGGTCGTGGCGGTCGACCTGCGCACACCCCAGCGCTAGGCCCCCAGCGCCTCGACCAGCTTGCCGAGGCGTTTGGCCGACACCGGTTCGGAGGTTCCGAGATCCTGCGCAAACAACGAGATGCGGAACTCCTCCAGTGCCCAGCGCAACTCCTGGGCAGCGGGTCGGTCAGCCTCCGCGCCGGCCAGGGCGGATTCGAACGGCAGCAGCTCCAGCATGCGCTGCTGATCCCGGGCCGGATCCTTGACCAGCCGTTCGGCGCGCAGATGCATGCCGCGGAGAAAGCGCGGCAGGTGACGTAGCTTGTCGGAGGGGGTTTCGCGCAGAAATCCCGGACAAATCAGCCGGGCGTACTGGGCGGCGAGGTCGTCGAAGTTCGCCTTGCCGAACCCCATCAGTGGCGGCTGCAGCTTCGGCTTCAGCCCGGCACACAGCTGCAGGATCTCCTCCGCCAGACGCAGGCGCTCGGTCGCCACCTGAAACAGGCCCCTGCCGACGCGCTGCAACAACGCGGCGAAGTCGTCGGCGCTGCGGATGCGCTCGAGCGCTTCGCGGTCGCGCAACTCGGCGTAGGCCGCCTCGACCAGATCATCGCGCAGCCGCTCCTGGGTCTCGATCGCAGCGTAGAGCAGGCCCAGCTTGGGGTCGATCGGGAGTTGCTTGCGCGACTGTCGGAAGCGATCGGCAAGCCCACGATGCAGCAGGGCGTCGACCCCGCGCGCGTGCGCCCTGCACGCCTCGGAACGTTCGGCCAGCACGCCGAGCGCGACCCGGCCTTGATGTTCGATCAGGCACGGAAAGGCCGGCACCCCGGCGTCGCCTTCGATCTGCACGGGCACTTCGTCGGGGAATGCGTCGAGGTCCTCCTGTGACCACTCGCGTGCCGCACGATCCGCGAACGCGCGCTGCGCACGGCTACCGAATTCCTTGCGCAACTGCTCAAGACTTCGAGAGTCCGCCAGCACCGACTTGCCATCCTTGGCGAGCAAACGGAGGTTCATCCGCAGGTGCACGGGAAGCTGCTCGGCACTGAAATCGGCCGGCAGGATATCCGCGCCGGTCGCACGCTTGAGGAAGCGCGCGAGCTCGCCCTCGAGCGCGTCGCCGGTCGGCCCGGCGCAGGCTTCGACGAACGCTCGCGCAAAATCAGGCGCCGGCACGAAATTGCGCCGCAGCGCCTTGGGCAGACCTCGAATCAGTTCGGTCGCACGCTCCTCGACAAAGCCCGGCACCAGCCAGCTCATCCGTGCCTCGTCCAGTGCGTTCAGCAAGTGCAGCGGCACGACCAGGGTGACGCCATCGTCGGCCGTGCCGGGTTCGAACCGATAGTGCAGCGCAAGCCGCGCCGACCCGAGCTTCCACCATTTGGGAAACCGATCCGCCTCGCTTCCTTCGCCGGGAAGCAGCTCCTCAAGCGACCACTGCAGCAGGTCCTGTTTCGGCTTCGCCAGCTTGCGGTACCAGCTGTCGAGCGCCGCTGCCGTGCACACGTCCTCGGGGATACGATCGAGGTACCAGGCGGCTTGCCACTCGTCGTCTGCAACCAGACCCGCGCGACGCAACTTGGCTTCTTCTTCGGTGGCCTTGGCCAGCGTGGCGAGGTTGCGCTCGAGGAACGCCGCACGCGTGTTGATCTCGCCCGGCACCAGCCCCTGGCGAACGAACAGTTCCCGCGCTTCGGCGGGATACAGGCTGCCGTAGTGAATCGGGCGCTTGGGCGCCAGCACGAGTCCGAACAGGCTGATTTGCTCCGAGCCGATCACCCTGCCCTGCGCACGCGACCAGTGCGGGTCGAAGTGCTTGCGGGCGACCAGGTGCGCGGCTTGCTCGATCACCCACTCCGGTTCGATCCGAGCATTGGTCAGGGCGTACACCTTCTGCGTATCGAGCAGCACCGCGCTCAACACCCAGTTCGGTGGCTGCTTGGCGAGATGCGAGCCGGGGAACAGCGCGAACTTGCGCTGCCGCGGGGCTTCGAACAGGTGCTTCTCCTGCTTGCGCCCGACCTGCATGGGCATGCCGACGATCAGCGCACGATGCAGGGCACCGTACTCGGCCACCTGCGTATTGATCTTCCAGCCCGCCTCGCCGGCCAACAGCAGCAGCTGGCGATGCAGTTCGCGCCACTCGCGCATGCGCAGGTAGCTCAGGAACTGCTTGCCACACCACTCGCGGAGCTTGGACTGCGTGCGCGCCTCGTGCTCCTGTTGATACACCGCCCACAGGTTCAGAATGCCGACGAACTCGGACTTCGGGTCGGCCCACGCCGCGTGCGCCGTGTCGGCAGCCGCCCGGGCATCGACCGGACGCTCGCGCGGATCCTGGATGCTGAGGAAGGCGACGATCGTCAGCACCTCGCGCAGGCAATCGAGCTCGCGTGCCGCAATCAGCATGCGGGACAGCTTCACGTCGACCGGCCAGCGCGCCATCTCACGACCCACGCTGCTCAGCTTGCGTGCCGTATCGACCGCGCCGAGTTCGAGCAGCTGCTGCCATCCCTCCGACACCGCGCGTGCATCCGGCGCGTCGATGAACGGAAAGCGGTCGACCTCTCCCAGTCCGAGCGACAGCATGCGCAGGATCACCCCGGCCAGGGCCGAACGGCGAATTTCCGGATCGGTAAACGGTGGCCGCGACTCGTAGTCGCCCTGCTCGTACAGGCGATAGCACACGCCCGCGGCGACACGCCCGCAGCGGCCCTTGCGCTGGTCGGCCGAGGCGCGCGAGATCGGTTCGATGTGCAGGCGATCAAGCTTCTGCCGCGGGCTGTAGCGCTTCACCCTGGCCAGCCCCGGATCGACCACGTAGCGAATGCGCGGCACGGTCAGCGAGGTCTCGGCCACATTGGTCGCAAGCACGATGCGTCGCTTCGGGCCCGGTCGGAAAATGCGGTCCTGGTCGCCGGTCGACAGGCGCGCGTACAGCGGCAACACTTCGGTCTCGCGGTAGTGCCGACGTCCCAGCAACCGGTGCAGTTCGTGAATCTCGCGCTCGCCGGGCAGAAACACCAGCACGTCGCCGAGCGGATCTTCCGCGGTGATCTCATCGACCACCGAGACGATCGACTCCGCCGGCGAGCGTGGCTCGCGTACGGCCTCGCCACTTTCGTCCTCGACGCCGGTCAAGGCGTGCGGTGGCCGGTAGCGCACCTCGACAGGGTAGCTGCGCCCTTCGACTTCCACCACCGGTGCATCGTCGAAGTGTTTGGCAAAGCGGGCAGTGTCGATCGTCGCCGAGGTGACGATCAGCTTGAGATCGCGTCGCCGCTTGAGCAGGGTCTTGAGGTAGCCGAGCAGGAAGTCGATGTTCAGACTGCGTTCGTGCGCCTCGTCGAGGATGAGGGTGTCGTAGCGGGAGAGAAACCGGTCGGACTGGATCTCCGCCAGCAGGATGCCGTCGGTCATGAACTTGATCGCTGTCTCGTCGCGCACCTGCTCGGTGAAGCGCACCTGATAGCCGACCAGCCCGCCCAGCTCGACCTGCAGTTCCTGCGCTACCCGGCGTGCCACTGAGCGCGCGGCAATGCGTCGTGGCTGGGTGCAGCCGATCAGACCGGCCGCGCCTCGTCCGGCTGCAAGGCAGATCTTGGGCAGTTGGGTGGTCTTGCCCGAGCCGGTTTCGCCGGCGACCACCAGGACCTGATGCCTTCGCACCATCTCAACCAGCCGTTCCGCCTCACGACTGACCGGCAGGTCGTCCGGGAACCGCACCGTCGGCATGCGACTGGCACGCTGATCCACGCTGGCGCGCGACGCGGCGATTTCATCCAGCAGGCGGAGTCGCCCTTCCTCGTCCCCCTGCTCGGCCCAGCGCTGACGCAGGCGCCGAAGCCGGGCGTAGTCGCGCGTCGCGACGCCGCGCAGATCAACCGATCTACTGCGTCTATCGACTTCATGGGAACGATTTACTTTACCTTGACTCATCGCGGCGTAAGATTAAGCGAAGCTCATCCAATAAGGAGCCTTTCGATGAAAATCGACATCGGCATCAACGACAAACAGCGCAAGGACATCGCCGGCGGCCTTTCGGCATTTCTGGCCGACAGCTACACCCTCTACCTGCGCACGCATGGCTATCACTGGAACGTGACTGGCCCGATGTTCAACACCCTGCATCTCATGTTCGAGACCCACTACAACGAGCAGTGGCTGGCCCTGGACGCCATCGCCGAGCGCATCCGCGCCCTCGGCCACCGGGCGCCCTCCTCCTATGCGGCGTTCGGCAAACTCTCGTCCCTGGCCGACGAAACCGAGGCCGACAGCGGCGACTGGAAGGAGATGGTGCGGCAGCTGGTGGTGGGCAACGAAGCCGTCTGTCGCACCGGTCGCAAGGTGATGAAGCTGGCCGAGGCAGCGGGCGACCAGCCCACCGCCGACCTTCTCACGCAGCGCCTGAACGTGCACGAGAAGAACGCCTGGATGCTCCGCTCGCTGCTCGAGTGATGCCGCAGCCGCGCGACTGCCGGGCGTAGCGTCCCGGCAGCCGCGCTAGCCGCCCATGGCCTGGCGCATGAGCATCTGCTTGATGGGCTGAAATCGATCCACCAGACCCAGCAGCGGCCCGCGCGCCAGCGTTGGCAGCATCGCACTGCTGGTCGTCACCCGAAGAATCGTCTCGAATGCATGCGCCGCGACCGCGTTGTCGCTGCGCTGACGCCGTGCCCAGCGCTGCAGCGCGCGAAGTTCGCCGCAGTCGTCCGCACCGGCAGTCGCCAACGCCAGGGCACGCGCGTCGCGCAGGCCGAGATTGACCCCCTGCCCGGCGAGCGGGTGCACCACGTGGGCGGCATCACCGACCAAGGCACAGCGCCCCCTGACATAGTCGAGCGCAAGGCTCCGGCGCAGCGGGAACGCCAACCTCGGCGACGCGACCTGCAGTGCGCCGAGTCGTCCGTCCAGCGCGCGCTCCAGCTCCGCCGAGAATGCTGCTTCGTCAAGGCCGCGCAGCCGATCCGCCTCTGCTGCGGGGAGTGACCACACGATCGAACTGCGCCCGTCGCGAAATGGCAGAAAAGCCAGCGGCCCGCCGGGCAGGAAGCGCTGCCAGCAGGTGGACTGATGCGGCGATTCGGTATTCACCAGGGCCACCAGCGCGCGCTGGCCGTAGTCCCTGTCCTGCGTGCCGATGCCGAGGCGCGCGCGCGTCGGCGAGGCGCCGCCGTCCGCAGCGACCAGCAAATCGGCCGACCACCGCACGCCGGAACGCAAGCCCACCGAGACGTCGGCATGGCCCGGTTCGATGGCATCGACTTCGTCCGGACAGCAGCAGCGCACGCCCGGATGCGCGGTCACCGCCTGCCAGAGCACGTCGACGATCAGGCGATTTTCGATGATCCAGCCGAGCTCGGCACGGCCCATTTCGTCGGCGGAGAAATGCACCTCGCCGGGCGCCCCCGCGTCCCACACGCGCATCGCGCGGTACGGCTGTGCCTGCGCGGCGATCACGGCCCACACGCCGAGTGCTTGCAGCCATGCAGCGTTGTCCGGCGCCAGCGCCACCACTCGCAGATCCGCTGGCTCGGCCTGCCATCGTTCCGGCACGCGATGCTCGACCAGACAGACCTGACGGCCGGCCTGGGCCAGCGCGAGCGCGAGCGCGCTACCGACCATGCCGGCCCCCACGACGATGACTTCGGGACCTCGCCGGCGCGTCATCGAACCGTCGCTCCGTTCACCCCGGCCTCGCCTGGCGCGCCGCGATAGCCCATGGCGCCGGCCACAAGCGGACCGCGCATGCCCGGCAAGTGCCCAATGCCGAGCAGCCCCAGCGAGCGCATCAGGTGGGCGGCCGGCCCTTCCACCGCGGTCAGGCGCGCCAGCCCGTCACTGAGTTCGATGGTGCGCCGGCGATCTTCGGCGCGCGCGGCGGCATAGCGCTGCAGCCGAACGGCATCGCCGGCATCCTCAGCGCCACGCAACGCGTCGGCCAGGCCCAGTGCATCGCGCAGGCCAAGGTTGAAACCCTGCGCGCCGATCGGATGAATCGTCTGCGCGGCGTTGCCGACCAGCACGCCGCGCACACCGGCCAGCCGGTCGGCAATCACCGCCCTGATCGGATAGCGGACGCGTCGCCCGACACGCTCGAAGCGTCCCGCGCGGTAGCCGAAGCGCCGCTGCAGGAAGGCCAGATACCCGTGGTCGTCGAGTTGCCCGATCGCGTCCGCATCGCTGCGCGACACGCCACACACCGCACCGAACCGCCCGTCGTTGCGCGGCAGCAACGCGACCGGTCCGGCGCTGCTGAAACGCTCCCAGGCCTGTCCGGCGGGCGCATGCTCGGACTCGACGGCACAGACGAACAGGTCCTGCTCGTAGTCGTGTTCACGAACGCCGACTCCCAGCGCAGTGCGCACGCCGCTGCGTGTTCCGTCGGCACCGACCAGCAGGCGGCATTCGATGGTTTCGGCCCCGTCGTCGCGCTCCAGCGTGACGCGCCAGGCATCGTCGCGCGCCACGCAGTCGACGACCCTCGCGCCGGCGCAGTGGCGGGTGGCACGCAAGTCAGCCAGGCGGGCGGCCAGCGCCGCACCAAGGTCGCTGGCGAGGATGACCCCGCCCAGCGCGTCGACGCCGTGGTCCGCTGCGCGAATCCGCACCGAACCGAAGTCGCCGACGCGCGAAACATGGATGTGGCGCAACGGCTGCGGCGCGCGGCGCACATGCGCCATCACCCCCAGCCGATCGAGTGCATCAAGCGAGGCCCGAGCCAGCGCGAGGTTGCGTTCGTCGAAGCTCTCGGGGCTTGGCGACGCCGCCGACCCGGCCGCCTCGGCCAACACGACGCAGAGTCCGCTGTCTTCGAGTGCGGCGGCCAGACTGGTGCCGACCAGCCCGCCGCCGACGATCAGTACGTCGCACTGTGATGCCTGCATGCCTCGACCACGTCGCCGCGAAGGTCGCCATTGTGCCATCCGCCCGATCCGGGAATCGTCGGCCCGTCGCCGCGCAGCAGGAATGCCGCGCGCCTGCGTCGACACGCACGCTGGCCGCCCACGCGAACTGCATGGGTGCAATCTTTGCGCGCGCGCCCAATAATCCCGACTGGTCATCCTTTCGTCATCGGCGCGTCGCAGTCGACGCGTCGCCAACCGGTACGCCGAGCATGCTGCTCTACACCCATCCCAGCTGCCTGCAGCACGACCCTGGCGCAGGTCATCCCGAATGCCCGGCCCGACTTGCCGCCGTGCTGCAGGCGCTGCACGAAGCGCTGCCGGAGGTGCCCTGGCACGAAGCGCCACTGGCCGATCGGCAATGCATCGCGCGCGCCCACGATGCGGCATTGGTCGACGATCTCCTCGGCCATCCGGTGGTCGCCCAGCGCCAGATCGATCCCGATACCGCGATGAGTCCGGCCTCCGCCGAGGCCGCCCAGCGCGCCGCAGGAGCGGTCTGCGCGGCCATCGACGCGGTGATCGAAGGCAAGTCGCGGCGCGCCTTCTGCGCGGTGCGCCCGCCCGGGCACCACGCGACCCGCCAGCAGGCGATGGGCTTCTGCCTGTTCAACTCGATCGCTGTCGGCGCGCTCCACGCACAGCAACGGCACGGCATCGCCCGGGTGGCGGTGATCGACTTCGATGTCCACCACGGCAACGGCACCCAGGACATCCTCTGGGACCAGCCCGGCACGCTGTACGTGTCATCGCATCAGCACCCGTTGTATCCCGGCAGCGGCCTGCCGTTCGAGCGCGGCGGCCTCGGACGCACGCTGAACCTGCCGCTGGATGAAGGCAGCGATGGCGTCCTGTTTCGCCGCCTGTGGTCGGAGCAGCTTCTGCCGGAGATCGACGCCTTCGCGCCCGAACTGCTGCTGATCTCGGCTGGCTTCGACGCGCACCGTCTCGACCCGCTAGCCGGTCTCAACCTCGGTGCCGACGACTACGCATGGATCACCGAGCGTCTGGTCGACCTTGCCGAGCGCCACGCGCGGGGCCGCGTCGTGTCGGCGCTGGAAGGCGGCTACAGCCTGACCGCCCTGCGCGAGAGCTCGGTGGCCCACGTGCGCGCATTGATGGAACGCGACGCATGAGTGACGACACGATGCGGGCCGATCAACGGCTTGCCTTTGCGCGCGCGGCACTGGCCGATCAGCGGGTCGCCCTGGAGCCGGCGTCCAGCGACGCCAGCTTCCGCAGTTACTGGCGCATCACCGACTGCACACCCAGTTTCATCGTGATGGATGCACCGCCGGACAAGGAAGACCTGGGGCCCTGGCTTGACGTCGCCGCCCGACTCGACGCCGCAGGCATCGCCGCGCCGCGGGTGGTCGCCAGGGATCTCGAACAGGGATTCCTTCTGCTGAGCGATCTGGGTAGTCGGCTGCTGCTGCCGACGCTCGATGCCTCCACGGTGGAGGCCGCCTACGGGCGTGGGCTCGACGTGCTGCTGCGCATGCAGCGCGATGTACGGGCCACCGGGCTGCCGCCCTACGATCGCGATCGCCTGGTGACCGAGCTGGAACTGATGCCGACCTGGTTCCTGCAGCGCCATCTCGGATTCACGCCCGCGTGCGAGGATTGGGACGTCATTGAACGCGCGTTCGACCTGCTGTGCCACGACGCCCTGGCGCAGGACCGGGTGTTCGTCCACCGCGACTTCCACGCACGCAACGTACTGCTGGGCGGGGACGACAGCTGGGCCCTGATCGACTTCCAGGACGCTGTCACTGGTCCGATCACCTACGACCTGGTCTCGCTGCTGCGCGACTGCTACATCGTCTGGCCCGAGCACGACGTCTACCGCTGGGTCGAGCGCTTCCGCGCACAGGCGGTGGATGCCGGCTTGACCCGCGCCGACGAACACGCGTTTCGCCGCTGGTTCGACCTGATGGGGCTGCAGCGCCACATCAAGGTGCTCGGCATCTTCTGCAGGCTCTGGTACCGCGACGGCAAGTCGGGCTATCTCGCAGACCTGCCGCGGGTGTGGTCCTACGCCCGCGATGTCGGTCGGCGATACGCCGAGACAGCGCCGCTGATCGCGCTGATCGAGCGCGCCATCGGCGACGCGGACCTGACCCGGGCACGTCCATCCGACAGCCGGACGACAGCCGCGTGCGCGCACTGATCTTCGCCGCCGGCCGCGGCGAACGCATGCGTCCACTGACCCTGCACACGCCCAAGCCGCTTCTTGAAGCGGGCGGCAAGCCGCTGATCGTCTGGCACCTCGAGCGCCTTGCGCGCGTCGGCGTGTCTGACGTCGTCATCAACGTCGCGCACCTTGCCGAGCAGTTCCCGCGCGTCCTCGGTGACGGGAAGCGATGGAACCTGCGCATCCACTACTCCGACGAAGGCCCCGAGCCGCTCGAAACCGGCGGTGGCATGCTGCGCGCCCTACCGCTGCTCGGTGACGCACCGTTCGTGGTCGTCAACGGCGACGTGTACTGCGATGTGGACTTCGCCGCGCTGGCCCGGCAACCGGTCGACCTCGCCCATTTGGTGATGGTCGCCCCCCCCGCGTTCGCCCCACTCGGCGACTTCCATCTCGACGCTTCCGGTCAGCTGCATCGCGAGGGCGCCCCTCGACTCACCTATGCGGGCGTTGGGCTCTATCATCCTGGCCTGCTGCGCGAGTGGAAGACGCTCTTTCCCGAGCAGGCGCAGGCGGAGACACCGCGCTTCAGGATCGCCCCGCTGCTCCAGCATGCCATGGACGCGGGGCGCGTCTCCGGCTTCGCGCATCACGGACGCTGGACCGATGTCGGCACGCCCGAGCGACTGCGCGCGCTCGACGAGTCGCTGCGCGCCGAGGCCTCCGCAGCCCGCCAGTGACCTTCGGCGGTTGCACGGCGGGCCGCGGGTGCCAAGAATCCGGCCTTTCCCCGACCAGGTGCCCAGCATGATCCGGACGTGCTCCGCCCACTCGCGTCTTGCCGCGCTCACCATGCTTCTGGGCAGCGGATGGCTCACCGCCGCCCACGCCACCGAAGGCTACTACCGCGATCCGGCCATCCACGGCGACACCGTCGTGTTCACCGCCGAGGGCGATCTCTGGCGCGTGCCGCTCAGCGGAGGCGTGGCGATGCGGCTGACCCGTCATCCGGGCGTCGAGAGTCAGGCCAGCATCTCCCCCGACGGCCAATGGATCGCCTTTGCGGCGTCCTACGATGGCGCGGAAGAGGTCTACGTGATGCCGACCACGGGCGGCCAGCCCACGCGCCTCAGCTTCGACCACGCGCGGGTCTGGGTACAGCCCTGGTCGCCCGACGGCAAGGTGGTCTACGCCACCGATGCGGGGCATGGACTCTGGAACGTGCGCAGTCTGCGCACGATCGATCCCGCGAGTGGCAAGCGCGAAGACATTCCCCTGGCGGACGCCAGCCAGGGGGTGATCGCGGACGACGGCTCCATCTGGTTCACCCGCATGGGACTGCACCTCAGCACCGACAACGCGATCGCCTACCAGGGCGGCGCGGCCGGGCGCATCTGGCACTACACACCCGGTTCCGATGAGGCGGCGCGTCTGGATCCACCCAGCGCCAGCTCCGACACCGACCCGATGTGGCATGCGGGCGAGGTCATCTTCGTCAGCAACGCCTCGGGACGCCCCGCACTGTGGACCATGCATGCCGATGGCAGCGCACGCACCCAGCTCACCCGACATGCCGAACTGTCGGTTTCCGACCCGTCCGAGCACAACGGTAACGTCGTCTACCAGTTCGGTGGCGACCTGCGCGTATTCCAGCTGGCGGATCGCTCCGATCGCCGCCTGCAGATCGATCTGGCATCCGACTTCGATCCGCGCCGGGAGCGCTGGATCGACAAGCCGCTGAGCTATTTCGAAGGCGTTGCCATCGACGGCAAGGGTCAACGCGCGGTGCTCAACGTACGCGGAGGCAGTGCGGTGTTCGGTCCCGAATCGATGCGCCGGGCGGTGTTGCCGGTGCCAGGCGACACGCGCTTGCGCGAGGCCGTGCTGAGCCACGACGGCAAACGCGTGTTCGCGATTGCCGCCAAGGGGCGCAGCGAGCGCATCGTCAGCATGGCCGCGAACGGCAGCGGCGACATGGCCCCGCTGGTCGAGCAGGCTGCCCCGCGCTGGAGCAAGCTGTTCCCCGCACCCGACGGCAAGCGCCTGGCAGTGACCGACTTCGACGGCAAGCTGCACCTGATCGACATCGCTGCAAAATCCATCAAGGTGCTCGACCAGAGCGAGCTCGACGGCACCGAGCCCTACGCATCGCTGGCATGGTCTGCCGATGGCAGTCTGCTCGCCGTCGCCCGTGCTGACAGCGATCAACGTCGCCCGCAAATCCTGATGATCGACCCGGTCAGCGGGCGCAAGGCGGTGCTGACGAGCGACAAGTACAACAGTTTCGCGCCGGCCTTTTCGCCGGATGGCGCGTGGTTGTACTTCATTTCCCAGCGCCACTTCGCCGCCGAACCCTCCGCCCCCTGGGGCGACCGCAACATGGGGCCGGCGTTTCCGCGCAAGGCCAAGCTCTACGCGATCGCGCTGCGTGAAGGTGCGCGCTTTCCGTTCGCGCCGCGGGACGAGCTCGCGCCCACCGACGACAAGCCCGAAGGCAAGGACAGCAAGGACGGCAAGGACAAGTCGGCGAAGCCCAAACCCACCCACGCGGCCCAGGTCGTCTGGAACGGCATGGCCAGTCGCCTTTACGACGTACCGCTGCCCGCCGGACGCTACCAGGCGCTCGAACTCGACGACAAGCGCGTCTACTTCACCACCCGCGGCGACGAACCGGGCGCGCGCGGTCAGCTCAAGACGCTGTCGCTCGAGCCCAAGGCCAAACCCGAAGAATTCGCCAAGGATGTGGCCTACTTCGACCTCAGCGACGATGGCAAGCGCATCCTGCTGGTGCAGGGCAACGACCAGGGCGTCAGCGGCTTGCTGCTGCTCGATGCGGCAGCCAAGGCCCCGGCCGACCTGGCCAAGTCGAAGCTCGCCACTGATGGGTGGCGCGTCGCGGTGACGCCCTACGAGGAGTGGCGTCAGCAGTTCTACGACGCCTGGCGCATGCACCGCATGTACGCCTTCGACCGCAACCTGCGCGGCATCGATTGGGACGCCATCGGTGTGCGCTACGCGGCCTGGCTGCCGCGCCTTACCGACCGGCACGAGCTGAACGACCTGTTGGGACGGATGACCAGCGAACTGGACATCCTGCACTCGCAAGTGCGCAGCACCGATCTGCCTTCCGACAGCGAGTCACCCAAGCCGGCGTCGCTCGGCGCGGTGTGGCGCGAAGATGCCACCGGTCTGTTCATCGAGCGCATCTACGCCGGCGAGCCCGAGCTGCCCGAGACTCTGCCGCCGCTCGCACGAGCAGGCGTGGATGCACGCGCCGGCGACCGCGTGGTCGAGGTCAACGGCCGCGTCATCCGCGGCCAGGCCGACCTGGCGCGCGCGCTGAACCAGCAAGCTGGGCAGCAGGTGCTGCTCACCCTGCAGCGCGGCGCGGCCAAGTCGCACCACGTCATCGTGATCGCGGACGGCGCCGAGAAGGACGCTGCCTGGCGCTACGCCGACTGGATCGCAGCTCGGCAGACCCGCGTCGCGGATCGCGGGCAAGGTCGTATCGGCTACCTGCACCTGCGCGCGATGGGCGGCAACGACATCGCCACCTTTGCGCGCGAGTTCTACGCACAGAGCGATCGCGACGGGCTGATCATCGACGTGCGACGCAACCGCGGCGGCAACATCGACTCGTGGATCATCGAGAAGCTGATGCGCCGCGCGTGGGCGTTCTGGTCCGCCGAGAAAGGCGCGCCCTACTGGAACATGCAGAACGCGTTCCGCGGCCACCTGGTGGTGCTGACCGACGAGATGACCTATTCGGACGGCGAGACATTCGCCGCCGGCATCAAGTCACTCGGCCTCGGCACGCTGATCGGCAAGCAGACCGCGGGCGCCGGCATCTGGTTGTCGGACCGCAACCGGCTCAGCGATGGCGGCATCGCCCGCATCGCCGAGTTCCCGCAGCATGCGCCGGATGGGCGCTGGCTGATCGAGGGGCGCGGTGTGTCGCCGGACATCGAAGTCGACAACCTGCCGCACGCGACGTTCCTCGGTGGCGATGCGCAGCTCGACGCCGCCATCGCCGAGCTGCAGCGAAAGATCGAGGCCGACCCGGTACCCGCGCTGCGTCCGGGCCCGATTACGCCAGTCGGCACGCCGGCGACGGATGCGCTGCCATTGTCGGACTAACCGGGCCTGCGCGAACCGGACTTCAGCTCAACCAGGAAAAAAGAACGGCGCGCAGTGATGCGCGCCGTTCGCATTTGCCATTTGAAGTCATGATCAGTCGCGCGACTGCAGCTTCGACAGCAAGCGCAGGATCTCGAGGTACAGCCAGATCAGGGTGACCACGAGCGCGAACGCGCCGTACCACTCCATGTACTTCGGCGCGCCCTGCTCCACGCCACTTTCGATGAAATCGAAATCCAGCACCAGGTTCAGTGCCGCCACGATGACGACGAACACGCTGAAACCGATGCCGAGCATGCCGGAATCGTGGATGAAGCCCATGCCCTCGAAGCCGAGCAGGCGGGCGCCGATGTTGACCAGATACAGCAACATGATGCCGCCCGTGGCCGCCACCACGCCGAGCTTGAAGTTCTCGGTGACCGGAATCAGTCGCGAGCGGTAGGCGATCAGCAGCGCAGCCAGCACGCCGAAGGTCAGGCCGACGGCCTGCATCACGATGCCCGGAAAGCGCGCCTCGAACACCGCCGAGACGGCGCCGACGAACAGCCCTTCGAGCAGCGCATACATCGGGCCGGTGTACATCGCCCACTGCTTCTTGAACGCGGTCACCAGCGCCAGCACGAGACCGCCGATCGCGCCGCCCCACACATAGGGCATCAGCGCAGGAATGCTTTCGGGGCCCGTGTACAGGCGCCAGGTGTACATCGCGGAGATCAGGGTGAGTACCAGCAGGAACGCGGTCTTGTTGACCGTACCCTCGATGCTCATCGCCTCCGCAGAGCCGACGCTGACGTGGCCCGTGCCGACGTCAAGAAACGTGTTCTGGTTGAGGGCAGGATTGCCACTACGCATGGATTCACTCCTCGGGCGGACGCCGATGGTTTGGAGTGCGAAGGTTAGCATTGGTTCCGTGACGTGAGGTCGGTCTGCCACGGCCCCGCCGTCCATCGCTGTGCCGAATGGGTGACCCGCAAGCGGCGCCATGCGCCGCCCCGCAGGCGGGACGATGCGGACGCGCAGATGCTACACACAATCCTTGCATATCAATAGGTTATGCGCACATGCTCAGACCGGCTCGAATCGCCGGCTTGCGGCCCCGACGCAGCCCTGCTCGCTGGCCGGCCGCGCGGCGCCAGGCCCGTCCCGGCGTCGCGAACCGGGCCGCACAACACTCAAGCCGGGGCCAGCGTCCCGACTGATGTCGCGCTTTCCCGGGGAAGCAGAAGGCCCGCTTTGGCGCGCGCCGCCCTCGCACGCGCGGCCACCGGGCAGGATTCGGCATGGGCATCCGGCAGGTAGCCGAGACTGGTCAGGAACTCGCGCACGATCTCGCCACCGGTGAACTTGAAGGTCTGCTTGAACAGGCGCTTCCAGTCATCGAGATCAAGCGGATGATGGGCATCGAGCCAGCCGGCAAAACTCTCGTAGCCATCGTAGAAACTGACCACCACGCGCGCATTGGTGATGGCGGCGTCCACCTTGAGCCGGTTGCGGATGACCCCGGGATCAGCCAGCAGACGTTCGCGGTCGCGATCACCGAACCACGCCACCTTCATCGGGTCGAAACCGGCGTAGGCGCTGCGCAGACTGTCGCGCTTCTGCAGCATCAACCCCCAGCTCAATCCGGCCTGGTTGATTTCCAGCATCAGGCGCTCGAACAGCACCGCGTCGTCGCGCTGGGGAAAGCCGTATTCCTCATCGTGGTAGCCACGATGGAGAGGGTGCTCCGCGGCGTACGCGCAGTAGCTGCTCATGGCCCGATCATCCGCCATGGCCGAGCACCTGCGCAATCCCCGCTCGCGCGCGCAGGGGAACCCCTCGGCCGGTGACGGGTTGGGGGATGGCCGGGCGTCTGACCGGGATGGGGCGGTGCTGGATGCCGAGATCGACCCACATGGAAGAACGCTGGCGGCGGTGCTTGTGCCTCGATGCCCGGGCACGAATGGTCGGGCGGGTCGTGCCTGTTCGGAGGCAAGGGCCACGGTTTTGGGTTCGGGGGTTTGCTTCTTCGATACGGCGGGACTGGCCGGTCGTACCTGCTTCATGGCGGAGGCCTCGGCTTGGGGTCCGGGGCTTTGCTCTTGGCGGAGTGGCGGATCTCGCCGTTCGTACCTGCTTCAAAGCAAAAGCCCCGATTTGGAGTCCGGGGCTTTGCTTCTTTGGTACGGCGGGAGAGGCTGTTCGTACATGTACTTGGTACGGCGGGTCTCACCGGTCGTACCTGCTTCGAAGCAAAAGCCCCGGTTTTAGGGCCGGGGCTTTGCTTCTTCGGTACGGCGGGACAGGCTGTTCGTACCTGTACTTGGTACGGCGGGTCTCACCGGTCGTACCTGCTTCAAAGCAAAAGCCCCGGTTGGATGGCCGGGGCTTTGCTTGTTCGGTACAGCGGGTCTCACCGTTCGCAACTGTTTCACAGCAAGAGCCCCGGCTATTAGGCTTGAGGCTTTGCTTTTCTGGTACGGCGGGACAGGCTGTTCGTACATGTACTTGGTACGGCGGGTCTCACCGGTCGTACCTGCTTCAAAGCAAAAGCCCCGGTTGGATGGCCGGGGCTTTGCTTCTTCGGTACGGCGGGAGAGGCTGTTCGTACCTGTACTTGGTACGGCGGGTCTCACCGGTCGTACCTGCTTCAAAGCAAAAGCCCCGGTCTTGGGGCCGGGGCTTTGCTTCTTCGGTACGACGGGTCTCACCGGTCGTACCTGTACTTGGTGCCGGAAATAGGAATCGAACCTACGACCTACGCA
>JAGRJY010000005.1 GCA_020442465.1 Lysobacterales bacterium
GATCTGCTGCTCGATGCGCGCCAGTTCGGCGTCGACGTGTTCCAGCCTGCGACCGGCGCTCGCATGCGCTTCCTGGCGCTGGTCGATCACCGCTTTCTGCTGCTCCAGCGAGCGACGCAGCTCGGGGTTGAGATCATCGCGCAGGAGGCGCGCCTCGATGTCGGCCTCCTGAGCATCCAGCTTGGCCGCGTCGGTGCGCGCGGTGTACACCACCCCGAGGATGGCCTGGCGTGCGAGCAGCAGGCGCAGGTTGAGGTAGACCAGCTGTTCGAGGCTGTCCATGTGGGTGCGCAGCAGCGGCGTCTGGTCGAGGGTGGCGAAGATCTCCCGGCCGCGCGCCTCGATCTCGTGCTGGCGCTGCTGCTGGTCGGGCGTCAGCTGGCGCAGCATGGTCTGGTAGCGCGCGTGGTGCGGGTCCTGGCGTTCCTCATTCGCATCCATGGCATTGCGGAAGCGCTGGTTGTTGCTCATGCCCCACAGGTAGGCGATTTCGCCACCGAGACCGAGGATGAAGAATCCCGGGCTGGCAAAGGCGCCGAGCAGGCCCATCGCCGCGAGGTAGAAAAAGTTCGGCGGTATGGGCATGCCGAAGGGCCGGAACGCGAACGCCTTCCACAGGTATTTCATGCGGCGGGCGCCTCGCCGAACGGCCGTAGCTTAGGCGGCACGAAGGCCATGTCGGTGGCTTCGCGGATGGCAATGCGCATCTGGAATTCGAGCACGTCGAGCGGCACCGGCGCCTGATAGCCCTGCAGGCAGGCGGCGAGAGCAGCCCTGGCGTCGAGTGCTTCGGTGCGCACGCGGCGGTAGACCTTGACCGCCAACGCTTCGGCCGCGCCGGGCGTCAGCAAAGTCGGCAGATCGAGCGTGGTCAGTTGCTCGGCCGGAACGTCCAGATCGAAACGCTTGAGCAAGGCGCGGATCAGGTGCGCGCTTTCTTCCACGGTCGTGGTCGGCAGCAGCGGCACCTTCACGTCGATGCGGCCCGGACGCTTGAGGTCGACCTCGATCAGGTCCGGACGCGAGGAGGCGAGAATCCACATCACCCGTCCGCGGTTCGCGCTGTTCGACATCTCCTGCGCGATCATCGAGTAGATGCGGCCGGACAGGCCGCTGTCGCCGCTGCCGGCGTCGCGCTTGCCGAGCGTCTGGTCAGCCTCGTCGATGAAGACGATGCAGCGGCCGAGCGCACGAATCAGGCGGAAAATCTTTTCCAGGTTGCCTTCCGACGATCCGACCCAGCGGTCGCGGAAATTCTTCAGCTTGACCACCGGTACGCCGGCTTCACCGGCCAGGCACTCGACCAGATAGGTCTTTCCGGTGCCCACCGGGCCGCAAAAGATGTAACCCATCGGCAGCGCGCGCAGGTCGCCCTGGCGCCACAGCGCGATGTCCTGGCGCAGCGCTTTCTTCAGTGCGTCCTGGGCGTGGTAGTCGTCCAGGCTGCGACGCGCTTCGATGAATTCGAGCAGACCTTCTGCATCGCTCTCGATCAGCGCCTTCTTGACGCCCGCCCAGTCCGACGGCTGCAAGACTTGATGCAGATGCGCGCGGCGGCGCACCAGGCTCTGCAGGGCGCTGACGCTGACACCGGTCAGCGCCTGCGCGGCCTCGTGATCGCCCTGTTCGGGGTCGAAGGCCTGTGGATGGTCGACGCGCAGCTGTGCGAGCGTGGTTTGCAGGGTGGCGGCGTCGGGCAGCGGCACACGCACGCGCGCCACCCGCGGGTGGCCGGCAATCATCGGGTGCAGATCGGCCAGCTGGTCGGTAAGCAGGAAGCTCGCGAACGCGGTCTCGCTGAAGGGTGGTTCGCTGGCCCAGTCGCGCACCAGGCTGGCCAGGCTGGCGACGTCGAATTCTCCCGATCGTCCCGCCGGCAGGATTTGCTCGGCGCTGCGGATCAGCACCGCGACGTGCTCGACGTCGCCGCGACCCATTGCGGTGAGATTGTGGCGAAAGCGCACGTAGCGGCCGACGATTTCCACCGCCAGACGCGGATCGCGCGGCAGCGCCGGCATCTCCTTCATCGACGGCCACTCGGCGATACGCTCGGCACCGCGCAGGATCCCCAGGCCATTGCCGGGATCATAGGTGAACACGACCTCGAAGCCGCCCAGCAACAGCGCATCGATGCAGCGGATCAGGCTGACCCGACGGCCACCCAGCGGAAACCGGTCCGCCACGTTGCCGTGGAGAATGAACTGCCCGTGCGCGCCGCTCTCGTAGGCGAGCGCCAGCTCCCGGGCCCACTCCGGTGCGTCAGCCGCCAGTCCCATGTCCTACAGGCTCCCCAGGTTGCCCAAAATGCACCACGCTTGCCGCGATAGTTGCAGGCGACAGCGTGCTCAGGCCGACTCGCCCTCGGACTGACGCCCGCCCATGCTGCGACTGACCGGCGCCGACTCGGCTTCGCCGCCCAGGCTGAGGCCCTCGGCGGCAGCGAAATCGGCCAGCGCCTGGTCTGCCAGCGCCTTCTGTTCGGCTTCCTTGACGTTGATGTCGGCCATGTCGATCGAGTCGCGCGATACACGCGCCCGCCCGGCGGCCTTGGTGCGCTCTTCCTCGACCATGTCGTGCAGGCGGTTGAGCGTGTCGCCCGAGCCGCCGATGTTGCCGATCATGCCGGCCGCCATCTCGTTCATTTCCGCCATTGCGGTCTTCATCCGCATGTCGTTGATCGCGCCCTTCAGGCTTTCGATCTTCGCGCGGGCGGCGCTGACGGCCACGTCACGGGCGCGGACCAGATCCTTGTAGGTGGTTTCGGCGGATTCCATCTGCGCGCGGTTTTCTGCCAGCTCGCGTGCCACCGTCTGCAGACGCAACGCATGCTGGCCTGCCGCTTCCTTGTTGCCGGCGCGCAGATGCGCGGTGGTGCGGGCGCGCAGTTCCTTCTCTTCGGTTTCAAGCTTGCGCACCTGGCCCATCAGGCGCTCCGCGAGGCCGGCGTGGTTGGCCAGCCCCTGGTTGTACGAGGCAATCTGCTTGCGCAGGTTTTCCTGTTCGAGCTCGAGCAGGGCTTCGGGGTTGCGCTTCTCGATGTCCTTGATGAACAGCGAGAGAAAGCCCTTGAATAGGTTGACGATGCGGCTGAACATGCGGTGCTCCCGGGAAGGCCTCGAAGACGACTCGTTCGATCGGGCAGGTTGCCGCCGCGATCACACTGCGCACACTTTACGCAGGCGGGCGGTTCCGTTCCAATCGCAGGCCGGCCGGGTCAACCCGTTCCGGCCCATGCACCCTTCAGGACGCGAGCGAACCTGCATCGTGACGTGCTTGCCATGAACACGCCGAAACACCGCGAACTGCCGCGCCGCCAGGCCGCGACGGCGCTGGCCCTGGCTGTGGCGGCCAGCCTGCTGATCGCGTGGTGGGCGCCGCTGCGCGTGTTGGGGTGGCCGATCCTGATGGGGTCCACCCTGGCGCATGAGCTGGGACACGGGCTGACCGCATGGTTGCTCGGCGGTCAGTTCCTGTCGCTGGACATGTATGGCGACGGCTCGGGCGTGGCGAGCTACCGCGGCGCATTCGGCCGCACCGATATCGCCCTGATCGCTTCCGGTGGGCTGCTCGGCCCCCCGTTCTCGGCGATGCTGCTTCTCATGGCCAGCGTCGGCCTGCGCCCCAGTCACGTCGCGCTGGGCCTGCTGGCGCTGCTGCTGGCTGCGACCGCGGTGCTCTGGTCGGGCAATCCGCTGACCTTCTCGTACTGCCTGATTCTCGCCGGCCTGCTGGCCCTGATCGCGCTCTGGGGCGGTGCACGCCTGTCGCAGCTGAGCTGCATGTTCATCGCCGTGCAGCTGCTGCTGGCCAGCTTCACCCGCGCCGACTACCTGTTTACGCCGGTCGCCCGTACCGGCAGCGGCGACATGCTGTCCGACGTCGGCCAGATCGCGGATGCATTCTGGTTGCCGTATTGGGTGTGGGGTGGGTTGATCGCGGTGTTGAGCCTGGGGTTCGTGGCGGTGGGGATCTGGAGATTCCTGCGGGCACTCAGATAGGCCGGACACGCAGATCGGCGAGATCCGCTTGCGATTCGACGCCCGATTCGGTGGCCGGGTCGTGCAGAAGATCTGCAAACCGAACCAGCTTGAGTCGGCCCGCGCAGGGCAGCACTGGATGGATGCAGGCGCCGAACCGAGGCATGCCCATGCTGCCGTCGTGCCGTCGCCGAACCTTTCTCGCGCGTGTCAGACAGCGGACGGTTTCGATGTCTGGATGCCGGTTCGCTGACCGTGGCGACCGTCCGTTTTCCAAGGCGTATCACGCCACCGCAAACAAGAAGGCCGCCCATCAGGGCGGCCTTCCGGGCTCAGGCCGGGCCGTCCGCGCGGGACGGTCCGGCTGGGCAGGCTCAGCGGCTTCGGAACACCACGAAGCCGATGCCTGCGACGGTCAGACCGAGGATCAGCAGTCCGAGCTGGCTCATCGTGGGCACCTGAACCTCCACACCGCTGAGCACGATGCTGCTCGCATTGTTCGCCGCAGCCGGGTCGTTGGAGCTGCTCGTTGCGCTGGCGGTGTTGGTGATCTGGCCGATTCCGCTCACGGTGGTGGACACGTCACAGGCCGCCGTGGCGCCGTTGGCGAGCGCGCCGACCGTCCAGGTGACGGTGGAGCCGACCACCGATGCCGCACAGGTGTCCGACACGTAGGTCACGTTGCTGGGCAGTGCGTCCGTGACCACCACGTCCGTCGCGGCGCCGGGTCCGGCATTGCTCACAGTCAGGGTGAACGTCACCGCGGAACCGACCTGCAGCGGGCCGGTCACATTCGCCGTCTTCGAGATCGACACATCGGAGTCTGGCGGCACGCAAGTGGTCGGAATCGCGCCTTCGAATTCGCCCAGCGGCGAATTGGTAGAGAGGGCCGACACAGCGCCGGTCGCGAGATTGAAGGTGCCGAACGTGTTGGTGCCACCGCCGGTGTAGACGAAGCCGTACAGCTGACCATCGTCGTTGTCGAAGTCCATGCCCTGGGCGAAGTTCGCGGCAAGGCCGGTTCCGCCGATGACCGTGGCAGCGCCGGTGGCGGTATTCACCGAGTACAGCGAGTCGTCGCCGATGTCGTGGGCGTACAAGGCGCCGTTGCAGTCCATCGCGATATCGATCACCAGGCCACCTGCCGTGCCCATGGTGCCGACCGCCGTGGTGGTGGCAGTCGTGAGGTCGATCGTGAACAGGTCAGTGGTCGAGGAGATGTAGGCGGTTCCCGACACCGGATCGATCGTCAAGCCGGTCGGTGCGGTGGTCAGTGCGCCGTTCATCACGGCGATGGGCGTGAACGCGCCGGTCGCGGTATTGATCGTACCCAGCGTGTTCGGATTGGCTGCGGCGGTCGACGAAGGAATGGCATACAGCGTCGTGCCGGTCGGGTCGAAGTCGAGCGCAAACACCGAAGGATTGGTGACCGCCACCGGTGTCTGGCCGGCGAAATTGTTCAGCACGAAGCTGTACAGCGTGTTCTGTGCACGTCCGGCGCCTGCGTCACCGCGGATGTCCAGGGTGAAACCGGTGCTGGTGGGCGACGACGGCGTCGGGGTCGACGCGTCGACATCGAAAGGACCGCAAGCTTCGGCATAACCAGCGGGTTCCGCATCCGCGCTGTTGGCCAGAGCCGCGCAGTCGAGATCGTCGGCGTATGCAGGGGCAGCGGAGAGGCCAAGTACGAGTGCGGCGCTCAGAAGAGTTCTCATGGGCAGAGGTTCCAAGTGTCTGAAGAAGGGCGCACTCAACCGGCCAAGGCAGGCAGCAGCCTCACGTCGGCACGATGAGTAGCCGAAATGTAAGGCGTTTGCGCCTCTGGCGCCACTCTTTCGGGCAAATTTCAAGGTGGCGCCGACTGGCCGGCACCCGAGCCAAGCCTTGCCGAGCTCCGAGCCAGTCGCCCGAACCGTCGGTGGCAGCCGACGTCGACCAACCGGATCAGCCTCATTGCCGGGTGATCCAGCGATCGATCTTGGCTTCGAGCACCGACAGCGGCACGGCGCCGTCGCGAAGCACTTCGGCGTGAAATCCGCGGATGTCGAACCGCTCGCCGAGGGCCTGTTCGGCGCGCTGGCGCAGTTCGAGAATCTTCAGCTCGCCGATCTTGTAGGCGAGCGCCTGACCGGGTATCGCGATGTAGCGCTCAGCCTCGGCGACGGCCTCGGTCTCGGTGGTGGCGGAGTTGTCGAGCATGTACTGGATGACCTGTTCGCGGGTCCAACCCTTGGCGTGCAGGCCGGTATCCACCACTAGGCGGATCGACCGCCACAGCTCGGCCTGCAGGCGCCCGAAGTACTGGTAGGGATCGGTGTACACGCCGAGCTCCTTGCCGAGTGATTCGGCGTACAGCCCCCAGCCCTCCGAGAAGGCGGTCTCACCGCCGAAGCGACGGAACGCGGGCAGCTCGGCCAGCTCCTGTTGCAGGGCGATCTGGAAGTGATGGCCGGGAATCGCCTCGTGCAGGTACAGGCTTTCCATGTCCCAGACCTTGCGCGAAGGGAGATCGTAGGTGTTGACGTAGAAGATGCCCGGGCGGGTGCCGTCTTCGCTCGGTGGGAAGTACTGGCCGCCCGCGGCGGACTTGGCGCGGAACTCTTCGACCGGACGGATCTCGAACGGCGACTTCGGAATCAGCGAGAACAGCTCGGGAACCCGGGCGTCGATGCGTCCGCGCAGGCCGTTGTAGCCGTCGAGCAGGGCGAGCTCGTTGGGGAAGGTGAAGGCATCGTCTTCGGTGACGTACTTGAAGAAATCCTTCAGCGCTCCCTTGAAGCCCACTTCGTGCATCACGCGGCGCATCTCGCCGTGGATGCGCGCGACCTCGCCGAGGCCGATGTCGTGGATGGCCAGCGGCGACAGGTCGGTCGTCGTCATGTTGCGCACGTTGAACGCGTACCAGGCCTCGCCATCGGGCAGTGCGGAGAACGCCACCGTGTCGCGACAGGCAGGCAGGTATTCGTCGCGGATGAAGTCACGAAGGCGGGTGTACGCCGGAATCAGCCCTTCGCCGATCAGGGTGCGGAACTCGGCGTCCAGGCGTGCGCGGTCTTCGGCGCCGAACGTCTCCGGCATCAGCTTGATCGGTCCCCAGAACAGCGACGACTCGGGGTCGCTCACGATCAACGCTTCGAGCTGCGGGATCACCTTGGCCATCAGTACCTTGGGTTGCACCACACCGGCCTTCATGCCCAACCGCATGTTCCCGATCGCGCTGTCGAAGATGGCCGGGATCGCGGCGCCCCGCTTGATCCAGTTGTCGTAGTCCTCCACCGTCTTGAACGGCTGCGCGCCGCGCCCCGAGGCCAGCTGCGGCAGAAAGCTCGCGAAGCTGCCGAACTGGTTGATCGGCAGCATCCAGCGCGGAAAGCGCTCGCCTTCGATCGATGTCTCCAGGTCGCGCACGAACATGTCATACGAGAGCCTGGCCTGGCCGTCCAGCGACGACGGGTCGTAGGCCCGGGCCTTGGCCAGCCACTCGCGGTCGAAGGCTTGCGCCTCCTTCCGGAACGTCTCGGTGAAGAAGTTCGGCATGCGGTCGTTGTAGCGCTTGTCGCCGATGAAGGTCGCCCGGATCGGGTTCTGCTCGAGCGAGGCCTCCCAGAACGCTGCGTACAGCGCGTCCATGGCTTCGGCCGTGGCGGGCTGCCGCTGCACCGACTCGGCCGACTCGGATGCGGCCTGCTTGTCGGCACGGGATTCCGGCCCGGATTGACAGGCGGCCAGGGAAGCCATGATGGCGAGGGACAGCAGCATCGGGCGCATTCGGAGCTCCGCAATTCATCGGGACAATCCCCGACGTTAACGCGCAAGCGGATGCAGCGCCATGGCCCGGAGGGCAGGGAGACCAGGAGGGCCGGCTTCCCGCGGACGGAAGTCGTCCGGCTCGCGGGGACGTCCTGCAATGCGCGGGCTGGATCCACCGACGGGTTGCAGCCGGAAATGGGCCGGCTGGTGCTGCGGTCGGTTCGGGTCAGTCGGTTTCGGCTGGCGATGCGTCGGTGGGCGTGCTCACCTCGCCGGCGCGTCGGCCGAACACCAGATGCTCGGGCGAAACCGCGCCGCCCGAGAGGATGAAGGCCATCGCCTGGTCGACCGTCCAGTCGGTCGGCGTGAGCGCTTCGACCGGGACGATCTCGAGATAGCCGCCGGTCGGGTTCGGCGTGGTCGGCACGTACACCGCTGCCAACTCGCGGCCATCGGCGGTGTCGCGAAACACCCGGGTCACCAGGCCGACCGCCTTCATGCCGGGTCGCGGAAACTCCACCAGCACCACGCGCTGCGAGCCGCTGGGCTTGTTCTGCAGCACGGTCAGCAGCTTCTTCGTGCCGCCGTAGATGGTCTGCACCAGCGGGATCCGCTCGATCAGGGTGTCGACCCAGCCCAGCAGACGCCGGCCCAGCACGCGGTTGGCGGTCCATCCCAGCAGATACAGGAATGCCACGGTGAGAATCACCGCGAGCAGGAAGCGTAGCCACTGTGGTGCCAGCGCGTGCTCCAGCGCCGGGGCGAGCCAGACCAGGCCGCTGCCAAGTGCGTCGACGATCGGTGCGCCGATCTTCGAGAGCTGGCGCAGCACGAACTCGAACACGATGTAGGTCAGCCACAGCGGAAAGACCGTCAGCAGGCCGGTGAGGAAGTAGCGCTGGATGTGCAGGTTCGAGCTCATGGGCGGGCATTGTAGAGGGTGCAGGTGTACGAACCGACACCGGGCCGATGTCGACCGGACCGCCCGCCGAGCGCTTGCGTGCACTTTCGTGGCCCGGCCGGTTTGCCGCCGATGCCCGCGGCTGCCATGCTCGCGACTCATCGGGTCAACGCTGCGTAGACGGCGTGGACGACCGGAATGCTGAAAACAGGGGCGGAACGATGCCGAAGCCACTCGTGGTGATGCTGATTGGCCTGCCGGGCGCAGGCAAGACGGAGCTGGCCCGCGCGCTCGAAGCGCGGCTGGGGTTGCATCGGGTGTGCCGCGACGGCATCCGCGCGGCGATGTTTCCGCGCTGCGCATTTGCGCCGGCGGAAAAGCGTGCGGCCAACCAGGCAGCACTGCGGGCACTCGAGGTGAACTGCGCCATGGGCCGGGACTCGGTGCTCGACGGCCGCACCTTCGCGCGCCTGTCGGAGCGCGTCGAGGTCGAGTCGCGCGTGGACGGTTTCGGCGCCGTGCTGGTGCCGGTCTGGATGGACTGCCCACTCGATGTCGCCCGGCGTCGCGTCGAGACCGAGAAGGACCACCCGGCTGGCGACCGCGACGCGCGGCTGGTGGAGTCGGTGGCGGCGATCTTCGAGCCGCCCCAGGGATGCATCCAGGTCAACGCCGGCGAGGCGCTTGCCGAGGTGATCGAGGCCGTCGTCGAGTCGGTGCAGGCGCAGCGCGCGGCAAACTGATCCTCGCCCAGGGTGGCGATCAGACCGACTTTCGCCTCGCTGGGCTCGCGGGAGACGGTTGTCGCGGGCGAGCCGCTACACTGTGCGCCCTGCAAGGAGGCCTGCCGTGTCGGAAATCCACGTTCCCGTTTCGTTTGGCGAGTTGCTGGACAAGATCGCCATTCTGGAAATCAAGTCCGAACGCATGCGCGACGAGGCCAAGCTCGCCAATGTGCGGCGTGAGCTCGAGGCGCTGAACGCAACCTGGGCGGCTCATCCGGCATCGCGACAGGACATCACCGACTTGCGCGCCCAGCTGAAGGCGGTCAACGAGCGCCTGTGGGTGATCGAGGATGACATTCGCGTACAGGAGAAGGCCCAGGCCTTCGACGCCGAGTTCATCCGCCTGGCCCGATCGGTGTACTTCGAGAACGACACCCGTGCCCGGGTGAAGAAGGACATCAACCTCGCCCTGGGTTCGGCCTACGTTGAAGAAAAGTCCTACGAGGACTACGGGACCGGCGCCGGCGCGCCCTGATTCCCGCCGTTCGTGCGGGCAACCGTCGCACACACGACCGCTACCGAAGCGAACGCTGCCGACGCGACGATCACCGTCGCGCGGCAGGGTCCGGTCGGGTTTGCTCCGGCGCCGCCGTTCGCGGCTGCTCGGATGACGTGCTTCCAGCAGATCCGGGTTCCGTGGCATGGTGGCGTCCTGTTGCTCGGAAGGGGGTCCGGATGGCGACGATCAACGACGAACAGGCCCGCGACTACATGCACAAGCTGCTTGCCGCGATGGCCAAGGCGGGTGGCTCGGACCTGTTCATTTCCAACGATTTTCCGCCGAGCATGAAGCTCAATGGCGCCATGCAGCCGCTCAGCCAGCAGCGACTCAACGGCGAGATGACGCGTTCGCTGGCCAATGCGCTGATGAACGACGCCCAGCGCGCCGAGTTCGAGCGCGAGATGGAATGCAATTTCGCCATCCATGTGCCCAACCTGTCGCGCTTCCGGGTCAACGTGTTCGTCCAGCAGCAGCACGTGGGGCTGGTCATTCGCACCATCGCATCGGAGATTCCGAGCTTCGAGTCGCTGAAGCTGCCGCCGATTCTCAAGGATGTCGTGATGACCAAGCGCGGGCTCGTGCTCGTTGTGGGCGGCACCGGGTCGGGCAAATCGACCTCGCTGGCCGCGATGGTCGATCACCGCAACAGCACCTCATCCGGCCACGTGATCACCGTCGAGGATCCGGTCGAGTACGCGCACAAGTCGAAGAACTGCCTGATTACCCATCGTGAAGTCGGCGTCGACACCCACAGCTGGCACCACGCGCTGAAGAACACCTTGCGCCAGGCGCCCGACGTGATCCTGATCGGCGAGATTCGCGATGCCGAGACCATGGAGCACGCGATCGCGTTCGCCGAAACCGGTCATCTGTGCATGTCGACGCTGCACGCGAACAGCGCCAGCCAGACTATCGAGCGCATCATCAATTTCTTTCCCGAGGAACGCCGCACCCAGCTGATGATGGATCTGTCGGCCAACCTGCGCGCGATCATCTCGCAGCGGCTGATTCGCACCGAGGACGGCAAGGGCCGGCGCGCCGCGATCGAGATCCTGATCAATACGCCGACCATCTCCGAAAAGCTGCTCAAGGGCGAGTTCCACGAGATCAAGGGCATCATGGCGAAGTCGCGCGAACTCGGCATGCGCACCTTCGACTGGGCCCTGTTCGAGCTCTACAACGATGGCCACATTTCCTATGAAGAGGCCATTCGCAACGCCGATTCGGCGAACGAGCTGCGGCTGGAAATCAAGCTGAAGAGCCGGCGTGGCGAGCCCTCGCAGGCGGCCAGGACCAATCTCACCGTCGGTCCTTCGCCGGACGAAGTCGAGGCGATCCGCAAGGAGGAACTGCGCAAGCAGGAACAGAAGCGCCGCGAGATCGAGGATCGCGAGCTGGCCAAGCTGCGCGCGCAGAAAGAAGCGATGCAGTCGAAGCAGGGTGCCGCCGGGTGAAGCACGCGTTCGGCGCCTGGATGACGTGCGCGTGCATCCTGTACCTCGTGCTGTCGTCACCGGCACAGGCCGACGGCACGACGCGCACGGTGCGCGGCGTCGTGTTTCACGATCTCAACGGTGATGGGCGCAGGGATTCTCGCGAGCCCGGCGTGGCGTCGGTCAAGGTGTCGAACGGCCGCGACATCGTGCGGACCGATGCACAAGGACGCTATCGACTCCCGCTGCGCGACGGCGACACGCTGTTCGTGATCAAGCCCGCGGGCTGGTCGCTGCCCCGGGACGCGGAAGGCCTGCCGGCCTCCTGGTCGCACGAGGTGCGCCGGCCGGTGTCCGGGTTGCGCTACGGCGGACGCACGCGACAGCGCGCACGCAGCGACTTCGCCCTACTCGCTGACGGGGATCCGACGCCGCGGCGGCGCATGTTCGTGTTTGGCGACCCGCAGCCGAAGTCACAGCGCGACGTGCAGCACTTCGCCGATGACATCGTCGCGCCGCTGTCTCAGCCCGGGAACACGCGCTTCGGCATCAGCCTCGGCGACGTCGTCGACGACGACCTGTCGCTGTACCCGGCCATGAAGCGGGTGATGCAAGGGTTGGCCTTGCCCTGGGTGCACATCCCCGGCAATCACGATCTCGACTACGACGCGGCCAGCGACGAAGCGTCGCTGGAGTCCTACCGCGCCGCATTCGGCCCCGACACGCTGGCCTGGGAAGAGCCCGGGCTGGCCTTCATTGGCATGGACGACGTGATCTACCGTCCCACGGAGAATCCGCGCTATGTCGGCGGCCTGCGCGATGATCAGTTCCTGTGGCTGGAGCGCTATCTGGCGACGCTTGATCCCGACACGCTGGTCATCATCGGCATGCACATCCACCTGTTCGACAGTCGGCCCGGTCGGGAAGATTTTCGTTCCGCTGATCGGCTGCGCTTGTTCAAACTGCTTGAGTCGTTTCCGAACCGGTTGCTGCTCACCGCGCACGCGCATGCGCAGCGGCACGTCTGGTACGGGCCGGAACAAGGCTGGCACGGGCAGGGGCTATTGCACGAATACAACGTCGGCACCGCCTGCGGCGGATACTGGGGTGGCGTGGCGGATGCCGCGGGCATACCCGACGCGACCATGGAAGACGGCACCCCGAACGGCTACGCGACGCTCGACTGGGACGAGCAAGGGCAGTATCAGCTGCTCTGGCATGTGGCTCGCGCGCCCGACGATGACGCGATCCGGCTGCACGCGCCCCGGGTGCTCCGCCAGGGCGCCTGGCCTGGCGTGCGGCTGTACGCCAATGTCTACATGGGCGACGCCGACAGCGTCGTCGAGATGCGCGTTGACGACGGCCCGTGGCAGCCGATGCAGCACACCATCGAGCGCGACCCCTGGGTCATCTGGCACAACCTGCAGGACGATGCCGCCGGCGCGCTGCGTGGCTACGACCGCATGACCCAGGCCGAGGATTCGACCCACCTGTGGCGCATGAACCTGCCCACCGACCTGGCGCTGGGTACGCATCGCATCGACGTGCGGGCGCTGGATCGCTGGCGCGGCTGGGTGCAGGCGAGCACGAGCTACCGGCTGGCGGAGTGGCCTTGAGGCAGACCGGCACCGAAGTCCGGGTGCCGCGCATCATCGCGCACCGCGGCGCCAGCGGACCGCTGCCCGAGCACACCCTGGCGGGGTACCAACTGGGCCTCGATCAGGGTGCCGACATCATCGAGCCCGATCTGGTGCTGTCGCGCGACGGCGTGCTGTTCTGCCGCCACGACATTGGTCTGGCACGCAGCACCGATGTCGCTGCGCGCGACGCGTTCGTCGATCGCCGTGTCGACGATGACTGGCCCTGTCACGCGTTCAGCGCTGATGAACTGGCAAGGCTGCGTGCCGTGCAGCCCTTTCCATTGCGCGACCACGCGCACGACGGCCTGCATGCGCCGCCGAGTTTCGCGCAAGCCATGTGTTGGGCGGCCGAACAGTTTGCGGCGCGCGGCCGTGCGGTGATGCTGTATCCCGAGATCAAGCATCCGGAAGTCTTTATTGCACGCGGACTCGACCCTGTGCCCGCATTTGCCGCGGCGGTGGCGCAACGGCCGCACGGCGTCGACGTCGCCGTGCAGTGCTTCGATGCGAGCACCCTGCGTCGTCTGCGCGACGCCACCGGGCTACGCTGCTGCGCCCTGGTCGACTCGCAGGGCGATCCATGGCGAGCACTGTCGGAGCAGGGCGACTGGATCTGGTCGATCGGTCTGAGCAAGAAGTGGCTGTTTTCCGGGCGCGGCCCCGAGATCGTGCGCGCGGCGCATGAGTGCGGTGTGGAGATCCATGCCTGGACCTTCCGCGACGACCAGGTCGGGCCAGGGTTCGCGACGATCCAGCAGGAGCTGGGTGCGGCGATGGATCTCGGCGTCGATGCGCTGTTCTGCGACTACCCTGCCACCGCGGTGGCGGTGCGGGACCAGCGGTTCGCCAAGACCGACTGAACTTGCTGTCACGCACGAGTGCCTGCGCGCAGGCCGCCCGATTCCCTGTGAGCAGGCGCCGAGCAGCTTCGTTGGGCCTCGGCGTGGTCAGGCGCCGTCTGGCGATCCACCCGCACTCCCGATTCATCGGTCCGCAGTTCGGCCGGACCTGATCTGCAGCACACCTTCTTGTGGCATCCTTGCGCGCCCTTTTGCCTGCGGTTCCGGTCGCGGCCCGGGCTGCGGTTCGGGCAGGCCGCGCCGGTCCGCATTGCCCCGGAACCCTCACCTGGAGCGTCATGCATGCTGAAACCCCTGATTCTGGTGATTGCTGGTCTGATGACGGTGGGCTTTTCGACCCGGAACATGCTCAACGAGCGCGCGCTGGCGAGTCACGGCAAGGAAGCCACCGTCGAGCCGGTGGCCGGGTACACCAAGACCGTGCACAAGAACCGCAACACCACCACGACCCGGATCGATGCCGATGTGACTTTTCAGACCGAGGCCGGCGAGCGGATCACCGTCAACAAGGGCCTGTCCCGTGAGCAACTCAGCAAGCTCGCCAGCGGCCAGCCGGTGTCGATTCGCTACTTGCCCGAGAGCCCGAGAACGACCCGGCTGGAAGGCGAACCACCCTGGGGCTGGAACATGATCGGAATCGGCGGAATGGTGCTGGCGTTGGGGGCCTTCTGGCTGTGGCGCA
>JAGRJY010000179.1 GCA_020442465.1 Lysobacterales bacterium
AAGCGGCTCTCGGCTGCGATCGTCGACGGCATCCGCGACTACTTCCATGCCCAGCCTCCGCCGGGCACCTGGCTGGCGTCGAATGCCAAGCCGCGCGCGCGTGAACATGTCGTGTCGCGTGGCGAAACCCTGAGCCTGATCGCGGCGCGCCACGGTGTGCCGCTGGCGCAGCTGCGCAGTGCGAATGGACTGCGCGGAGACATGCTCAAGGTCGGCGACCGCCTGCGGATTCCGCTCGGCCCGGGCTGAACGCGCGCGCCCCGAGGGCGGAGCGCTGCCAACCGTGATCGGATCGGCGCGTGGCGGCAGGCGCTCCGGCTCCGGCGTGCGCGGTCGATTCGCACGCTCCGGGTGCATGAGTACAATGCCGGCTCTTTCCTGCCTCGGCTTACCCGTTTGCCGATTCGCCCGCTGCCCGACGTCCTGATCAACCAGATTGCTGCCGGTGAGGTGATCGAGCGTCCGGCGTCGGTGGTCAAGGAACTGGTCGAGAACGCGCTCGACGCGGGCGCGCAACGTGTCGAAGTCGATATCGAGGAAGGCGGGGCGCGCCTGATCCGCGTGCGCGATGATGGTGGCGGGATGCCCGCCGAGGAGCTGGCGCTCGCCGTGAGCCGCCACGCCACCAGCAAGATCGGTTCGCTGGATGACCTGGAGGCGGTGCTCACGCTCGGCTTTCGAGGCGAAGCGCTGCCTTCCATCGCGTCGGTGAGCCATTTCTCGCTGACCTCGCGGCGTGCCGATGATGAGCATGCCACCCGGCTCGAGGTGGACGGCGGCAGGACGGGCGCGCTCGCGCCGGCGCAGCATCCGCCGGGTACCCAGGTCGAGGTGCGCGAACTGTTCTACAACGTGCCCGCTCGGCGACGCTTCCTGCGCGCGGAACGCACCGAATTCGGACACATTGACGAGTGGTTGCGTTCGCTGGCCCTGGCCAGGCCGGATCGGGAAATCCGCCTGCAGCACAACGGCAAGCTGATCCGCCACTATCGTCCGCTGAATGAGCAGCGCGGGCGGCTCGCGCGGGTGCGCGATGCGCTGGGTGAATCGTTCGCCGACTACTGCCTGGCAGTCGAACACGAAGGGGCCGGGCTGCGGCTGACGGGATGGGTCGGCGCGCCGACCGCTTCGCGTGCGCAGGCTGACCAGCAGTACTTCTTCGTCAACGGCCGCGCCGTGCGCGACCGCGTGGTCAGCCATGCGGTACGGCAGGCCTACGCCGACGTGTTGTTTCACGGCCGCCATCCGGCCTACGTGCTGTTCCTGGACCTTGATCCCCGCCGTGTGGACGTCAACGTGCATCCGGCCAAGCACGAGGTGCGCTTCCGCGACCAGCGGGTCATCCACGATTTCCTGTTCCGAAGCCTGCATGCAACCCTGGCCGAAGCACGCGCCGGCGCCGCGCCCAAGGTCGAGTCCTGGTCGGGCGCGGCTGTGGATGCGCCGCTGTCCACAGGCAGCGATTCGCCATCGGCGTCGTCGGCATGGACGCCGCGTCAGGGCGGCCTGGGACTGTCGGTGGGCGAAACCCTCGGTCAGTATCGAAGGCTCTACGCGCCGCAGGCTGCGGTCGCGTCGATGCCCAGCATGCCCGAGGCGCGCGACGACGAAGCGCCGCCGCTGGGTTTCGCCCTGGCCCAACTCGCCGGCGTGTACATCCTTGCCGAGAACGCCCATGGCCTGGTGCTGATCGACATGCACGCCGCGCATGAGCGCATCAGTTACGAGCGGATGAAGACCGCACTGGCCGAAGACAGCCTGCGCCGCATTCCCTTGCTGGTACCCGCCACGCTCAGTCTCAGCGAGCGCGAGGCCGATTTCGTCGAGGCCAATCAGCAGGCGCTGCAAACCTTCGGGTTCGTCCTGCGGCGGCTGTCGCCCACCGCCGTGCAGCTTGACGAGATTCCCGCGCTGCTCGACGGCGTCGACGCGCGCCAGCTGGCGCGCGACGTGGTCAGCGACCTGATGGAACACGGCGCGACACGGCGTGTGGAAGAGCAGCGCAACGAGCTGCTGGCGACCATGGCCTGCCATGCTTCGGTGCGCGCGAACCGCCGTCTGACCGTGCCCGAAATGAACGCCTTGATGCGGGACATGGAAGCCACCGAACGATCGGGACAGTGCAACCATGGCCGCCCGACCTGGACCCAACTGAGCATGCAGGAACTCGACAAGCTGTTCCTGCGTGGACGATAAGGAGAAGCAGCGCATGGCAGGATCGATACGCTACACGGCGCTCGCCGCCGCCTTGATGGTGGCCGGCTGCAGCGAGGCGCCTGCGCCTGCGCCGTCCGCCGCCGAACACGGTGATGCGGCGCCCACCGCGGCCAGTGCGCCGGCGGCCAAAGAGGCCTCGACGGATCCCTACGTCGCCGGCGTTGATGCCTGGCATGCCGAGCGCGAGGCCCGGCTTCAGCGTCTGCAAGGATGGCTGGCGCTGGTCGGCCTGCACTGGGTCGAAGCGGGCACGCACCGCATCGGCATGGCCGCCGACAACGACATCGTCCTCAACACCGGGCCGGATCACCTCGGCGTGATGCGCCGCGAGGGTGATGTCCTGTTCTTCACGCCGGCGCCGGGCGTCGGCGCGATGATCGACGACATGCCGATCGAAGGCGAAGTGGCGTTGCCCGCAGACAGCAGTGGCGAGGCTGTGCGAGTCACGTTCCGTGGGGGCAAGGCGAATTTCCAGGTGATCGAACGGGGCGGAAAATTCGGCTTGCGCGTACGCGATGTCGAGGCGCCCACGCTCACCGGGTTTACCGGCATCGAGCGCTATCCGGTGGATGCCGGCTGGCGCTACGAAGCGCGCTGGGTCCCGCACGAGGAGGGCCGCAGTATCGACATCGCCACGGTGCTCAACACGATCGAGCCGATGCCCAACACGGGCACGATCGAGTTCGAGCGCGAGGGCAAGACGCATCGTCTCGAAGTGGTGGATGAGGGCGATGGGGCGCTGTTCGTCATCTTCGCCGATCGCACCAATGCCAAGGAAACCTACGGGGCAGGCCGGTTCCTCTACGCCGATCCGCTCGACGCCGAACACGTGGTGATCGATTTCAACAAGGCCTACAACCCGCCCTGCGCGCTCAATGCCTTCTCGACCTGTCCGCTGCCGCCGCCGGAGAACCGGCTCGATCTGGCGGTCACCGCGGGCGAGAAGCGCTACCACGGTCCGCACTGAGCGGACGCGGCGGGCTGCCATGCGGCCGGATCAACCCGGCTCGGGTGGCGTGATCCACGGCGGCAGCTGATCGCCTCGGCGCGCGGTCGTTCGCACGCGTGCCAGGTAGTCGGCACGTCCGCCGTGATCAGGTCTGCTTCGGTACCCGGCTTGGGGCGAGTTCGCGGGCGACGAGCTTGAGCTCGAAAGGCTGGATCGCGCGCGCCGGAATCAGGTCGATGCAATCGACCGGGCAGGGCGGCAGGCAGAGTTCGCAGCCGGTGCAATCCTCGGCGATGACGGTGTGCATCAGCTTTTGCGCGCCGACGATGGCATCAACCGGGCAGGCCTGAATGCATTTGGTGCAACCGATGCATTCGTCTTCGCGTATGAACGCCACCTGTGGGGCCTTCGTCGTGCCGCGGCGTTTGTCGAGCGGTACCACCTCGCGCCCGAGCAGCTGCGCGAGATCGCGGACGCCCTGATCTCCGCCTGGCGGGCACTGATTGATGTCCGCTTCTCCGCGGGCGATGGCCTCGGCATAGGGTCGGCAGCCCGGGTATCCGCACTGCGCGCACTGCGTCTGCGGGAGCAGCCGGTTGATGCGCTCCACGACCGGGTCCTCGTCGCGGCGCAGCCGCGCGCCGGCCCAACCGAGCAACCCACCCACCACGCCGGCCAACAGGGCGAACAGCAGCAATCCGAGCGTCGCGCTCATCGATCCATGCCGGCCAGGCCCATGAACCCGAGCGCCATGAGCGCAGCGGTGACCAGCGCGATGGGTGCGCCACGGAATGGTGCCGGCACCGGCGCGGCGTCGATGCGCTCTCGCATGGCCGAGAACAGCACCAGCACCAGGCCGAAGCCGCAGGCCGCCCCGAATCCGGCAACGAGGGCGCGCAGCAGCGAATGCTCGGCCTGCACGTTGAGCAGCGCCACGCCGAGCACGGCGCAGTTGGTGGTGATCAGGGGCAGGTAGATGCCGAGCACGCGGTACAGCAGCGGACTGCGCGCGCGCATCAGCATCTCGGTGAACTGAACCACGCTGGCGATGACCAGGATGAACCCGAGCGTGCGCAGGTGCTCGAGGCCGAACGGCAGCAGCAGCCAATGGTGCACCACCCACGCCAGGCCCGACGACAGTGTCAGCACGAACGCCGTCGCCATCGCCATGCCATAGGCGGCATCGAGCTGCCTGGACACCCCCATGAACGGGCACAAGCCGAGAAACTTCGCCAGCACGAAGTTGTTGACCAGGGCAGCGCCAAAGAAAGTGAGGGCGAGATCGCTCATCGGGGCAGGAAGCAGCATGCGTGGGCGCATGGTCGCGGGTGCCGAGGGGCTTGGCAATGCTCGGTCCCCGTGGCGCAGCGTGCGCGCCCGCTGTCCCTGTTCATGCGCGGGTTGACGTGCGAGTCGTGACCCTGAGCGCTGGAGAGGGCGTCCACGCCGCGTCGTGCCGCAGTCGAACCCCCGGTGCTCATTGGCCGCTGCTGCGGGGGTTTTCCTCTCGGGCAGAGATCAGACGGGTGGCCCGTCGATGCAAGCCGATCGCACAGTCGCGGACCCACAGCGACGAACCGGGCCGCACCCAACAGGCCGGGACAAGCGGGATGCTCAGCGCACCGGCATGCCGGGTTCGGCGCCCTGGTCCGCATCGAGCAGGGCCAGAGTCCCGCCGTCGAAGCCGGCCGAGAGGATCATGCCCTCCGAGAGGCCGAACCGCATTTTGCGTGGGGCGAGGTTCGCAATGAACACCACGTTGCGCCCGACGAGCTTGTCGGGCTCGGCATAACTGGCGCGAATGCCGGAGAAAATCTGCCGTTCGCCCAGGCTGCCGGCGTCGAGCTTGAAACGCAGCAACTTGTCCGAGCCCTCGACGAACGCGCATTCGATCACCTTGCCGATGCGCAGGTCGAGCTTGGCGAAGTCGTCGATGGCGATGATGCCGGTTTCGCTGGTGGCTGATTCCGATGTGGTCACGGCGGGCTTCCCGGTCTTGGAGGGCGTGGGCTCGGCCTGGGCAGGCGTGCCCTGCAGGGACTCCCTGGACGCATCAACCATGGCCTCTATCTGCTTCGGATCGACCCGGGTCAGCAGCGGCGAGTAGGGATTGATTGCGTGGTCGAGCAGGGGCGCGGACAGGCTGTCGAAGCGATCGATCTGCGTGTTGAGCATGCTCGCGGCTGCGGCCGCCGTCCGTGGCAGGATCGGTGCCAGGAAGCCGGCGAGCAGGCGGAACTGGTTCAGCGCCAGCGAGCAGATGTCGTGCAGCTCCGCATCCTTTCCTTCCTGCTTCGCAAGCTGCCAGGGCGCGCGCGCGGCGATGAGTTCGTTGGTCGCATCGGCGACCGCCATGACCGAACGAAGCACCTCGATGTAGTTGCCTTCCAGGTAGCCGCGGTCGGCGCTCAGGCACTCGGTCTGCAGCGAGGCGTACGATCGCGTGTAGAACGCGGCGGCCTCGTCACCGAGTCGTGCGGCGAGCCGTCCATCGAGCCGCTTGCTGAGGAACCCCGCGCAGCGGCTGGCGATGTTGACGAACTTGCCGACCAGATCCGAGTTCACCCGTTGTACGAAGTCTTCGAGGTTGAGGTCGAGGTCGTCCACGCCACCGGAAGACTTGGCGGCGAAGTAGTAGCGCAGGTACTCGGGGTTCAGCCCTGACTCGAGATAGGTGCGTGCCTGGATGAAGGTGCCGCGCGACTTCGACATCTTCGCGCCGTTCACCGTGAGGTAGCCGTTGACGCGCAGCGAGTCGGGCTGGCGGAAGCCCGCACCATGGAGCACGGCGGGCCAGAACAGGCCATGGAAGTTGACGATGTCCTTGCCGATGAAATGGTGCAGCTCGGCATGCGGGCCCGGGCGCATCAGCGCCTCGAAGTCGCCGCCATCCTCGGCGCAGCGGGCCTGCAGCGCGGTGAGATAGCCGATCGGCGCGTCCAGCCAGACGTAAAAGAACTTGCCCGGCTGGCCGGGAATCTCGAAGCCGAAGTACGGCGCATCGCGCGAAATGTCCCAGTCGCGCAGGCCACCGTCGGAGTCGAGCCACTCGCGCAGCTTGGCCTTGACGCCCGAGTGCGCCACCTCGCCCTGCAGCCACGCGCGCAGCGAGGACTCGAAGTCGCCGACCTTGAAGAAGTAGTGCACCGACTCGCGCAATTCGGGCGTGGCGCCCGACACCACCGAGCGCGGGTTCTTGAGGTCGGTCGGCGCGTAGGTCGCGCCGCAGGACTCACAGTTGTCGCCGTACTGGTCTTCGGTGCCGCAGCGCGGGCAGGTGCCCTTGATGAACCGGTCGGGCAGGAACATCGCCTTGACCGGATCATAGAACTGCTCGATCGAGCGCTCGGCGATGTGGCCACCCTTATGCAGCGCCGCATAGATGCGCTCGGTCAGCGCACGATTGGCCGGCGCATGGGTCGAGCCGTAGTAGTCCCAGTCCACCAGAAAGTCGGCGAAATCGCGTTCGTGTCCAGCCTGGATGTCCGCGATGTAGGCCTCAGGAGTGACGCCGGCCTTTTCCGCCGCAAGCATGATCGGCGTGCCGTGGGTGTCGTCGGCGCAGACGAACCGGGCCGAACGCCCCATCATCCGCTGCGCCCGCACCCAGATGTCGCCCTGGATGTAGCCGACCAGATGGCCCAGGTGCAGCTGGCCATTGGCATAGGGCAGGGCGCAGGAGACCAGCAAGGGCGCTGAAGCAGTCATCGGTGTCCGGGATGTCGTCGCGAGCCGCGCATTATCCCAGATCGGACGCCGCTGTCGCCGCAGCGCAGCATTCGGTCGGGCATTCGGCCCCGTGTTCCCTTAGCATGTGCGGCCTGTCCACGCACCGGAAACCCATGGCCGTCACCGAACAGCTGGTCCGCGAACGTCTGCGCAGCATCCGCGACCCCCATCTCGACCGTGATCTGCTGGATCTCGGCTACGTGAAAGGTGTGGGCGTCGACGGCGACCGCGTCGCCCTGGACATCGCCCTGCCGTACCCGGCGGCGGGCTGGCTCGACGCGCTTGAAGCCACCTTGCGCTCGGCGCTGTCGGACCTGGTGGCCGGCGACCGCCTGCAGGTCAGCCTGCGTGCCCGTGCGCATGCGCACGAGGTGCGCGAGGGCCTGAGTCCCCTCCCGAACGTGCGCAACATCCTTGCCGTGGCCTCGGGCAAGGGTGGTGTCGGCAAGTCGACGACCTCGGTGAATCTCGCTCTGGCGCTGCAGGCCGAGGGCGCACGGGTCGGTGTGCTCGACGCCGACATCTACGGCCCCAGCATCCCGCGCATGCTCGGCATCTCGGGCAAGCCGGAGACCACCGCCGAGCAGGCGATCATTCCGAAGCAGAACCACGGCCTGCAGGCAATGTCGATCGGTTTCCTCATCGACGAGGACACGCCGATGATCTGGCGCGGGCCGATGGTGACCCAGGCGCTGCAGCAGCTGCTCAACGAAACCGCCTGGGACGATCTGGACTACCTGATCATCGATCTGCCGCCCGGCACCGGCGATATCCAGCTGACGCTGTGCCAGCGCGTGCCGCTGTCCGGCGCGATCATCGTCACCACCCCGCAGGACATCGCCCTGCTGGACGCGAAGAAAGCGCTGAAGATGTTCGAGAAGGTCGAGGTGCCGGTGCTCGGCATCGTCGAGAACATGGCCATCCACGTGTGTTCGAACTGCGGCCATGCCGAGCACATCTTCGGCAGCGGCGGCGGGGCGCGCATGGCCGAGCAGTACGGTGTGCCCCTGCTCGGTTCGCTGCCGCTGGACATCGCGATTCGTGAGCAGGCCGACGGCGGCACCCCCACCGTGGCGGCGCAGCCCGACTCCGAGTCGGCAGGCCGCTACCGGCTGATCGCCCGCAGCACTGCGGCGCGGCTCGCCCAGCGTGCCCGCAACAAGGGTTTCGGATTGCCGAAGATCGTCATCCAGAACACCTGATTCACGAGGCCGGCGCGCGGCACGCGCCGCCCTGCTTGCCGGCCACAATCAGGCTGGTTTCGCCTGCACGCCGCCGCCGCGCGCCTTGCCCGCAGTCGGTGGTCTGGTCCAATCAGTGAGGAAAAGCCCTGCATTCGCGGCTCTGTGGGGACGGATCTCGCCCCCACGAGCCCGGCTGTGCGCTTCGCACACGGCCAGCGCCTCGATTCAAGGGGCCTCCGATGCGCCGCAGCAGGCGCCCGGGCGCTGAGCGAGCGGGGTTAAAGCAGACTCGAACCCGATCGGCCGGCGGGGTTAGTAGGCCTCGATCGAGTCGATCTTTTCGCGGCGAACGATCACCGTCTCGAACTCCCGGCTCGACATCACCACCACGTCGGGGCCGATCGCCTTGACCAGGCCGGCAATGGCCTCGCCGTTGACGTGCACCACCACGCCGCGTTTCTTCTCGAAGCTCGCCTTGAGCAGTTTCAGCGCCTCGCGCTCGAACAGATCGGCGGACGGTGGAGCAGCAGGTTCTTCGGCCATGGCAGCGCAACTCATCGTGGAGAGGAACAGGGCAAGGCAAAGGTATCGCATCGAGAGCATGGGGGTCGATTTCATGGTGCCTCCGAGCTGGTGAAAAGCACTGGCCGCATCGACGCAGCGTGAAGGGCTGAGCCGCGACCGATTGGAGTATGCACCCTGATCGCTTCTGCCGGGCCGCAGGCTTGCGCAGGCAGGGTGTGCAGTTTGTGCCTGTTCGGCGCGCAATCGAACGGAGCAGAACAACGCTGCCCCCGATCGTCGAGGCGACGTCTCCGAGCACAGTGTGAAGGTCCGAGCTTCCGTCAGGGTTCGATCGATTCGAAGTCGGCCCTGAGAATCAAGCCCGGCTCAAGGAATACAGCTAGGTCTCGCACAGGAATGCCACCAGAGATCTGGATCGACGTGCAGGCATCGGGCGACGATCCAACTGGCGCCAAGGGCCGAATCGGGTCGTCTCGGTAGCACAGGGTTGGTCCGATCGAGTCTGGGTCGAGGTCGAACGTCAGTCGATAGACGCCGTCCTGCAAGCCGAATGTTCCGAAGTTGCCGTTCTCGTCCGAGTTCAGGAACCGCTCGAAATTTCGTCCGGGCTCGTACAACGCTCCATCCTCCCAACTCACCCCTACGCGAGCCAGCACTGGGCTGCCGCCAGGTCGATCGAGAATGCGCCCGAGGATGCCGCCGCCTTGCACAAGGGAGAAATTGATATCGTTGAGATGCGTGTCGTCGAACACAGAGAGACCGGATCGGGTCTGGATCCAGTGCCCCGCTTCGCTGACGGCGGAAAGCTGAATCTGACTACCGGTAGCAACGTGTGTGACCTCATAGCAGCCATCCGCGCCGGTCACGGCATCCCGAGAATCGACGTGAATGGTGTTTCCCGGTGGAATCAGGGCCGTGAAATAGGAGGTCAAATGAACTCCTTCCAGAGGTGCGTCGTCAGCAGCGGCTCGGACGCAGCCGCTGATGCTTCCGGACGGAATCATCGAAAGATCGATTCCTGTAACGCTCTCGCCAGCCGCGACCGTGATGGGTGTCCCGAGGTGTAGCTCATCTGGTTCACAGCTGTAGCCGGGGCAGTCAACGGATTCATAGAGCGAGTCGCGGTAGGAAGCGCCGCCGTCCGTGTAAATGTAGTAAGTGCCGGCGGGAAGCCTGTCGAAACTGAAACTCCCGGAACCTGCGCTAAGGGGCAGCTGGACCTGCCAACGCGGTTCGGATGGATCGGCCGGCGACATTTCGGCCATCAAACGCATGAAGAACTGTGTCGTCTGCAGCCCTTGTTCATGGATCGTGCCACTGATCGAGGCTGCTGGGGTCATCGTGATCACCACACCGTCGGTGGTCTGCTCAGGGAGCACGACGACCGGCCACACGGGATCCGACTCCAGATAGCCCTCTGCCCCACGAGCCGTGAGTGTATAGGCACCTTCCGCGACTCCTTCTATCGCGAAGTGCCCGAGTTCGTCGGACAGAGTCCAGCTGCTTGTCGTCTCTCCGCCGGCATGCACGCTGGCCCCGCTGATCGGAGTGGAATCCGTCGAAATAACCGTGCCCTCGATCCGCCCGGGCGGGGCAAGGGCAAAATCTGCCACAGTGGTTTGCCCGTCTTCTACATGAACCTGGGCGTAATTTCCTAGCGAAAGGAAACCGCAAGAGGACTCATAAGTGATGCACGGATAGTTGGGCCAGAACTCGGGCAGCAGAGGCGGTGCGGGCTCCGCGCGAACAGCCCAGTTGCCGGGCGTGATCTCCGAAAAGATGTAGTGCCCGTTCTCGTCGCTGACGAAGAAGGGCTGAGTGGGGTGTGGCACCAGGCGGAATCCGAAGAAGAATTCGACCGAATACAACTCGACCCTGACTCCGCTGAGGGGCAGTCCGGAACCCACGTGGGTGATGGTGCCTTCAATGTGGGATGACGCGAGCAAGTTGGGGGTTGCAAGCGCAGAGCAGAGCAACGCCACGACGTAGCGGAATGATGTTCGAGGCATAGGAGGCAGCTCTGAGCAGGGCCGTGCGCACCGGAGTGGCACATTGGGGGCCAAGAATTGGCCGCGAATCATAGCTGCCCGTCGTCGGCTGGTCACTCGACAAGTGCGCATTTCAGGGTTTCGCTCGCGCGTGCCGCGCTTCCTTTGGGCGGCTCGCGCATGGGTGACTTGGCTCAGCGGGCAGGCTCGACGACAATGCGACCCCCGCCCGGAGGACCCGCATGAGCATCAAGAGTGACCGCTGGATTCGTCGCATGGCCGAGCAGCACGGCATGATCGAGCCGTTCGAGCCGGGTCAGGTGAAGCACGCCGCGGACGGGCACCGCATCGTGTCCTACGGCACCTCGAGCTACGGCTACGACGTGCGCTGCGCGCGCGAGTTCAAGATCTTCACCAACATCAATTCGACGATTGTCGACCCGAAGGCATTCGACCCGACCAGCTTCGTCGACGTCGAGGCCGATGTCTGCATCATCCCGCCGAATTCCTTCGCGCTGGCGCGAACGGTGGAGTTCTTCCGCATTCCGCGCAGCACCCTGGTGGTGTGCCTGGGCAAGAGCACGTATGCGCGCTGCGGGATCATCGTGAACGTGACGCCGCTCGAGCCGGAGTGGGAGGGGCACGTGACGCTCGAGTTCTCCAACACCACCCCGCTGCCGGCCAAGATCTACGCGAACGAAGGCGTCGCGCAGATGCTGTTCTTCGAGTCCGACGAGGTGTGCGAGACCAGCTACAAGGATCGCGGCGGCAAGTACCAGGGGCAGACCGGCGTCACCTTGCCCAAGACCTGATGAACCGGATGGGCACGGCGGAGCGTCGTCCCACGCCCCGTACTCTAGCGTGCGATCTCGGCGTCGATCTCGGCGATCAGCGTGGTGGCCAGCGATTTCATTTCACGCATCTGCGCGTTCATGGTGTCGAACTCGATCACCGTCATCAGAAAGCCGTTCTTGAGCATGCGGTGGTGGAAGTAGTCCTCGAACACGTCGCCCGACTCCAGTCGACGCCCTGACTTGCCGCCGCTCTGGGTGAAGGCAAAATCCTCCACCAGCGGCTGCAGGTCCATCAGCGCGTAGAGCGGCCCGTAGATCAGGGTCTCGCTGTCGAAGCGGAAGTGGTCTTCCTCGCCTTTCATCTTGCGGTACAGGGTTTCAATATCGAGCAGGCCATGCTTGATCCGGGTGTTGCCGAGCAGCCCGAAGTTGCCCGAGTTCACCAGCTCTTCGTACGTGTTGTTGGTCTGGTAGAAACGCTGCCAGCTGTAGATGCCGACGGCGTCGGCATTGAACGCGCTGTAATCGTCGGGGCGTGCGCCACCGAAGTAGCCGAGAATGCGCTGCGCGGCGTCGATGTGGCCACTGCGGATCTGCAGGTAGCGCTCCATCTCTTCGATGTTGGCGACGAGGTCGGCGCGGATGCTGCGCAGGTAGCCGAGTTCCCGTTCGCGATCCTTGCGCTGCTCGTTCCAGGTATCGATCTGCAGGGCGATCAGGATGCCGGCGACGACCAGCAGGAGCTCGCCGGCCGCGTAGGCGACGTAGCGACCCAGACGCCCTTCCGCCAGCAGCGCGCGGCGGACCCTCCGAATGAACACGAACATCGCGGCATCTCCAGATCGATCGGCACGGAATGTGCCGCGGGGACGCACCGAGTCTGTTCGGGGCGTCCGTCCGCTCGGTCGCGCCAGGACAGTGTTCCATCGCGACAGGGTGGTGTCGATGTCGACGCGTGGGTCGCCGCGGTCAAGTGGTCGGAGGTGGCGGCCGGCCAAGACATGACTCGGGCATGACTTAGGACGCATGCGCACGTGCCGGGCTTGGCGGAAGCTCGCGACTTCCGCACCGGAGATCGATCGATGAAGCGCAGAGATTTTGTGGGGTCCGCCGCGGCGGCGGGTGGATGGGCCGTTGCGCCCGGGGTGCTGCGTGCGGCCGAGTCCGCGACCGGCCCGGGCAAGCCCCTGCGCATCCTGATTCTCGGCGGAACCGGGTTCACCGGTCCGTTTCAAGTCGAGTACGCGCTGAAGCGGGGCCACAAGGTAACCCTGTTCAATCGCGGCAAGCGGCCAAGCCCGGAATGGTCGAACGAGGTCGAGCAGCTGCATGGCGACCGCAATACGGGGGACCTCGAAGCCCTGAAGGGGCGGGAGTGGGACGTGTGCATCGATAACCCCACCACGCTACCGTTCTGGGTGCGTGACGCGGCAGACGTGCTCGCAGGCAAGGTGGGTCACTACCTCTTCATCTCGACCATTTCGGTGTATGCCTCGACCGACAAGGCGGGCATGGACGAAGCAGCGCCAGTCGCGACCTATGCCGGCAAGGATGCGATGGCGGAGACCCTGGAGAACCTGATGGCCGACATCGGCGGCCTGTACGGGCCGCTCAAGGCCTTGAGCGAGAAGGAGGCACGCCATCGCTACGGCGAAGCGCATACGACGATCATCCGCCCGGGCTACATCGTCGGCCCGCGCGATGGTTCCGACCGGTTCACCTACTGGCCGCACCGCATTGCCGAGGGTGGCGATGTGCTGGTGCCCGGAGACGGTAGCGATCCGGTGCAGGTCATCGATGGCCGGGATCTGGCGGAGTGGGTGATCCGCCTGGCTGAAGGTCGCGTGGCGGGTACCTTCAACGCCACCGGGCCGGCTCGGGAACTCTCCACCAGTCGTTGCGTGGAGACCATGGCCAAGGCCCTGCAGTCCGACGTGCGGTTCCGCTGGGTGCCCTGGGACAAGCTGGAGTCGCTCGGGCTGCAGCTGGGCAGCGACCTGCCGATCTTCTTGCCTGCGGCCGGCGAGTACGCCGGCTTTCATCGCGTCAGCGTGCAGCGGGCAATGGGCGCCGGGTTGACCTATCGGCCGCTCGACGACACCGTGCGCGACCTGATGGCATGGTGGAAAGCCTTGCCGGCCGAACGACAGGCGAAGACATCGGTGGGCATGAGCCGCGAACGCGAGAGCGAGGCGCTGGCGCAGCTGGCTGCCTCCCAGGGCTGATCCCGCTCACGTGTGGCCTCCTCGCATGAGCTGGCAACGGCGCGACGCGTGGAAGCGTCGCGCCCGGGACAGCGCACGAGACGATTCGATTCAGTCCTCGAAACCGCCGCGGAAGATGCGCGCGGTGACTTCGAGCAGGCTGAACTCGATGCGTTGACTGACGGCAAACACCCCGGGCACCTCGTCCTCGACGAATGCGCGCAGGAACAGCGGTGTGTCCTGTAGCTCGGGAACATTTGGCAGCAGCAGGTGCGCGCTGGCCCGGCCCTGGGCATCGGTCACCAGCGACGGGAAGTCCCACAGCGAGTCGGCGCTGGGGTCGCTGACGCCGATCGGGTCGGCCAGATCGACGACCAGGTACACCGTCGCTCCGGCGCGCGCGAACTGCAGTCCAATCGTGAAGTACTCGCTGGTGCCGGCAAGCGGTGGCTCCAGCGCGATCAGCTCCGGCGTGAGACCGGTGGATTTGTCGGGCACGCCGACGTCCGCCGAACGCGGCGCGCGGTTGGACTCGGCAAACAGGCTGGGATGCGCGAACGGGCCGGTTTCGGAGACCAGCCGCGGATCGGTCAACGGTCGCTTCAGGAACGCCACAAGGTCGGTCTTCTGCTGCGCGGTGAGGTTCAGCGGACGAATGCCCGGAGCGAGGTTGGGGGCGGTGAAGTCGCCGCCGCGATCGTAGAAGTCGACCACTTCTTCCAGCGTGGCGAAGCGTCCGTTCGCCATGTAGGGCGCGCTCAGCTCGACGTGGCGCAGGCTCGGCGTGTGCATGGCGCCGCGATCGGGGTTGGCGCCGGTGACGCCGAAGCGGCCGGCGTCGGCGTTCTGCGGCCGCACGCCGATGTAGTGGAAGTTGTCGTCCGACAGCAGGGCGCCGCCGTGACAGCCGGCGCAGCCCGAGTTGGTGAACACCTGGCGGCCCGCGCGTTCCTGCGGCGTGAGCGACGGGGTGCCGCGAAGCTCATTGTCGAGCGGCGTCTGGTCGGCCACCAGGCTGCGCTGATAGCTGGCGAGTGCCATGGCGAAGCGTGCCGCAGTGATGTCGGGCGTGCCGAACGCCTGGGTGAACAGTTCCGGATAGCTGCGCCCGGCGATCCAGCTGGACAGGTCTGCAGGAATGCCCTCGGCAAGTCGGAGCGGCGCGGTCGTGGTCAGGCGCGCCATCACGCCGCCGAGTGATTCGCCGACGTGGGCCATCTCGACGTCGTTGACGATCGGCCCGATGGCCTGGTTTTCCAGCGCGCCGCCGCTGGCGATCAAGGTGGCGCCGCCGTCGGGATTGTCGAAACGCGAGGCCGCACGCCCGTCCCAGAACAGCAGATTGAAGTAGCCGGCATTGACCATCGATGGTGCCTGGCGGCCACCGGGCTGCGGCAGCAGCCCGAAGTGCGTACTGGCGTCATACAGGCCGTCTGCATCGTGCCGCGGAACGCCGAGGGCGCCGAGCGCGTCGTCGTTGGTGCCGAACACGCCATCGCCGCCGGGGTTGCGCGCGGCTTCGGTCTGGGCGAGGTCGCGCGGGTCCGAACCACCGCCGCGCGGGGCGTGGCAGGTGCCGCAGGCCACCGTGCCGGTGAGGGAAACCTGCTCGTCCCAGAACAGGGTCTGGCCGAGTCGCACGCGATCGGTCGTCAGTGGGCTTCCGGCGGGTACCGGTACCGGTCCCAGCGGTACCAACGGGTTGGGTGGTGGCGGTGGTGGCGCCTGCGCGGACGTGGGCTGTGGGAGGACGAGCGAACCGCCCAGCACAAGCGAGAGGGCGACGGCGAACCTGGTCAAGCCGGACATGCGCGAACTACTCCACGAACCGATTGGCAGGCAGGTTGCGCCCGGATTGTGCAGCAATCGTGGAGACATTGTGGATGAGGCGGCGGGATCACTCTCCGCACGTCCACAGACTGGCACGACCTGTATCCGGCGCGACATCCGCGCCTCGGATGGCCGGGGTCGGTCGTGCGCCGCAAAACGATGGCGGAGTTCAGGCCGGTCGGACGCGCCTCAGCGCAGTGAGGGCGTGCTGAAGCCTGCCGACGCGCTCGACCAGGGCCTCGGGCTCGTACGGTCGGGCGTGGATGCGTCCCCACACCGGCGCCGGCCAGGCCGGGTCTTCGGTGTAGCGGGCGATGACGTGCACGTGCAGCTGTGGCACCAGGTTGCCCAGCGCCGCGACGTTGAGCTTGTAGGGGCGGAACTCCTGCTTGAGCACCCGGGCCGCAAGATCGATCTCCTGCATCACGGCCAGACGGGTGTCCTGGTCGAGGTCGATCAGCTCACGGGCTTCTGCGACCCGCGGAATCAGCACCAGCCACGGGTAGTTGCTGTCGTCCATCAGGCGCAGTGAGCACACGGGCAGCTCGGCCACCGGATGGCTGTCGGACGCCAGCTGTCCGTCGAGATGAAATACGGGCGCCATGGGGGCTGCGGCATGCATGCTGGCGTTCCTCAGGGCAGGGCCATGCCGGCGCTGCTCGCCACGAAGGTACGCAATACCCGCGTCATGAACGTGACCGTGTGATCCATGGCGATGTTGGCCGACTCGGGGTGATAGTCGCCGCGCTCGTCGCAGTTGAAGCCGTGACCTGCTTCATACACGTAGAAGGTCGCCTCGGGGTGCGCGTCCTTGGTGGCGGCGACGTCTTCGGGCGAGATGATCGGATCGTACTGGCCGAAATGAAATTCCATAGGCGCCTTCAGCCGCTCACGCACGAACGGCATCGTACGGCCGCCGTAGTAGCTGACCGCGGGCAGGCCCAGTCGCGTGTTGCACAGATAGGCGACCGTGCCGCCCCAGCAATACCCGACCACGCCGACGTTGGCTTCACCCGCAAGCTCCGCCACCACCGAGCGCACGTCGCCCAGCACCTTGTCGAAGCCCAGTTCCTCGACCAGTGCGCGGCCGCGCGCCACGCCCTCGTCGTTGTAGGGCAGCTCGATGCGGTAGTCGATGTGATCGAAGAACGCCGGCGCCACGCAGATGAAGCCGTGTGCGGCGAAGCGATCGACCTGGCGGCGGATGTGACTGGTCACGCCGAAGATCTCCTGGATCAGGATGATCGCCCCGCGTGGCTCGAACGGTGGATCGGCGCGCCAGCCGCTGATGCGGCCGAGTGGCGTAGACAGTGAGACCGGATGTCCCATCGCAGCTCCCCCGATGCCGGATGGCCCTAGAGTACGCCTGTCTTGCCGGCGCGGTCGAACTATAATGTGCGCTTTGCCGTACGGACTGCCCTGTCAGCCGCCGGCGGCCCATCCGGCGTGGCCTCGGCCCGCGCAGCAGGTAGCTTCCGCATGTCGTCTTCCCAGCCGAAAGTCGGCTTCGTCAGCCTCGGGTGTCCGAAGGCCCTGGTCGATTCCGAGCGCATCCTCACCCAGCTCAAGGTCGAAGGTTACGACATCGTGCCGACCTACGACGACGCCGACGTGGTGGTCGTCAACACCTGTGGTTTCATCGATTCGGCGGTGGCCGAGTCGCTGGATGCCATCGGCGAGGCCTTGGCCGAGAACGGCAAGGTGATCGTCACCGGTTGCCTGGGCAAGAAACCCGAACAGATCCGCGCCGCGCATCCCGACGTGCTGTCGATCAGCGGGCCGCAGGACTACCAGAGCGTGATGTCGGCGGTGCATCAGGCGCTGCCACCGAAGCATGACCCGTTTCTGGATCTGGTTCCCGACTACGGACTCAAGCTGACCCCCAAGCACTACGCCTATCTGAAGATTTCCGAGGGCTGCAATCACCGCTGCAGCTTCTGCATCATTCCATCGATGCGCGGCGATCTGGTGTCGCGTCCGGTCGACCAGGTGCTGCGCGAAGCCGAGCGGCTGGTGCGCGGTGGCGTGCGCGAACTGCTGGTCATCTCGCAGGACACCAGCGCCTATGGCGTGGATGTGCGTTACGCGCCGGGGACGTGGCAAGACCGGTCGTACGCGACGCGCATGAAGGACCTCTGCGAAGGGCTGTCCGAACTCGGCGTGTGGACCCGTCTGCACTACGTGTACCCGTATCCGCACGTCGACGACATCGTGCCGCTGATGGCAGAGACGCACGACGGCATGCCGAAGCTGCTGCCCTACCTCGACATTCCCTTCCAGCACGCCAGCCCGCGCATTCTCAAGTTGATGAAACGCCCGGGCGCGATCGACAAGGTGCGCGAACGTATCGCGCGCTGGCGCGGGATCTGTCCGGAGATCACCATCCGCTCTACCTTCATCGTCGGATTTCCGGGCGAGACCGATGCGGAGTTCGAGGAACTGCTCGATTTCATCGAGGAGGTGCAGCTCGATCGCGTCGGCGCGTTCGCCTATTCGCCGGTCGAGGGTGCCGCAGCCAACGCACTGCCCGATCCGGTTCCCGAGGCGCTCAAGCAGGAGCGTCTGGCCCGGTTCATGGCCCTGCAGGCGGACATCAGCGCCGACAAGCTGGCCGCCAAGGTCGGCAGCGTGCAGCGCGTGCTGGTCGATGCGCTAGACGGCGACCTGGCGATTGCAAGGTCGATGGCCGACGCCCCCGAGATTGACGGCACCGTGCAGATCCAGGATGGATTCGACGCCGGACTGAAGCCGGGCGACTTCGTCGACGTCACCATCATGGGCAGCGACGAGCACGACCTGTTCGCGCTGGTGGCGCCGCAGGACGACTGAACATGCGCTTCCGCGCGCCGCCGAGGGAATCGGTCGACCGCGCGGTGTTCGGGCATCCGGTGTTTGCCGGCGTCGTCACGTGGCGCGACTGGCTCAGCGGAAAAGACTGGCCCGACATCGACGTGCTGAACGGCGCATTGCGCGCGCACATGACCGGCGCCGGAGGCCTCGATTCGAGTCCGCAGGGCGGGGCGCTGCAGTTCGTGCCACAACGCGCCGAACTGCTGGCGGACGGCAGGCACTACGAACAGCGCATCGCCGAAACGGGCCGCATCGCCACCCGCGAGGCGAATTGGCATGACCTGCTGAATGCGCTGATCTGGTTGCGCTACCCGCAGATCAAGCGTGCGATGCATGGGCGCCAGGTGGCCGATATGGCCCGTGTCGGCGCCAAGCAGCGAACCCGGGCGCAGGACGCGCTGACCCAGTTCGACGAGGCGGGAGTCATCGTCTCGATCGACGCGACAGCCGACGTCGAGGGCCTGATCCAGGCCTGGAATCGCCACGCCTGGGGCGCGCTGTTCGAGCTGATGGCGCGCTCGGCATGGCGCATCGACGTCATCGGTCACGCCCTGCTGGAACATGCGCTGGAGCCGGAGCGGCTGCTGGTGGGCAAGGCGGTGGTCGTGGTGAATGACCGTCTTTCCCGGGCAGAATCCGGGTTGTGCAGCGAGTCGGGCGAGCGCGTCAGCCGGCGCGCGCCGACCGGGCATGAGTCCGACCTGAAAGGTGAAGGCTGCATCGGTCGGGGCGACAGCGAGGCGGTGGCGCAGGTCGCGCAGGACATTGACCGTGGCGCGCTGCTCAACGATCCGCAGGAGCTGCGACCGCTGCCGCTGATGGGTCTGCCAGGCTGGCATCCCCGTGCGGGCGATCCTGCCTTCTACGCCGATGCGGAGTGCTTCCAGCCAGTGCGCGCCGGGAGGCGCTATCCATCTCCACGGTTCGCAGCGTCGCCCGGCACCGCAGCGGCACGCACGAGGGAGAAGGGTCAGCATGCGCGATGAAGCAGACAACGTGCTGCATTTCTGGTTCGAGGAGATCGAGCCGGAACGCTGGTGGCGCGCCGATCCGGACTTCGATGCCGTGGTCCGGTCGCGATTCGGCGACACGCTTCGGCAGGCCGCGGAAGGTGCCCTGCACGGATGGCGCGGGTCGTCGCATGGCCGACTGGCCGAAGTGCTGGTACTCGACCAGTTCTCGCGCAACGTCTACCGGGGCACGCCGCGGGCGTTCGCCCAGGATGGTATGGCGCTGGTGCTGGCGCAGGAAGCGCTGGCCCGAGACGCCCATCGCGCTCTGGGGCCGAAGCACCTCGAGTTTCTGATCATGCCATTCATGCACAGCGAGTCGCGCGCCGTGCACGCCCAGGCCGAGGTGCTCTTCCGCGCCCTTGCTTCCGCCGAGAGCCTCGAGTTCGAACTGCGCCACAAGGCCATCGTCGACCGCTTCGGTCGTTATCCGCATCGAAACGAAGTGTTGGGGCGGGTATCCACGGCGGAGGAATCGGTCTTTCTGCGCGAGCCAGGGTCGAGTTTCTGATCGTCGTGCCGCGCCGCCCGCGCGCCCTGGATGCCCCTCGGCTACGGCGCGGCGGGTGCCGGGCGGTGGGTGAAGAAAGCCACCACCACCACGCCGTTGGCCAAAGCATCGAGGAAGAACCCCTCGCCACTGCGGCCGGGCCCGCCGTACCAGCTGCCGGCCATCCAGTCGTTGGAGTCTTGGGCATCCACGCCTTCGGCGTTGCATCGCGCGCTGGCCGCGGTGGTGGCAATTCGCTGCAGCGGATAGCCGCCATCACCGAATCCGGCGGTGTCCTCCGCGCTCGATTGCCAGCTCATCTGCGCGCTGTCGCAGCCGGTAAACGTGATGTTCAGATCGCCCCAGCGCCGATCCACCACTTCGGTCGGATCGAAAGCATCGCCGAAGGTCGTGCCGTGCGAACTGAGCAGCTCAAGGTCGAGCGTGCGGCTGTCCGGCATGCCGGCTCCGGTCAGCCAGTACTGGGTGCCGACCTGGGCCTGGTCGACGACCGGTGCGGTGCCGGGCAACACGGTGAGAAACGTGGCGCCACTGAGACCGCCCGCGCGGGCGCTGACCACGATGCCGAGACGGGCACCGGACTTGGCATCGAGACGTTCCACCAGGTCGCCGCCGAACCCGGTCACCAGCAGGGTGCCGTCGCTGTCGTAGTCCATGCCGTTGGGGCCATAGCCGAAACTGGTCAGCGCCTTGTCGAAGCTGCCGTCGAGATTGAAGCGCAGGATTTGCCCCGAACCCTCGCTGCTGACCAGCACGCCGGTGCCGTCCGGTTCGAAGAGTATGTTGCGGGTGTGGCGCAATCCGCCGCGACCGCCGGGGATGAAGACATCGGTCTGCCCGGTCGCCGGATTCCAGCGGACCACGTTGTTGGTGTCGTAGCCCGGGATGTAGAGCTTGCCGTCGGGGCCGAATACCAGCCCGTTGTCGGGCCCACCAAGCGTGCCGCTGCGGCTGACGACTTCGCCCTTGGGGGCGCCCGTGGTGCCGTCGAAGCGCAGCACGGTGCCGGAGTTGTAGCCGCCGAGGTAGACGTCGCCGTCCGGGCCGAAGGTAACCCCGGTGATCCCCGGATTGCCTCCGACGCTGATGAACGTGTCGACGAATTCGAACGTGTCGGCGCGGTAGCGCTGGATGCTGTTGTGTCCTTCCGCCACGATGTAGAGCAGGTCGCCGCGTTGCCGCACCGCCTGCGCCCCGGTGATCCGGGTTCTGCTGTCGACCAACCGCAGGAACGTGCCGTCGCAGCCATCGTAGACGTGCACACTGGTGTAGTAGCCCGAAACCAGCACACGGCTGCAGGATGCGTGCGCGGCGGGGCCAGCCAGCAGGCCCAGTGCGATCAGGAGAGTTGCGAAGTGCCTTACCATGGTCGTGGATGCTCCATCGAGGAATGCGGCGCCAGCGTGATGCCGAGCCGCATCCAGCGCCTGATCCCGGCCGCCATTCGACCTCCTTTTTTTCTCCCCGGGCAAGTTTGGCGTGCCTGCCCGCTGGGTGAGCCGCATGTCGGAGCACGCTCCCGGTGACCGATACCTTGTACCGCATCGGTGAATGGACGCTGCGGCCCGAGGCGCACGCGCTGTCCTGCGGCGAGGTCGAACACCGGGTACCCAAGCGGCTGGTGAGCCTGCTGCAGGTGCTGGCAGACCACGCCGGTCAGACCCTCGGTCGGGAGACCCTGCTGGATCTCGTCTGGCAGCGCCGGGTGGTGAATGACGAGGTGTTGTCCCGTGCGATCGCCGAGTTGCGTGGCCTGCTCGGCGACGATGCACGCGCACCGCGCTACATCGAAACGCTGCCGAAGACCGGCTACCGGCTGATCGCCGAGGTGTCGGTCGTCCCGGCGGAGTCACCGGCTTCGACGGCCGTCGCCGAGGCAGGCGCGCTACCGGCGCACGCCGACCCATCACCCCGGGAGGGCGCATCCACGTCGATCACACGCGTTGGCGATGACGTCGCAGCTCGAACCGGTGCGCCCGGCCGGGTCGGGGCCGGAGTCATCGGCGGCGGAGCCGTGGCGTTGCTGCTCGCCGTGTTGGCTTGGTGGGGGTGGGGAAGGAACCAGTCGCGCGAAAGCGTCGAGCCGGTCGAGACGGCGACAACAGACTGGACGCCGGCACGCATGGCCCGCGAACAGCCATTCCGCAGCGGCCCCGACTGGGCGCGACAACCCCGTTTCTCGCGCGATGGTCGCTGGCTGACCTACGTGGTGGGCGACGTGGGCAGCGCGGAACGATCGGTGGTGCTCGCCGCGGCGGACGGCAGCGCCTCGCAGCGCGTCGACGCCGGGCCGGGACAGGTGGATAGCCCGGTGTTCTCACCGGACGGCACGCGCATGGCGGTCATCGCCCGCCACGAGGGCGGCTGCGTGATCCGCGTGCTCGTGTTGCCCGCGGGCGCCCCACGCGAGCTGACGCCCTGTGCGCTCGGCGTCGGCGGATCGATCGAATGGTCGCGCGATGCCGGCATTCTGTTCACCGCGCCACCGAAAGCAGGACGCGGCGCTGGCGTCTGGGCGGTCGATGCGGACTCGGGCAAGACCACACAACGAACAGACCCCGACCTGGAGGACATCGCCGACACCTTGCCGCGTGCACGCGGGGACGGCAGCTTCGCGTTTCTGCGTGGTCCGTTTCGATTGCAGAAAGTGTGGTTGTGGCGGCCGTCGGGGGCGGAGATCGCGTTCGACAGCGCCGACCGCATCACCGGCATGGCCTGGACGGCCGACGCGTCAAGCTTGCTGCTGGCCACCGACCGCAGTGGCTTTCCGGCATTGCATCGCTTCGACCTGGCGGATGGGCGGAGCGAATTGCTCGGGGGCCGAGGCGCCGCCACCCTCGATCGCGCACCGGATGACAGCCTGATTTACGAACAGCGCCGCTACGACGCCAATGTGTGGCTCTACGCCCCCGACGCTGCGCCGCGACGCCTTACTGAGTCCACGCGCTACGACTCCTACCCCGATCTGTCCGCCGACGGGCGCAGGTTGGCGTATGTGAGCAATCGGGACGGCAACGGCTCGGTTTGGGTGCTCGACGTGCACAGCGGCAAGGAGCAGCGGCTCGCATTGCCCGATGCCGTCGCGTGGGTGCGTCCGGGCTGGTTCGACGACGGACACTTGGTGCTGACGCGGTACGACGCCGAGCATGGCACGGCGCTATACGCCTTCGACCTGGCGGCGAACCGGCTGGTCGACCACGCCATCGCGCGCGGCGCCGGCTTCTCCTCGGAGGTCGCGGGCAAGCACGGCCTGGTTTTCGGGCTGGATCACGGAGCAGGTGCGGGCATGCAGCTCGTGCTGCGGGACAGGGAGGGCGATCAGCTGCTCCCGGGCGTGCGCGCGGTCGGAGAGTTTCGCGCCGACGGCGACCGGGTGGCGTGGCAGCAGCGCGGCCATCCGGGCATTCGGGTGCGCGATCTTTCCGCCGCGGATGCGGATGATTCGGCCGCGGGCGATGTCTGGGTGCCGCCGCATGACGACGGCAGTGACTACTTCGCCTGGACGCTGGTGGGTGACGTGATCGTCTACGCGCATCGGGATGAGGCCGGCTGGGCTCTGTGGCGCCGCCACCTCGACGGCGCGGCGCCGCATCGCTGGATCGACCTGCTCGGTGCGCCCGCCGATGCGCAGCTATCGGTCGCCGCCGACATGGGGGCGATCGTGGTCAGTCACATCGACGCCTTCCACGCCGATCTCATGCGCGTGCCGCCGCGCTGAGTCGATTGCGCATCCTGGTCCTCGGAGAGGGCGCGGCAGGCGGTGACGCCGCGCCGCGGAGTCAGCCGGCGAGTCCGGGATAGTCGATGGCGATGACGATCCAGCTGCTGTGGCCGCCGGGCAGCGCCGCCTGCACTTCGTCGTCCACCGATCTGCCGAGCAAGGCCCGGGCGAGCGGCGAGTCGATACTGATCCGTCCCGCGCGTGCGTCGGTTTCGTCGGGGCCGACGACGCGGTAGCGCTGGCTGTCTCCGGTCATCACATCCTCGAGTTCCACCTCGGCGCCGAAGTAGACGCGGTCGAGGTCGGCCGGTGGTTGCTCGATGACGCGCAGCGATTCCAGACGCTTGGTGAGGTAGCGCACGCGGCGGTCGATCTCGCCGAGCTGCTTCTTGCGGTAGATGTATTCCGCGTTCTCCGAGCGGTCTCCCTCGGCGGCGGCGGCACTCAGTGCCCGGACCACCTCCGGACGGCGTGTGCGCCAGAGGTCTTCCAGTTCGGCACGCAGGCGTTCGAAGCCCGGGCGGGTGATCAGCGCGGTGGACGCCTCCTGCGGCGGCCGCCACCGGCTCACGGGTGGGCGGCTGCCGGATAGGTCAGCGGCGAGTCGGGTCCGATCGGGAAACCGAACGCGAGCCAGACGCCGAAGACGATGCTCCAGCCGACCAGGAACGCCATCGAGTAGGGCAGCATGGTGGCGACCAGAGTGCCAATGCCGGCCTTGGGCTCGTAGCGCTGGAAGAACGCGATGATCAGCGCGAAGTAGCTCATCATCGGCGAGATGATGTTGGTCACGCTGTCGCCGACGCGATAGGCCACCTGGGTGACTTCCGGCGAGTAGCCGAGCAGCATGAACATCGGGACGAAGACCGGTGCCATCAGCGCCCACTTGGCCGACGCCGAGCCCATGAACAGGTTGGCCGCAGCGGTGAGCAGAATGAAGCCGATGAACAGCGGGACCGACGGCAGTCCTATCGACTTCAGGAACTCCGCGCCCTCGACGGCGAAGATCAGTCCGAGCTGGGTCCAGTTGAAGTAGGCGACGAACTGGGCAGCAAAGAACACGAGCACCAGGTAGCCGCCCAGCGTGGCCATGCTGGCGCTCATGCCCTTGATGACATCTTCGTCCGACTTGATCGTGCCTGCGCCGATGCCGAAAGCGACGCCGGCGATGACGCCGTAGAGAAAAATGATCGCGACGATGCCGGACAGGAACGGCGACTTCAGCAGCGCGCCGGTGGTGGCATCGCGCAGGAAGCCGGCACCCGGGACTGAGCCCGCAGGCAGGCAGCCCCACAGCAGCAGCAGGCTGAACGCGACCACGCCGAACAGCGCATACGCCATGCCGCGGCGCTCCGCGGCGTTCAGTCCGCGCGCCTGCTCGCTGTCCATGCCTTCACCGGAGGCAGTCGGTGTGTCGGGAAAGCGATGGGCGACCACGCCTTCGGTCACCCACCAGCCCAGCGCGGTGATCAGCGGCGTCGACACGATCATGAAGTACCAGTTCGCCAGCGGGCTGACCGTGTAGGCCGGGTCGATGATGCGTGCGGCCTCTTGCGACAGCCCGGAGAGCAGCGGGTCGATGGTGCCGATCAGCAGGTTCGCCGAGTAGCCACCGGAGACGCCGGCGAACACCGCCGCCATACCGAGGATCGGATGCCTGCCCGCCGACTGGAAGATCAGCGCGCCGAGCGGCACCAGCAACACGTAGCCGATCTCGCTGGCCATGTTCGACATCACGCCGGCGAAGACCAGCACCGGGGTGAGCAGCGCGCGTGGCGAGGACAGCACCAGCCAGCGAAGACTGGCGCCGATCAGACCGGAGTGCTCGGCGACGCCGATGCCGATGAGCGCCACCAGCACGGTGCCCAGCGGTGCGAAGCTGGTGAAGTTGGTGACCGCACCGGTCAGCATGCGATGCAGCCCCTCGATCGACAGCAGATTGACTGCCTGCACCTCGGCGCCCGTGGCCGGGTGCGCAACCGACAGGCCGATCCACGACGCCAGCGCCGAGAGCACGACGACGCCGAGCGCCAGCAACGCAAACAGGGTCGCCGGATGGGGCAGGGCATTGCCGCCGCGTTCGACGATGGCGAGAAAACGGTCGATAGCGGTTCGTTTCGCGGGTGCGGCTTGGGCAGTCATGCGGCGATTCCCTTCGATCAACGGTGCAAGGCCGCCGCAGTCTAACCCACGGATTGCATGGGGCTTCCCGGTCTGCCCAACGCGTGCCCGGTGCAGGCGGTACGATGCGTCTCCATGACTCAGCCAGAGACCCCGCCGACCACGCACTCAAGTCCCGGGCAGGGTGATTCCGGGGCCGACGGTTCGGGGCACGCGGCAGACCTCAGACCTTCTGCCACCGCGCGGGTCAGCTTCGAGCGCCTGCGCGAGCGCACCGACGAGCTCGAATTGCTGATCTCCGGTTTGGCGCTGTTTGCCCTGCTGGGCCTGCCTGGGTGGCTGTGGGAACACTTCGAAACCTACTACGCGCGCATGCCCGTCGAAGTCGTTGCCGGCGTGATCGTGGTGTTGCCCATCCTCAGCGGTATCTGCTACGTGCTGGCCTTGCTGTTTCTGGCCCACCTTGGCGTGCGTGCCCATTGGGTGGGATTGATCGGCCTGAAAGCCGCCTTTCCCGACGGCGTGCGCTGGTCGCGTATCCAGGGCATCGGCCCGATCACGCTGGCCCGCCTTCGCGCGCGCCTGCCCGATCTGGATCGCGGCATCGAACGGGCTGATCTGGTGGCATCGACGCTGTTCTCGCTGATCACCTTCACGGCGATCGCGCTGGGCCTGCTCGGCGCATGGATGACCCTGCTGTTCGTGCTCGGCGGGCTGTTCGGCACCGCGCTCGGCGGCACCAACTGGTTCATCAACATTGCCCTGACTGCCTTGTTCGCCAGTTTCATTGGCGCACCCATGCTGCGCTGGCTGCTCGACGGTGTGCTGGCCCGGTGGATCCCCGGCCTTGCGCGCAACCGCGTGTACTGCGCCCTGGTCGGGCTGATTGGCTGGGTCGAGCGGCTGTTCCTGCCGACGCGGCTGATTGGCGCCACCCGGCTCGCGCTGCAAAGCCACCTGCTGCCGCGCACCTTCTTCGCCTGCTTCGTGCTGCTCGTGCTTTTCATCGCCCAGGTCAGCAACGGCTGGTTCCAGAGCGGTCGCGGGTTCGATCTGTTCGGCAGCCAGACATTCGTCAGCGGTCGCGACCTGGTCGCCGGGCACCGCAGCGGCTACTACGAATCGCAGCGACTGCCGCGCGACCGCACCCGGCCGACACCGATCATTCCGTCGCCGATGATCGAACAGGCGTGGCTGCCGCTGCTGTTGCCCTACGTGTCACTGATGGACGATCCGGTGCTGCACCAGCGCTGCGCGGCACGCGAGCCGCCGGCGGAGCAGAACTTCGACTTCAGCGCGGCGGATACGGACGCCGCGGCCGCTGCACGCGAGGCCGAGTTCGACGCCGCCACCGAGTGGTCATCGGCCTGCCTGCGCAAACTCTGGGAAGTGCGCATCGACGGCGTGGTGCAATCGCTCGACGATTTCGTCGTCACCGAGCGCCGCGACCTCGGCCTGCGCGGGCTCGGCGGCTACCTGCCGCTTAATGGGCTGTCGGCCGGGCCACACCGGATCGAAATCATCTGGCGCATCCATCCCGAGCAGGACGCTATCCTCGAGGACTTCGTGCCCAAGCGGGTGCGTCACGTGATCCCGTTCGTGTGGTCTCCCGAGTCCGCCGTCGAGGTGGCCGCGCCGCGCTGACGCGACGCTGCCTTGAATCGGCGGTGCCTATCGCTTGCCGCTCAGGCTGCCGAGCACGCCGCGCAGGATCTGCCGGCCGAGCTGGTTGCCGACCGTGCGCATCGTCGACTTGGCCATGGCTTCCACCGCGCCCTGGCGCCGCGACGTACCGAACAGCCACTCGCCGATCTTCTTGGAAAAGCCCGACGATTCTTCTTTCTCGGTCTTGGCTTCCTTCTTCGGCTTGGCCGCTTCGACCTGTGCCGCCTCCTGCGCCGCCTGCTCGGCGCGCTTGGCGAGAATCTCCTGGGCCGACTCGCGGTTGATCGGCGTGTCGTACTTGCTGCCGAGCGGACTGCGTTGACGCACCGTGGCGCGTTCCTCGTCGGTGATCGCACCCATGCGGCAGCGGGGTGGCGCCATCAATACCCGTTGCACCGGCAGTGGCACACCCTTGTCCTGCAGGGTGGAGACCAGGGCTTCGCCGACGGCGAGTTGGGTGATGGCCTCGGCAACATTGATCTTCGGATTGGGTGCAAAGGTCTCGGCGGCCGAACGCACGGCCTTCTGATCGCGCGGAGTAAACGCGCGCAAGGCGTGCTGCATGCGATTGCCGAGCTGCCCGAGTACTTCGTCCGGCACGTCATCGGGGTTCTGCGAGCAGAAGTACACGCCGACACCCTTCGAGCGGATCAGCCGCACCACCTGCTCGACGCGCTGCTTCAGTGCGGCCGGACAGTCGTCGAACAGCAGGTGCGCCTCGTCGAAGAAAAACACCATCTTCGGCTGGTCGAGGTCGCCTACCTCAGGCAGGTTCTCGAACAGCTCCGAGAGCAGCCAGAGCAGGAAGCTGCTGTACAGACGCGGACGCAGGATCAGCTGGTCGGCGGCGAGAATGTGGATGATCCCCCGGCCGCTCATGTCCTGACGCATCAGGTCGGCAAGGTCGAGCGCGGGTTCGCCGAAGAACTGGCGCCCCCCATCGTTCTCGATGCGCAGCAGCGCGCGCTGGATGGCACCGATCGAGGGCGAGGAAACCAGCCCATAGCGGGTCGACACGTCCTTCAGGTGTTCGGCGATGAAGCCGAGCAACGCACGCAAGTCGTCGAGGTCGAGCAGCAGCAGGCCGTTGTCGTCGGCGAGGCGGAAGGCGATCTCGAGCACACCGGTCTGGGTCTCGTTGAGCTCGAGCATGCGTGCCAGCAGCAGCGGCCCGACCTCGCTGATCGTGGTGCGCAGTGGATGACCCAACTTCGCGTACAGGTCCCAGAAGATCACCGGGCTGGCCTCGGGGCGCCAGTCGGTGATCTGCATGCGATCCAGGCGTTGCTGCAGTTTCTCGCTCGCGGTGCCGGCCTGAGCGAGGCCAGCGATATCGCCCTTCACGTCGGCGACGAACACGGGGACACCGAGACGGGAGAAATTCTCTGCGAGGCCCATCAACGAGACAGTCTTGCCGGTGCCCGTCGCGCCGGCGATCAAGCCGTGGCGATTGCCGTAGCGCGTAAGCAGGTGGACCGGCATCTCGCCGGTGCCGAGAAGAATCTGCTGCATGGATGCCTTGCTCCCGTCGCCGAGGTAGGCCCCGATTGTCGGTCAATTGTCGCGGTGGAGGTAGAACCCCGTCGGGCAGGCCTGTGCACGACGTCGCGACCCGGCGCGCGTACTCGGGTTAAGCTTGCGCGCGTTCCCGACCTCCCATTCAGGCCATGGCCTCTCGATTGCTGATTCGCACCTGCGCCGCGGCGCTGCTTCCCTTGCTGGCTGCCTGCGCCGGCTCGTCGACGCGCCCCGGACCGATCGTCGGTCCGACTCAGACCGAAGCGCTGCTGTCGATGGAGCAATGGGCGCTGGAGCTGGAGCAAGCGCAGGCGGCCGAGGACCAGGCCATCGCCTCCGAGCGGCTGATCGTGGCAGCCGCGACCGCGGCCGACCGGGCGCGCGCCTGTGCGCAGGTCGAGGATTGCGACGCCAAGCCGGTGCTTGCCAGGATGGCCGAGCTGGGCACTGCCCACGCTGCCTGGATGAGCGCGCACAGCGTCAGTGCAGAATGGGCCGATGCGGAAAGTGCCGCGGTAGAGGTGGAAGCGTCGGCCGGTGACGAGTCGATGGCACCGGTCGCGGCGACGTTGACGCGGTTCGACGGTCGCGAGCTGGCCGACGTCATCGTCCTCAACGAATCGGTGCGCGCGTCGCTCAACGAGTGGCTGACGTGGATGCGCCCGCAGCTGCTGGAGACACTCGACAACTACCAGTCGCTGCGAGACGACATGTGGCCGGCCTTCGAGCGCGCCGGTCTGCCTGAAGCCATCCTGTTCGGCATTCTGGCCAAGGAGTCGAACGCCAAGGTCCATGCGACCTCACGCGTTGGCGCGGCGGGGCCGCTGCAGTTCATGCCGGCGACGGGACGGCGTTTTGGTCTGGGTCGCGCAGCGGACGGATTCGACTCGCGTTTCGATCCTGCCGCGGCGGCCGACGCTGCCGTGCGCTACCTGCAGGAGCGGTTCGCCGAGTATGACCACGACCTGACCTTCGCGCTGGCTGCCTACAACGGCGGGGAAGGGCGGCTGATCCGGCTGCACCGGCAGTTTCCGCACGCGTCGTACTGGGATGCCACCATCCAGTCGCGGTTGCCGCGCGAAACCCGCGACTACGTGCCGATGGTGCTGGCGGCGGCGTGGATCTTTCTGCACGCGGAAGAACTGGACGTGCCCCGGCCCAGCGCACGCACCGACGTCACGCAGGTGACCCTGGAAGCGCCGGCATCGCTGAATTCGCTGGCCATCTGTCTGGGCCAGGACGCGTCGCGAAACGGCTGGTTTCGCGCGCTGCGCAACCAGAATCCTCGTTGGCTGCCGCATATCGAGTTGCCCGTGGGCACCGCGGTGCGGATCCCGTCCGTGGTGGCCGAGGGCTACCGCACCCGCTGCCTCGCGGGCGAGCGCGCCGAACTGGCGCTCGGCATCGCCGCTGCGGCCAAACAGCATCTTGCGAGCGCGGCGGTGGCCACGGCCTACACGGTGAAGCGCGGCGATACCCTGGCCGCGATCGCACGCAGGCACCAGTGCGATACGCGCCAGCTGGCTTCGGCCAACAACGTCAAAGGCCCCCGCTACCTGATCAGGCCGGGACAGAGCCTGCGTCTGACCGGCTGCCGCGGATAGGGGACGTGGTCAGCGCGCCGCGTTCGCGCCGCAACCAGCCGAGCCGCCGCGAGTGAGCAGGCAGGGATGACGGACTAGGTTGGGGTCCTGCGCGCCATGGCCCCGCCGATCCGCGTCGGGCTCTGGCTCTCGCGCTCGACCAGTTCGATCGCGCCCGGTGGAAACAGCAGGATCACCGTCGACCCGTAGTTGAAGCGTGCCATTTCATCGCCGCGCTCGAGCTTGATCGACTTGTCCGCCCAGTCACGTGCACGCGGCGCGGCCGCGTAGGGCGGGATCTCCTCGCCGCCCCACACCGTCTCGACCCCGGACACGAGAATGGCGCCGACCATCACGATGGCCATCGGGCCGAAGTCCGTGTCGAAGTGGCACACCAGGCGCTCGTTGCGCGCAAACAGGCGCGGGATGGCTTCCACCGCCCACGGCGCCACGCTGAACAGGCGTCCCGGCACGTGCAGGGTGTCGGTGAGGCGACCGCCCCACGGCATGTGCACGCGGTGGTAGTCGCGCGGCGAGAGATAGATGTTGACGAACGTCCCGCCGTCGAACGCCTCGGCCCGCTGCGCGTCGCCGAGCAGTTCGGACGCCGTGTAGCTGTGCCCCTTGGCCTGGAAGATGCGGCCCTGCTCGATTCGGCCCTGTTGGCTCAACCGGCCGTCTGCCGGCAGGCTGAGCACGGCCTCGTCGTCGGGCTGCGGCCGTGCACCGGGTTTCAGGGCGCGGGTGAAGAAGGCGTTGAAACTGGCGTACCGGGCAGGGTCGGATTCGATCGCCTCGTCGAGGTCGACGCGGAATCGTCGGTATACCTGGTTGATCAGCGTGGATTTCAGCGGTTGCCAGCGGCTGCGCGCGATCTGCCGGGCCAGGGCCGACAGCAGCCGGTGCGGAAGCAGGTACTGCAGGACGACGGCGGGCCGCATCACGGTGTCTCGGCGCCGGTTTCGGCGCGCATGAGTGCGCCGAGGTCGGCGGTGATCGCGTCCGGCTGCAGCGGCGGGCGCATGACGCCGCGTAGCGTCGCATCCGGGCCGATCAGGGACAGTGAAGACGAGTGATCGATGGTGTAGCCGCCGTCGGGCAGGGCTGTCTTCATGAACACCATGCCGAACCCGCGGGAGAACTGTTCCAGCTCGGCGAGATCGCCGCTGGCGCCGATGAACTCGGGGTCGAAAAAGCTGGCGTATTCCTGCGCCTTCTCCGCGGTGTCCCGTTCGGGGTCGACTGCGACGAACAGCACCTGCGGACGCTGCTGTGCCTCCGGCCAGCGTTTGGTCACCTCGGCCAGCAAGCCCAGGGTCGTCGGGCACACATCGGGGCAGTGGGTGAAACCGATGAACAGAACGGTCCAGTGGCCAAGCAGATCGGCGCGGGTCAGCGCCGATCCATCAGCGCGTTGCAGGGCGAAGTCGGCCACCGCGCGCGGCTGCGGGTAGAGCAGGGTGCCGCGCAGTGCCGGCGCCGGGGTGCCGGATCGGGGCGCGGGAGCGCTGCCCCAGAAGTGCTGGGCGGCTACCAGGCCGAGGCCGGCGGCCAGCGCCACGGCAAGCACACCGAGCACCGGCAGCCGAGCGCTGCCGCGCATGGAAGGGAATCTGATCATGCCGACATTATGCCGTGAAGCCCCGGCGCAATCCCCTATACTGCCGCGATGGATGCCGCCGGTGCGGCGACGGCCCTGCATGAGCGAAGAACTTCAGACCATCATCGACCTCATCCGCTACGGCGGCAGCCGCTTCAACGCGGCCGGTCTCACCTTCGGGCACAGCTACGACAACGCGCTCGACGAAGCGACGCAGCTCACGCTTTTTGCTTTGCACATGCCGCACGATCTCAGTCCGGTGTATGGCCAGGCGCGGGTGACCGCGGAGGAGCGGAAAGCCGTGCTGGCGCTGTTCCAGCGGCGCATCGATGAGCGCATGCCTGCGGCCTATCTGACCGGGGAGGCGTGGTTCGCCGGCCTGTCGTTCAAGACCGACAGTCGGGCCCTGGTGCCACGCTCGCCAATCGCCGAGCTGATCGAGGCCGGCTTCCACCCCTGGATCGAAGGTTTGGACGTGCATCGCGCGCTGGATCTGTGCACCGGATCCGGCTGCATCGGAATCGCGATGGCGCATCACCAGCCGGAGTGGCAGGTCGATTGCGCCGACATATCCGATGACGCGCTGGCGCTGGCGCGGGAAAACGCCGAGCGCCTGCATGTCGATCGCCGCGTGCGCATGCTCAAGTCGGACCTGTTCGCCGGTCTGAGCGGCGAGGTCTACGATCTGATTGTCAGCAATCCGCCCTATGTCACGCATGCGGAGGTCGATGCGTTGCCGTCGGAGTACCGCTTCGAGCCCGAGCTCGGGCTGCGTGCGGGCGACGACGGGCTGGACATCGCGCTGCGAATCCTGCGTGACGCCCCCCGCCATCTGAGCGAGGGGGGCGTGCTGATCGTCGAGGTCGGCGAAAGCGAGCGCGCACTCGAGGCCCTGCTGCCGGAGTTGGCGCTGGCCTGGATCGAATTCCGCGTCGGTCAGATGGGTGTGTTCGCCGTCGACCGGGAGACCTTGCTGGCGCACGCGGAGCGGATCGCCGAGCTGGCCAACGCGCGCGGCTGAGTCCGCACCGCAAGGAGCACCGCATGGGATCGAACACGACCGGCAAGCTGTTCAGCGTGACCACGTTCGGCGAAAGCCATGGTCCGGCGATCGGTTGCGTGATCGACGGCTGCCCGCCCGGTATCGCCATCGACGCCAGCGAGTTCACCCACGACTTGTCGCGACGCGCCACCGGAAAGTCACGACATACCTCGCAACGTCGTGAGTCGGATCAGGTGGAAATCCTCTCGGGCGTCTACCAGGGGGTGACGACGGGTACGCCGATCGGCCTGCTGGTGCGCAATACCGATGCGCGGAGCAAGGACTACGCCGATATCGACGATGTCTTCCGCCCGGCCCATGCCGACTACACCTACTGGCAGAAGTACGGCGTGCGCGACCCGCGCGGCGGCGGGCGGTCCTCGGCCCGCGAAACCACGATGCGGGTGGCCGCGGCGGTGCTGGCCAAGAAATGGCTGGCCGAGCGCGGCGTGCGGGTGCGCGGCTACCTCGCCCAGCTGGGCGAGCTGACGCCGCGCGCCTTCGACTGGGAAGTGGTCGAAACCAATCCGTTCTTTTGGCCGGATGGCGACATGGTCGAAGAGCTTGAGCACTACATGGACGCGTTGCGCAAGTCCGGCGATTCGGTGGGTGCGCGGGTTTCGGTGGTCGCTGAGGGCGTGCCGGCGGGGTGGGGTGAGCCGGTCTACGGCAAACTCGACGCCGAGTTGGCTGCCGCGCTGATGAGCATCAACGCGGTGAAAGGAGTCGAGATCGGGGCCGGCTTCGACTGCGTCGACCAGCTCGGCACCGAGCATCGCGACGAAATGCTGCCGGAAGGCTTCCTGTCGAACAATGCGGGCGGCATTCTCGGCGGCATCTCCAGTGGCCAGGCCGTGGTGTGCTCGATGGCCCTGAAGCCGACATCCAGCATCCGTATTCCCGGTCGCTCGGTGAACACGTCGGGCGCCCCGGTGGAAGTCGTGACCAAGGGACGGCATGACCCCTGCGTGGGCATCCGCGCGACGCCGATCGCCGAGGCGATGGTTGCACTCGTGCTGATGGACCAGGCCTTGCGACATCGTGCCCAGTGCGCCGATGTCGGCGAGATGGCACCCAGGATTCCGCCGGAGGCGTGAGCGCGGCGCGGTCCGGTATCAGTTTTGGTCCCGATGGATGCCAAGGCGGCGCGTCGGGCTTCGGCGGCACACAACGCTTGAGGTGAATCGAACGGCATGAGTACGGCGAAGAAGGTGGCCGTGGTGGGCGCGACGGGTGCAGTGGGCCAGACCCTGCTTGAACTGCTGGAGGAGCGGGATTTTCCGTTCTCCGACCTGGTGCCGCTGGCGAGCGAGCACAGTGCCGGCACCAGGGTGCGGTGCAAACAGCGCGACTACGTCGTGCAGGATCTCGAGCGTTTCGACTTCAGCGGTGTCGATATCGCGTTCTTCTCCGCGGGCGGCTCGGTGTCGAAGGTGCACGCACCGCGCGCCGCCGCAGCCGGGGCCGTGGTGATCGACAACACGTCCGAGTTTCGCTACGACCCTGACGTGCCCCTGGTCGTGAGCGAAGTGAACCCCGAGAAGATCGCCGACCGCCCCAAGGGCATCATCGCCAATCCCAATTGTTCGACCATGCAGATGCTGGTCGCCCTGGCGCCGCTGCATCGCCGCGCAGGCATCGAGCGCATCAATGTCGCCACCTATCAGTCGGTCTCGGGGGCGGGGCGCTCCGCGCTCGAGGAGCTGGGCAAGCAGACCGCCGCGATGCTCAATTTCCAGAGCCCCGAGCCGGTGCGATTTCCGGTGCAGATCGCGTTCAACGTCATTCCCCACATCGACGTCTTCCTCGACAACGGCTACACCAAGGAAGAAATGAAGATGGTGTGGGAGACGCGCAAGATTCTCGGCGACGAGTCCATCCAGGTGAATCCCACCGCGGTGCGGGTGCCGGTGTTCTACGGGCACGCCGAAGCGGTGCACATCGAGTTTCGCGAGCGGATCAGCGCCGAGGAGGCCCGCGCCCTGCTCCGCGATGCGCCGGGCATCGAGCTGGTGGACGACGCCAAGCCGGGCGGGTACCCCACTCCGGTCACCCACGCTGCCGGTACCGATCCGGTGTTCGTCGGGCGCATCCGCGAGGACATTTCGCATCCGCGCGGCCTCGCCCTCTGGGTCGTCGCGGACAACATCCGCAAGGGGGCAGCCTTGAATGCGATCCAGATTGCGGAGATATTGGTGAAATCCTAAACGTGATCTATAGTTAGGTCCGCGTTGTCAAGCCGTTTCTAGCTTTCAGGGACGAAGTCGCGGATGGGCCAAGGCCGCGTTCATGCGCTCGGGGGAGATGCCTGATGTTGAAAAATCAACGCCTTACGCTTGCATTGGCGCTGGCATTGGGGAGCAGTCAAGCCTTCGCGCTTGGCTTGGGCACGATTGATGTGCGCTCCAAGCTCAATGAACAACTGGTCGCCGAGATCCCGATTCTGGGCAGCAACACCCAGGAGATCGACGCCCTGCAGGTGCGGCTGGCCTCGGCCGAGGCCTTCTCCCGGGTGGGCATCGATCGTCCCACGATCCTGTCGGCCAACCTCCAGTTTTCGGTCGACACCGACAAGAAGGGCAACCCGGTCATCCGGGTGACCACGCCCTCGAAGGTGCGCGATCCGTTCCTGAATTTCCTGATCGAGATCGAATGGGGTCGCGGTCGCCTGATGCGCGAGTTCACCGTGCTGCTCGATCCGCCGGTCATCGCCAAGGCGAAGATCGCGCCGGCCACCGCGCCGCCGCGCCGAGCCGAGCCGGCGCGCCCGAGTGCGCCGCCGCAGCCCGCACCTTCGCAAGATCTGGCGAAGCCGCCGGAAATGGCTGCTCCGTCCACCCCCGCACCGGCGACGCCTGCCGCTCGACCCGAAGCCACGACCGCGCCTGCAACTGAGCCGCAGCGTCCGGTGCAGTCGGCGCTGGCGAAGCCGGTCGAGCCGAAGATGGATTACGGCCCCGTGCAGGAGGGTGAGACCCTGTGGTCGATCGCGCAGCGCATGCGGCCGAACGATCAGGTGTCGATGGACCAGATGATGATCGCGATCCAGGCGATCAATCCGGAAGCCTTCATCGACGGCAACATCAACCGCCTGAAGCGCGGTGCAGTGCTGCGCATTCCCAGCTCGGACCAGCTGGCTGCTGTCGGCCAGCAGGCCGCGGCTGCCCAGGTCATCGAGCAGTCTCGCGAGTGGCGTGCGCTGGCCGAGCAGAGCACCTCGACGCTGCAGCCCGAAGCGCCTGCGGCGACGCGGCCGCGCACTGAGCCCGCGAATGCGCGTGATCGCGCCCGACTCGAACTGGTGCCCCCGCGCGGCGAGGTCAGCGGTGAAGCAGCACAATCCGGGGCTGCGGCGGGCGGCCAGGGCGCTGAATTGCGCGCCGAGCTCACCCGTACCCGCGAGCAACTGGAGGCCGCGGAGCAGGAAGCCACTGAGCTGCAGTCGCGTGTGTCCGACCTCGAGTCGATGCAGCAGAACCAGCAGAAGCTGATTGATCTGAAGGATTCCCAGCTCGCCGAAGCGCAATCCAGGATTGCCGAACTCGAAGCCCAGCGCGGTGAGGATTCCACCTCGGCCTCGGCCGCGGTAGACATGCCGGATGAGTCATCGGAGCCGGATGAGGCCACGTCGCCGGCCGGATCCGAGCCGGTGGCCATGAGTGAGCCCGAACCTGCGCCGGCCGAACCCTTGCCGGCAGAGCAGCCCGCGGCGACCCCGGCTCCGGCGCAGCCTGCGGCCGCAGACACGTCGGCCGCAGAGGCCGAGAAGCCCTGGTATCTGCAGCCACTCAATCTCGGCCTGCTGCTGGCCGGCCTGGCGGGCATCGTGCTCGCCGGTCTGACCATGCAGGCCAAGCGGCGCAAGGCGCAGGCGCAAAGCCAGGGTGGCGGCAACGGCCGCAAATCCAGCATTGCCGACAGTTTCTCGTCGGGTGCAGGTGCTGCGGTCGCGGTGGCCAGCCAGAACGTCGACGAGGAAGGTCGCTTGCTCGACGCCATCGGCGAGCAGCCCGATGACCTGAACCATCACCTGGCTCTGGTGCGCTACTACTACGAACGCGATGATGTGTCGGCGTTCGAAGGTGCGGTCGAGGCCATGAATGCGCAAGTCTTCGATCCGGAAGACATGCGTTGGAAGCAGGTCGAGGCCATGGGTCGCGAACTGCTTCCCGACCACCCGCTGTTCATCGCCGCAACCCAGCCACCGCCGGCCGCGGCCGCTCCCGCGCAGGACTTGTCCTGGGACGCCGAGCCAGCGTCTGCGCAGGCGACCGAGCCCGCGGCGACGCCCAGTGACGTGGATTGGTCCTCGGGTGATTCCGCCACGACCGGATCGTTCGCCATGGAGGACATCGAACGGATGGCTGCCTCCCAGGACGACTCTGGTGGCATCGATTTCGAACCGGCTGCGGATGAGATGCCGTCGGCGTCGTCGTTCGACGTGTCGCGCGACGAACTGGTTGGCGGCGAGGCATCGCTCGACCTCGACATGGAGAGTGGCTCCGGGGCGGGAGAAAACAACGAGGAGGCCGCGGCAACCAAGCTCGAGCTCGCTCGGGCCTATCTGGACATGGGCGATGTGGAAGGTGCCCGCGGCATGCTCGAAGAGGTGGTGCAGGAAGGCAATCCAGGCCAGCGCGCCGAGGCCAAGCGCCTGATCGACGAAATCCGCTAAGCTCCAACTACAGCGAGGAAGGGTCGGGAGCGCGCTTCCGACCCTTTTTCTTTGAGCGAAGCACGGTGACCATGCGTTGGGCCCTGGGTATCGAGTACGACGGCAGCGCCTTTCTCGGCTGGCAGCGGTTGAGTCATGGGCCTACCGTGCAGGGTGCCGTCGAGGCCGCGCTCTCCTTCGTCGCCGATTCCCCCATCGAGGTGACCTGTGCCGGGCGAACCGACAGCGGCGTGCATGCCGTCGGCCAGGTTGTGCACTTTGACAGCGACGTCGAGCGGACGCCGTACGCGTGGATGATGGGCGCCAACACCCGGCTTCCGGCGCAGGCGGCGATCACCTGGGCGATGGCCGTGGACGACCAGTTCCACGCGCGTTTCTCGGCACTGTCGCGACACTACCGCTACCGCATCCTCCAGCGCCCGGCGCGGCCCGCGCTTGACGCCCGGCGCATCGCATGGGAGCGCCGCACGCTCGACGTTTCGCGCATGCACGATGCGGCACAGTCCCTGCTCGGCGAGCACGACTTCTCGGCATTCCGAACCGCCCAATGCCAGGCCCGGCACCCGAACCGTGAACTGCAGGCCATAAGCGTGCAGCGATGCGACGATGAGGTAGTGATCGACGTGCAAGCCAATGCCTTCCTCCACCACATGGTGCGCAATATCGTCGGCAGCCTGTTGCCGATTGGTCGTGGCGAGCAGCCGGTGAGCTGGATGGCCGAACTGTTGAAGGGCCGCGATCGCAGTGTGGCCGGACCGACGGCTGTCGCAGACGGCCTGTGTTTCCTCGGTCCGCGTTATCCGGAGCGATTCGGCCTGCCGGCCGCGCATTCCATCGGAGCCGTGTGATGCGTCGTACCCGGGTCAAGTTCTGCGGGATGTGTCGTGCGGAAGACATCGACTGCGCGGTCTCACTTGGCGTCGACGCGGTCGGCCTGATCATGGTCGCCGGCAGCCGCCGCGAGCTGGACACCGGGCGCGCGGCGATCCTGCGGCGACGGGTGCCGCCTCTGGTTGCCAGCGTGCTGTTGATCAGCGATCCTGATTCCGGATGGCTGGACGAAGTCTGCGCCGAGGTCCGCCCCGACCTGCTCCAGTTCCATGGCAGCGAATCGGTGGAGCAGTGTGTTAGAGCCGGATTGCCCTACCTGAAAGCCGTCCCGATGGCTTCGGTCGAGGTTGCGCGGCATATGTTCCGCGAGCACGGGCCGCATGCGGCGGGATGGGTGCTGGATGGCCACGTCGCGGGTGGGCAGGGCGGGTCGGGCAAACGCTTCGACTGGGCTGCTGCGCCGCGACTGGAGCGCCCCGTTCTGCTTGCTGGCGGCCTGCATGCGGACAACGTCGTGGAGGCCATCCGGACCGTGCGCCCGTTTGCGGTCGACGTGGCCAGTGGCATCGAGACGTCACCGGGCGTCAAGGACGCGGCATCCATGCGTCGATTCCTGCGCGCCGTGCGCGAAGTCGACAACCATCTTGAGCCAGAGGAAGAACCATCGTGAGTGCGGTAGCCAAGAGCATCGAAGATTTCTACGCCTTCCCCGATGCGCGGGGACATTTCGGACCGTACGGCGGCAGTTTCGTCGCCGAAACCCTGATCGGTCCGCTGCGCGAGCTCGACGAGGCCTACCAGCGATGGTCGAAGGATCCCGAGTTCCTGCGCGAGATGGCCGACGACCTGAAGCATTACGTCGGTCGCCCCAGCCCGATCTATCTGGCCGAGCGCCTGAGTGACAAGGTGGGCGGCGCGCGCATCCTGCTCAAACGTGAAGACCTGAACCATACCGGCGCGCACAAGATCAACAACACCATCGGCCAGGCGATGCTCGCGCGACGGATGGGCAAGCAGCGCATCATCGCCGAGACCGGGGCGGGACAGCACGGCGTGGCGTCAGCGACCGTGGCGGCTCGGCTCGGCCTGAAGTGCGTGGTCTACATGGGGGCGGTCGACGTCGAGCGACAGGCGATCAACGTCTACCGCATGAAACTGCTCGGCGCCGAGGTGATCCCCGTCCAGTCGGGTTCGAAGACGCTGAAGGATGCCTTGAACGAAGCGATGCGCGACTGGGTGACCAACGTGCGCGACACCTTCTACATCATCGGCACCGTGGCCGGGCCGCACCCGTATCCCACCCTGGTGCGCGACTTCAATGCCGTGGTCGGGCGCGAGGCGCGCGCGCAGATGCTTGAGCAGTACGGTCGGCTGCCGCATGCTCTGGTGGCCTGCGTGGGTGGCGGCTCGAACGCGATCGGCCTGTTTCACGCCTTCCTCAACGATCGCGATGTGCGCATCGTTGGCGCCGAAGCGGCCGGGGAAGGGCTCGGCAGCGGCCTGCATGCGGCGTCGCTGGTGGCGGGGCGGCCGGGTGTGCTGCACGGCAATCGCACCTACCTGTTGTGCGACGACGATGGCCAGATCATCGAGACGCACTCCGTCTCGGCCGGGCTGGACTATCCGGGGGTCGGTCCGGAGCACGCGTTCCTCAAGGACGCCGGACGCGCCGAATACGTCGGGGTGACCGATGACGAAGCGCTCGAGGCATTCCACCTGCTGGCGCGTACCGAAGGCATCCTCGCGGCCCTGGAATCGAGCCATGCCGTCGCCCAGGCCATCAAGCTGGCCCGCGAACTGCCGCGCGACCAGTTGATCCTGTGCAATCTGTCGGGCCGAGGCGACAAGGATGTGCACACGATCGCCAAGCGCGAAGGCATCCTGCTGTGAGCGGCCGGATCGAACGTCGATTCGCTGAACTGGCCCAGGCGGGGCGAACCGGCCTGGTGCCGTTCTTCACCTGCGGCGACCCGTCGCTGGATGCCGCTGCGCCGATCATGCACGCGCTCGTCGAGGCAGGTGCGGACGTCCTCGAACTGGGTGTGCCGTTTTCCGACCCGCAGGCCGATGGTCCGGTGATCCAGCGCTCCAGCGAGCGCGCCCTGGCGCGCAAGGTTGGCCTGCGCTCGGTACTGGCCACCTGCCGCACGTTCCGTGAGCGCGATCAGGGCACTCCGATCGTGTTGATGGGCTACCTCAATCCGGTCGAAATCTACGGCGTCGACCGATTCGCTCGCGACGCGGCAGAAGCCGGCGTCGATGGACTGCTGGTCGTCGATTGCCCACCGGAGGAGGCCGCGGACCTGCGTGCCGCACTGTCCGCGGCCGGGTTGCGACTCATTCTGCTGGCCTCGCCGACCACCGATGAAGCGCGTCTGGGCCTGATCGCCGAGCAGGCGAGCGGCTACCTGTACTACGTGTCCTTCGCGGGCGTGACCGGAGCCGATGCGCTGCGGGCAGATGACGTCGGCGCGCGGCTGGATGCGCTGCGCGGCGCACTGCAGGTGCCGGTGGCGGTGGGATTCGGGGTGAAGGATGCCCAGTCGGCCAGGCAGCTGGCCCCGCACGCGGATGCCGTGGTGATCGGCAGTGCATTGGTGGAACGGCTGGCTGCCCAGGACGACACGGCTTCTGCCTGTGCCGCGGCCAAGGCGTTCCTCGGCCCCATTCGCGAGGCGCTCGACGCTGGGATGCCCGGCGTCAGCTAGCGGCTCGGCCCGCAGGCGCCGAGCGTGGATGGCAAGCGCGCAGGCCAACGCCTGGTGTCTGCCCGGTCCCGCGGCGCATGCGGGTCGGCGCGAGAAGCACTACACTCACGAGCCCGGTCCGCCCCGCCTCACTCGGGCGCTTCTGCACGACGTGGCAGGCTGGCCGGGCAATAATTCGAAGAGCACGACCGCAGGGAACCCAGGTCGTTGCCGATGTGGCAAGGGAGAGAGGGATTGAGCTGGTTGCACAAACTCATGCCGGCGCGCATTCGCACCGAAGGTGGAAACAAGCGGCAGGTGCCCGAGGGCCTCTGGGAGAAGTGTGACGCCTGTGCTGCGGTCCTCTATCGCCCGGAAATGGAGCGCAACCTGCACGTGTGCCCGAAGTGCGGTTACCACATGTCGATTGGCGCTCGTGAACGTCTCGAAGCCTTGTTCGATCCCGGCAGCACCACCGAGCTCGATGCATCGCTCGAGGCGGTGGACGCGCTGAAATTTCGCGACTCGAAGAAGTACACGGACCGGCTGCGCGCGGCGCAGAAGCAGACCGGCGAGAAGGACGCGCTCATCAGCCTGTCCGGCAAACTGCTCGGCATGCCGCTCACCGCCTGCGCGTTCGAGTTCCGCTTCATGGGTGGGTCGATGGGTTCGGTAGTGGGAGAGAAGTTCACCCGCGCCGCCGAGCATGCCCTCGAAGCGCGTACGAGCCTGGTGTGCTTCTCGGCGACCGGTGGCGCGCGCATGCAGGAAGGCCTGTTCTCGCTGATGCAGATGGCCAAGAGTTCGGCCGCGCTGGGACGACTGCGTGCGGCTGGTCTGCCCTACATCTCGGTCATGACGCATCCGACCACCGGAGGCGTCTCGGCAAGCATGGCGATGCTGGGAGATCTGAACCTGGCCGAGCCCGGCGCACTGATCGGCTTCGCGGGTGCCCGAGTGATCGAGCAGACCGTGCGTGAAACCTTGCCGGACGGATTCCAGCGCGCCGAGTTCCTGCTCGATCACGGTGCATTGGACCAGATCGTCGATCGCCGCCAGATGCGCCAGCGCCTCGGTACGCTGATCGCCATGCTCACCCGGCAGCCGCAGCCCGCTGCGGAGACCGCGTCGGCTCCATGAGCAGGAAATACTTCGGTACCGACGGCATTCGCGGCCGTGTCGGCGAAGGCGTGGTCAATCCCGAATTCATGATGCGGGTAGGCAATGCCTTGGGGCGCGTGCTGGCCGCCGATGGCGCGGAACATCCGACCGTGCTGATCGGCAAGGACACGCGCATTTCCGGCTATCTGTTCGAGTCGGCGCTCGAAGCGGGTCTCGTCGCCGCCGGGGCCAATGTGCGCATGCTGGGGCCGCTGCCGACGCCTGCGGTGGCCCAGCTGGTTCGATCGCTCCGGGCCGATGCCGGGATAGTGATTTCGGCATCGCACAATCCGCACCAGGACAACGGCATCAAGCTGTTCTCCGCGCAGGGTGAAAAACTCGACGACACCACTGAAGCCAAGGTCGAGGCCGCCATCGACGAGGCGTTTCTCACCGTCCGCTCGGAACGGCTCGGCAAGGCGACCCGCATCGACGATGCCGGGGCGCGCTACGTGGAGTTCTGCAAGAGTTCGGTGCCGCGCGAACTGCAGCTCAAGGGGCTGAAGATTGCGTTGGACTGCGCGCACGGTGCGACCTATCAGGTGGCGCCGCGCGTGTTTCGTGAACTGGGCGCCGACGTCGACGCCATTGGCGTCAGCCCGGACGGACTGAACATCAATCGGGACGTCGGTTCGACGGCCCCCGCGGCGCTGGCGCGTCACGTGCTTTCAACCGGCGCCGACCTCGGCATCGCCTTCGATGGCGACGGCGACCGCGTGCAGATGGTCGATCACCTCGGCAACGTCGTCGATGGCGATGACCTGCTGTACGTGCTCGCCCTGGGCTGGCAGGAGACCGGGCGTCTGGTCGGTCCGGTGGTCGGGACGCTGATGACGAATTTCGGCCTCGAGCTGGCCTTGCGCGCCAAGTCCATTGCGTTCGTACGCACCCAGGTTGGAGATCGCCACGTGCATCAGGCGCTGCTGGCGGACGGCGGCGTACTTGGCGGCGAGACCAGCGGCCATGTGCTCTGCCTCGACCGGGCCAGTACTGGAGACGCGATCGTCAGTGCGCTGCAGGTGCTCGAGGTCATGCGGCGGCGCGGCTGCAGCCTGCACGGCTTGCTGGAGGGCCTCGACAAGGTGCCGCAGAAGACCGTCAGCGTGCGTGTGCAAGGCACGTCGGCGCTCGACGACGCGCGGGTTCGCCAGGAGCTGGACTACGCCGAATCCCAGCTCGACCAGCGTGGACGGGTGGTGTTGCGCGCCTCAGGCACCGAGCCGGTCGTGCGGGTCACGGTCGAAGCTGCAGATGCCGAGCTGCTTGAGCAGGTGCTCGACCGGCTGACCGCGGCCGTCCGCGCGGCCGCTTGATTCAACGCAAGGCCGGCCTGGCGGTTCGGCACACAATGACGCATCGCGATCGCGACAGGAGACCAAGGTGACCGCATACATTCCTACCCTCGACATCGGTCGCTTCGATTCCGACCGCGAACAATTCGTCGCCGAGCTCGGCGCGGCGTATCGGGAATGGGGCTTCTGCGGCATCCGCGGCCACGGCATTCCGCAGTCGCTGATAGATCGCTCCTACGAGGCCTGCAAGGCGTTCTTCGCACTGCCCGAGGAAACCAAGCGCAAGTACCACATCGCGGGCGGTGGCGGTGCGCGCGGGTACACGCCGTTCGGGGTGGAAACCGCGAAGGATTCGAAGTACCCCGACCTGAAGGAGTTCTGGCATGTCGGCCGCGAGATACCGCGCGACTCGGAATTCGCCGACATCATGCCGGCGAATGTCTGGCCCGCGGAAGTCGCCGACTTCCACGACGCGACCTACGGCCTCTACACCGCGCTCGATCAGCTGGGATCGCGGGTGCTGAGCGCGCTGGCCCTGCATATCGACCTGCCGGCGGACTATTTCGCCGACAAGACCGATTTCGGAAATTCCATCCTGAGACCGATTCACTACCCGCCGATCACCGCCGACGAAATTCCCAACGTGCGCGCCGGCGCCCACGAGGACATCAACCTGATCACCCTGCTGGTCGGCGCCAGCGCGGAAGGGCTGCAGGTGCTGTCACGAAAGGGCGAGTGGGTGCCCTACACGGCCGCCGAAGACACCATTGTCGTCAACATCGGCGACATGCTTCAGCGATTGACCAACCATGTCTATCCGAGCACCACGCACCGGGTGGTGAATCCGCCGGGTGAGCGGGCGCGGCAGCCGCGCTATTCCACGCCGTTCTTCCTGCACCCGAATCCCGACTTCCTGATCGAGACCCTGCCGTCGTGCGTGTCGGACGACAATCCAAACCGATACCCGACGCCGATCACCGCGCACGGCTACCTGCTGGAGCGACTGCGCGAGATCAAGCTGATCTGAACCGGTGGTTGCCTGACACCGCTGCGAGGAGATCCTTCGGGATCTGCTCGCAGTGGTGACGCGGCGCACGCGGTGGCTCGCGCGAAGCGTGGCGACGTCCGGGTCAGCCGCGACGCAGGCCTCTTAATTCCCCTTGTTGCGCGACTTGACTGGCAGGGAGAGGCGTTGCGGCCCGTCGCGCATGGATGGGGTCGGCCACGCGCTCAGTCCAGCTTGCGGAACCGATTCGAGCGCTTCTGCACGATGCCGAGGGCGAGTCGGTCGGGTAGGGCTTCGGTGAAACGCTTGATCATCCGGTTCATGCGTCCCGGTATCCAGACGATCTCGCCGCGCTCGTAGGCCTGCAATCCGTCCTCGGCGACCTGCTCGGAGGTCATCCACATCCACTTGGGCATCCGCGAAACCTGCTTGCGCGTGCCGGTGATGTCATGAAATTCCGACAGGGTGAAGCCGGGGCAGAGTGCCAGCACGCGTACGCCGCGTGGCTTGTTCTCCAGCGCCAGCGACTGGGAGAACTTGATCATGAACGCCTTCGAGGCACCGTACAGCGTGTGTCCCGCCGAGCCCGGCACATGCCCGGCCAGCGACGCCACGTTGATGATGCCGCCGCGGTGCTGTTGAATGCCGGGAAGCAGACGCCAGCTCAGCTCGCACACCGCGTGCACCATGATCTGCAGGAAGCGCTGATGAACTTCCCACGCCACGCCGCGATAGGTGCCGGGAACACCGTAACCGGCATTGTTGACCAGGTGGGCGACCGGCAGCCCGCGCCGTTCGAGCTCGCGTTCCAGGCTGGCCGGCGCATCCGGATCCTCGAGGTCGCACGTAAGCACCTCGCAGGGCACGCTCGGGGAAAGCTCGTCGGCCAGGGCGCGCAATCGGTCGGTGCGGCGAGCGACGAGGATCAGCGGTTGGCCCCGACGCGCCCAGGCGCGCGCCAGTTCGGCGCCGATTCCGGAAGAAGCCCCGGTGATCAGGGCATATGGCGGTTTCTTCTTTGACATGAATGGAGGTGATGTCCGGTGATGGGTGCAGACTGCCACAAGCTGACGACGCGAATCACTCCATGCGCACACTGCCAGACCGACGCACATCGACGCTGCATGGAAGGCGCCACACCATGATCAGGCTCCGGATCGCCTTGCTCGCTGTCCTCATCGCGGGTTGCCAGGCCAGTCCCGACCGGCTGCATCGCAGTCTTGGCCAGTTCGGTGGTGCCGAAGGTCTGCATCAAATTTCGCGCGCACTGGTCGAGCGTTCGGCGGATGACCCGCAAATCGGCCACTTCTTCGCCGATGTCGATCTGGTCAACCTGGCCGACCGGCTTGCCGAGCACATGTGCGTCGAACTCGACGGGCCCTGCACCTACACGGGGCAGCCGATGCCCGAAGCCCATTTTGCCCTCGGCATCCGCGAGTCCGACTTCAACCGCATGGTGGAGCTGCTGCAGGACATCATGGATGAACGCGGCATCGACGAGTCAGCGCAGAACACTCTGCTTGCGCGACTTGCCGAGTCGCGCGGGGAAGTGATCCGGCAGTAGGCGCCGGTCGGTCGCGCACATTGCCGCTGTTGCCTTGGGGCGACTATCCTGCGCCTTTCCGGATCAGGAGTCGGTTCGATGCGTCGCAAGATCGTCGCGGGGAACTGGAAGATGCACGGCACGCGCGCGTTTACCCGGGCGCTGGCGTCCGAGGTGGTGGCGGGTGCAGGGTCGCCGGGAAGCGCGGAACTCGTGCTGATCCCCTCGTTTCCTTTCCTGTGTGATGCCCTGGATGCCTGCGCCGGAAGCGCGGTTCGACTCGGAGCCCAGGATGTGTCGGTGCACGAGCAGGGTGCATTCACCGGCGAAGTCTCCGCGCCGATGCTTGCCGACGCCGGCTGCAGCTTCGTGCTGGTGGGCCATTCGGAGCGTCGCGAGTATCACCAGGAGAGCAGCGAGTTGGTGGCGCACAAGCTGAGTGCGGCACTCGCCGCCGGGCTCACGCCGATCCTGTGCGTGGGCGAGTCGCTGCGCCAGCGCGAAACCGGACAGACCGAATACGCGATCCAGAAGCAGCTCGAACCGGTGCTGGGCAGCCTCGATGCCGAGCGCATGGGATGCATGGTGGTGGCCTACGAACCGGTGTGGGCGATCGGTACCGGCCGGACCGCGACGCCGGACCAGGCGCAGGAAGTTCACGCCTTCATCCGTGGCGAATTCCGTGCGATTAATGCTAAGATGGCGGACTCGCTGCCGATCATCTATGGCGGAAGCGTGAAGCCGGCCAACGCGGCCGACCTCTTCACGCAGGCCGATGTCGACGGCGGATTGGTGGGAGGGGCTTCCCTCCTTGCAAGCGACTTTCTGGCCATTGCGCGAGCTGCGCCGGGCTGAGTTCAGAGAATCATGCTGGTATCCCTCGTCAACATCCTGTACGTGCTCGTGGCTGTCGCCATGATCGTGCTCATCCTCCTGCAGCGTGGCGCGGGTGCGTCCGCCGGCTCCGGTTTCGGTGCCGGTGCGTCGGCCACCGTCTTCGGTGCACGCGGGTCGGCCAACTTCCTGTCCAAGTCCACCGCGGTGCTTGCGACGCTGTTCTTCGCCATCAGCCTCGGCATGGCCATTGCTGCGTCGCGCGGTGCGCGTGATGTGACGCCGCAGGACGACCTCGGCGTCATGGGTTCGGCGCCGGCGGCCGCGACCGACATGCCTGTCGTCGACGGCGAAGCGCCGGCAACGGAATCGGCCATGCCTGTGCAGGACGCCGAACTGCCCGCGGCGGATGTCTCCGCGGCGTCGGCAGAAGTGCCGTCCGACGCGCCGGTCGAATCCGACGCGACAGACGAAAAAGAGCAGGGCGGTTGATCCCTCGGCAGGCACTCGCCTGCTACAATGTGCAAGTCATGCGGGCGGATTGATTCACGCGCCCGAATTGCCCAGATGGTGGAATTGGTAGACACGCTATCTTGAGGGGGTAGTGGCGCAAGCTGTGTGGGTTCGAGTCCCACTCTGGGCACCAATGTTCGAGTAGTACCTGGCCGCACCTCGGCGGCCGCAAGGATGCGCCCGACCCGGGTGCGGAGGAGGACCCCCCCGTGCTGGCCGAGTACCTTCCCGTCCTTCTGTTTCTCGTTGTGTCCACCGGCCTCGGCATCGTGCTGCTGGTCGTGGGCTGGCTGCTGGGCCCGCGACGCCCGGGCAGCGAGAAACTGTCTCCCTACGAGTGTGGATTCGAAGCCTTCGAAGACGCGCGCATGAAGTTCGACGTGCGCTACTACCTCGTCGCCATCCTGTTCATCATTTTCGATCTCGAGATCGCCTTCCTGTTTCCCTGGGCCGTCGTCTTCCGCGACATCGGCGCCGTGGCGATCTGGGCGATGGTGATTTTCCTTGCCATCCTGGTGGTGGGGTTCGTGTACGAGTGGAAGAAGGGCGCCCTGGAGTGGGAATGATCCAGCGCGCCTCGTGGTCGCATCGATCCGGAGCATGAATCGTGGGTATCGCCGAGTTTTTTCACAATCCAGAACCGATCGGGCGCGTCGACGACATCCTGCGGCCTGAGGGCGACAACCCGCTGCTTGAGCGCGGTTTCGTGACCACGTCGGTCGATACTCTGGTGAACTGGGCACGTACCGGTTCGATGTGGCCGATGACCTTCGGTCTGGCCTGCTGCGCCGTGGAGATGATGCACGCCGGCGCGTCGCGTCTCGATCTGGACCGCTACGGCGTGGTGTTTCGTCCGAGCCCGCGTCAGTCCGACGTCATGATCGTGGCGGGTACGCTGGTGAACAAGATGGCGCCGGCCTTGCGCAAGGTCTACGACCAGATGCCCGACCCGAAGTGGGTGATCTCGATGGGCTCCTGCGCCAACGGCGGCGGCTACTACCACTATTCGTACGCCGTGGTGCGCGGTTGTGATCGCGTCGTGCCGGTCGACGTCTACGTGCCCGGCTGCCCGCCCACGGCCGAAGCGCTGGTCTACGGCATTCTGCAGCTGCAGAAGAAGATCCGTCGCACCAACACCATCGCACGCTGAGGAGCACCCGCCGACATGTCCGAGCAGCTCCCCGCATTCTTCGAAAAGCTCAAGTCCCGGTTCGACGATCGCATTCAGCAGCTGAGCTATCAGCTTGGCGAGTGCACGATCCAGGTCGATTCCGCCCACTGGCATGACGTCTGCCGCGCGCTGCGCGACGACGCCGAGTTCGCGTTCAGCATTGCCGTCGACCTCAGCGGCGTCGACTACCTCGGCTACGGCGAGGTCGAGTGGGAAACCGACGACGTGTCGTCGCAAGGCTTCTCCCGCGGCGTCGAGGGCCTCGGTCCCGGCCGTTTTGCCTGGGAGAACCGACCCGAGGCCGAGCGTTCGCCGACGCGTTTCGCGGTGGTGCTGCACCTGCTTTCGATCCGCCACAACATGCGGTTGCGCGTGCGTACCTTCTGCCCGGACGAGGCCTTGCCCGTGGTCGCCTCGCTGGTCGATGTCTGGCCGGGGCTGAACTGGTTCGAGCGGGAGGCGTTCGACCTGTTCGGCATCGTGTTCGAAGGGCACCCCGATCTGCGTCGCATCCTGACTGACTACGGGTTCGTCGGCTATCCGTTCCGCAAGGATTTCCCGCTGATCGGGAATGTCGAGGTGCGCTACGACCTCGAGAAGGGACGGGTGGTGTACGAACCCGTCACCAGCGTCGAACCCCGGGTCCTGGTCCCGCGCGTGGTGCGTGAGGACTCCCGCTACCAGCAGGCCCGATCGGAGCAGTCTTGAGCCATGCAGGAAATTCGTAACTACACGCTCAACTTCGGTCCGCAGCATCCGGCGGCCCATGGCGTACTGCGCCTCGTGCTGGAGATGGACGGCGAAGTCGTTCAGCGCGCCGATCCGCACGTCGGACTGCTGCATCGCGGCACCGAGAAGCTGGCCGAGTCGAAGCCCTACAACCAGTCGATCGGCTACATGGACCGTCTCGACTACGTGTCGATGATGTGCAACGAGCATGCCTACGTGCGCGCCATCGAGAATCTGCTGCAGCTGGAGGTTCCGGACCGGGCGCAATGGATCCGCACCCTGTTCGACGAGGTCACCCGCATCCTCAACCACCTGATGTGGATCGGTTCGAATGGGCTCGACCTCGGTGCCATGGCGCTGTTCCTGTATGCGTTCCGCGAACGCGAGGAACTCATGGACTGTTACGAGGCGGTGTCGGGCGCGCGCATGCACGCGACCTACTACCGGCCGGGCGGCGTGTACCGAGATCTGCCGGAGGCGATGCCCAAGTATCAGGAATCGCCGTGGCGCAAGGGCAAGGAGCTCAAGCGCATCAATGAATGGCGCGAAGGCTCGATGCTCGATTTCCTGGACGCGTTCTGCGCCGACTTTCCGCGCCGCGTCGACGAATACGAGACCCTGCTGACCGACAACCGGATCTGGAAGCAGCGCACGGTGGGTATCGGCGTTGTGCCGCCCGACATGGCGCAGGCCTGGGGCATGACCGGACCGATGCTTCGCGGTTCCGGCATCGCCTGGGACTTGCGCAAGAAGCAGCCGTACGCGCGCTATGCCGATGTCGATTTCGACATTCCGGTCGGCGTGAATGGCGACTGCTATGACCGCTATCTGGTGCGCGTCGAGGAGATGCGCCAGAGCTGCCGTATCGTCAAGCAGTGTGTCGACTGGTTGCGGGCGAATCCCGGCCCGGTGATGCCGAAGAACTTCAAGGTCGTGCCGCCGTCTCGCGAAGAGATGAAGGACGACATGGAAGCGCTCATCCATCACTTCAAGCTTTTCACCGAGGGCTACTGTGTGCCGGCGGGCGAGACCTACGCCGCGGTCGAGGCACCCAAGGGCGAGTTCGCCGCCTATCTGATCTCGGACGGTGCCAACAAGCCGTTCCGACTCAAGCTGCGTGCGCCCGGGTTTGCCCACCTGTCCTCGATGGACGAAATCGTGCGCGGACACATGTTGTCGGACGTGGTCGCGATGATCGGCACCTACGACGTCGTGTTCGGCGAAATCGACCGCTGATCCGGAAGAGCAAAGCATGAAAGCAACTGGCAATTTCGAAGCGGTCAAGGACATCGATCCGCAGCAGGCGCTCAGCGACGCGACGCGGGACGAAATCGATCGCTGGGTCGCGAAGTTTCCGCCCGAGCGCAAGCGCTCGGCGGTCATCCAGGGCCTGTTCGCCGCGCAGCAGCAGAATGGCGGCCACCTGACCGATGCACTGATCGCGGCGGTGGCCAAGTACCTCGAACTGCCTGCGGTATGGGCCTACGAGGTGGCGACGTTCTACTCGATGTTCGAGACCCAGCCGGTGGGCCGCCACAACGTGGCGATCTGCACCAACATTTCCTGCTGGCTCAATGGCGCTGAAGACATCGTGCGTCACTGCGAGAAGAAGCTGGGCATCGGCCTCGGCGAGAGCACGGCCGACGGGCGCATTTACCTGAAGCGCGAAGAAGAATGCCTCGCGGCGTGCTGTGGCGCGCCGATGATGGTGGTCAACGGTCACTACCACGAGAAGCTCGATGCCGCGAAAGTGGACGAGATTCTCGACGGTCTGGAGTAGTCGGAGCATGGCGCATCACGGACATTCATCGCAGCCGTCCGGGCCCGTCGGCCCGGCGCCGGAAGCGCACAACGTCGTCTACACCACGCTGCACTTCGACAAGCCGTGGAGCTACGACAGCTATCTCAAGGCAGCCGGCTATCAGGCCTGGCGCAAGATCCTGACCGAGAAGATTCCGCAGGAGCAGGTGATCGAGATGGTCAAGGCCTCCGGCCTGCGCGGACGCGGTGGGGCGGGCTTTCCCGCCGGGCTGAAGTGGAGCTTCATGCCGCGCAGCGCGCCGGGCCAGAAGTACGTGCTGTGCAATTCGGACGAGTCCGAGCCCGGTACGTGCAAGGATCGCGACATCCTGCGTTACAACCCGCACGCAGTGATCGAAGGCATGGCCATTGCCTGCTACGCGATGGGCGCCACCGCGGGCTACAACTATTTGCGCGGTGAGTTTCACCACGAGCCGTTCGAGCACTTCGAGGAAGCGCTGAAGGAAGCGTACGAACACGGCTGGCTGGGCAAGAACATCCTCGGCAGCGGCGTCGACGTCGATCTTTACGGCGCGCTCGGCGCTGGCGCCTACATCTGCGGTGAAGAGACCGCGTTGATGGAGTCGCTCGAAGGCAAGAAGGGACAGCCGCGCTACAAGCCGCCGTTTCCGGCCAACTTCGGGCTGTACGGCAAGCCGACCACGATCAACAATACCGAGACCTTCGCGTCGGTGCCGGCGATCATCCGCAACGGCTCGGAATGGTTCCTCAACCTCGGCAAGCCGAACAACGGTGGGCCGAAGGTGTTCAGCGTGTCCGGACACGTCAACAACCCCGGCAACTTCGAGATTCGCCTGGGTACGCCGTTCTCCGAGTTGCTCGAGATGGCGGGCGGCGTTCGCGGCGGGCGAAAGCTCAAGGCGGTGATCCCCGGCGGCTCTTCCATGCCGGTGCTCCCGGGCGACACCATGATGGGCCTGACCATGGACTACGACGCGCTGCAGAAGGCCGGCTCGGGGCTGGGTTCGGGCGCTGTCATCGTCATGGACGAGACAACCTGCATGGTGCGCGCCTGCCGGCGCATCTCCCAGTTCTACTACAAGGAAAGCTGCGGTCAGTGCACGCCTTGCCGCGAGGGCACGGGCTGGATGTACCGCATGCTCTGCCGCATCGTCGACGGCAAGGCGAGCATGGACGACGTCGCGATGCTCAAGGCGGCCGCAGGCCAGATCGAGGGTCATACGATCTGTGCGTTCGGAGAGGCGGCCGCATGGCCGGTGCAGGGCTTCCTGCGCCACTTCTGGCACGAGTTCGAGCACTACGTGACCCACGGTCGCTCGATCGTGGACGAACAATTCGGGCAGGCCGCATGAGCGCAGAACTCTCTCCGCCCCCGACCGACAACACGGTCGGCATCGAGATCGACGGTGTCGCCCTGCGCGCGCCCAAGGGGTCGATGATCATTCATGCCGCCGACAAGGCGGGCATTGCGATCCCGCGCTTCTGCTACCACGAGAAGCTGCCGATCGCGGCCAACTGCCGCATGTGCCTGGTCGATGTAGAAAAGGCGCCGAAGCCCATGCCTGCCTGCGCGACGCCGGTGATGGAAGGCATGCGGGTGTTCACCCAATCGAAGCGTGCGCTGGACTCGCAGCGAAACGTGATGGAATTCCTGCTCGTCAACCATCCGCTGGATTGCCCGATCTGCGACCAGGGTGGCGAATGCGAGCTGCAGGACGTGGCCATGGGCTACGGACGGTCGGTGTCCCGATTCAGTGAGCGCAAGCGCGTCCAGGCCGACGAGGACATGGGCCCGCTGATCGCCACCGACATGACCCGCTGCATCCACTGCACGCGCTGCGTCCGCTTCTCGACCGAAATCGCCGGCACGTACGAACTCGGTGGCATGGGTCGTGGCGAGAACCTGTCGATTGGTACCTACATCGGCAAGAGCATCGAGAGCGAGCTGTCCGGCAACCTGATCGACGTCTGCCCGGTTGGCGCGCTGACGAACAAGCCGTTCCGCTTCCGCGCGCGGGCGTGGGAGCTCACGTCGCGCGATGGCATCGGCTATCACGACGGCATGGGCTCCAATCTGCACATGCACGTGCGCCGTGGCGAGATCCTCCGCTGCGTGCCGCGCGCCAACGAACCGTTGAACGAGAGCTGGCTGTCGGATCGCGATCGCTACAGTCACGCCGGTCTCAAGGCCGAGGATCGTCTGGTCGAGCCGATGCTTCGCCAGGATGGCTCGTGGAAGTCGGTCAGCTGGGAAACCGCTCTGGCCCGCGTGGCCGAGCTGCTTGGCGGCAAGAAGGGTGCGGAGGCAGGGTGGCTGGTCCATCCATCCACGTCGCAGGAAGAAGTCGGTCTGCTCGCACGAATCACCCAGGGCAGCGCCGCCGCAGGCGTGGACTATCGGTTGAACCTGCAGGATCTGGCTGACCGACCGCACGCGGAACCCTTCGAAGCCTCGCTCGAAGACATTCAAGGCGCGGACGTCGTCATTCTGCTGGGGTGTCATCCCCGCCACGAGGCGCCGATCCTGGGCCATCGTGTTCGCGAAGCGTGGAAGCGTGGCGCAAAAGTGGTCTCGCTCGGTTCCGTGGATTGGGATCACAACGTCGAGTTGGCGGCCTCGGCCATCGCGCCGCCGTCGAAGTTCCTGGATCTCGTGCTGGGGCTCGCGCGCGCGCTGGGCAATGGGCAGGCACCGGCGGCGGGTCTTGCCGCGGCCATCGAAGCCGCCCAGCAGGATCCCCGCATCGACGCCCTCGCCGACGCGGTGCGCGGTGCGCAGCGGGCGGTGGTGTTGCTCGGCGAGACGGCGCAGCGTCACGCCCAGTCTTCGTGGATGCGTGCGCTCGGTCGCTACATCGCCGACTCGCTGCACGGCCGTTTGAACGTGATGTGGGCCGGTGCCAACGCAGTGGGCATGGCCCGCAGCGGACTGGTGCGCGGTGCCGATGCTCGCCGCATGCTGGGTGGCGCCGCCCGTTCGCTGGTGCTGTACGGCGTCGATCCGGAACACGATTTTGCTGACCAGACCGAAGCGTTCCGCGCAATTCAGGACGCGCAGCACGTGGTGGCTTTCAGCGCGTTCGATTCCGCCGTGCTGCGCAAGGCCGCCGACGTCCTGTTGCCGCTGGCGCTACCACCGGAGTACGCCGCCCGCTACGTGAATCTGCTTGACGTGGTCCAGGGCATGCAAGCCGCAGCCAAGGCGCCGGGTCAGGCGCGTCCGGGCTGGAAGGTGCTGCGCGCGCTTGGAGCACACATGGGTCTGCCCGGTTTCGACTTCGTCGAGCCGACTCTGCCGGAACAGGTGACCGTCGATGCGACACCGGGCGAGTTGGCCCGTCGCACGCAGGCGGCCCCCGGTTCGCTCGAGCTGATCGAGTCAACGGCGATCTACGGCGTGGATGCGGTGACCCGCCGGGCGGGTCCGCTGCAGGCGCATCCATTGAGTCGCGGTCCGAGCCTGTCGCTGTCGCAGGACGATGCTGCATCGCTTGGCCTGGCTGACGGCGACACGGTACGTGTCGACGACGCGCGCGGTACCGCCTCGCTGCCGTTGCGGATCGACCGCCGGGTGCCGAAGGGCGGCGCATGGATCGAGCGTGGCTACGCGGCTACCGCGGCGCTGGCTCCGATGGGATCGACGGTCACGGTGAGCAAAGCATGAGCGCGATGGAAACCCTCTGGCTGCTCGCGATCACTCTGCTGAAGGTGCTCGCCGTAACCGTACCGCTGATTCTCAGCGTGGCCTTCTACACGCTGTGGGAGCGCAAGATCATCGGCTGGATGCACGTGCGCCACGGGCCCATGCACGTGGGCAAGGGCATCCTTCAGCCGTTCGCAGACGTGTTCAAGTTGCTGTTCAAGGAAGTGGTCGTGCCGACCAAGTCGAACGGCTTCCTGTTCCGGCTGGCGCCGGTGCTCTGCCTGGCGCCGTCGTTTGCGGCTTGGGCGGTGGTGCCTTTTGAAGACACCCTGGTGCTGTCGAACGCGAATGCGGGCTTGCTTTACCTGCTTGCGATGACCTCGATGGGTGTTTACGGCGTCATTCTCGGCGGTTGGGCGTCCAACTCGAAGTACGCGTTTCTCGGGGCCTTGCGTTCGGCAGCCCAGGTGATCTCGTACGAAATCGCAATGGGGTTTGCCCTGGTCGGCGTGCTGGTCGCGGGCGGCAGTCTCAACCTCTCGGCCATCGTCGCGGCGCAGGCCGGCAACGCCGGCTTCTTCGAATGGTTCTGGTTGCCGTTGCTGCCCCTGTTCGTCATCTACTTCATTTCCGGGGTGGCCGAAACAAACCGTGCGCCGTTCGATGTGGCGGAGGGCGAGTCGGAGATCGTCGCGGGCTTCCATGTCGACTACTCCGGCGCCGCGTTCGCACTGTTCTTCCTCGCCGAATACGCGAACATGATCCTGGTCAGCTTCCTGACCGCGATTTTCTTCCTTGGCGGCTGGCTCAGCCCGTTCCAGGGCTGGGGCCTGGGTTTCCTCTCGGAGAGCGGCATCTGGTGGCTGTTCGCCAAGGCGTTCGTGTTCGCCTTCATGTTCCTGTGGTTCCGCGCTTCGTTCCCGCGCTACCGCTACGACCAGATCATGCGCCTGGGCTGGAAGGTGTTCATTCCGATCACGATCGTCTGGATTGTCGTGGCGGCTGTCTTCGTCCACCTCGGCGTTTTCGAGATCGGGGCCTGATCCATGAATCGAATCGTCGGCTATTTCAAGAGCCTTCTGCTGCTCGAACTCTTCGCCGGTCTGCGCGTGACCTGGGGCTATCTGTGGGCGCCCAAGTACACGATGCGTTACCCGCTGGAGAAGTTTCCGCAGTCGCCGCGCTTCCGCGGTCTGCACGCGCTGCGGCGTTACGCGAATGGCGAAGAGCGCTGTATCGCCTGCAAGCTCTGCGAGGCGGTCTGTCCGGCGCTGGCCATCACCATCGATTCGGAGCCGCGGGAAGACGGCAGCCGGCGTACGACCCGCTACGACATCGATCTCTTCAAGTGCATTTACTGCGGCTTCTGCGAGGAAAGCTGCCCGGTCGACTCGATCGTAGAGACGCACATTCACGAATATCACTTCGAGAATCGCGGCGAGAACATCATGACCAAGCAGAAGCTGCTGGCCATCGGTGACCGTTTCGAGTCCGAGGTGGCCGAGAGGAAGGCAGCCGATGCCGCTTACCGCTGATTTCTGTTTGACCAATCCCGATCTGCACGCTTCGTGCCGCTCGAACGGGCAGGGGAGCTGCTGAGCCATGACTTTTCCCTTGTTGGCCTTCTATGTGCTGGCCGCGGTCACGGTGTTCGCGGCCCTGGGCGTCGTGACCGTGCGCAATTCGGTCCATGCCGTGCTGTTGCTGGTCCTGACGTTCTTCTCCACCGCCTGCGTGTGGCTGCTGGCCGAAGCCGAGTTTCTCGCCATCGCCCTGGTCCTGGTCTACGTCGGCGCGGTGATGGTGCTGTTCCTGTTCGTGGTGATGATGCTGGACATCAAGCCCGAGGCGATGCGGGTCAATTTCTCCAGGAGCCTTCCGGTTGCCCTGCTGGTCGCGGCGATCATGGCGCTTGAAATGCTCACCCTGGTGGGTGTCCAGCAGGGTCTGAAGAACGGCGTCGGCATGGGCGACGACCCGGCAGGTGCTGCGGGCAACACGGTCTGGCTGGGCCGCGCGCTGTTCACGGAGTATCTGTATCCGTTCGAAATCGCGGCGGTGATCCTCACCGTGGCCATCGTGGCGGCCATCATGCTGACGCTGCGCCGCCGGGCGAATACCAAGCACCAGGATCCGGCTCGTCAGGTGCTCGTGCGCCGCGAGGACCGCGTACGCCTGGTGAAGTTGGCGGCCGAGAAGCCCGAGGAGGCCAAATGATCACCTTGCAGCACTACCTCGGCCTGGGCGCCCTGCTGTTCTGCATCAGCGTGCTCGGCATCGTGATCAACCGCAAGAATCTGATCGTGCTGCTGATGGCGATCGAGCTGATGCTGCTGGCGGTAAACATCAATTTCGTCGGTTTCTCGCGTCACCTCGGCGACGTGGACGGACAGGTCTTCGTGTTCTTCATCCTGACTGTAGCGGCGGCGGAGGCGGCGATTGGCCTGGCGATCCTGGTGACCCTGTTCCGCAACCGCGCCACGGTGGACGTCACCGAACTCGATTCGATGAAGGGCTGAACATGCGACACGACGCCACACTGATTCTGGAATGCTCATCGTGATCGAGACCTCCACGCTGTTGATCATCGCGCTCGCCCCGTTGCTGGGCGCCATCGTGGCCGGACTGTTCGGCAAGTTCGTCGGCCGCGCCGGCGCGCACACGGTGACGATTCTTGGGGTTGCAGTGTCCTGCGCGCTGTCCATGCAGGTGCTGCACGCCCTGGTCTGGGGCGGCGCCGCGCCAGTGAACGTCAACCTCTACACGTGGTTCGAGGTCGGTGGCTACTCGGCCCATGTCGGATTCCTGATTGACAACCTCACCGCGATGATGATGGTGGTCGTGACCTTCGTGTCGCTGCTGGTGCACGTCTACACCATCGGCTACATGGAGGAAGATCCCGGCTACCAGCGCTTCTTCTCGTACATCTCGCTGTTCACCTTCTCGATGTTGATGCTGGTGATGAGCAACAACTTCATGCAGCTGTTCTTCGGCTGGGAAGCGGTCGGCCTGGTTTCCTATCTGCTGATCGGCTTCTGGTTCAAGCGGCCGTCCGCGATCTTCGCCAATCTGAAGGCCTTCCTGGTCAACCGTGTCGGCGACTTCGGATTTCTGCTGGGCATTGCCGGCGTGCTGTACTGGATCGGCTCACTCGACTACGCCGAGGTGTTCGCCGCAGCGCCGGCTATCGCCGAGCTGCAGTTCTCACCATGGGGCGAGGTGATGTGGTCGGTGCCGACCTTCATCTGTATCTGCCTGTTCATCGGAGCGATGGGCAAGTCGGCGCAGGTGCCGCTGCACGTCTGGCTTCCGGATTCGATGGAAGGCCCCACGCCGATTTCTGCGCTGATCCACGCGGCCACCATGGTCACCGCCGGCATCTTCATGGTGGCGCGCATGTCGCCGCTGTTCGAGATGTCGGAGACCGCGCTGTCGTTTGTCCTGTTCATCGGCACCACGACGGCGTTTTTCACCGGCTTGATCGGCATGGTGCAGAACGACATCAAGCGCGTGGTCGCCTATTCCACGCTCTCCCAGCTGGGCTACATGACGGTTGCCCTGGGCGTATCCGCCTATGCGGGTGCGGTCTACCACCTCATGACGCACGCCTTCTTCAAGGCGCTGCTGTTCCTGGCTGCCGGCTCGGTGATCATCGGCATGCATCATGAGCAGGACATGCGCAAGATGGGTGGCCTGCGCAAGTACATGCCGATCACCTATCTCACCTGCCTGATCGGCACGCTGGCGCTGGTGGGTACGCCGTTTTTCTCCGGCTACTACTCGAAGGACAGCATTATTCTTGCGACCGAGGCGGCGGCAGAGCACGGCGGACTGATCCAGATGTACGCCAAGTACGCCGTACTGCTCGGCGTGTTCATCACCAGCTTCTACAGCTTCCGCCTGCTGTACATGACTTTCCACGGTGAGGAGCGTTTCCGGCACGCCGGGGCGCATGCCCACGACGCGCACGGCAGCGACGGGCACGGCGACGATGGCCATGACGGCGACGACCACGGGCACCACGGCGTGCACGTGCCGCACGAGTCGCCTTGGGTGGTTACCCTGCCGCTCATCCTGCTCGCGATTCCGTCGATCGTCATCGGCTTTCTGACCGTGGGCCCGATGCTGTTTGGCGACTTCTTCAGCGGCGCGATTGTGGTCAACGAGGCGCACAATACGCTCGGCCACGTGGCGCACAAGGTATGGCATGCGGATCACGGGTGGGTATCTGCGGCAACCGCGTTCGGCATGCACTTCGTCACTTCGCCAGCGTTCTACCTGGCCTTCCTTGGCTTCGCCGCGGCGACCTACATCTATCTGTTCAACCCGTCCATCGCCGACCGGGTGAAGGCGTCGCTCGGCTGGCTGCACCGCCTGCTGGAGAACAAGTACGGGTTCGACGACTTCAACCAGAAGGTGTTTGCCGGCGGCAGTCTGCGCCTTGGGCGCGCGCTCTGGAAGGGCGGTGACGCGGCGATCATCGACGGCGTGGTCGTCGACGGTTCTGCGTCGCTGGTCGATCGCATCGCTTCGATGATGCGCGCCATCCAGACCGGCCACCTGTACCACTACGCCTTTGCCATGATCATCGGGCTCATCGCGATGCTTGGCGCCCTGATTTACGCCGCGGGCTGAGCCCGGGACACGCGACAAGGACACTGAATGCCTTCCTCCTTGCCTCTACTCAGTCTGCTGATCTGGCTGCCCGTGCTGGGCGGTGCGGCGCTGCTGGCACTCGGCCAGAAGCGGGCCGGCGCAGCACGCGGACTGGCCTTGCTCGTGGCCCTGGTCACGCTGGCGCTCAGCCTGCCGCTGTATGCCGGGCACGACTTCGCCTCTCCGGCGATGCAGTTCGTCGAGTCGCGGGAATGGATCCCGGCGTTCGACATCCGCTACGCCCTCGGCGTGGACGGCATTTCCATCGCGCTGATCATCCTGACCACCTTCACGACCGTTCTGGTTGTGCTGGGCGCGTGGTCGTCGATCACCGATCGCATCAATCAGTATCTCGCCGCCTTCCTGATTCTCGAAGGGATGATGATCGGCGTGTTCTCCGCGCTCGATGCGATGCTCTTCTACGTGTTCTTCGAGGGCATGCTGATTCCGATGTTCATCATCATCGGCGTCTGGGGTGGGGCACGGCGCGTCTACGCATCGATCAAGTTCTTCCTGTACACCTTCCTCGGTTCGGTGTTCATGCTCGTTGGGCTGATCTACCTGTACCTCAAGAGCGGCAGCTTCCAGCTCGCCGATCTGTACGCACTGCGCCTCGATGCCACGGAACAGATGTGGCTGTTCTTTGCATTCCTGATCGCGTTCGCGGTCAAGGTGCCGATGTTCCCGGTGCATACCTGGTTGCCGGACGCGCACGTCGAGGCGCCCACCGGCGGTTCGGTGATCCTTGCGGCGATCATGCTGAAGATCGGCGGCTACGGCTTCATCCGTTTCTCCCTGCCAATCGTCCCCGATGCCGGTCAGGAGTGGGCCTGGCTGGTGATCGCGCTGAGTCTGGTCGCGGTCATCTACATCGGCCTGGTGGCGCTGGTGCAGGAAGACATGAAAAAGCTGATCGCCTACTCGTCGATCTCGCACATGGGTTTCGTGACCTTGGGCTGCTTCATCGCCTTCGCCCTGGTGCGTGAGCTGGGGCGCAGTGACGCCGCGGAACTCGGGCTGCAGGGCGCGATGGTGCAAATGATCTCGCACGGCTTCATCTCCGGCGCGATGTTCTCCTGCGTGGGTGTCGTCTACGACCGCATGCACACGCGCATGATTCGCGACTACGGCGGTGTGGCCAACACGATGCCCTGGTTCGCTGCGTTCATGGTGCTGTTCGGCATGGCCAATTCGGGCCTGCCCGGCACCTCCGGATTCGTCGGCGAGTTCATGGTCATTCTTGCTGCCTTCCAGGCCAGCCCGTGGTTGGCGTTCGCCGCGGCCGTCACTCTGGTGGTTGGTGCGGCCTACACGCTGTGGCTGGTCAAGCGGGTGCTGTTCGGCGAAGTCGCCAACGACCATGTCGCCGAACTGAAGGACATCAATCCTCGCGAAGCGGTGGTGCTGGGCGCATTCGCCCTGGCCGTTCTCGCGTTCGGCATCTATCCCAAACCGCTGACCGACCTGATGGACGCCTCGGTGGCCCAACTGGTGGCGCAGCTCGCGGTGACCAAGCTATGAACGCTTCCGAAGTCATGACGCTTCCGCAACTGATGCCGCTGATGCCGGAGATCTTCCTGCTCTGCGCAGCCTGCACTCTCTTGCTCATCGACCTGTGGATCAGCGATTCGCGGCGCGGGCTGACCCACTTCTTCTCGATCGCCATCATGGCCGCCACCGCCGCGCTGCTCGTGCGCACGCCCGACCACGTCGATCGCGTCGCCATGGGCGGCATGTTCCTGCGCGACCAGGTGGCCGACCTGCTCAAGCTGTTCATCCTGGCGGTAAGCGCCGGGGCAGTGATCTACGCCAAGCCGTATTTGCGCATGCGCGGACTGTTCCGTGGCGAGTTCCACGTGCTGGTGCTGTTCGCAGTGCTGGGCATGATGATTCTGGTGTCGGCCGGAAACCTGCTGACAATCTATCTGGGCCTTGAACTTCTCGCCCTGTCGTCCTACGCCCTGGTGGCGATGGACCGTGACAGCAAGCTGTCTTCGGAAGCGGCGATGAAGTACTTCGTGCTCGGCGCACTGGCGTCGGGCATGCTGCTCTATGGCATGAGCATGATTTACGGGGCGACCGGCACGCTCGACATCGCCAGTGTCCAGTCGGCGATCGGCAGTCTGGGCGACAACCGGGGCATCATGCTGATGGGCGTGGTGTTCATGCTGGTCGGCATTTCTTTCAAGTTCGGTGCCGCGCCTTTCCATATGTGGCTGCCGGACGTGTACCAGGGCGCGCCGACCGCGATCACCCTGTTCATCGGATCCGCACCGAAGATCGCCGCGTTCGGCATGGCCTACCGGTTGCTCTCGGGCATCGCAGGGGGCGTGGAAGCTGACTGGCAGCCCATTCTGGCCTGGCTGGCAGTGGCCTCGCTGGCAATCGGCAACGTGGTGGCCATTGCGCAAACCAATCTCAAGCGCATGCTCGCCTATTCGACGATCTCGCACGTCGGGTTCCTGTTTCTCGGCCTCAGCAATGGCACGCCTGCGGGATTTTCCGCGGCGATGTTCTACGCCGTCAGCTACGCGCTGATGAGCGCCGGTGCCTTCGCCGCCATCATCATGCTTGCGCGGCAGGGGTTCGAGGCAGAGGAGATCAGCGACTACGCGGGGCTGGCCAAGACGCAGCCGTCACTGGCCGGTTTGATCCTGCTGATCATGGGCTCCCTCGCCGGGCTGCCGCCGCTGCTCGGATTCTGGGCCAAGGTGGCCGTGATCAAGGCGGCACTGGATGCCAGCCTGCTGTGGCTGGCCATCACCGCGGTGGTGTTCGCGGTGGTCGGCGCGTTCTACTACATCCGCGTCATCAAGGTGATGTTCTTCGACAAGCCCGCCGAAGCCACCCCAGCAGGCTTGCTGGGCGATTTCCAGGCGCGCTGGCTGTTTGGATTCAATGCCGGGCTGATGCTCGTGCTGGGCCTGTTCTCAGGCCCGTTGCTCAGCTGGTGCGAGCGCGCCATGGGCGTTTGAACTCCGCCTTCGGCGCTTGGCGCCGTCGCATCGTTCATTCTTCCCGCTTGTCAAAGTAAGTAGTTCTACGTATCATTCTGGGCTCGCTGCTGCGGGGTGGAGCAGTCTGGCAGCTCGTCGGGCTCATAACCCGAAGGTCGCAGGTTCAAATCCTGCCCCCGCTACCAGTCTTGGTGTTGCGAGAGCCTCTTGATGAGGCTCTTTCAACTTCCAGACATGGCTCAACGTCGTGTTTGGTACCAACCTGGGTTTTCTGAAAGGGGCCGCGTGCCCCTTTCGTGTTTTTTGGCCCTCTCGAACGTCGGGAGTTCGTGTTGCAGAAAATCGCCGAGCTTGAATCGATGCTGGCCCCGTGCGTACACGACGTGGGCAACGGACTGTCGCTCTGGGGCGTCGAGTTCGTGCCGGGTGAGCGGCGATCGCTGCTGCGCCTGTACATCGATGCGGGCGAGCGATCCGTGACGCTGGATGACTGCGAGGCCGTCAGTCGTGAGGTGAGCGCGCTGCTCGACGTGAACGACCCGATTTCCGGCAACTACAGCCTCGAGGTGTCTTCACCCGGTCTGGATCGTCCGCTGTTCAAGCCCGAGCAGTACCAGGCTTGGGCGGGCTCGATGGTCAAGCTGACGCTCGCGCTGCCGGTGGAGGGCCGCAAGCGGATCCAGGGTGTCATCGAATCGTCGGACGGAACGGTGTTGGCGCTGCGCGAAGGTGATGCCAGCGTGAGCGTGCCGCATTCGGCGATTCACAAGGCACGGGTCGTGCCCGAATTCGATCCGCCGGCGAAGCCGGGCGGCGCGGCAAACCAGGGAAAGCCGAAGCGCAAGCCGCGTCGGTAGATCGATCAACAAGCGGGGGCGATGTGCCTCCGTGGGAGCGAGAGCATGAGCAAGGAATTGTTGATGGTGGTGGAGGCGGTCGCCAATGAGAAGGGCGTCGACCGCGATGTGATTCTGGAAGCGATGGAAGCGGCGCTGGCTTCGGCCGCGCGCAAGCGCTATCCGGATGAAGACACCAGCATCCGCGTGGAGATCAATCCCAAGGACGGCAGCTACGAAACCTTCCGTCGCTGGGAGATCGTCGCCGACGACGTGGTCATGGAGTCGCCCGACCGGCAGATCCGCCTGATGGACGCCGTGGACGAACGCGAGGGCTCCGAGGTCGGGGAGTACATCGAAGAGAAGATCGAGAACCCGGACTTCGGTCGCATTGCCGCCCAGGCGGCCAAGCAGGTCATCGTGCAGCGCGTGCGTGAAGCCGAGCGTGCGCAGGTGGTCGAAGCCTACAAGGACCGCGTCGGGGAGCTCATCACCGGCATCGTCAAGCGCGTCGAACGTGGCAACATCCACGTCGACTTGGGCGGCAACGCCGAAGCCTTCATTCCGAAGGACAAGGCCATTCCGCGTGACGTTGTGCGCGCCGGCGATCGCGTTCGCGGGTACCTCTACGACGTGCGCTCGGAGATTCGCGGCCCGCAGCTGTTCATCTCGCGCACTGCGCCTGAATTCATGATCGAGCTGTTCAAGCTCGAGGTGCCGGAAGTCGGCCAGGGGCTGGTGGAAATCAAGGCGGCGGCGCGCGACCCGGGCGATCGCGCCAAGATCGCCGTGCTGGCGCACGACCATCGCACTGATCCGATCGGCGCCTGCATCGGCATGCGCGGTTCGCGCGTGCAGGCGGTGTCCAATGAGCTCAACGGCGAGCGCATCGACATCATCCTGTGGAGCGACAACCCGGCCCAGTTCGTCATCAATGCGATGGCGCCCGCCGAAGTGCAGTCGATCATCGTCGACGAAGAGCGTCATTCGATGGACATCGCTGTTGCCGAAGAGCGTCTGGCGCAGGCCATCGGCAAGGGCGGCCAGAACGTGCGTCTGGCCAGCAAGCTGACTGGCTGGCAGCTCAACGTGATGACCCAGGATCAGATCTCGGCGAAGAGCGAGAGCGAGCAGGCGTCGGCGCGTCAGCTGTTCCAGGACAAGCTCGAGGTCGACGAGGAAATCGCCAGCATCCTGGTGTCCGAGGGTTTCTCCACCGTCGAGGAAATCGCCTACGTTCCGGCCGGCGAGCTGCTTGCCGTCGAAGGATTCGACGAGGACATCGTCGAGGAGCTGCGTGCCCGCGCACGCGATGCCCTGCTGACCGAAGCGCTGGCGGTGGAAGAAGAGATCGAAGAGCACAAGCCCGAAGCGGACCTGCTCGAGCTCGAAGGCATGACCGAGTCGATTGCGTACGCACTGGCCGCGCGCGGCGTGCAGTCGCGTGAAGACTTGTCGGAGCTGGCCGCTGACGAGATCAGCGACATCGAAGGTGTCGACGAGGAACTGGCCGCCACCCTGATCCTGGCTGCCCGCGCCGACGAAATCGCGCGCCTGGAGCAGGCAGGGGGCTGAGTCGGCGCGCGTCCGACGAAGTCGCGGGAAGGCTCAGGCTAAAATTATCGGCTTATCCGGGTGCTCAGGCGCCCGAGTACAGGAAGTCACATGTCCGAAGTTACGGTACGAACGCTAGCGAAGTTGGTCGGTACACCCGTCGAGAAGCTGTTGGAACAGCTTTCCGAAGCGGGCATGACCTTCGACGGGCCGGATCAGGTGGTGACCCCGACCGAGAAGATGAAGCTGCTCGGTTTCCTGCGCCGCACCCATGGCAAGGCCGAGCCCGAACAGGACGATTCCACGCCGAAGCAGATCACCCTGAAGCGCCGCAAGGTGCAGGAGATCACCGTCGCGGCGGGCAAGTCGAAGACGACCGTGGCCGTCGAGGTTCGGCAGAAGCGCACCTACGTCAAGCGCGAACTGGTCGAGGAGCAGGACGATCAGCGCCAGGAGCGTGAGGAGGCCGCGCGCCTGCTTGCCGACTCGCGGCAGAAGCTGGAGGCGGAAGAGGCTGCCCTGCGCGAAGCCGACCGCAAGCGTCAGGAAGAGGAAGCCAAGCGTCGCGTCGAAGAGGAGCGCGAGCGCAAGGAGCGCGAGGAAGAAGAGGCACGCCAGCGCGCCGAAGCCGAAGCCCAGGCCATTGCTGCAGCGGAAGTGGAAGCCGAGCGCGGACCGGCAGCGCACCACGGTCGTGGCGCCGACGCGCCGCGCCGGGACGCCGACAAGCACCGTGCACACAAGCCGCCGCGTCCGCACACGCGCGATGAAGAAGAAGAAGGTGGCGCACGTTTCGCCAAGGGCGAGCTGCATCTTTCCAAGGGCATGTCGGAACGCCGCGGTGCGGCGAGCAAGCGACGTGGCAAGCCGCTCAAGGAGCAGTCGCGTCATTCAGGGGGGCAGCATGGATTCTCGCGCCCGACCGCACCGATGACCCGCGAAGTGGAGATCGGTGAGAGCGTGGTCGTGGCTGATCTCGCCCAGAAGCTGGCAATGAAGGGCGGCGAAGTGGTCAAGGCCCTGTTCAAGATGGGCGTGATGGCGACCATCAACCAGAGTATCGATCACGACACCGCTGTGCTGGTGGTGGAAGAACTGGGCCATCGTGCGGTTCGTCAGAGTGACGACGACGCCGAGCTGGCCTTGCTGGCGCACGCCGAGACGGAAGGTGACAAGTCGACGCGTCCGCCGGTGGTGACCATCATGGGTCACGTCGACCACGGCAAGACCTCGCTGCTCGACTACATCCGTCGCACCAAGGTGGCTTCCGGCGAGGCCGGTGGCATCACCCAGCACATCGGCGCCTATCACGTCGAAACCGAGAAGGGCGTCATCAGCTTCCTCGACACGCCCGGCCATGCGGCATTCACCGCCATGCGTGCCCGCGGCGCCAAGCTGACCGATATCGTGGTGCTGGTCGTGGCTGCTGACGATGGCGTCATGCCGCAGACCGCCGAGGCTGTGCAGCACGCTCGTGCTGCGAAGGTGCCGCTGATCATCGCGGTCAACAAGATGGACAAGTCGGATGCCGACCCGGACCAGGTCAAGCAGGGCCTGGTGAAACTCGAGGTCGTGCCCGAGGAGTGGGGCGGCGATACGCAGTTCGTGCCCGTCTCCGCCAAGACGGGCATGGGCGTGGATGCGCTGCTTGATGCGGTCCTCATCCAGGCCGAAGTCATGGAGCTGACGGCTGTGCCGGACGGCCGCGCCCAGGGCGTGGTGGTCGAGTCGAGTCTCGACAAGGGTCGCGGTCCTGTCGCGACCGTCCTCGTCCAGCAGGGCACGCTGAACAAGGGTGACTACGTCGTCTGCGGTACCGAATACGGCCGCGTGCGTGCGTTGTTCGACGAGGCCGGTGCGCAAGTGGCGAGTGCCGGGCCGTCGATTCCGGTGGTGATGCTCGGCCTGTCGGGCGTTCCCGACGCGGGTGACGACTTCGTCGTCGTCGAGGACGAACGCCTGGCCAAGGACGTCGCCCAGCAGCGTGAGGCCAAGAAGCGCGAGTCGCGCCTGGTCAAGCAGGCTGGCAACCGTATGGAAGACATCATGGCCCAGATGGGCCAGGGGGCCGAGCAGCAGGTGCTGAACCTGGTGGTCAAGGCCGACGTGCAGGGCTCGGTCGAAGCACTGCGCGACAGCCTCACCGGCCTGTCGAACGACCAGATTCGCATCAACGTGATCGCGTCCGGCGTGGGGGGTATCACCGAGTCCGATGCCACCTTGGCTGCCGCATCCAAGGCTGTCGTCATCGGCTTTAACGTCCGCGCCGACGCCGCCGCGCGGCGCGTGATCGAGTCGAATGCTCTGGATCTGCGCTATTTCTCGATCATCTACGACGTCATCGATCAGGTGAAGCAGGTCGCTTCGGGCCTGCTCGGCGTCGAGGTTCGCGAAGAGATCATCGGCACGGCTGAAGTTCGCGACGTGTTCCGCAGTTCGAAGTTCGGTGCTGTCGCGGGCTGCATGGTCGTTGAGGGCGTGGTCAAGCGCCACAAGCCGATCCGCGTTCTGCGCAACAACACGGTGATCTTCCAGGGCGAGCTGGAATCGCTGCGGCGGTTCAAGGAGAACGTCGACGAGGTCAAGTACGGTACCGAATGCGGTATCGGCGTGAAGCAGTACAACGACGTCAAGCCGGGCGACCAGATCGAGTGCTTCGAGCGCATCGAGGTGCAGCGCACGCTGTAAATGCCGTGCGCGTGGTGATGCCGGGGGCGTAGGCTTAGGCCTCTCCCGGCACACCATCCGGACTGGCATCGCGTCGCACTCCGTCTCCGTCGGAACCCACCATGGCCCACAAGTCTTTCCATCGCACCGACCGGGTTTCCGCCCAGCTGCGGCGTGACCTCGGTACGCTGGTGCACGATCTGGTCCGCGAAGGGCATCTGCCCTCGGTGAGCGTGTCCGATGTCGAGGTGACCCGCGACCTGGCACACGCCAAGGTGTACGTCACCGCCCTCGATCCGGAGCAGGCACCGAAGGCGATGGCGACGTTGCGCGAAGCCTCCTGGGAGATTCGTCGCGAGCTGGGCAAGATGCTGCGCATGCGTCACGTGCCCGAGCTGCACTTCCACTACGACGACTCGGTCGATCGCGGCGAGCGCATCGACGCCCTGCTCAGTCAACTGGGCGATCCCCCGACCGACTGACGAGGATGTCACGGCCGCGCTCCACGGTCGCCTGGCGTCCTGTCGACGGCATCCTGCTGCTCGACAAGCCCACCGGCCTCAGTTCCAACCAGGCGCTGCAGCGGGTCAAGTTCCTGTTGCGCGCGGAGAAGGCCGGCCATACCGGCAGCCTTGATCCGCTTGCCACCGGCATGCTCCCGCTCTGCTTCGGTGCGACCACCAAGGTAGCCGGCCAGCTGCTCGGCGCTTCCAAGTGCTACGAGACCGTCGCCAGACTGGGCATCGAAACCGACACCCTCGACGCAGACGGCCAGGTGGTCGCCGAGAGCCCGGTGCCTGGTTTTGATTCTGCGCGGATTGGCCAAGTGCTGACGGAGCTGACCGGCGACATCACCCAGGTGCCGCCTGCGTTCAGCGCGCTGAAGCGTGACGGCGTGCCTCTGTATCGACTGGCGCGTGCGGGCAAGACGGTGGAGGTGGAAGCCCGTCGGGCGCGCGTGGAGAGCATTGAGCTGATCGGGCACGGAGCGAACTGGATCAGGTTGCGCATCGAGTGCGGCGCGGGGACATACGTGCGCAGTCTGGTGCGCGATCTGGGAGACACGCTGGGCTGCGGCGCCCATGTGGCCGAATTGCGCCGGCTTTGGGTGCAGCCCTTCCCGGCCGGGGGCATGCATTCGCTCGAGCAGTTGGAAGCGCTGGAGGAATCGGCGCGGCTGGCGCTGCTGTTGCCTGTGGAGGCAGGGCTGCGCCATCTGCCGGCAGTCGAACTGGGCGAGGAAGTCGCTGCGCGGCTGGTCAATGGTCAGCGCATTCCCAGCGAGGCGCCCGAAGGCGAGTGCATTGCCTGGTCATGCGGCCAGGCCGTCGCACGGGTGCGCGTCGACGCCCAGGGGCTCATCCATCCGCTGCGGATCCTGCGCATCGCTGACCCGAGCGGGTGAGCGGGCAGCGACTCGGCGGGGTAGGGTTGGGCGCCGCCCAGTTACCCCCTGAATGCCCAAACCGGTCTCGTTTGGCGGTCGTGTTTCAGCTTGAGGCGCGAGCCTGAAACCGGCTATCATTGACAGGCTTTATCCATCTCTTTTTCCCATGGCGGGTCAAGTGGTGCCGCGAGGTGCGGTGACTGCTGGCTGCGCGTCTAGCAGAGGTTGTTATGTCGATTGATACCCAGAAGATTATTGAAGATTTCAAGCGTGGCCCGAACGACACCGGTTCGACCGAAGTCCAGGTGGCCCTGCTGTCGGCCCGCATCGAGCAGCTGACCGAGCACTTCAAGACCCACAAGCAGGATCACCACTCGCGTCGTGGTCTGCTGAAGCTGGTCAACCAGCGCCGTTCGCTGCTGGGCTACCTGAAGAGCCGCGACGTCGAGCGCTACAAGACGCTGATCGAGCGCCTGGGTCTGCGCCGCTAAGCCGGATCTTCCTGGCCGGCCCGGTCTTCTTGGCCGGTCCCGGCCTTCCCGGCCGGTCTCCGGCCAGCAGAATCAAAGATGAAAGGGCACAGATAACGTGGCGAAAGTAACCAAGACGTTCCAATACGGGGCCCACACGGTCACCCTCGAAACCGGCGAGATCGCCCGCCAGGCGAGCGGCGCCGTCATGGTCAGCGTGGAAGGCACCGTGGTGCTCGTCACCGCTGTCGCGGCCAAGTCGCAGCGTGAAGGACAGGATTTCTTTCCTCTGACGGTCGACTACGTCGAGAAGTTCTACGCCGGCGGCCGCATCCCGGGTGGCTTCTTCAAGCGTGAGGGCCGTCCGACCGAGAAGGAAACCCTGACCTCGCGCCTGATCGATCGTCCGATCCGGCCGCTGTTCCCCGAGGAATACAAGAACGAAGTGCAGATCATCGCCCAGGTGATCTCGCTGAATCCGGAAGTCGACGGCGACATCCCGGCCCTGATCGGTGCATCCGCCGCGCTCGCGCTGGCAGGCACGCCGTTCAAGGGACCGATCGGCGCCGCCAAGATCGGCTACCAGGACGGTCAGTACATCCTGAACCCGACCACCACGCAGCTTGCTACCTCGCAGCTGGAGCTGGTCGTCGCCGGAACCGCCAACGCGGTGCTGATGGTCGAATCCGAAGCGCAGCTGCTGAGCGAAGAAGTGATGCTCGGCGCGGTCACCTTTGGCCATCGCGAGATGCAGAAGGCGATCACCGCGATCAACGAACTGGTGGCGGAAGCCGGCGGCAAGACCTGTGAATGGGTCGCCCCGTCCAAGAACGAAGCCATGATCGCCGCGCTGAAGGGCGCGGTGGGCGGTCGCCTGGCCGATGCGTTCAAGATCGTCGACAAGCTGCAGCGTCGCGACGCGATCTCGGCGGTCAAGAAGGACGTGATGGCCCAGCTGACCGACAAGGTCGAAGCGGAAGGCTGGAGTGCCGGAGAGCTGTCGAAGGAGTTCGGCGAGCTCGAATACCGCACCATGCGCGACTCGGTGCTCGACACCAAGGTGCGCATCGACGGCCGCGCGCTGAATACGGTTCGCCCGATCGCTGTGAAGGCCGGCGTGCTGCCGCGCACCCATGGTTCGGCGCTGTTCACCCGCGGCGAGACCCAGGCCATCGTGGTCACCACGCTGGGCACCGCCCGCGACGGTCAGATCATCGATGCCGTCGCCGGCGAGTCGAAGGAGCACTTCCTGTTCCACTACAACTTCCCCCCGTTCTCGGTGGGCGAGTGCGGCCGCTTCGGCGCGCCCAAGCGTCGCGAGATCGGCCATGGCCGTCTGGCAAAGCGTGGTGTGCTGGCGGTGATGCCGAGCATGGAAGAGTTCCCGTACACGATCCGCGTCGTCTCGGAAATCACCGAGTCGAACGGCTCTTCGTCGATGGCCTCGGTCTGCGGCTCGTCGCTGGCGCTGATGGATGCCGGCGTGCCGGTCAAGGCTCCGGTCGCGGGTATCGCGATGGGACTGGTGAAGGAAGACGACCGTTTCGTGGTGCTGTCCGACATCCTCGGTGACGAAGATCACCTCGGCGACATGGACTTCAAGGTGGCCGGTTCGTCCGAGGGTATCTCTGCCCTGCAGATGGACATCAAGATCGAAGGCATCACCGAAGAGATCATGAAGATCGCTCTGGAGCAGGCCAAAGAAGGTCGTCTGCACATCCTCGGCGAGATGGCCAAGGGTCTGTCGGAGCCGCGTTCCGAGATGTCGGAGTTCGCGCCGCGTCTGCTGACCATGCGCATTCACCCGGACAAGATCCGCGAAGTGATCGGCAAGGGTGGCTCGGTGATCCAGGCGATCACCAAGGAGACCGGTACCACGATCGACATCCAGGACGACGGCACCATCGTGATCGCCTCGGTCAATCGCGCCGCCGCCGACGCCGCCAAGGCGCGCATCGAGCAGATCGTGTCCGACGTCGAGCCGGGCCGCATCTACGAGGGCAAGGTCGTCAAGCTGATGGACTTCGGCGCCTTCGTGACGATCCTGCCGGGCAAGGACGGTCTGGTCCACGTCTCGCAGATTTCCAACGAGCGCGTCGAAAAGGTTTCCGACAAGCTCAAGGAAGGCGACGTGGTCAAGGTCAAGGTGCTCGAAGTCGACAAGCAGGGTCGTATCCGCCTGTCGATCAAGGCCGCCCTGGAAGACGCCGCCGGCTGATCCGTGGGGTCGACCTCAAGTTGTGACACGCAAAGCGGGCCTGGTGCCCGCTTTGTCGTTTTGGGGTGTTATCGTTGAACGGACGCGCGACTCGACCGACGCGCGTTGCCGGTCCGTCCGGCACGACACGCAATCGAGGAGTTCAGCATGGCGGGTGGCAGCGGAGACATGCCCGATCTGATGGCGATGGGCGAGCAGTACTGGAAGGCGTGGACGGACTTTGCCCAGAACGCGATGCAGGGACAATCGATGGACTGGCGCGATCCGGTCCAGGCGTTCTCCCGCGCGGCGGGCCCGCTCGGCGGCGAGGCTGGGCACGCCGTTGATGCCCTGGTCGAACAGGGTCAGCGATACCTGGGCTTCCTCCAGTCTGCTGCCGGACGCATGGGGGTGGGGGAGTCGATGAGCCCGCCGAACCTGGCCGAGATGTGGAAACAGAACATCGGCGCCGACAACGCACTGGTCGACGCCATCCGGGCGGTGTCGTCGGAAGGCGCAAGGGGCTTCGAGCAGATCGCCGACGAAATCCGGCCAGCGCTCGAGCAGGCGCGCGGCGAGTGGCTGAAGACCCTCTCGACTCCTGCATTCGGCTATTCCCGAGAGCAGCAGGAGCGCATGCAGGCGCTGATTCGCGCGCACAGCGAATTCGAAACCGCCCAGGCGGCGTACCACGCCCTGCTGATGAAGGCCTCGCAGCGTGGAATGGAGTATTTCGAAGAGCGACTGGCTGACCGGGCTGAGCCGGGCCGACAGCTGGAATCAGCCCGTGCCGTATACGACCTGTGGGTCGATGCGGCCGAACAGGCCTATGCTGAAGTCGCCCTGTCGCCCGAGTTCCGCAAGGTGTACGGCGACATGGTCAACGCCCAGATGCGGGTGAAGGCGCGTGCGCAGGATGAAGTGAATAGGCAGGCCGCCCAGTTCGGACTGCCCACCCGCAGTGAACTCGACGGCACGCACGAAAAGATTCGTGATCTTCGGCGCGAGCTGCGCGCGCTAAGGAAGCATCTCGAGGAGTTGGAATCCGCGCCGGCTTCGGAGTCGGCGGATGCTGCCGGCGCGCGAACGGCGCGAGGTAGTCGGCCCGAAGTCCGCAAGTCGGCGGCTGGCGCGCGGCGCGCATCTCGTGCCGCCGCTGGGAAGCCGGCGGCAGCTCGCCCGGCGAAAGCAAGAAAGAGTTCCGCCCGAGCGGCGCCCGCGAAGCGCGCGCGGGTTGCGCTGGTGGACGCCACCGACGTGGCGCCCAAGCGCGTCAAGACTCGCGCCGCGGCCAAGCGTGGAGCTTCAGGCTCGAGCAACAAGGCGGGCAAGGCGAAACCGGCCAGCGCCCGTGGTAAGACCAAGAAGAGTCGGGGTGCATGATGTTCGGTCCGATCAAGATCTCGCCTGAAAAGCTCATGGAAGAGGCGCTCCGGGTACAGCAGAAGCTCGGTGCCGGCCTCAAGAGTCTTGCCGAAGTCGGCAACTATGACGTCGGATGCACAGCGAAAGAACCGGTCTGGAAAGATGGCAAGGCGGTGCTGTACCGATTCCTCGGTGAGCACTCGCCGACCGAGAAGACGCCGCTGCTGATCAGCTATGCCCTGGTCAATCGCCCCTACATGGTCGATCTGCAGGAAGACCGGTCCATCGTTCGTTCCCTGCTCGCCGCAGGTCACGATGTCTACCTGATCGACTGGGGTTATCCCGATGCGTCGGACCGGTTGATGGATCTGGACGACTACATCAATGGCGTGCTCGGTGGCTGTGTCGACCAACTGCGCACGCGTTGCGGCGTCGAAGCGGTCAACCTGCTCGGGGTCTGCCAGGGTGGTGCGTTCTCGCTGTGCTACGCCGCGATGCACCCGCGGAAGGTGCGCAACCTGATCACCATGGTGACTCCGGTCGACTTCCAGACGCCGGACAACATGCTCTCGCACTGGTGCCGAGATCTCGACATCGACCAGTTTGTCGATGCGGTCGGCAACGTGCCGGGCGACCTGATGAACTGGTGCTACCTGACCTTGAAGCCGTACCGGCTCAACGGTCAGAAGTATCTCGGCCTGATCGACATGCTCGACAGCCCGGCGGAACTGACCAACTTCCTGCGCATGGAACGGTGGATCTTCGATTCGCCCGACCAGGCCGGCGAGGCCTTCCGTCAGTTCATTCGCGACTTCTACCAGCAGAACAAGCTGATCGAGGGAGGGCTGACGATCGGCGAATACGATGTCGACCTCGCCCGGGTGACCATGCCGGTGCTCAACATCTTCGCCGAGCAGGATCACCTGGTCCCGCCTGCGGCGTCGCGCGCACTGCGCGAGGTGGTGGGCAGCAAGGACTACACCGAACTCAGTTTCAAGGGCGGCCACATCGGCATCTACGTGTCGGGACGCGCCCAGCGCGAAGTGCCGCCCGCCATCGATCAGTGGTTGAAGCAGCGTCGGCGCTGATTGCGCCGGCCTCGGCTGATCCGGGAAGACCCATGCAGGCCGAGTGGGCACCCTCCAGGTCGAGCGAGTCGTTTTCGCTGGGCGCTTGGCTGGTTGATCCGCGGCACCTGAGTCGCGGCGAGCTGGCGCTCGCGTTTCTCATCTATGCGGCGTGCTGGGAACTCGGCTTCGTCGTCTCGACCGAATACTGGTTTCTGCCTGCCGGCGTGCGCATCGCCGCGCTGCTGCGCATGCAGACGACACAATGGCCCGTGCTGCTGCTGGCCGAATGGCTGGCGATTGCGGTGTACGAGACGACGGTGGGTCCAGGCTATCGCACCTCGCTCGGCGCACTGCTCGGTGTGGTCGGCCCGTTCTTCTGCACCGGGGCGTTCATCTACGTCTGGCGAAGGACAGCGTGCCCCGATCCTGCCGAAGCGCCGCGCAAGCTGATCAAGTTGCTCACCTCCATCGTGCTGGCTGCCGGAGCAGCAGCGGTGGTGTTGAGCCTGATGCTGGTTTCCGAGGGCAGACTCGGATTCGATCGATTCGCCTGGAACGTCGCGTCGTATTGGGGTGGAGACGTCGTCGGCGTGCTGGTCATCTCGCCGCTGCTGATCCAGCTGGGTCAGCCACGACCCATCTGGATGCGCAGGGAAGTCTGGCGATATTGCCTGACCACCATGCTTCCGCTCTGGGTGGCCCTGTTGCTCGCCATGGGGTTCGCGCCCAGCGTCGTGCCGCATCTGGTTCTGATCGTGCTGCTGCCGCCGGTGTGGATGGCGTTCAAGGCCGGCTGGCGCGGGGCCTCGCTCAGTCTCACGCTCACCAGCATCGCCCTGTACATGGTCCCCGACGCCGTGCGCCCGACACTGCAGCCGTCTCTGGTGCAGCTGCTGGTGGCCATCATGGGTTTTCTCACCTTGCTGCTCGGCAGCTGGGTGAACGCCGAACGCTTTTCACGCGAGAAGCTCGATGCCCACCTGACCAAACTTGCCGAGGCCAACGACGCGCTGCGGCAAAAATCCGACGCGATGCGGGTGCTGGCCCAGCGTCTCGTGCATGCGCAGGAAAGCGAGCGTTCGCTCCTTCGCGCGCGCCTGGCGCGCGATCTCGGCCGCGCCGTGGACGCGCTCAGCGCGCATCTGTCCCTGCTCGCACGCGATGTCGACCATCCTCAGCACCTTGCGCTGGTCGATACCCTGCGCACCCTGGTTCAGGACGTGCGCAACGCGATGAGCGACTGTTTCGAGGAGCTGCAGCCCGCGCATGGGCTGCTGCAGACCGTGCTCGAATCGGGGCCGATCGGGCGAGCGCTCGAATCGGCGGGCATCGTGCTGCAGGTGCAGAGCGACACGCCCGACATTGAAGTACAGGAAGGGCGGGGTTTGCTCCTGTTTCGCATCGTGCAGCACCTCGCCTCGATGCTGCTCAAACGCGGCGATGGCCGCCGCCTGGACGTACGCGCTGTCCACGATGCGGGTGGTTCCACGCTGCTGCGGGTCAGCGCCACCCTCAGCACCCATGCCCCTTGGGACGTCGACGCGTTTGCCGCCGACCACGAGTTCGTGGCGCTTCGTGATCGCGTGCTCGCCGAGGGGGGCGTGCTGGGCTTCGAAACCCGGGATCCGGGCGCCGTGCAGGTCGACATCGACCTGCCACCCCAGCGTTGAGCCCTCAGAAGCTCATGAACATCCCGCCGTTCACCGGGACGTTTGCGCCGGTGATGTAGTCCGCGTCGTCCTCGCAGAGGAAACGAACCACGCGAGCGATGTCGTCCGGCATGCCGATGCGGCCGACCGGGATGCTTTCGATGATCTGTGCACGGATGTCGTGGCGGATCGCGCGGGTCATCTCGGTGTCCACGTAGCCCGGCGAGACGCTGTTGACGGTCACCCCCTTCCTTGCGGCTTCGCGCGCCAGCGACATGGTGAATCCGTGCATGCCTGCCTTGGCGGCTGCGTAGTTGGTCTGGCCGAACTGGCCGGTCTGAGCATTCACCGAACTGATGTTGACGATGCGCCCGAAGCCGCGCTGCATCATCGGTTCGATCACCTGACGGCAGGTGTTGAACACGCTCTCCAGGTCGACCGAAAGCACCGAGCGCCACTGCTCCACGCTCATCTTGCGCAGGCTGGCGTCGCGGGTGATCCCGGCCGCATTGACCAGGATGTCGATTGGCCCGCGGGACTCCGCGATACGCGACAGGGTGTCGGCACAATCCTCGAACCGCGAGACGTCCATCGGCTCGAAGTGCATGTCGCGACCGTTCCGGTCATCGAGAAAGGCCTCGATGGCATCGCCGCGGTGGGCCAGATCCGTGGCCACGACGGTTCGCCCCGCATCGGCCAACGCGCGACAGATGGATGCACCCAACCCGCCAACCCCACCGGTAACCACTGCGACGCGCTGATTCATGCTCTGCCCTCTATTGCTGCGCCGCAGCATAGGCGCCGGCCCCGAGCCGGTCAATTGCATCGTCAGACCCGCGCCGAACGGGTTCTCCATCCTTGCATTCCCGCCGCAGCGCCTCCATGTTCGTGGTGGTACGCCGCCCGGCTGCCTGTTCCGGAGAATCCGCTTTGAACCCACTCGAGCTCGCTTCGGCGAAGCTGTTGGAGCCTGCACAGATCACGCCCGCGGCGCTTGATCGCGTGTTCGACCGTCTGCTTGCGCCTGGCGTCGATGCTGCCGATCTGTATTTCCAGTTCACCCGGCAAGAGTCGTGGTCGATGGAAGACGGCATCGTCAAGTCCGGCAGCCACGCCATCGAGCAGGGCGTCGGTGCCCGTGCCATCAGCGGCGAGAAAACCGGGTTCGCGTATTCCGACGAAATCATGGTGCCAGCGCTCATGGATGCCGCCGGCGCCGCGCGGGCCATTGTGCGTCAGGGCCAGTCGGCCTCGCGTCCACGGCTCGCGCCCAGTGCGGGTGCCCGCGCGCTGTATCCGGCCATCGATCCCATCGCCGGCGCCGACAGCGCGCGCAAAGTGGCGGTGCTGCGTGAGGTGGATGCCTACGTGCGCCAGGCCGATCCACGCGTATGTCAGGTGATGCTAAGTCTGGCCGCGGTGCAGGACACCGTGCTTGTCGCGCGCTCGGACGGCCTGATGACCGGCGACGTGCGCCCGCTGGTGCGCTTCAACGTCAGCGTCATCCTCGAGGAAAACGGGCGGCGGGAGCAGGGTTACGCCGGCGGGGGCGGTCGATTCGAGCTGGATGCGTTGCTGGATGCCGGACGCCTGCGCATCTGGGCAGATGAAGCGCTGCGCCAAGCCAGCGTGAATCTTCAGGCGGTCGATGCGCCCGCAGGAGCCATGCCGGTGGTACTTGGTCCGGGCTGGCCGGGTGTGCTGCTGCACGAGGCTGTGGGCCATGGTCTGGAAGGCGACTTCAACCGCAAGGGCACCAGCACCTATGCCGGACGCATGGGGGAACAGGTCGCCTCTCCGCTGTGCACGATCGTCGACGACGGCACGCTGGCCGGTCGTCGTGGTTCGCTCAATGTCGACGACGAAGGCACGCCGACCTCCTGCACGACGCTGATCGAGAACGGCCGCCTGTGCGGCTACATGCAGGACACGCTCAACGCGCGGTTGATGGGTGTGGCCCCGACCGGCAATGGGCGGCGCGAGAGCTTCGCCCACCTGCCCATGCCGCGCATGACCAATACGTACATGCTCGCCGGTGAGAGCGAGCCCGAGGAAATCATCCGCAGCGTGAAGCGCGGCCTGTACGCGCCGAATTTCGGCGGCGGCCAGGTGGACATCACCAGCGGCAAGTTCGTGTTCTCGGCCAGCGAGGCCTACCTGATCGAGGATGGCCGCATCACGGCGCCGGTCAAGGGTGCCACCCTGATCGGCAACGGGCCGGAGGTGATGACCCGGGTGTCGATGGTGGGCAACGACCTGAAGCTCGACAGTGGCGTCGGCGTGTGCGGCAAGGATGGCCAGTCGGTACCGGTGGGCGTGGGGCAGCCGACGTTGAAGATCGATTCGCTCACGGTGGGTGGAACGCGCGCGTGAGCTGCGCTCGCCGCGTGGGCTCAGTCTTCGCCGAGATGATCGCGCAGGAGCCGGAACAGCTCCCGGAACGCGCGCGGGCTCTGGTTGGCGAGCCGTTCTTCGCGCGCCGAGCGCACCAGCTGTCGAACGTGGTGGCGGTCGATGTCCGGACACAGTTCGGCCAGCTCGCCGAGCGCGTCGTCGCCGTCCTCGAGCAGGCGGTCGCGCCAGTGCTCGAGGCGATGCAGCCGCGCCGTCTCCCGACGCGCATCGGCGCGGTCGTGCACCAGCTGGTGGCGAAGGGCGTCGATCCAGTCGTCGTCTTCGCGTCGCATCAGCTTGGCCAGGTAGTGCAGCTGGCGTTTGTGCGCGATGTGCGAAGTGATGCGCCGCGCGTCGTTGGCAGCGTCGGCGATCGGGTCGGGCAGGTCGAGCTGACCCAACTGCTGCGCCGGCAGGGCAACCAGCCTGGCGGCCAGGTCGAGCACGGCTTCAGCGTCCCGCTTCCGCTGACTGCGGCTCGGGCTGAGGAAGTCTCCGGTTTCAGGATCTCGTCCGCGCATGGCGCGGCAAGGATACGCGTGTGAATGAGGGAATCGCAAAGGTGGCTGCCGACGCCGCGCAGGATCGGCTGGACGAGCTGGCCGGACTCGCCGAGGAAGTGATCGGCGCGTGCCAGCGCCAAGGCGCGAGCCAGGTGGAAGTAGGTCTGTCGGAAGACCGGGGGCTGAGCGCCAACGTGCGACTGGGCGAAGTGGAGACGATCGAGTACACCCGCGATCGCGGCCTGAGCCTGACGGTGTATTTCGGCAAACGTAAAGGCTCGGCCAGCACGGCCGACCTGCAGGCGGGTTCGATCCGCACCACGGTCGAGCAGGCCTGCGCATTGGCTCGGTTCACCGAAGAGGACGATTGCGCCGGTCTGGCCGATCCCAACCGCATGGCACGTGCGTTTCCCGATTTCGATCTCTGGCATCCCGAGCCGATGGATGCCGACTCGGCCGTCGCGATCGCCTTGCGCGCCGAACAGGCCGGGCGCGACCTGGATCGGCGCATCAGCAATTCCGACGGGGCCTCGGCGTCGCAATCGGAAAGCCTGTCGGTGTACGCGAACAGCCATGGCTTCATTGGCAAGGAGCGCGGCACCTCGTACTCGATATCCGCTTCACTGATCGCCGGGGAAGGCGACGGCATGCAGCGCGACTACTGGTACGACGCGCACTGCCAGCGCGCGCTGATGGATGATCCGGAAGCCATCGGTCGCCGGGCAGCCGAGCGGACGCTTGCCCGACTCGCGCCCCGGGATCCGAAGACCGGCACCTACCCGGTGCTGTTCTCGGCCGAAGTGGCGCGTTCGCTGTTCGGCAGTCTGGTCTCGGCGGTGTCGGGCGGCGCCCTTTACCGCAAGGCGAGCTTTCTCATCGATCATCTGGGCAAGCAGGTGCTGCCGCGCGGCTTCGATCTGCTCGAGCGACCGCATCTGCTGCGTGGACATCGCTCAGCGGCCTTCGACAGCGAAGGCGTGGCGACTCGCGAGTCGTACCTGGTTCGGGATGGCATGCTCGAGCGCTACGTGCTGGGCAGCTACGCGGCACGCAAGCTGGGCATGGTTTCGACCGGCAACTCCGGCGGCATGCACAACACCAAGGTTGCCTGCGACACCGCGGAACGCGCAGCCATCATCGCCGGCATGGGCACCGGCCTGCTGGTCACCGAGCTGATGGGGCAGGGCACGAACCTGCTGACCGGCGACTATTCGCGCGGCGCCGCCGGATTCTGGGTGGAAAACGGACAGATCGCCTACCCCGTCGACGAGGTCACCATCGCCGGCAACCTGCGCGACATGCTGCTGGCAATCGAAGCGGTGGGCACCGACGTGGATCGACGGTCCAGTCTGGAGGTGGGCTCGGTGCTGATCGGCCGCATGACCGTGGCCGGCGGCGACTGAGGTCACGATCGCCGCGTTCGCTCGTCCTTGACCGCGAACGATCAAGCTGTAAGGCTTGCGTGTGATCCGGGCCGCGAATTCCGGGGCCGTCCACCAAAGGAGTGCGCCATGAGCGACGAGCAAGCTGCTGCTCCCACCCCGCCACCGCCGGTTCCGCCGTCGGATTCGGGTTCCCCCACCGCGGAAGAGCGCCAGTGGGCGCTGTTTGCGCATCTTTCTGCGCTCTCGGGGTTCCTGATCCCGTTTGGCAACATTCTCGGCCCACTGGTGATCTGGTTGATCAAGAAAGACCAGTTGGCGTTCGTGAATGATCAGGGCAAGGAAGCGCTGAATTTCCAGATCACCGTGATGATCGCGGTGCTGGTGTCCGCCGGCCTGACGGTGATCCTGATCGGGTTCCTGCTGCTGCCGATCGTCGGTATCGGCGCACTGGTGCTCACGATCATGGCGGCGGTGAAGGCCAACGGTGGCGAACGCTATCGCTACCCGTTCACCCTGCGTCTCGTCAGCTGACCGATTGCGCATTGATGTAGCCGAGACGGCCCGCTCCAGGCGGGCCGTTTCTTTTTCAGCGAACGGCAAGCGTGGTTGTCGGCATCCGATGCCTCTTTGAACCGGTGCGTGTCCGGCAGCGTCATCGCTTCCTGTCCACCGGTCGCCGCGCTAGTGCTGGCGCTGCACCGTCATCGAAGCCAATGAACGAAGGGCGCTGACGTCGCCATCCATCGAGTCGGCTGACGCATGCATGGCCGACTCCATGTCTGCCAGGCGCTGTCGTGCACCGGTGAGCCCGAGCAGGCCGACGTAGGTGGACTTGCCCTCGGCCGCGTCCTTGCCTGCGGTCTTGCCGAGGCTGGCGGTGTCGCCTTCGGCGTCGAGCAGGTCGTCCTTGATCTGGAAGGCGAGGCCGAGCGCCGACGCGAAGGCGTCGAGCGAGGCAAGGCGAGACGTCCCGGCGCCGGCGGCGAGCGCGCCCAGGCGAATCGATGCGCGGATCAGCGCGCCGGTCTTCATGCCGTGCATGGATCGCAGTGCGTCTTCGTCGAGTGCCTGACCGGTGGCTTCGATGTCGATCGCCTGTCCGCCGCACATGCCGATGTGACCTGCGGCTTCGGCCAGCGTCCGCAGCATCGCCACACCGCGCTCTGCGGGCAGATCCGATTCGGCGAGCACTTCGAAAGCCAGCGCCTGCAGCGCATCGCCGGCAAGGATGGCGGTGGCCTCGTCGAACGCCACGTGCACCGTGGGCTTGCCGCGTCGAAGCGCGTCGTCGTCCATGGCCGGCAGGTCGTCGTGAATCAGCGAGTAGACGTGGATCAGTTCGACGGCCATCGCCGCTGCATCCAGTGACCCGACGGGTGCGCCGCAGGCCGTGCCAGCGGCGTAGACCAGGCAGGGGCGCAGCCGCTTGCCGCCGCCGAGGGTGGCATGGCGCATGGCCTGCGCCAGACGGCGGGTGGGCCCTTGCGGCGACGGAAGCCGTTGGTCGAGCAGCACCTCGACGCGGTCGGGCCAGGAGGCCAGCCCGCCGGCGTCCTCAATCTTCCTCATGAAACGGCTTCGCCGTGTCGGCATCGAGCGGGTCGCTGAGCTGGCGCACCCGCAGTTCGGCGTGTTCCAGGGCCGACTGGCAGGTGCGGTACAGCGCGATGCCGCGTTCGTAGGCGGCCAACGAGTCCTCGAGACTCAGGTCACCACGCTCCATGCGCTGGATCAGCTGTTCCAGTTCTTCCAGCGACTGCTCGAATGAGGCGATCGGGCTGTTCGTTTCGGCGGGTGCGTTCATGCGGGTGAGTGTGCGGTGCGTGTCGGAGGGGGTCAATCGGCCGCCATGATCGCCAAAAAGAAACCCCGGCCAGGCCGGGGTTTCGGGTCACGCGGATCGACAGGTCGATCAGGCCAGGCCGGCCTGCTTCATGACCTCGGCAGCGTAGTCTTCCTTGACCTTCTCGATGCCTTCGCCGACGGCGATGCGGGTGTAGCCGAGGATCTCGGCACCTTCCTTCTTCGCCGCGGCCTCGACGGTCATGTTGGTGTCGATGACGTAGGCCTGGCCGGTGAGGCACATCTCCGACAGGATCTTGTTGATCTTGCCGGCGATCATCTTCTCCTGGATCTCGGCCGGCTTGGCCTTGTCCTTGTCGCTCATCTGCGCCAGCGAGATTTCCTTCTCCTTGCTGACGATCTCGGCCGGAACCTGCGCCGGCGACAGATACTGCGGGTTCATCGCCGCCACGTGCATGGCGATGCCGCGGGCCAGTTCTTCCGAACCACCCTTGAGCTCGACCAGCACGCCGATGCGACCGCCGTGCACGTAGGCCGCGACGTTGTTGTCGCCGTCGACGCGGACCAGACGACGCACCTGCACGTTCTCGCCAACCTTGGCGATCAGCGCGGCGCGGGCTTCCTCGACGGTGGCGTCGCCGATCTTGGCGTCCTTCAGCGCCTCGGCATCGGCAGCCTGGCTGCTCAGTGCGACGTCGGCGACCTGGCCGGTGAAGGCCACGAAGTTCTCGTCCTTGGCGACGAAGTCGGTCTCGGAGTTGATCTCGACCAGCACGGCCTTGCCGCCATTCTGTGCCGAAGCGATGCGACCCTCGGCGGCCACGCGGCCAGCCTTCTTGTCAGCCTTGGCCAGACCGGTCTTGCGCAGGAACTCCATCGCCGTTTCGATGTCGCCACCGTTCTCGGTGAGGGCCTTCTTGCACTCCATCATGCCGGCGCCGGAGCGCTCACGAAGTTCCTTGACCAGGCTTGCAGTGATTTCCATGTGTTTCCTCAACAACTGTGGGGGAGGCCTTGCTCCCCGAAAGCGAATGGGTGTTCGTCCCTCGGACGACACGAGGCGTCAGAATGACGCCTCGTTGTGGCGTTTCGGTGAAGCGATTACTCGCCGTCGCGACCGCGACGCGCGCCACCCGGACGCTTGGCGCCCGGCGCACGGTCACGGCGACCGGCCGGCTTCTTGCGCTCACCCTCACCGGTGTCGACCACGATCGGGTTGCCATCGGCGTCCAGTTCGACGAACTCGTCGGCGCTCGATGCCGTGATCGGTGCCGCGGCCTTGCCTTCCAGCACGGCGTCGGCGACGGCGCGGGCGTACAGCTGCACCGCACGGATGGCGTCGTCATTGCCCGGAATGGCGTAGTCGACCAGCGCCGGATCGTAATTCGTATCGACCACCGCGACGACCGGGATTCCCAGCTTCTTGGCTTCCTGCACGGCGATGTTTTCGTGGCCGATGTCGATCACGAACAGCGCGTCCGGCAGACGGTCCATCGCCTTGATGCCGCCCAGCGAAGCCTCGAGCTTCTCGCGCTCGCGCTGCAGGCCCAGCACCTCGTGCTTCACCAGCTTGCCGTAGTTGCCTTCCGACTCCATCGCGTCCAGTTCCTTCAGGCGCGACACCGACTGCTTGACGGTGCGGAAGTTGGTCAGCATGCCGCCGAGCCAGCGCATCGACACGAAGGGCATGCCGCAACGGACGCCTTCTTCCTTCACCGCTTCGCGGGCCGAACGCTTGGTGCCGACGAACAGGATGGTGCCGCGCTTCTGCGCCAGGCCGGACACGAAGTTCATCGCGTCGGTGAACAGCGGCATGGTCTTTTCGAGGTTGATGATGTGGATCTTGCCGCGGGCGCCGAAGATGTACGGAGCCATCTTGGGGTTCCAGTAGCGGGTCTGGTGGCCGAAATGCACGCCGGCTTCCAGCATCTGGCGCATGGTGACTTGAGGCATGGGATAATCCTTGTACGAAAGGGAACTGCCGCCGGATTCGTGTCGGGCGTGCGGGTTCCGGGGTTGGACCTCCCTGCGGCTACCGTGACGAACCGGACCCGGGGACGAATCCCCTCAAGATCGCGGCACCCCGGCACGGCGGTTCGACGCAGGTGTGGATTTGTCGGTGACGCCCGACATGGGCGGTTTTGCCCGGGTTTCCAGCGCGATCGGCATGGTGGGCCGAACGAAATGCGGGCAGAAGCCCGGGACAAAGCCCGCGAATCATAGCGGCTGGCCCGCCTGGGGGCAACTGTGGGACACTTCGCCCATGGGTGTGTCCGTCAAATCCGCTGCCGACATCGAGGCCATGCGCAAGGCCGGCGCGCTGGCTGCCGAGGTGCTCGAGATCGTCGCGCCGCACGTGCGCGCCGGGGTGAGCACGGAAGAGCTCGATGAGGTGTGTTTCCGGCACATCACCGAAGTGCAGCAGGCGATTCCTGCGAACCTCGGCTACAAGGGTTTCCCGAAGACCATCTGCACGTCGGTCAACAACGTGATCTGCCACGGCATCCCCAGCGCGGCGAAGACGCTGAAGGATGGCGACATCATCAATATCGACGTCACCGTCATCAAGGACGGTTGGCACGGCGACACCAGCCGGATGTTCATCGTCGGCGAAGGGTCGGTGCTGGCCAAGCGGCTGGTGGAAGTGACTCGTGAGGCGATGTACCGCGGCATCCGGGCGGTGAAGCCGGGCGCGACCCTGGGCGATGTCGGTCATGCCATCCAGAGCTACGTGGAGTCCGAGCGGTTCTCGGTGGTACGCGAGTACTGCGGGCATGGCATCGGAACGATCTACCACGAAGAGCCGCAGGTGCTGCACTACGGTCGGCCGCGCGAGGGGCTTCGGCTCGAGCCGGGGATGACCTTCACCGTCGAGCCCATGGTGAACGCCGGAGCCCGTCACACCCGGTTGATGCCCGACGGCTGGACCGTGGTGACCAAGGACCGCTCGCTGTCTGCCCAGTGGGAGCACACCATCGCGGTCACCGATACCGGCTTCGAGGTGCTGACACCTCGGGCGGACGATGCGGCGTGGCTGTAGGGAACGGTCCCGACCTCGAACTCGATCCTTCGGCCGCCGAGGCCTGGCTGGTCAGCACGCGCGCGCAATTGAACACCGAGTCAGAGCGACTCGAAAAAACGTTCGATGCCGGCGCCAGCGCCGCCGATCTGCTGGCGCAACGTTGCCGCGTCATCGACCAGGTGGTGCGCGGGGCCTGGCGCGTTGTCGCCGGCGAGCCGGCCGGGCTGGACCTGCTGGCCACCGGCGGCTACGGACGCGGCGAGCTGTATCCGCAATCCGACATCGACCTGCTGATTCTGGGCGATCCGCCCGACCAGGAGGCGGCGCAGGGCCCGATCCAGCGCTTTCTGGCCGCACTCTGGGACGTGGGATTGCATCCCGGCCAGGCCACCCGAAGCATCCACCAATGCGTGTCCGAGGCGGCGGCTGACCTGACGGTCATGACATCGCTGCTCGATGCCCGACTGTTGCACGGCAGCCAGCGTGCGCTGGAAGCGCTGCGGGCGGCCCTCGAGGCCGATCAGACCTGGGCACCGCCAGCGTTCTTCCGCGGCAAGCTCGAAGAGCTGCAGCAGCGCCATGCCCGCTACAACGACACCGCCTACAACCTCGAGCCGAACATCAAGGAAGGCCCGGGCGGACTGCGCAACGTGCACACGCTGGCGTGGATGGCCAAACGCCTGTTCCGGGTGCCCGACCTGGGCGGGCTCAAGGTGCTGGGAATGCTGGGCGACGACGAGTCGGAAACGCTCGAACGCGAGTCCGAGAACATCTCCCGCCTGCGCATCGGCCTGCATCTGGTGGCCGGCCGCCGGGAAGAGCGTCTGCTGTTCGAACACCAGACCGCGCTGGCCACGCGGCTGGGCCTGCGTGACGTGCACCAGGAAAACCTGGCGGTTGAGCAGTTGATGCAGTCGTTCTTCCGCAGCGTGGCATTGATCATGCGGCTGTCGGACCGGCTGCTGCAGCGCTTCGACGAGAGCCTGTCGGGAAACCGGCAGGCGCAGCCCATCGACGACGAGTTCGAACACATCGGCGGCTACCTCCGGCTGCGCGACGAAACGGCCCTGCTCGAAGATCGCACCTTGCTGTTCCGCATGTTCCTGGCCTGGCAGGACCACCCGCAGCTGGTCGGCCTGCACTCCAACACCGCGCGCGCGGTCGGCGAGATGCTCGACCGGATCGACGAGACCTTCCGCGCCGATGCCGAGGTCCGGCGCGTATTCATGGCGGTGATCCGCCACGAGTCCGCCGCCGACATTCTCGCGCGCATGGCCCATCTCGGCGTGCTGGGTCGCTACATGCCGGCATTCGGGCGCGTATCGGGACGCATGCAGTACGACCTGTTCCACGTCTACACGGTCGATCAGCACACGCTCACGGTGTTGCGCAACATCGCCAGCTTCCGGCTGGAAAGCTCCCGTCAGCGGTTCAGTCTGGCGTTCGAGGTGTGGCCGCGGCTGCGCAAGCCGGCACTGCTGCTGCTCGCCGGGCTGTTCCACGATATCGCCAAGGGCCGCGGCGGCGACCATTCCGAGCTGGGTGAAGTCGATGCCCGTGCGTTCTGCACCGAACACGGACTTTCCGCGGCCGACACCGACCTGGTGGCCTGGCTGGTCCGCCAGCACCTGGTGATGAGCATCACCGCGCAGCGCCAGGACATCGCCGACCCCGAAGTCATTTCGAAGTTTGCCGAGTTCGTCGGCGAACGCGAGCGGCTGGACTATCTCTATCTGCTGACGGTGGCCGATATCGCCGGCACCAGTCCGAAACTGTGGAACGCCTGGAAAGACCGGCTGCTGGCCGATCTCTATGGCTCGACGCGGTTCGCCCTGCGTCGCGGCGTGCGCCATATCGCCCATGGCGAAGAACGCATCGCCGAGGCGCGTGAGGAGGCGCGGGCGGTGCTGCTCTCGCACGGACTCGAACAGGCGCGCATCGATGCGATATGGGAAGAGTTCCCCGACGAGAGTTTCCTGCGCTACCGGCCCGCCCAGGTGGCATGGCAGACCATCGGCATTGCCGACGCCGAGCCCGGCAAGCCGCTGGTGCTGGTGCGCCCGCATGCACGCCCGGGGGCGCTGGAAGTGTTCGTGTACTCGGAAGATCGCGACGGCCTGTTCGCCGCCGTCACTGCCACCCTGGACAAGCTCGGCCTCAACGTGGTCGAGGCGCGCGTGGTGACCTCGACCCGGGGCATGAGCCTGGATACCTTCCAGGTGCTCGACGCCGGCAGCGAGTTCATTTCTCCCGAGCGCCGCGCCGCTACCGTCTCGGAGGGCCTCACCGAAGCCCTGAGCCGCTCACCCCTGCAGGTGACCGCCGTGCGCCGCGCCATCCCGCGCCAGCTCAAGCATTTCCAGGTGCCGCTTCGAGTCGAGTTCAGCATTACCCCGCAGGAGCGCACCGAATTCTCACTGGTCTGCACTGACCGGCCCGGGCTGCTCGCCCAGGTGTCCGGGGTGTTTCGTGACTGTGGGCTGCGCGTTCACGATGCGCGCATCGCGACCTTTGGCGAGCGCGTGGAAGACTTCTTCCAGCTGTCCGACGAACACGACCGCCCGCTGGACGACGCGGCCTGCGAACGCCTGCGCCAGGCATTGAGCGTGGCGATGGACAGCGAACGCCGGCCCAGCGCGGCCTGATCCCTGATCTTCGATCGCTGAGCTGCCGGATCGGGTGGTGCGAAAGCGCGTGATTCGGTTGCCAGCCATGCGCGCGGCACGCCACCATGCGCGCTGAACAATGGACGGGAACACCATGAATCCGGATTGGCAGGACATCATCGAGTCGACCTTCGCCGCGCGCGCCGAACTGTCGGCCGAGGCCGTGCAGGCGCGGGCCGGCGAAGCCATCGACGGCGTGCTGGACGCGCTGGAAGCAGGAGCGCTGCGCGTGGCCAGCCCGCTGCCCGGCGGCGGCTGGCAGGTGCACGAGTGGGTCAAGAAGGCCGTGCTGCTGCACTTCAAGGTGCAACCGATGCAGGTGATGGAGGGGCAGCCGGCGCCGTTCTGGGACAAGGTGCCGATGCGTTTCTCCGACGCCACCGCCGATGCGTTCGCGCAGGTGGGCGCGCGCGTCGTGCCCGGTGCCATCGTACGGCGTGGCGCGCACCTCGGTCGCGACGCCGTGCTGATGCCGAGCTTCGTCAACATCGGTGCACACGTCGGGCCGGGCACCATGGTCGACACGTGGGCCACGGTGGGCTCGTGCGCACAGGTCGGCGCGCGTTGCCACCTGTCCGGAGGTGCCGGCATCGGCGGCGTGCTCGAGCCGCTGCAGGCCAGTCCGACCATCATCGAGGACGACTGCTTCATCGGTGCGCGATCCGAAGTGGTCGAAGGCGTGATCGTCGAACGCGGCAGCGTGATCGGCATGGGCGTGTTTCTCGGCCAGAGCACCCGCATCTACGATCGTGCCAGCGGCGAGGTCAGCTACGGCCGCGTGCCGGCTGGGAGTGTCGTGGTATCGGGATCGTTGCCTGCCGCTGACGGCAGCCACAGTCTCTACTGCGCGGTGATCGTCAAGCGTGTCGACGAGAAGACCCGCAGCAAGACATCGATCAATGAGATGCTGAGGATGTGAGGCCGAGGGAGCAGCGACGAAGGTTCGGGGCGGAAAGGGCTCGCGGATCCTCCACCTGCCATCTCATCCGGTTGTCTTGATTGATGCTCCCCATGGAGAGCCTTGCGCCAACGCTTGCCTGATCCCGCGCCATCCCCCTTGACCGTTTCGAGAAATCCACCATGACGACCAAGCTCTACGGGCTCGAAAAATGCTCCACCTGCGACAAGGCCCGCAACTGGCTGAAGCGTCACAGCATCGAGCACAGCTTCACGGACTACCGTGAGCAACGCATCGATGCTGCGACGCTGAAAGCCTGGGCCCGGCAATTGGGTGGGTTCGAAAAGCTGGTGAACCGGACATCGATGACCTGGCGTAACTTGCCCGAAGCACGTCGACAGCCAGGCAGCGATGCCGAGTGGACCTTGTTGATCAAGGAGTATCCGGCCCTCGTGCGTCGGCCCGTCACGCTCACCGAGGACGGTGCCGTCACCGTGGGCTTCACCGACACGCAGTACAAGCTCCGGTTCGGCGCCGACTGATGTCGTTGACAGCCGTCCAGTCGCTGACGATGGCGCTGATGCGCAGGGTGTCCGTCACGCCTGACGACGCCGGATGTCAGGCGCTCATCGCCGAGCGACTCGGTCAGGCCGGCTGCAGCGTTGAGTCGATCCGGTTCGGCGACGTCGACAATCTCTGGGTCTCGCTCGGAGACGCCGGGCCCACCCTGTGTTTTCTCGGTCACACCGACGTGGTGCCAAGCGGCCCGGCTGAACACTGGACGAGCGCACCGTTCGAGCCGACGTTGCGCGGCGGCAAGCTGTTCGGTCGTGGCGCCGCCGACATGAAAGGCAGCGTCGCGGCTTTTGTGCTGGCCATGGAGGCCCTGGCTGCGGGCCGCTCGGCGTGGCGCGGTCGCGTGGCGATGCTGCTCACCTCCGACGAAGAGGGTGACGCGATCGATGGCGTGCGACGCGTCGCAGATCTGTTTCACGCGCGCGGCGAACGCATTGACTACTGTCTGGTCGGCGAGCCGTCGTCGTCCGGGCGTCTGGGTGACGTGGTGCGCATCGGGCGGCGTGGCTCGCTGACCGCCAACGTCGAGATCCTCGGCAAGCAGGGTCACGTCGCCTACCCGCAGCTCGCCGACAATCCGATTCATCGCATGCTGCCGGCCTTGAGCGAGCTGACGTCCCGGCAGTGGGATGCAACCCCTTATCCGGACTTTCCACCGACCTCGCTGCAGATCGCCAATGTGCAGGCCGGCACCGGTGCGAGCAACGTGATCCCCGGCGTGGCGACCGTGCAGTTCAACCTGCGCTACTCGCCGCGCTGGCAGGCCGACGCGCTGATCGCCGAGATCGAAGCCCTGCTCGCGCGTCATGGCCTGACCACGCGCATCCGCTGGCACCGTTCCGGCGAGCCCTTCCACACCGCCGATGGGGTCTTGCGTGCGGCGGTGCGGGACGCGGTGCGCGAGCACTGCGGACGGGACGCCGACGAGAACACCGGCGGGGGCACCTCGGACGGTCGCTTCATTGCGCCGCTCGGCGCCGAAGTGGTTGAACTGGGCCCGATCAACGCATCCATCCATCAGGTGGACGAACATGTCGATCTGGAAGACCTCGAGCGCCTGCCGCAGCTCTATGCGGACATCGCGCTTCGCGTGCTGGGCCAACACTAGGCGCTCGCCTGCCCTGCGCAGTGCGGCAGCTGCCGTGTTCGCAGCGTGCCTGGTGGTCATGCACGCCAAGGCTGACGCCCAGTCAGAGGTGACCCAGGAGCCCGCAGGCACGATTGCCGACCCGGCGCGGTACCAGACTTTCGTTCCACCGCTGCAATTCGATTCGTTGCAGCGCGGACTGGGGTTGCGCGTGTACCTGCCGCCCGGCTACGCAAGCGGCACGCGACGCTATCCCGTGTTGTACCTGTTCGACGGGCAAAACCTGTTCGATGCGCGCACCAGCTATGCGGGCGAATGGGAGGTCGATGAAGCGCTGGACCTGGAGTTTCGGCGCAGCGGGTTTGCCGCGATCGTCGTCGGTATCGATCACGGCGGCGAACGACGCATCAACGAGCTGAGCGCGTGGCCCGATCCGCAATTCGGAGCCGGCGACTTCGACGCCGTGCTCGCCGAGTTGGTGCACGTGCTGAAACCTTTCGTGGACGCCAGCTACCGAACCCGGAGCGGGCGCGACGCAACGCTGATCGGAGGCAGTTCGCTGGGTGGGCTCGCGGCGTTGTATGCGGTGCTTCAGCGTCCGCAGACCTTCGGCCGGGCAATGGTGTTCTCGCCCTCGCTGTGGATTTCGGAGCAGGCGTTCTGGCTGGCGCGTCGCGCGCCCGGCATCGAGGGGAGCAGGGTTTATCTCTACGCGGGGACGGCAGAGGGCGATGACATGGTCGACGCCGCGCGACGGATGCAGGGAGTTCTGCAGGGCCGATCAGGCGTGGCGGTGCGGCTCGGCATCGGCGAAGGGCAGGGCCACAACGAAGCAGCGTGGCGAGTAGCCTGGCCCGATGCGCTGCGCTGGCTGTTCCGGATCGAAGAACAGGCTGGCGAAAAAGACTGAGGCCGCGAACAGCGGCCTCGATCAGTCCGAACTTTGGAGAAGCGTTGCCGGGCGATCAGGCCGCCATGCGCAGCGCCAGCGCGCGCTCGTGCAGCTCGCGGTAGTTGCCCAGTTCGCGCGCCACTTCTTCATGCAGCTGGCGCATGCCCGAGAACGTCGAGTCGCGGGTTTCGTGGAACACGACGGCGATCCACGTGGACAGGCCGCGGAAGCGCACTTGCTCGTGGCTATTGCGCATCTTCTCGAACGAGGTTTCTGCCGCATCGCCCCAGGGTGCATAGGCGTTGACGCTGGTCGACGCGTAGAAGCGCGGGGTCGGGTGGTTGGCGGCACGCTGGCTCTCGCCGTAGATCATCGCGGCAAGCACCGAGCGCTTGCCGTGCGGCAGGCTGTTGAGCAGGGCGCGGATGTGGCGCCAGTGGCGGCGGAGCAGGGTCAGCCGGGCGAGCGCAAGCAAGCTGGTCAGGAATTTCATAACTACCTCTGGTTGGTCCAAGTCGAGGCCGAAAACGGCCTACTCGGGTCTTGCGCGCCCCTGTCGCGAATCGGACCCAGCCACAAACGTTTCCAAGTGCTCCGTATCAAGGCGAATTGACGCGGTGCGTCACATTTAAGCCTAAAACGGCAGGCGCAGTGTGCCGTAGTTCACGTTTCAGCGCAATAGGGTGAATGTTCACTGAATCAAGCGCCGTTCGTGCGCCAGATTGTGAACGATTGCAAACTTTTGCAGGCCCCATGTCGCGGGCGGCTGACGCAGACGGACAGGCGGTCTGTCCGTCTCGGGGCGGCGTTGGGGTCGCGACGCGCCGCTGACTGCCTATTCGCCGGCGAGCAATCCGTCCACGCGCTGGAATCCGCGCGGCAAGGCGTTGCCGCGGGTCGCGCGCGTGCCGCAATAGGCCTGCAGGTCGCGCCAGACCAGGGTCAACTTGCGCTGGCCGCAGAACAGGGTCAGCTCGCCGCCGGCGCGGATGACGGCGACGTGCTGTACGAGCTCTTCGCCGCTCTTCAGCTTGGCGGGCGGAATCTGGATCAGCTTGTTGCCCTTGCCCTTGTCGAGCTCGGGCAGGTCGGCCAGCGGGAAGGCGAGCAGGTGCCCGCCACTGGTGATCGCCACCACCAGTTCGGCATCCTGCGCCGGCAACGGTGCCGGGCGCAGCACCTGGGCGCCTGCGGGCAGGCTGAGCAGCTGTTTGCCCGCCTTGTTCCTGCCGATCAGGTTCTCGAGTCGGGTGGTGAAACCATAGCCGTGGCTGGAAGCAAGCAGGAAGCGCTGATCCGGCTCGCCCATCAGACAGGCCACGAAGCCACAGCCCGATGCTGGCGTGAATCGGCCAGTCAGCGGCTCGCCCGCGCCGCGGGCGGACGGCAGGCTGTGCGCCGGCGTCGAATAGGCGCGACCTGCCGAATCGAGGAACACCGCTTGTTGGGTGCTGCGACCGCGGGCGAAGTCGAGCAGACGGTCGCCCTCCTTGTAGCTCAGTGCCGCAGCGTCGACCTCATGACCCTTGGCCGCGCGGGCCCAGCCCTTTTCCGACAGCACGACCGTCACCGGCTCGGAGGGAAGAATCTCGGTCTCCGACAGCGCTTGCGCTGCTTCGCGTGCCACCAGAGGTGAACGGCGAGCATCGCCGAACTTCTTGGCGTCGGTGAGCAGCTCTTCCTTCAGCTTCTTCTTCAGCTTGGCGGGCGAGCCGAGTACGGCGATCAGTTCGCTCTGCTCCTTGGCCAGCGCGTCCTGCTCGCCGCGGATTTTCATTTCCTCGAGACGCGCAAGCTGGCGCAGCCGGGTCTCGAGGATGTAGTCGGTCTGCGCCTCGGTGAGCTCGAACCGCGCCATCAGCACCGCCTTGGGATCGTCCTCGGTGCGGATGATGCGAATGACCTCGTCGAGATTGAGAAAGGCCGTGAGCAAGCCTTCCAGCAGGTGCAATCGTCGTTCGACCTTGTCGAGGCGATGGCGCAGACGTCGGGTCAGGGTGTCGCGCCGGAAGGTCAGCCACTCGTCGAGCAGTGCCTTCAGTGGCTTGACCTGCGGTCGTCCATCGAGGCCGATCACGTTGAAGTTGACGCGGTAGCTGCGCTCGAGGTCGGTGGTCGCGAACAGGTGACCGAGCAGCGCTTCGATATCGACACGGTTCGACCGCGGCACCAGCACGATGCGCGTCGGGTTGGCATGGTCGGATTCGTCGCGCAGGTCTTCCAGCCACGGCAGCTTCTTCGCCCGCATCTGCTGGGCGATCTGTTCCATCACCTTGCTCGGGCTGACCTGATGGGGCAGGGCGGTGATCACGATCTGACCGCCCTCGCGCGTCCACACCGCCCGCGCGCGCACGCTGCCGTTGCCGGTTTCATACATCTTCAGCAGATCGCCGGCCGGAGTGATGATCTCCGCGGCCGTGGGGAAATCGGGGCCGCGCATGTGCTCGCACAGGTCGCGGGTACTGGCCTGGGGGTCGTCGAGCAGGCGCACGCAGGCGCTGACCACTTCGTTGAGATTGTGCGGCGGAATGTCCGTCGCCATGCCGACCGCGATGCCGGTCGTGCCGTTGAGCAGCAGGTTGGGCAGGCGCGCCGGCAGCCAGGAGGGTTCCTCCAGAGTGCCGTCGAAATTCGCCGACCAGTCGACGGTGCCCTGTCCGACTTCGCCCAGCAGCACTTCGGCCAGCGGCGTCAGCTTGCACTCGGTATAGCGCATCGCTGCAAACGACTTGGGGTCTTCGCTGGAGCCGAAATTGCCTTGGCCGTCGATCAGCGGATAGCGGAACGAGAACGGCTGCGCCATCAGCACCAGCGCCTCGTAGCACGCGGAGTCGCCGTGCGGATGGAACTTGCCGATCACGTCGCCAACCGTTCGTGCCGATTTCTTCGGCTTCGATCCCGCATCCAGGCCGAGCTCGCTCATTGCGTAGACGATGCGGCGCTGCACCGGCTTCAGGCCGTCGCCGAGGAACGGCAGGGCCCGGTCGAGCACCACATACATCGAATAGTCGAGGTAGGCGCGCTCGGCGTACTCGTGAAGCGGAATCTGCTCGAAGCCGTGAAAACTCTGCCGCGTCGGTCCAGTCATGGTTGCCCGGGATGTTCGGTGAAGCGCGGAATTCTAGCCCGGATGCCGATTCGGGATGTGGTCGACCAAGCCGTCAGGGCGCCATGCGCGCAGGCGCGACCGGGCTGCGCCGTGCGATGCCGGCGTCGCCCGGAGCGTGCACGGGCGTCCCACCTGAACCCGTGCTAAAACGGAGCCTGTTGCAGCCGGGCGAAGATCGCAGGAAATCCTGCCGGGAAGCGTTGAAGGGATGAATGCGGCGCAGCGGGCGCCGTCAGAACCCGAACAGGAGACAACGCATGCATACTCACCGCGAAACACGACGGCCGGGCGCAGCGAAACAGTGTGCCCTGACCTTGGCGCTGCTGCTGCTGGCGCCGCTGTCCATGGCGGCGCCGGGGCCGGAGGGCCAACACGGACCCGGCGAACGATTTGCCCAGTTCGACACCAATGGCGACGGCGTGGTGACCCGTGCGGAAGCCGCCGCCGAAGCAGCATCACGTCGCGCTGCGATCGACGCCAATGGCGATGGAGAGATCAGCTTCGAGGAAATGTCCACCCACCGCCAGGCCCGTCGCGAGCAGTGGGCGCGTGATCGCTTCGCCCAGCTCGACAGCAATGGTGACGGCAAGGTCAGCGTGGACGAGCTGCCCGACCCCGGAGCGCGGATGTTCGATCTGCTCGACGCGGACGACGATGGACGCATCACCCGCGAAGAAATGGATCGCGCGCGCGAGCACCGCCGGCACCGTGGGGGAGCCGGGCGCGGCCCGGCGCGCGGCGGCTGACCGGCAGCGATGGACGGAGCGACGTGTGCCTGTGAGCGCGCGTGAACGACGAGCTTCAAGCCGAAGCCGATTGCATGCGTCGCTTTGCCAACGGCGACGCAGCGGCCGGCCAGTTCCTGCTCGACCGCTATCTCGATCGACTGCATGCCAGCGTGTACCGCTGGCTGCAGGACACCGGCGACACCGAGGACATCTGCCAGGAGAGTTTTCTGCGGCTCTGGAAGCAGGCACCCCGCTGGGAGTCGAAGGCGCGGGTCGGCACCTGGCTGACCACCGTGGCGCTCAATCTCGCCCGCGACCGGCTTCGTCAGCGAGCGCAGCGGGAAGTGAGCGCGCTCGATGTCGAGGCCGAGGACGCGGCGGCAGGCCCTGCCCAGCAGGCCGCCAGCAGCGAACTCTCCGAGGCCTTGCAGCAGGCCGTGCGCGGATTGCCGGAGCGGCAGCGCGAGGCGGTGCTGCTGGCCCACGTCGAACAGTTTTCGCAAGCGGAGGCGGCGGCCATCATGGGTGTCAGCGAGGGCGCGCTCGAATCCTTGCTGGTCCGGGCCAAACGGGCATTGAGGGTGCCGCTCGCCGCATGGCGGGCAGGGGGACACGATGAACAGTGATACGCGGCGGCCCGCCGACGATGCGTCGGCCGAAGGCTGGATGGAAGCGGATCGGCAAGCGTTGCGGGCGGCGTTGCCGGCGTTGGGAGCGTCCGCTCCTTTGCGTACACGTCTGGCCGCGCAGATGCGCGAGCAGGCGGGAACCATGACCTCGCCCGGCCTTTGGTCGCTCATCGGCGGCTGGCGCCTGCTCGGCCCCAGCCTGGCCTTCGGCCTGCTCGTCGGCATCTCGGCACACGCGCTGGACCCCCAGCCCACCGCGTCGATCGACGAGTGGGAGCTGCTGGAGGCCGCACAGCTCGGTTCGCCCTGGCAGGAGATCCAGGATTGAATACCTTGCCTCGCTCGATCCGCTGGTTGCTCGGTGTGCTGATCGCCTGCAACGTGGCCTTGATCAGCTTCATCGTGCTGATGATCTGGGCACGCACACATGGCCCGGTGGTGGGGACGGAGTCCGGGTGGCAGACGCCGCCACCGGGCTGGCTGCAGGAGTCGGTGCCACCGGAGCGCCAAGGTGAAGTCGCCGAGGTGCTCTACCGTCACCGCGTGGCCTTCCGCGATCGCGTGCTCGAGGTGCGTGCCGCCCGGCAGAATCTTGCCCGACTGCTGGCCGACCCCGCGTTGACCCGCGAGCAGCTGGAGGAAGGTTTTGCCCGGTTGCGACGGGCCGACCAGGCGTCGTCGGAGCAGGCGCACGCCACCTTGAGTGAAGTGCTGATCGATCTGCGTCCGGCCGAACGCATGCGCGTCGTGCGCCAGATGATGATGCGCCAGCAGCAGGGGCCGCGCCGCGGTCGACCGGACCCGCGTACCGATGCCCGGGACGATCGTCGTCCCACCCAGTAGGCTCGGCCGAGCAGTCTCGCGGTCGGTTGCCTGCATCGGCGAGCAACGATCGCGATCCGGCGGCGTCTGCGCGGGAGTCGGGGCGACGGGTTGCCGCTGATCGTTCAGTGGGCGCTGCTATGCTTCGCTGATGCCGCAACCCCACCCGTCCTTCTGGCGCCTCGCATTCCTGCTTGGTGCCCTGTCGATGTTCGGCCCGTTCGCCATCGATACGGTGTTTCCGGCCTTTCCAGTCATCGCCGCCGACTTCTCCGCCTCGCCGCTGGCGGTGCAGCAGACCATCACCGCCTACCTGGTGCCCTATGCCGTGATGAGTCTGGTGCACGGGCCGCTGTCCGACGTGTTCGGACGCAAGCCAGTCATCCTGGTCGGCGCCGCGCTGTTCATGCTGGCTTCGGTCGGCTGTGCGCTCGCCGACTCGCTGAACGCACTGTTGGTCTGGCGCGCCCTGCAGGGCATGAGCGCGGGGGCCGGGCAAATCGTGGGCCGCGCCATCATCCGCGACTGCGTGCAGGGCGACGAGGCGCAGCGGCTGATGGCGATGACATCGATGATCTTCACCGCCGCACCAGCCTTTGCACCGATAGCCGGGGGCTGGATACTGGCGCTGGGCGAGTGGCACCTGATCTTCTGGGCGCTGGCGGCGTTTGCCCTGCTGATCGTGGCCGCGACCGCCACGCTGCTGCCGGAGACGCATCCTGAGGATGCGCGGGTGCGCTTTCGCTGGCGCGCGCTGCTGCACGACAACCTTGCCTTGTTGCGCAACCGTCAGCTGGTCCGGCTGGGGTTGGCGGGCGGGTTCAACTTTGCGTCGCTGTTCGTGTACGTGTCGTCTGCACCGGTGTTCGTGCTCGAGCACCTGCACCTCAATACGCAGCAGTTCGGGTGGTTCTTCGTGCCGATGATTGCCGGGATGAGCGTCGGCGCGATCATTTCTTCACGCATGGCAGGCCGCCTGCACGGCGACGAGGCCGTGCGCATCGGCTTCCTGCTCTCTGCCGCGGCCGCGCTGATCAACATCGCCACCAGCTGGCTGTTCGAGTGGGGCGCGCCGTGGGCCGTATTGCCGATCACCCTCAATGCCATGGGCATCGCCATCGTCTTTCCGGTGTTGATGCTGGCCATCCTCGACATGTATCCGCGCCAGCGTGGCGCGGCATCGTCGATGCAGCAGGTCACCGGCCTCGCGGTGAACACCCTGGTGGCGGGACTGCTGTCGCCGGCCGTCAGCCACCACCGCGGGGTGCTGGCGATGACGTCCGGCGCGCTGACACTGGTCGGCTGGGCACTCTGGCGCTCGTACCGGGTACGCGTGGTCGCCGAGCCCAGGCTGCCGGAGGGGGCCGAGGCCGTGGCGCTGGAACCGGCGGACCGAATCTGAGCAAGATGTGCGGGTGGACCACCCGCTTCGGGAGTGAGCACGCATGACATTCGTGTGGATCATCGTGGGTGCGTTTGTCGGTGCGATCGTGAGCAATGGCGACCTGCCGGGATTCATCTTCGGCGGCCTGCTCGGGTGGCTGTTTGCACGGCAGGGCAAACTCGACCTGCGTCTGCGGCAGATCGAACGGCAGTCCCGCGTCGAGTCCGTGCGCCAGGCTGCCGCGACGGCGCCGAGGGAGGCTCCCGCCTCTGCAGCGCAACCGGCCGCGCGACCGCCGGACGAGGCCTCCGCGATTGTTGAGGCAGCGCCGCAGCCGGCAGCTTCCGAGGCCGTGGCGGCGCGGGCCGAGGCCGCCAGCGAGACTCCGTCGGAAACGTCGTCGGAAGTGCCGCCGAGCATTCCACCGTCGCGGGCGTCCGAGCGCGATCCCTGGGAGCCCGCGGCCGCGCGGGTCGCTGCGGCCGAAGCGGTGCCGCAACGCCCGGTGATCAAGCCACCGGAAGGGTCGGACTTCGTCCAGCGCGGCGTCGAATGGCTCAAGCGCTGGTTCACCGAGGGCAACGTGCCGGTGAAACTCGGTGTTCCGGTGCTGTTCTTCGGCGTTGCGTACTTCCTGCGCTACGCCGCCTCGCAGGGCTGGGTCGAATTCACCCCGGAACGGCGCGCCGCCTCGGTGGCAATCGCCGGCGTCGCGGCGCTGATATTCGCCTGGCGCCAGCGCCAGCGGCAGCGGGTGTTCTCGCTCAGTCTGCAGGGCGGGGCGCTGGGCATCCTGTTGCTGGATGTCTTCGCCTCGTTCCGCTACGAACTCGTGCCAGCGCTGCCTGCATTCGTCATGGTGCTGGTGCTGGTGGTCGGCTGCGGCGTGCTGGCGGTGCTGCAGAACGCGATTGCCCTGGCGGTGCTCGGTATTGCCGGCGGTTTCCTGGCGCCGGTGCTGATTTCCACCGGTAGCGGGAATCACGTCGCCCTGTTCAGCTACTACGCGGTGCTCAATGCCATGGTGCTGGCCGTGGCCTGGGTGCGGCCCTGGCGCGTGTTGAATCTGCTCGGATTCGCGTTCACCTTCGTGATCAGCTCGATGTGGGGGTGGCGCTACTACCAGCCGCAGCACTTTGCGACCACTGAGCCTTTCCTGATCCTGTTTTTCCTGTTCTACGTCGCGATCAGCGTGCTGTATGCGCTGCGCCGCGAGCAGGCAGGCAAAGGCATCGTCGACGGCAGCCTCGTGTTCGGGGTGCCACTGGTGGCATTCGGGCTGCAATCCGGGCTGTTGTACGAGCGACCGATGGCGCTGGCGATGTCGGCGCTGATCGCGTCGGGGCTGTACGCCACGCTGGCGTGGTCCTTGCGCAGCCGGGCGTCGCTGCAGACGCTGGTCATGGCCTTCGTAGCATTGGCCGCGGGCTTCGCCACGATTTCGGTGCCGCTGGCGCTGGATGCCGACCTCACTGCGGCGGTGTGGGCGATCGAGGGCGCCGGCGTGTTCTGGCTGAGCCTGCGCCAGGGCTCGGTGGTGCAGCGCGTCGCTGCGCTGGCCTTGATGGCGGTCGGGCTGTGCGCCTGGTTCCTGGCCTTGGTCGACGCCCAGGACGGCACGCTGATGCGCAATGCGGTGTTCTGGGCCGGCCTGATCCAGGCTTGTGCGCTGGGCTTTGCCGCGTGGTGCTGGCAGGCCAGCGGCCGCAGCGGGCCGCTGGCTCCGGTGCTGCTCGGCGTCGGCGCGGTCGTGTGGTCGATCACCCTGATTCACGAAGTGGACGAGCATGTGGTGTACGGCTGGCGGCGCGCTGCCTCGATCTACGCCTGGGCGGGCAGCTTCCTGGCCTGGGCCCTGATCGCCCGACGCAAGCACTGGTCGCAGCTCGGCTTCGTCGCCGTGCTGGCGCTCGTGCTGTCGTTGCCATGGGTGCTGACTGGCTTCGGTCACCGCATGCTGGAAGGGCGGGAGGCTTTGGCCTGGCTGGCCTGGATCGGCTCTGCATTCGTCGCTCTGACGGCACTCCGGGAGCCGCGGGCGCGCGGCCTGTCGTGGGCGCATGTCAGCGTGCTGTTCGCCGTGGCCGCCTTGGTCTCGCACGAAGGCTACGAATGGCTTCGCGACGCCGGCTATCAGCACACCGCCTGGGGCATGGTCTGCTGGATGCTTCCGCTGCTGTTCATGCTGCACGCCAGTGAGCGCTGGCCGCGTTTCGGAACGCCTTTGCAGGGGTGGTTTCCGGGCTACCGTCTGCGGTGGCAGATTCCGGCCGGCCTGTTGTTGATCGCGCTTTGGGTGATCAGCCTCGGCCATTCCGGCGATGCCACGCCCCTGCCGTACGTCACTTTGTTCAATCCGCTCGAACTGACCCAGCTCGCCTGCGTGCTGGTGGTGTATCTGCTGGCCTCGGCCCGCGTCGAGCAGGCTCCGTTGCGCCTGGGTGTCGCGATCGTGCTGTGGGTCTGGCTCAGCTATCTCACGGCGCGCAGCGTGCACCACTACCTCGACCTGCCCTGGGACAGCCGCCTGTGGCAAACGGCGTCGCTGCAAATGGCGTTGACCCTGCTGTGGGGCCTGCTCGGCGCGAGCGCCTGGGTGATCGGCTCGCGACGTGTCATGCGTCCGGTCTGGATTGCGGGTGCCGCACTGCTCGCCCTGGTGCTGGTCAAGCTCGTTCTGATCGACCGGCGCTACATGGGCGACATGGCGGGCATCGTCTCCGTCCTCGCGTTCGGAGCCATGCTTGTGGTCGTGGGCTACCTGGCCCCGTCGCCACCGTCGAAGAAGGAGCAAGCGAATGAACCGGAGTAGGGGTTCAGTCCTGCTCGCCTGCGTACTGGCGAGCGTGAGTGGCCGTGCCGCGGCCTACGACTGGCAATGGCCGATCGAGCTGGAGCAATCCGATGCGACCCTGCACAGGATTTCCCTCGATGCCGACCTGTACAGCTTCCTTCGTGATCCCGCGCTCGGCGACCTGGAGGTCTGCGATGCCCACGGTGCGCTGGTGCCGAGTGTGCTGGTGCAGGCGAGCGCCGATTCCTCCAGTTCGCGTCACTGGGAGCACGTCGTCGCGTTTCCGCTTCCCGACGCCGCCGAGCCCGATCCCGGCGCGCTGCAGGCACTGATCACGCGTTCGGTGGCAGACGAGCAACTGCGCGTCGAGGTGCGCGGTGCCGGTCCGTCTGCCGAGCCGGCAGCCCAGCAATGGCTGATGGACCTCGGCGACGCGCATCCCTCCGCCGACCAGGTTCGCATCGACCTGGACGCCGGCGGCGTCGAGTCATGGTCGGCGAAACTGAGTGTGGAGCAGAGTGCGGACCTGCAGGCTTGGCGCTCAGCCGGTCGCGACATCCAGCTGTATCGGGTGACCCACGAAGGGCACCGACTGGAAGCCTTGTCGGCCGAACTGCCCGGTGCCACATCACGCTATCTGCGAGTGCGCATGGATCAGGCAAGCGGTCCGGCGACCCTGTCCTTCGACGTGCGCCGGTCGCAGCGCACGACCGTGCCCGGGGAAACCCACGAGATCACCTTGAGTGCGGCGCGCAAGGAGCAGGGCGGCTGGACCTATGAGCTGCCCGGCCGCTTGCGAGTCGAGGCATGGTCGCTCGACTGGGGTGACCAGACCTGGCTTGCCGACGCGACCCTGAGCAGCCGCGCGACGCCGGAGTCGGCCTGGCAGCAGCGCGATCGCGGGGACAGCTACCGATTGCGCATCGCCGATGCCTGGCGTTCACCGTCCTGGAGCTCATTTCCGGCCGCGCGGCAGCCGCAGTGGCAGGTGGTGCTGCAGCCGGCGCCCGCCGTGCCGCCGCGGTTGAAGCTGAGGCTGACCCGCGACTATCTCGACTTCGTTGCAAGCGGGACACCGCCGTTCCGTCTCGTCGCGGGCAGCGACAGCCAACGTCGCGTCGACGCACCGCGGCGCGTGCGCGCACTCGCCGGCACGCAGCAAGGTGCTGCCCGGCTGGGCGCGCGCCAACCGGCCGCCGACGACGTTCGCGAGGTGGTGAGGGTGCCGCCCAAGGACTACTCGCGTTGGCTGCTTTGGGGCGCCCTGGTCATCGGTGCCCTGCTGGTGCTCGGCATGGTCCGGCAGGTGCTGCGCGAGCAGCGGCCGGGCTGAGGCTGCGGATCCTTCCGCACACCGAATCGGCACTCGGTCGATTGCGTCGGCGGGCGGCCGCATCGCCCGGCTGCGACCAAGCAGTTCCGCCAATGACAGTCCGGGAAATGAGCGTCGGCCCCGCGCGTCTGCGCCGTGCGGGCTCTGGGCGAGGGGGCAGGTTGATGTGAAGCCGCCTGCTAGACTCCACCCATCGTTTGGCCAATTCCGGAGCCAGAGGATGCGGAGCTGGATGCGCGTGTTGCCGTTCCTCATGCTGTGGGCGAGCGGCGTCGGCGGTGCAGAGCTGCATGTCAGCGTCCACGACGCGCAAGGTCAGCCGGTGGCTGACGCCGTGATCAGCCTGGATCGCGACGGATTCAGCGGCAACGTGTCTGCCGTGGCGCAGACCCACGTCATCGATCAGCGCGACGAAACTTTCATCCCCTATGTCCAGACGTTCCGGACCCACGATCGCGTGGTGTTTCTCAACAGCGATCGTACCCGGCACCACGTCTATTCGTTCTCCCCCTTGAAGCCCTTCGAGACCGTTCTGTCGCCGGGCGAGTCGTCAGAGCCGCTGTCGTTGGACAAGCCGGGCATCATCGCCGTCGGCTGCAACATCCACGATCGCATGATCGCGTACTTGCATGTGTCCGATGCGTGGCGCGTTGAGACGACCTCTGAACGAGGCGTCGCCGCCTTTGCAGCACTGCCGATGGAAACCTTGCGCGTGTCGGTGTGGCACCCGCGGCTTCTGTCGGAGGGTGTGGCGCTGGCTCGCGAAGTGGCGCTGGGGCCCGAGCCCGCGACCGTCGATTTCGAGATCCGTCTCGCACCCGATCCGCGTCATCGCAAGGACCGCGAGCGGTCGGTCTACTGAACGCCTGACTACGTCGCCCAAGCCGATCCTGGCTGCGTCCGGCGTGCTCGCCAACCTGAACATGCCGTTCCGCTACCACGCGGACCAGGGCTGCCGCGCATGCGTTGTCCGCTATGGCATGATGGACATCGAATCGCCGGCCCATGTCGCGCGATCGGATCACGAAGACGACAGCCATGCGCAAGCCGGCCTTGCCACACGCGTTGATGCGGGCTGCCCTGCTGGGCATGGGCCTGCTCGCACCCGTCACGGCGCCTCGCTGCCAGGACCTTGGCTTCCACGGCTACGCCGACGCACGAATTCTGGACGGGCCGTCGGAGCGATCCTGGATCGAGGGTGGCTTCGGCAAGCTGCGCGGCGGTGCTGGTGGTGCGCCTGTGCAGTTCGCAGGCGCCGTCCAGGCCGTGGCCCAACTCTCTCCAGCCGTGCTCGCTACCGGGACGTTGCAGTGGGATCAACAAGACGGGAGCGGTCTGGAAGTTCAGGAGGCCTATCTTCGATATCGCCCAGTCTCGACGACACCCAATCGATGGTCGCTGCGGTTGGGCAGCTTCTTTCCGCCCTTGTCGTTGGAGAACGACGGTCCGGGCTGGACCAGCCCGTATACCTTGACCCCTTCCGCCATCAACAGCTGGGTCGGTGAGGAGGTACGCACCACCGGTATCGACTGGCGCGTCGAGCACCGCATGCACGGCGGCTTCTGGGCGGGCGGCGTCGGCGCATTCATCGGCAACGATCCGGCCGGGGAGCTGATGGCTGCGCGTGGCTGGTCGCTGAGTGATCGGGTCTATGGTCTGAACGCGCTGATTCGTGAACCCGACGCAGCAGCCAGGGACGCGCCGCCCCCACGACGATTCGACCCTTTCGTTGAAGTGGACGATCGAGTCGGATTTTTTCTTCATGCCTCCGCGCACGGCCGTGGCGGAGGAAGCCTGCGATTGCTCTACTACGACAATCGTGCTGATCCGTCGAGCTCATACACCGAGCGCGGTCATCGAATCTTTTCCTGGCACACCCGGTTCGGCGGTCTTGGCGCGGATCTGTTCCGCGATGAGTGGCGGTGGATGGCTCAGCTCATGTACGGCGACACGGAATTCGAACCCAGCGAGCAGTTCTACAGCACCACCCGGTTCTGGTCGGGCTACCTGCTTTGCGCGCGCGAGTACGGCAGGTGGCGACCAGCGGTTCGTCTCGACGTGTTCGGAACCGACGAGCAGCCCAGCAACGACAGCCCCGCGCAGAACGAGCATGGTCGCGCACTGACGTTGGCGCTCAACTGGCGTCCGCAGCCCGATTGGCGGCTTTCTGCGGAATGGCTTGCCGTCGACAGCTCGCGGACATCCCGCCGTGAGTTGGGGTTCGGCGAGCGCCAGCGCGACTACCAGGTGCAGTTGAGCGTGCGCCGACTGTTCTGAGTTTGCCGGCTCGGCACACCCCGAAGCGCGTCGAGGCGCGCGCCGACAGTCGGTCCAGCGACGATGTTCGCTGTGCGATCTCGGCCATCCTGGCCGAGTGCCCCGACTTGGGGGCGGGGTGGTCTGACGCAGACTGCGCTGAAGCTGCCGTGCCGAGGCTTCGCAGCGCCCGCGACGGAGCCGCACAGGGCCCCGCCGCGGGTGCGGTCAGTGTGCCTGCAGAGGCCTACTCGAAGCCGTCGGCCATGATCCGATCGGTCGAAGGCAGGGTGACGTTGTAGGTGCAGGCCGAGTACGGAGCCATGCTGCCGCCGCTGGTGTAGTTGCTGTACAGCGCATTCACCACCGAAGCCCCGAAGGTTTCCGCCGCGGCGTTGAGTACGGCCTGCGCGGCGTCGTTCTGGCGCGAGGAGCCGTTGGTCATGGCGATGCCGAGCAGCACGGCGCGGTCGGCGGTCTGCCGGCCAACCGAGTCGTAGTTCAGCATGTTGCACGAGGCCCAGTATTGCCCTGGCGTGTGCAGGCCGGAACCCAGGTTGTTGGCAGCGTAGCTGTGCTGCAGATGCCAGTTGGTGACGCGGCCGCTCCAGAAATTGTTGTGTCCGTCCCAGCTGAACATCCAGTTGTACTCGGGCGTGTTCGACGGCCAGTGGTTGAAGGCGCGCGAGTAGGACGTGGCGAGGTAGTCGCCGAGGCCTTCCGAGAGGCCGTCGCCGCTGAGGTTCGACAGTCCGCCACCGGTGATCCAGTAGTGCAGGCCGTGGCCGAGCTCGTGGATGACCACGTCAGCATCCTCGGCGTCGTCGACGCCACCGTCACCGAAGGCGAGTCGACTGGTGCCGGGTACAAAGTGCGAGTTGTCGTCATTGTTGAGCCCGTGCGCGTCGTACTGCACGCCGCCCGCGTAGGGCGGATGCACCGCAATGCCGAGGGTGTCGTTGACGTAGCGCATGTAAGTGTCGATGTGAAAGTAGACATGCGCCGGTTCGAAGCGGTTGTCGCTGCGCGAATCGACCACAAAATCCGCGGCGGCCGAGGTCGGACAGTCGTTCACACTGGTCGGCGATTCGTGGTCGAGGCACGACGCCCACGGGCCTTTCAGCTCGAACGTCGAGCCGTTGGAGGTGAGGTCGCGCAGCGTAATGGACTGGATCTGCGCCAGCAGCTGCGGGGAATCCTGGTCGTTGTTGTCGCCGTAGCCGGTCACCGTATATTGCGTCTGCGCGGTCGACAGCGGATCGGGATTGAAAGCACGACCCGGTGCGTCGAGATGCACCATCTGGTCTTCGGCGCGCACGATCGCACCGGTCTTCGCATCCACCAGAACTTCCAGATCACGATACGGCGCTTCGCCGGTGACCAGGCGGACGTTCCAGACCAGGGTGGGCGCAGTTTCGGCGTAGATCATCGGCTCCACGCGCTCGAGCTGCGCGGGTGCCCGGCTGCCTGCCCAGGTCCGTGCACTGGCCAAGGCCTGCGCGGCCGTGACCGTCGCCTCCGCATCGGCCATGGTGAGGTCGGGACGGATGCCGTTGGCCACGAAGATCACCCGACCGTCGCGTGCCACGCTCACGGCCGTGTCGCTGCCCCACACCGGGATTCCCAGGTGCGTCTGGGTGAATCGCACCACATCGAATCCGCCCAGCCCGCGCACCGCGGACAGGGTGAGTGCCGACTCGTCGGCCTTGTCCAGACCAAAGTCGCGCAGGTTGGCGCCCAGATAGGCGCGCGCCATGGCCTCTGGCGTGTCGAGCGCCGCGCGGAAATCGGGCTGGTAGACCGCGAGCAATCGCCCGTCTTCACTGCGGCGCGCGCTGGCGAACAGGTCGCCGCGCCCGGGCTGGGTGACACCCACGCTCGGAGAAGGCGAGGTGGGCGGCTTGGCGGCCCAGACGGAAGCAGACAGGGAACACAGGACGGCAAAGTACAGCGCGTTTCTCATTTCGGCTCGGAGCAGGCTTTGGGGGCGCGCAGTGTACGTGAAGTTCATCTGCGATTCAGTCGGGCGGCGTCTCGTTTCGGCAAAAACGGACAACAGGCTGCGAAGCGACGCGGAGGCGCAAGGCCGGCGTCGGCATCGCCGAAGACGGGGCGTTTGACCGTGCGGAGCCTGAGTCTCGCAGGGGCCTTCACGCTGCGGAGCGTGAGGGCTCCACAAAGCACGAAGCCGGCGATCGCCGGCTTCGTGGTGTCGCGACGGGAGTGCCGGCGGTCAGAAGCCGCAGCTCTTGCCCTGGTTCTGCTCTTCCAGCCAGCTCTGCAGCGGAGCGAAGTACTCGAGCACGGCCGAAGCATCCATGCTCTCGCCGCCGGTGAGTTCCTTGAGGGTCTGCGGCCACGGCTGACTCTGGCCCTTCTGCAGCATGGCCCAGTACTTCGCACCGGCCTCCTTGTTGCCGGCGAAGCTGCAGGTGTGGAGCGGCCCTTCGTGTCCAGCCGCGTCGCACAGTGCCTTGTAGAACTGGAACTGCAGGATGTGCGAGAGGAAATACCGGGTGTAGGGCGTGTTGCCCGGCACGTGGTACTTCGCACCCGGGTCGAAGAAGTCTTCGCCGCGCGGTGTCGCAGGCGCCACACCCTGGTACTGGGCCTTGAGGTCCCACCAGGCCGCGTTGTAATGGTCGGGCTTGATCGATCCGTCGAACACGCCCCAGCGCCAGCGGTCGATCATCAGGCCGAAGGGCAGGAACGCGACCTTCGACAGCGCCATGCGCATCTGCGCATTGATCGTCGCCTGATCGCTGACCGCGGCGTCGCCGACCAGGCCGATCGACTTCAGGTACTCCGGTGTCATCGACAGCACGATGGTGTCGCCGATCGCCTCGTGGAAGCCGTCGTGCGCACCCGACTGGAAGATCAGCGGCTGATCCTTGTAGGCCAGGTAGTAATAGACGTGACCAAGCTCGTGGTAGATCGTGGTCAGTTCTTCCTCGTTCGGCTTGATGCACATCTTGATGCGCACGTCGGTCGCCGCGGGATTCATCTGCCAGGCGCTGGCGTGACAGACCACGTCACGGTCGCGCGGCTTGATCAGCTGGGCCTTTTTCCAGAAGTCCTCAGGCAGCGAGGGCATGCCGAGATCGGTGTAGAAGCCCTCGGCGAGGCGGGTCATCTGCTTTGCGCTGTCGAGGTCGGCAGCGATGCCTTCCTCGATCAGGCGTTCGCCGGTGGTTTCCTTGAGCTTGGCCACGCGGTCGGCGAACAGGCGATTGCGCTTTTCCTGCAGCGCCTTGTTGATGTCGAGGTCGCCCACGCCCGGGTAGGGCTGCAGGATGTCCCAGCGATTGCCCCAGTCCTGCTGCCACAAGTTGCCGGTCAGATGGGCAGGGATGAACTTGCCGTCCACCTGGCCCTTGTCTTCGCCGTAGGCCTCGACCATCTTGCCGCGGGTGTAGCACTGCAGCTGGTCGTAGAGCGGCTTGACCTGACCCCAAAGCCGATCGGTCTCGGCCTTGAACGCATCCGGGTCCATGTCATAGCCGGAACGCCACATGTGGCCGGCGTCCTTGTAGCCCATCTGCTGGGCGCCTTCGTTCACCAGTTCGACGAAGCGCTGGTACTGCGGACGCATCGGCGGCGAAATCGTGTGCCAGCCTTGCCACGCTTCGAGCTGCGCGTCGTAGTCGTGGTTGTTGGCGAGGGTTTCGGAGAGCTCACCGATCTGGCGACATTGCTGCTGTTCGCCTTCACCGGTGCAGTACTGGCCGGCGCCGTAGGCCTGGTCCAGCGCCGTCGCGATGGTGGTCAGCTCCTTGAGCTTGGCCGGATCACTCGGCGGCGGCATCGAGGTTTGCAGCTTCAGCAGTGCAATGGCGCGGGCGGTGGCGGCGTCCATGTCCTGGCCGTCGTACTGCTGGGCCTGGGCGACGAACTCCTTGAGCATGCTGAGCTGCTTCTCGGTGTAGGCCGAAGCGATGCGCGCGGTGTCGTCGTTGATGTAGGTCTGCGACAACCACGCCGCCGAGGTCGACTCCTCGAAGATGGCCGCGGTCTCGGCGTTGACCCGGGCGACGAATTCCTTGGCCGACTCCTTGGGCGGCGCGGGCTCGTCCGCCGTGTTGGACGTGCCGCTACAGCCGGCGAGCAGGGCAAGGGTGGCGACGATGGAAAGCGCCAGCGGGGCGCGGCGGATATTCACGATGCAGTCTCCGAGTGGAACGGGGCCGCGAAGCACGCGGGGAGGCCGCAGGCTAGTCGGCGGGCTGCACCGGCGCAAGTGGCGCCTCGCCGAGCGGAGCCTCCTGATCGACTGATTGCAATTCAGGCAGCAAACCCCGTTCGGCAAGCCAGGCCCGTGCATCGCCCGCGTCTTGGGCGAACCACGCCGCGGCACTGCCCAGCCGGAACGTGTAGCCCCAGCGGTCCATGTCGCGCATCACCCGTTGGCTGCCCACGCCCGGCAGTTGGTCGGCCAGCAGGATCTGCAGGTAGCAGCTGGCGTCCTCTTCGATGACCGAGTCGGTCGCATCGGTATGAACCGCCGCGCGACGCTCCGCGGGCAACACGATCAGGTGGCAGGACTCGTGCAGCAACGAATGCACCGGCGTGTCGCGGCGCGCATAGACACGGCTGCCGATAACGCCGGCTTCGTCGTCGCCCCAGAAGCTGCCCGGGATGGGGGCGCCATCCTCGACCTCGACCAATTCGAGCTTGTACTTGCCGAGCAGGGCGCGTGCGTCGGCGATGCGGATGTCGCGGAGGCGCAGAACCTGTGGTTCATCGTCCGGCGTGGATGGAATGGGTGGTGCGATCGGCATGTGCGAGGCGAGCGGGCGCTCGATGATCGAAACGGGGCGGGTGGCGCATTCTAGCGGGCGGAAAAGTTTGGACGCCAAGGAGCAAAGCATTCGTTGCGCGTCGGACGCTTCGCTCATCGAGGCGTCTCCATTCGGGAGCAAAGTCGGGAGCCGAGCAAAGCTTTCAGTCCGACCTGCGGTCGGCCCGACCTACATCTCTTTGTCTCGCCAAAGAGAAGTAGGCAAGAGAAAGGCGACCCGGGGTTCGTGCAGCGCTCGCTTCGCGAGCGCTGTGCCCTGCGCTACTCGCCATCCGCGGGCCGGCGCGTCCGAGCGGGAGCTCGGCGCAGCTGCGCAGCAGCCGAGCGCGGCCATCCATGGCCTCGGACATGCGCGCCTTGCTCCCGCGGCTGACTCCGTTGCTCGGCACGAACAACGGGAGTTGCGCGCGGAACTGTTTGGAGAGTTCACAGGGCGCGTTCCGCGAACATGCATGTTGGAAGCCGGGCTGCGGCCAGGATGGCCGCTTCGTGGGGCCCCTGCCGGTCGGCGGGCGGCTGGAGGAAAAGCCCG
>JAGRJY010000180.1 GCA_020442465.1 Lysobacterales bacterium
CAACCCGGCTGGGCCGGGACAATGCGCCGGCGCTGATCGGCACCGGCGCCTTGACCGGCGCGGTATCGGGGTTCTTCGGCATCGGCGGCGGCTTTCTGGTCGTACCCAGCCTGATGTGGTCGGCGCGTTTGCCGATCCTGCTCGCGGTGGGCTCGTCGCTGGTGGCCGTCACCGCGTTCGGGCTCACCACCGCGGTCAACTATGCGCTGACCGGCTGGGTCGACGCCGCCCTGGCCATGGCCCTGGTGGTTGGGGGCCTGCTCGGCAGTCGCCTCGGCAGCCTCGGTGCGAAGCGCCTCGCCGCCGAGCGCGGCCGCTTGAACGTGGTGTTCGCCGGCGTGATCGCGGCGGTGGCGCTGTACGTGCTGTATCGGAGCGCCACCGCCCTGGCCTGACGCTGGCGCACGGGTGGGTGAGTGCGAACCGGCCACCGGGACGAAGTCTGGCGCCCCCGGCGAACGTTCACACCGTGGTCACGCTTCCTGTCTACAATCATTTCAGTAATTTCTGAAAGTATTGACCATGAACCTGCCCCCGCTCACCCAGAGCTTCGTCCTTCACTTCGGTGAAATGGGCAGCCGATGGGGTGTCAACCGCACCGTGGGGCAGATCTACGCCCTGCTGTTCGTCTCTGAAACGCCGCTCAACGCCGATGATCTGACCGACAAGCTGCTGATAAGTCGCTCCAACGTCAGCATGAGCCTGAAGGAGCTGCAGAGCTGGCGTCTGGTCAGGCTCTGCCACGTGACCGGCGACCGGCGCGACCACTTCACCGCGCCCGACGACGTCTGGCAGATCTTCAAGACGTTGGCCGAAGAGCGCCAGCGTCGCGAAGTGGATCCCACCCTGTCGATGCTGCGCGACGCGCTGCTCGAATCGCCCGACTCGCCTGAAGACCGTCACGCCCAGGCGCGCATGCGGCAGATGCACGACCTGATCGAGTTGCTCACCGATTGGCTGGCCGAAGTACGCAAACTCTCGCCCGACACCCTGCAGAAGCTGATGGGTCTTGGCTCAGGCGTCGTGAAGCTGCTGGAGTTCAAGCAGCGCCTGAGTGGCCGCGCAGTGAACGAATCGGAGGCCGGCTGATGGACATCGTTGATCCGGTGGTGTTGGCGCGAATCCAGTTCGCCGCCAACATCAGCTTCCACATCCTGTTCCCGTCGATCAGCATCGCGCTGGGCTGGTTCCTGCTCTACTTCAAACTTCGCTTTGTGCGCAGCGGCGACGACGCCTGGCTCGCCGCCTACCGCTTCTGGGTCAAGGTATTTGCGCTGACGTTTGCGCTGGGTGTCGTCAGCGGGCTGACCATGAGCTTCCAGTTCGGCACCAACTGGCCCGGCTTCATGCAGACGGTCGGCAATATCGCGGGCCCACTGCTCGCCTACGAGGTGCTCACGGCCTTTTTTCTCGAAGCGACCTTCCTCGGCATCATGCTGTTCGGTCGCCAGCGCGTCGGTGAGCGCATGCACACTCTGGCCACGGTGCTGGTCGCAGTCGGCACGACGGCATCGGCGTTCTGGATCCTGGCGCTGAACTCGTGGATGCAGACCCCGGCCGGGTTCACCATGATCGACGGCCAGGCGCACGCGACCAGCTGGCTCGCGATCGTCTTCAACGAATCATTCCCCTACCGACTGGCGCACACCCTGCTGGCCTCGGGTTTGACCGCAGCGTTTCTCGTGGCCGGCATTTCGGCCTTCCGCCAACTGCGCGGGCAGCAAGGACGCGACGTGCGCCTCGCGTTGCGCGCGGCGATCACCGTGGCTGCGGTGCTGATTCCGGCGCAGATTCTCGTCGGTGACCTGCACGGGCTGAACACGCTTGAGCACCAGCCGGCCAAGGTGGCGGCGATGGAAGGCGTCTGGCAGGACGAGCGCGGCGCGCCGGCGCTGTTGTTTGCCTGGCCGAACGAGGCCGAACGCCGCAACGACTACGCGGTCGGCATTCCCGGGCTGGCCAGTCTGATTCTCACCCACGAACTCGACGGCGAGATCAAGGGGCTGGATTCGTTTGCGGGCGCGCATCCGCCGGTCGCGCCGGTGTTCTACGGGTTTCGCGTCATGGTCGGCGTCGGCATGCTGA
>JAGRJY010000043.1 GCA_020442465.1 Lysobacterales bacterium
AGGGCAGGATGCCCGGAGAGCGACTGGCCCGGGGTGGCCTTCTCTTTGGTTACTTTCTCTTGGCCACTCAAGAGAAAGTGACTCGGGCCGACCGCAGGTCGGACTGAAAGCCTTGCTTGGTTCTCGAATCGACACACCGCGATAAGCGAGGCGCCCGAGCGGCGCAACGAAACGCTCTTGATCCTGCTCTTTCCAGACCTCGCCACTACGCAGCCGCCGACCGCAGGTCGGACTGAAAGCCCTGCTTGGCTCTCGAATCGACACACCGCGACAAGCGAGGCGCCCGAACGACGCAACGAAACGCTCTTGATCACGACAACTGTGAGAGCCGCAACACCCGTGCCACACTGCACAGCAGTGCTCGCCGCACGCGGGCACGCACCCACCGGGAGCAAGGCACCGCCATGGCCACCGACCTCGACTTCATGACCTTCGTCTACGAGCAGATCCGCACCGCGGGCGATATCCGCTATCGCAAGATGTTCGGCGAGTACGCGGTCTATTGCGACGAAAAGGTCGTCGCGCTGGCCTGCGACAACCAGCTGTTCGTGCGGCCGACCGAGGCGGCGAGCGCGGTGCTGGGCGAGTTCCGCCAGGGGTCGCCGTATCCGGGCGCGAAACTGCATGTGTTGATCGATACCCAGCTCGAGGAGTCGGATCTGCTGACCGAGCTGATCCGCGCCACCGCCGCGCTGACCCCGCTACCGAAGCCGAAGAAGCCCAAGACGCCCAAAGCAGGCCGAGGCACTGCGGTAGCCGGCAAACAGACTGCGAAGACTGGGGCACGCGCAAGACCTGCGGCGAAGAAGACTGCCACCAGCAAGGCGGCGGCGAAGTCGACTCCGGCCGCCAAGGCATCGCCCAGGGCCGCCTCGGCCACGAAGACCACAGCCGGCAAGACATCCCCTGGCAAGACGGCCAGCAAGCGTGCCACCACGTCGGCATCCGGGAAGCCGGCGCGCGCGGGCAGCAGCAAGCCAACCGCCACGCCGCGCCAGCGCGGGCACTGATCAGCCCATGCAGATTCTCGAAACGACCCCGGACAGCGTCCAGATGGCGGCGCTGCAGCAGGCCGGTCTGCCGATCGAGGATCTCGACAACGACGTGCCGCGGCGCTGGTGGCAGGCTGTCGCGGAGGACGGCTGGCTCGGTCTGATCGCGCTGGAACGGCACGGCACGATCGGTCTGCTGCGCTCGCTGCTGGTTCGCGCGGAGGCGCGGCGTTCGGGCAGCGGCCGGGCGCTGGTGGGCACGGTCGAGCGGGCCGCGCGCGAAGCCGGCTGCGACGCACTCTTCCTGCTCACCACCGACGCCGATGGCTACTTTGCCCGACTCGGCTATGCGCCGGTCGAGCGCGCTGCAGTGCCGGAGGCCGTGCGCGCCACGGCGCAGTTCAGCCGCCTGTGCCCGGCATCGGCCACGGTGCTGCGCAAGCCGCTTCCCGCGTGAGGGCTCGGCCATGAGCGGTGTGCCGCGCATGCAGCGCCCACCACCTCTGCTGCCACCCAGCTCCCCAGCCGCAGGACGCCTCCGCTCATGACCTCATCGCTGGCCGCGCCCGACGCCCGCATCGTCGCCGTCTGCAGTGCGCCAACACACGTGTTTTCCAAGTCCGCGCGCGACGCCATCACCCTCCGCGAAAACCACGGGGTCGAGGGCGACGCGCATGCCGGTGCGACGGTGAAACACCGCTCGCGACTGAAGAAGTTTGCCGACCAACCCAACCTGCGCCAGGTGCACCTGATGCACGCCGAGCTGTTCGACGCGCTCGCCGCCAAGGGCTTCACCATCACGCCCGGCCAGCTCGGCGAGAACGTCACCACCCGCGGTATCGACCTGCTCGCCCTGCCCGAGGGCAGCGAGCTGCAGCTGGGCGCCAGCGCACGCGTTCGCATCACCGGGCTGCGCAATCCGTGCAACCAGATCGAAGACTTCGGCGCCGGCCTGCTGCGCGAAGTGCTCGATCGCAACGAGCACGGCGAGCTGGTGCGCAAGACCGGAGTGATGGGGATCGTCGTGGCCGATGGCGAGATTCGCCCGGGCGACGCCATCAGGCTGCTGCTGCCGCAGCCGCCGCATCGTCCGCTGGCGCCGGTGTAGGACGTGACGCCTCCCTCCGCCGGTCGCAAGCTGCGCGAAGCAGAACTGAGGGAGATCCTCGCTGCGCTGCGCGACGGTGCGTCGGTCACCACGGCCGGATCGCGCTGCCACAGCAGCTACGGATTTGCCGACGGACAGTGGTATCGCGAGGACTTCGACGAGGGCGCGCTGACCGCCGCGACCGTGGACGAAGCCCAGGTGCGCCGCGCCCTGGCCTCCGAGCCGATGATGGGGCTGGGTCTGCTGCGTCAGCGCCGCTGGCAGGTCGTGCAGGCCGCGGTCGCGGCCGACGACCGCTTCGCCGCGATCGCCGCGCTGGAGCCCTGGCGAGCGTATGGGGGCGACTCCGACACCGCATTGATCGCCGCGGCCTGGCTGAGGGCTGACACCGCACCGCTCGACGCCGCCAGCGCCGCCGCACTGCGCCGCCGCTTCGAGGACGGCACCCTTTATCACGTGTTCATGAACCTGCACGCCTGGCCGCGCGATGCGCAGGCATCGACGCGCTGCCTGGCCTTCGTCGACGCGCTGCTGGCGCGGCTGCCGGGCGGGGCCGAGGATCGCACCCGGTTGCGCGCGCGGCTGGGCGCTCCGGTCGCGCCCGACCACTGAACCTTACGTTCCACTGCACGACCCCGCCGCGCCGTCTGTCGCGGAAGGAAGGGCCACGCAGAGACTTACCGACCAGGACCGCGGCGCGCGAGCACATCCATGGCCACGCTGCGCAGATGCTTCACCCACCGATGCCTGTCCTCCACCCGCGCGATCAACCCGGCATCCATCCGGCACGGAGCTTCGGGTCCACCTGCGCAGCGCGGCCGCGGCACACGCCGCTGCAACGCAGGGTTGCGCCGCCGGCGCCGACAACCACGCCGGCCCATGGCAGAGTGCAGTGCTGCAGACCGCTGGAGGAATCCGCATGCCGATCCTGATCGAACCGCGCACCCACGACATCGGCGGCCTCGAAGTGCGCCGCGCCGTGCCCACGGTGCAGGCCCGCAGCGTCGGCCCGTTCGTATTCGTCGACCACATCGGCCCGCACGTCTTTGCACCGGGCAAGGCCATCGACGTGCGCCCGCACCCGCATATCGGACTCGCCACCATGACCTTCCTGTGGGAAGGCACCTTGCGCCACCGCGACAGCGTGGGAAGCGTGCAGGACATTCGTCCCGGCGACGTCAACTGGATGACCGCTGGTCGCGGCATCGTGCACTCCGAGCGCACGCCGGATGCGCTGCGGCAGGACAGCCATCCGATCCACGGCATGCAGATCTGGGTCGGCCTGCCGCGTGCCCACGAGGACACTGTGCCTGCGTTCTTCCATCACCCTTCGAGGGCACTGCCGCGGCTGCAGCATGCCGGTGCCGACATCACCGTGGTCGCCGGACGCAGCTTCGGCGAAGAATCACCGGTGACGGTGTTTTCCGACACGCTGTACGCATCGATCGAACTGGCCGCAGGCAGCGTGCTGACGCTCGAACCCGGCCACCCGGAACGCGCGTTGTACCTGGTCGAAGGCGCGGCACTGCTGGACGGCGCACCGATACCGAACCAACGCCTGATCGTGCTCGATCGCGGCACCACGCACCGCCTCGAGGCGAGCACCGCGGTGCGCGGCATGCTGCTCGGCGGCGAACCGCTGGATGGCCCGCGCCACCTGTTCTGGAATTTCGTCTCCAGCGATCACGAACGCATCGAGCAGGCCAAGCAGGACTGGAAAGCCGGACGCTTCGACGCGGTGCCGGGGGAAACCGAGTTCATCCCCCTGCCCTAGGCGCTGTTTCGCGAGCGATCTTCAGCGCAGGCAGCCACAGCCTGATTGCCCGTTCAAGCCGACCGCGCCGCCTTCCGGCTCAGGTCCCGATGCATCGCCACGCCCAGCACCAGGCCGCCGATTTCGACGAACAGCAGGAACCCGTAGGTGGTCCAGGCCAGGCGCTGCGGTGAGGCGGTGGGGTCGAAACGGATGATGTCGGCCGTCACCCCGAACAACACGGCGGCCAGGAAACCGCCGAGAAAGAGCACGGCGAAACGCATGCCGAGACCCATGATCGACGTCCACACGAACACGCCGCCGACGCGCTTCCAGCGCAGTACTTCCGCAATCGTGCTGCCGAGCAGGCCGAGCGCGCAGGCCGCGAGCGCCCAGACCAGGCCACTCTCGCGCAGGGTGTGTGCGATCTCCGGCCCACGCTGGCGCAGCGTCTGCGCGCTGAGCGCACCGGCCTCGCCGTTCCAGGCGAACGCCGCCGCAAACGCAGCCACCACGGCCACGGTCCACACCATCGCCAGCACCGGGCGATTGGCGCTTTTCTGGAACGCAGCGCAGTCGACCCAGAACCACGCCATCATGCAGCCCAGCCAGAAGATGAACAGCCACTCGAACGCCATCGGCAGCCACAGGTAGGCAGCCGTGATCTGTCCGGACGCGACGGCGCGGGCGAGAAATCCGTAGACCACGGTGAGGATGACCACCCGCAGTCCGATCGAGAACACGTCGGACTGCTGCGTACGCACGAACTCGGCATCGAACTCGGCCTCGGAGTAGCCGCCGAGCTCGGCGCGCTGCTCGGATTCGCTGCGCGGTCGTCGCCGACGCGATGAGGGATGCGCCATGGTGCGGACCCGGGAGTCGCAAGGAGATCCAGTCTGTCGCCGGCGGCGCGCGGGCGCAACGTCGTGCAGGCGCGGAGGCGGTGGATCCGCCGCGTCCACGCGTGCTCGTATCCGCCCCCGACGGGCGCGATCCCGTCGACCAGACCGGTGCGCGTCGCCGCGTGATGCACGGCACTCGCGGCGCAGGATCAGTGCGACCTGCCATGCCAACCGGCCCCACAACACACAGATTCACCAGATCGTGCAGCATGCACCGCTGCAGTCGCTGCGAAAAAAAGCCTTCTCGCAACACTTTCACCACATGCCCCGCGTTTCGACAGGGAGGGGATCTGGTCTTGGCTGCAACGTTCTGCCCATCGATCGAGTGGATCGCCGCGCGCTGCCCGCGGCCGCATCCCGGCACGCCTGCGGGCGCACCAGCGCCCGAGCAGCCGCTGGCGGTTGGCTTCGGTCGACGTGCTCCGGTCGCGGCGGGCGCAGCGCGCGATCCGAGTCGGTGATGGTCAAGACCCATTCCGCACCGCATGCGATCCGGCCGCTCGAGTGGGGCAGCTCGTCCGCCCCGCTCGCCGCCACAGCGCTCGAGCACGCATTGATCTCGGTGGCCGAACAGGAGCAGGAGCGCATTGGCCGCGAGCTGCACGACGGGCTGGGCCAGGAACTGGCAGGCGCGGCGTTCCTCGCCAAGGCGCTGGCTGGCAAGCTCGCCAGCCTGGACCCGGCCGTGGCCTCGGACGCCGAGTGGATCAAAATCATCCTCGGGCGCTGTCTCGAGGGCGTGCGCCATCTGTCGCGCCAGCTCAGTCCGACCGACCTGGCCCAGGGCAACGCAATCGCCGCACTCGAACGCCTGTGTGCCGACGTCGAGCGCAGCTACGGCGTTTCCTGCTGCCTGACCGTCGACGAGGGCGTTCAGGCCTTGTGCGACCGGGCGTCGGCCGATGACACGCGACAGCTGTTCCGGATCTGCCAGGAAGCGCTCAACAACGCCACTCGTCACAGTGCGTGCCGGCGGGTGCGCGTGCGGCTTTCGCGTCGCGGCCAGGCAGTCCGGCTGGCCATCTCCGACGACGGCGAGGGGTTCGCCCAGGGTGCCCGACGACCGCCCTCCTCGTCCGGTGTCGGCATCACCAGCATGAACCTGCGGGCGCGCAGCCTCGATGGCTGCATCCGCATCACCCGCCGAACCGGGTGGACCCATGTGCTGCTGCGCGCACCGTGCGGCGTCCGCCCATCGGGAGAACTCTCGGGATAGTCGCACGCCCCGCCATGGAAGGTAGGCCATGAACATACTGATCGTCGACGACCACCCCATCGTGCGCCAGGGCATCCGCCATCTGCTGAGCGCGCAGATCGACCACGCGCGGGTCACCGAAGCGGGCAGCACGGCGGAGGCCTTGCGCAAAGCCGGGGAAGTCGCCCCCGACGTGTGCGTGATCGACCTCTCGCTCGGCAAGGAATCGGGCCTTGACCTGCTGCGCATGCTTCGCGAGGCCGGATTCGACAGCCCGACGCTGGTGCTGTCGGTGTTCGACGAATCGTTGCACGCGGAACGCGCCCTGCGCGCCGGCGCGCGCGGATACATGATGAAGGAGTCGGCTCCGGACAAGCTGGTCGACGCGGTGCGCCGCGTAGCCCGCGGAGAAGTGGTGGTCAGCCCCACCGTGCAGGCGCGCCTGCTCAAATCGATGCTCGGCGGCGGGAGCGAACGTCGCTCGGGAGAGTCGGCACTCAGCGTGCGCGAACGCGAGGTCCTCGAACTGCTCGGTGACGGGTTCTCGTCGCAGCAGATCGCCGACCGCATGGCGCGTAGCGTCAAGACCATCGAGACCCACCGCAGCAACATCCAGCGCAAGCTGAACCTCAACAGCGCCCTGCAGCTCGTGCGCTACGCCACGCTGCGCTCGCGGCGCTGAACCGGGCCTCGGGGTTTCCCCGACGCGCGCATCGGGGCATCGCGCAGAAGAATCAGCATCACCCCGATTCCCAACATGCCGATACGTTGCCAGTCTGGGTACGGACGCCCCCGGCGACGAGGCCACGATGTACGCAACCGAAGCAACGGCACACGGCGCACGCACCTACGCCACGGTCGGTCTCGATGTCGACGCGCGAACCGCCCTGCGCAGCATGATGGACGTGCTGCGCGGGCGTACCCGCTCGACATGGATCAGCGGTGAGCCGGACCGCGCCGACCTGGTCTTCCTCGGCGCCCACGGCAGCGAGCATGAGGCACGCGACCTGGAACACGTGCGCCATGTCGTGCGCGTCGCCCGCAGCGGCACCGGCACCGCCGGCTTCGCCATGCACATGGACTATCCGTTCCGGGTGTTCCAGCTGCTCAGCGTGCTGCAGGAGATCGATCAGGACGTTGCCGACCGCGCGCCGCAGGACACCCCCAACGAGGCGCCCGACGACCCCGACTGGATGCTGTTCGACGCGCTGCATCGACTGTCGACCCGACAGGGATCAGGCCGCTGGCTCTCGACCGGCGCGGACGACACCGAGGTGCTGTTCGTGCGCGACGACCTGCGCGAGTACGTCGCCACGCAGGGCATGCTGGCGGCAGTCGAGGCCGGCGAGCTGCCCCATCGGAGGCTGCAGCCCAGCCCGGAACCACCGATCGAGCTGCCGCGCAGGGACGCTTCACGACTGCTGTGGACGGTGGGCCTGCGCGCCGGTCGCGGGGAGCTCAGTCCCACGCTCGACGCGGCGACCCACTACCGCCTCAGTGCCTGGCCGGATTTCGGACGACTGCGGGCCGAGCCCACGCACCTGCGCCTGTGCGCCCTGCTCGCCGCGCAGGCCTACCGGCCATCCGAGCTGATCGCACAGCTCGGCGGCGGGGCGCAGGCCCGGCAAGTCCATCGATTTCTCAATGCGTGCGCAGCCTCGGGCCTGCTGTGCATCGACAGGCCGGTCGCCGGGCGCGGCGCCGTGCCCTCAAACGAGGCCTCGGTCGGTTTCGTCGGCGGCCTCGTCGCCCGCCTGCGGCAGCGCCTCGGCCTGCAGGAGCGATCATCCGCCCGCACCGCGGAGGTCGCGCATGCGCGACGGTGAAGAGGTCAAGATCGTCTTCACCGGGCCGATGGGCGCCGGCAAGACCACGGCCATCGCCGCGATCAGCGACGCACCGCCGGTGTCGACCGACGTGTTCAATGCCGATCGCCAGAGCGCAGACAAGGACACCACCACCGCTGCGCTGGACTTCGGCCAGATCGTGCTCGACGACGGCCTGGTCGTGCGCCTGTACGGCACCCCCGGCCAGGACCGCTTCGACTTCATGTGGCGCATCCTCGGACGTGGTGCGCTCGGCGTGGTCCTCCTGCTCGACGCCTCGCGGGTCACCGCGCTGACCGAACTCGATGCCTACCTCGACAGTTTTGCCGACCAGGCGCGTTCCGGCTGCCTGGTGATCGGCCTTGGCCGCACCGGCTCGCCCGGCGCCATCGATGCTGCCGATGTGCTGCGCCGGCTGCGCGTCGATCGCCTCGCCCTGCCGGTGTTCAGCGTCGACGTGCGCCGCCGCGAAGACGTGATGCTGCTGATGGAGGCGCTGCTCAGCCTGATCGAAGTGGCACCGCAGCAGGAGGAGGCCCACTGATGCGCCGCGCACCGCTGCTCAGCAAGACGGCCACCGAGTGCGCCAATCGGGCGCTGCTTCAGCTTGGCGAGTCGAGCCCGGGCATCCAGCTTGCTGTTCTCACCAGCGCCGACGGATTCGAAGTCGCCTGCTACCGCGCGCATGGCGCCGAGAGCGCAGCCGCCAAGGTCGCGGCCATGACCAGCTCGCTCACCGCGCTCGCCGACGCCATCTCGCGCGAGACCGGCCTGCGCAACGCCCACAACCTGATCATCGAATCGGAAACCGGCACCGTGGTGCTGCTCAGCCTTCGCCAGACGCGCCAGCCGCTTTCGCTCGCGATCGTCGCCAGCAAGCAGGCCATCCTCGGCCACCTGCTGTGGGCGGCACGCAACGCGGGCAACGCCCTCGCGCGCATTGTCGAGTGACCTTTGCCGCAATCGGGGCGCCGTGGCACCGGCGACGTTCCGACACTTCCCGGTGCCGCCCCAACAAGGAAAACAACCATGGCCAACATCAAGGATTCGCTCGGCAAGCTGCTTGAAGTGGACGGTGCCATGTGCGCCGCGGTGGTCGATTCGAACAGCGGCATGATGCTCGGCTCGGCCGGCACTGGCGTCGATCTGGAAGTGGCTGCCGCCGGCAACACCGAAGTCGTACGCGCCAAGCTGAAGACGATGAAGTCGCTCGGCCTGGCCGACAAGATCGAGGACATTCTCATCTCGTTGGGCAAGCAGTACCACATCATCCGCCTGGTCGATTCCAAGCCCGGACTGTTCATCTACTTCGTCATCGACCGGGCCAAGGGCAACCTCGCCCTCGCCCGCCGCGCCTGCAACGACATCGAGGCGGAAGTGGTCTGATCCGCCTCGCGCCCGCGGGTTCGTCGCGCAGGCCGCCGGCCTGCGCGGCCGGACTCAGAACACCGAGAGACCCGTCAATTCGACGAAGCGCGCCAGCGCGGCCGCGCCGGCCAGGGAGTTGCCGCGCTCGTCGAGGCCGGGCGACCACACCGCCAGGGTGAGCACGTCGGGCACCACCGCGACAATGCCGCCGCCCACACCACTCTTCGCCGGCAGGCCGACGCGGAACGCGAATTCGCCGGCGGCATCGTAGGTTCCGCAGGTCATCATCAACGCATTGATGCGGCGCGCGCGCTCTTCGGTAATGACCGGCATCCTGCTGCCCGGGCAATAGCCCCGGTTGGCGAGATGCAGGAAAGTGCGCGCGAGATCGACGCAGTCCATCGCCAACGCGCACTGGTGGAAGTAGAAGTTCAGCACGTCGTCGACCGGGTGCTGGAGATTGCCGAAACTGCGGATGAAGTTCGCCAGCGCCGCGTTGCGGAACCCCGCATCGCGCTCCGACGCAGCCACTTCGGCGTCGATGTTGATGCTGTGGTTGCCCGAGCGCGCACGCACGAAGCTCAGCAAGTCATCCAGCCCATGTGGCAACGCGCCCAGCAACACGTCGGCCACGACCAGGGCGCCGGCATTGATCAGCGGATTGCGCGGAATGCCCTGCTCGCGTTCGAGCTGGATCAGCGAATTGAAGGCATTGCCCGATGGCTCCCGCCCCACCCGCTCCCACAGTCGGGCACCGACCGCTTCCAGGGCGAGGGTGAGCGTGAAGACCTTCGAGATGCTCTGCACCGAGAACGCCTCGCGCGCCGAGCCGGCGCGGTAAATCTTGCCGTCCAGGGTCGCGATGGCGATGCCGAACCGATCCGGCGGCACCTCGGCGAGGCGGGGTATGTACGCAGCCACCTTGCCGGTGCCGACCAAGGGACGCACTTCGTCGGCGATCTGCTGAAGGATCGCCGAGTAGTCCCGCGGTGCGGAGGATCGTTGCTCGGTCACGAAGGACTGCCAGAGTGGTCGGCGCTGGCGCATGGTGCCTCAGTCCGACTGGCTCCGTGAACCCACTGTCGTGGCCGGGCCGACTCCGGCCGGCCGCAGAGCCCGGGCTGCGTGCGTCGTCTCCGACGCGACGCATTGCGCTGCCGCCGGGCGGCAGCGCGCCACCTCGACTATCCCTGGTCGGACAGGCCCTGGAGTTCCAGCGCACGATTCCACGGCTGCATCTCGCTGTCATCGCCCTGCGCGCGCGACAGCAGGGTGCCTTCGTTGAGGTACACCCATTCGCGCTCGCCCTCGCGCACGAGCTTGGCCACCGCCTGGGCCTCGCGCCCCCAGAATTTCTCCCGGGTCTTGGCGGCCTGGCCCTCGGCGCTCAGCTCCAGCTTCAGCATGCCGGCGATATCGGGACCGGCCTTGCCCAGCTCGGTGCGGATGCGCTGGCCGTCTGCCTCGCCCCAGGCGAGGGCCCGGCGCACCGCCAGCGATTCGTCGGTCCACTTGCCCCGCTTGGCGTCCTTCAGCCGCAGGCGGTGCTGGGTCAGCAGCCGATTGGCCTGCTTGCGCGCCTCGTTGGCATCCGGGTGCTTCTTGTCGTTGGCGACCTTGACCAGGTCGTTGATGCCCTGGGCGCGATACACGCGCATCGCGGCGTCCTTGAGCAGCTCAGCGTCCTGCTTGGTCTTCTCGGCAGGCAGATCGAGCGGCGCCGAACGGTACACCAGCACGTTGGTGAAGTCTGGCGCGCGGCGTCGCGACTTGCCTTCCGCACGAAGAGAGGGCGACCAGGCCATCAGCTGCACGTGCACCTCGAGATGCCGCGCATCGGTCGACAGCCCCCAGCGCGTCAGGGCGACCATGCAATGATCGCCGCCGATGCAGTCCTCGACACTGGTTGCGCTGGCCTCGCTCCGTCCGCGGGCCGAGTCCCATGCGCCGGCGACACCGAGCTCATCGTGCAAGGTCCGACCGAGCATCGCGCTCCATGCTGCGTGCTCGGATTCCCAGCTTTGCTCGCTGTCGATGGCATGCAGCAGGCCGGTCACCTCATCGCGCACCGACTGCCACTGCCCCTCCACCACGGCCGTGCTGATCAGCGCGCCGGCCGCACCGGCCGCCGCACCACCGGCGAACGTACCGCCGGTGATGGAGGGATTGGACACCATGGCGACGCTGAAATTCGGCCCCATCGCCATGCGCGGATCGACGATCAACACCGAGGCGGCATCCTGCGGGAGCACCGCCAGACCGCTCATGGACGTCAACAGCGGCAGGCGCTCGGCGTCGAGCAGGCGGTTCTTGCCCAGCCGCGCTGCCATCGCGGCTTCGGGAACGAGCGCCGACAGGGTCAGCAGGACAACCAGCAACATCGGGCGCGCGCCCAGGCGGAGATGGGTCATGGAATGAACGTCTTGGAATAGGAGGAGGCGCTCGCCCGCGCGCAGGCACAGGTCGAGGCGGCGCGCAGGATACACGCCAGCGTGCTCGTTTCAAGCCCGACGCGCCGCAGTTTTGCCTGCTGTCACAGGTGCAGCGATGCGCGCTTGCCGGCCCAATCCTCACTGGGCTTCTGCAGCATGATCGCTGCCGGCGCAGCGATGTCCGCCCCGCCGCCGGCCCAAGCGGACCGGGCCCCGCAGCTTGAACCACACCACCCCCGCCAGCGAGCGGGCAGCCCGACCTCAGCCCGGCAGTCTGGTCGCCTCCTGGCCTGCGGGGCAGCCGCCGCGCCGCAGGTGAACGCGGGTGCCGCCGCCGAATCGCTCGACGCAGCGGTACTTGTCGACGTGCGCGCCGCGCTCGATCAGCAGCGCGGCGATGTCCTCGTGATGCTTGAATTCGGCGCGATCGAGTGCGCTGCCACCGAAGCTGTCCGCGGCGTTGACCTCGGCGCCTTCATCGAGGAGGAAGCGCACCAGGTCGACCGACGCGTAACCGGCCGCGACGTGCAGCGCCGTCTCGCCGCTGTGCGAGGCGAGACGGACATCGGCGCCGTGCTCGACCAGCCAGCGGGCGCTGAGCTCGTCGTCGTTGTAGATCGCTCTCATCAGCGCGGTCGTGCCCTTGTCGTTGGGGATGTCGATCGCCTCCGGAACTGCCAGCAGATCGATCACGTTGTTGACGCCGCGGTCCAGCGCCCGGAACAGCGGCGTGCGCTGGCGGTCGTCGCGCAGCACCGGGCTTGCGCCGTGCCGCAGCAGGGCGCTGACTGCTTCGCGCCGACCGCCTTCGGCGGCGTCGTGCAAGGGCGTACTGCCGTCCTTGCGTGCCGCGTCGACCTCGGCGCCGTGGGCGATCAGCAGCTCGATCACGGCGACTTCGCCCCGGTCGGCGCAGTGATGAAGCGGCGTGTAGTGCACCACGTCGTCGGCAATGTCCACTTGGGCTCCCCGTTCGATCAGCAGTTCGGCCGAACGCAGATCGACGCAGGACACGGAGCCCAGCGCGGTGTCGCCGTCGGCATTGCGTGCGTTCGGGTCGGCACCGGCATCGAGCAGGAACCGGATGCGCTCGACATCCTTGTCGATGACCGCGCCCTCGAGCGCGGTCCAGCCGACCTGGTTGAGGGCGTCGATGTCCACACCCTCTGCAAGCAGGGCGCGGATCTTCTCGCGGTCACCGCGCGCCTGGAACAGCGCTTCGCCTTCCGGCGAAGGCCGCTTGCGCGGTGGGTGCGCCGCGCGGCCGGGCGACACCACCGGCGCCGCCGGAGCCTTGGCTGCGACGGCCAAGGCCGGCGCCGCATCCGGCTGCCCGGAGCGTGGCGGATGACGACTCATCATCGGCAGCAGGATCGCCGCGGCAAACCCGAGCAAGCTCACGCCCAACGCGATCCAACTCCGTCTCATCGACCGCCTGCCCGCCTGTTCCGAAGCGCGCGATGGTACGGATCGCGCGGGCCCGCGTCATCCGGCTGGACGCAGGGTCGCCACGCCGTCTCGTCGCCGCGTGAGACCAGTCGCCGCGCGGCGTGGGTGCTGCCCCGGCGCCCTGGGTTCGACCTCGCCGACCAACGGCCGACCCCTTCATATTCGGTGCACAATCGGCACACATCCTGAGGCCGAATCCGACCACGGCCTGCCTTGGTTGCCACCGAGTTGCGGGCAAACCGACACGAGGTCGCCGCTGTGATGCTGCGTCGCTGCTTTCCGTCTTGCCTTGCTGCGCTCGCGACGACCCTGCTGCTGTGGGCCGACCCGTGCGCCGCGCTGGACGCGAAGCGCCCGCTGGCCGAGTTCACGCTGAAGAGCTGGACCCGAGGCGACGGCCTGCCGCACGGCCTGATCATCGATCTTGAGCAATCCAGCGACGGCTACATCTGGGCTGCGACGTGGCGCGGCGCGCTTCAACGGCCGCGACTTCGAGATCTTCGACGAGAACAAGCTGCCTTGGAACGAAGACGGCTCGGTGTTCCGGCTCACCCGCGCGCACGATGGCAGCCTGCTGCTGGGATCGCAGCGATACGGCCTCAGCCGCTTGCGCCAGGGTGCGTGGACGCGCGCGTGGACGCCGCAGCGTGGCGAGCTGTTGCTGGCCGCCACCGAGGACGATCGCGGGCGACTGTGGATCGGCACCCGCGACGGCCTGATCCGCATCGATCCGAACGGCACCCGCCACTTCGGCAGCGAGGACGGCATGCCCGACGGCGCCGTGCTGTCGTTGTCTGCCGGTCATGACGGTGAGGTCTGGGCCGGCACCAGCGAAGGGGTGGCGCGGATCGACGATACGGGCGTGCGGGCGTATGGCACCGAACAGGGGCTGCCGCCCGGAGAGAGCGGCGCGGTGCTGGTGGCGCCCGACCGGGTGGTGCGTGCCGGCACCAAACGCGGCGCATACCGACTCGACGGCGACCGGTTCGTGCCCGCGGCTTCCGGACTTCCGGTCGACGAAGTCAGTGCGCTGCTGGTCGATCGCGCCGGGTCGCTGTGGATCGGCACGGTCGGCAACGGAGTGCTCCGTCTGACCGAGCGCGGATGGGAACAGCTCAGCGTCGTCCAGGGTCTGCCGGGTGCGCAGGTCAATGCGCTGCTCGAAGACGCCCAGGGCAGTCTCTGGATCGGCACCCACGGCGGCCTGTCACAGCTGCGCGAGGCGAGTTTCGCGACCTACTCCCGCACCGAGGGCCTGGCCGACAACTTCGTGCGCTCCATGGCCGAGGATCGCGACGGAGCCATCTGGGTCGCCAGCAATGGCGGCGTGTCGCGCGTGCGCGACGGGCGCATCGACGCGCCTGAAACCACTGGATACGACGCGGTGTCGTCCCTGTCCCTCCTGCTGCGGCAGAACGGCGAACTCTGGGTCGGCACCTATCGCGATGGCGTGCAGATTCTGGCAGCCGAGGGCGTGCGTCGCCTGCAGCGCAAGGACGGCCTGGCCGGCGAGGAAGTGCGGGCGATGATCGAGGCTACCGACGGCAGCATCTGGTTGGGCACGGCGAACGGGCTGTCGCGCCTGCAGGATGGATCGCTGCGCAGCTGGCCGCGCGTCGGCGACGAAGCGAACCAGCTGTACGTGCGCACGCTGCTGCAGGGCGCATCCGGCGCGATCTATCTGGGCACGCCCGAAGGCCTCGCGTGGTGGGACGGCCAGTCGCTCGCACGCCTGCCGCTGCCCGAAGGACGGTCGGCGAACCTGTTCGGACTTCATGAATGCGTGCACGGCCATCTCTGGCTGCTCGGTTCGGGCGGCCTTTGGCGACTGCGCGACGGCCGCTTCGAGGCGCTGGACCCGCGCCACGATCTCGGCCGCTTCACCATATTCGGCATGGTCGGCGACGATCAGGGAAACGACTGGCTCAGCACCTCGCGCGGCCTGGTCTCGGTGCGCCATGAAGACCTCGAGCGCGCGGTCGACGACCCCGCGCAGTCCTTGCCGCGCACCCGATATGCGGACGATGCCGGCTCGGAGGGACTTTCCCTCAACGGTGGATCCATGCCGCCGATGATTCGCGCCCACGATGGCCGCATCTGGCTGGCGACGGGCCAGGGCGCGGTGGTATTCGATCCGGACGCTGTCGAAGTCGCGCTGGCTTCGCCGCCCACCGTCATCGAGCGCGTCCTGGTCGATGGCGATCCACGCGATGCGGACGACCCCGCCGACCTTTCTGCCGACAGCGGCCGCATCGAGTTCCACTATGTCGGCCTGTCCTTCTTCGCCCGCGACTCGTTGCGCTACCGGTACCGGCTGGAAGGTTTCGACGCCCAGTGGGTGGAAGCCGGCGGATCGACCACAGTGAGCTATGCGAACCTGCCGCCGGGCGACTACGTGTTCGAAGTGCAAGCGCTGGTCGCCGGCGCCGTCGATGCGCCGCACAGTGCGGTGCACGCGTTCCGCATTCCGCCTCACCTGCACCAGACTCCCGAGTTCCGCGCGGCGGTGATCCTGCTCGCCGGCCTGCTGCTGGTGTGGTGGTTCCGTTGGCGTACCTATGCGCTGCGCCGCCGAGCCGAAGACCTGCAAGTGCTGGTCGACGAACGCACGAAGGAGCTGAAGCGGCGCGGGGATCGGCTGGAAGAGGCCGATCGCGACAAGGCCGTGCTGATCTCGCGGCTCGAGGTGCAATCTGCGCAGCTGGCCCGACACGCGAAGGAGGACGGGCTCACCGGCCTGGCCAACCGGCGCGAGCTCGACCGCGCCTTGCAGGCTGCACTGGAGGATGCGTCGGGTTCCGACCAGCCGCTGGCCGTGGCGCTGATCGACATCGATCGGTTCAAGCGCATCAACGACACGTTCGGCCACGGCGTGGGCGACGAAGTGCTGCGCAGCGTGGCCGACCGCATCCGCGGCTTGACCGAACCGCCCATGACGGCGGGTCGCTACGGCGGCGAGGAGTTCGCTCTGGTGCTGCCGAATCTCCGTCTCCAGGATGCGCGCACCCTGTGCGAACGGCTGCGCATCGTGGTCGAGAAGGAGGGGCTCGGGGCCGAGCGCCCCGAGCTCAACCTCAGCATCAGCATCGGCGTCGCCGAGGTGGTCGGCAGCGATCCCGGCGAGGCCTACGCCCGGGCAGACCGCCTGCTCTACAAGGCCAAGCGCGGTGGACGCAACCGGGTCATCAGCGGTCGGGCGTGAGCACTTGGCGCGGGCTGCCGGCCGCGCAGAACCGGAACCTTTTTCTTACTTCCTCTTAACCACCACTCTCGTCCAATGGGGGCGCCGTATCCCGGCCGCGTGCGGTGCGCACAACTTCACCGCGCGCTGAACGATGAGCGCGGGCACTGCAACTTCTGCGGCGTTCACGCAGTCATCGTGCCGACGAATTCCACCCTGCCTGGCGAAATGCAATGAAGTTTTCCCGATCCGCTCCGCGCAACGGCTGTCGTGCCTGTGCCTAGGCGTCCACGGACCGCCCTGCTGGCGGCCCTCGCGCTGCCCTCCACCGCCTTCGGCGCCCCCGTCCCCGCTGTCGACGCCATCATCGACGGGCTCGGCCGATTGTGCGAGGAAGCCACTTCGATCGTGTTCGCGCCCGACGAGTCGCCGCGTCGATTTACCTGGTTCTGTGCCAGCGATGCGGTACCGCAGAACGTGACCTGCTACGACTACCAACCGGCGCCCGGCACGGTCTATGTCGTCGATACGGCGGTCCTGCAGATCCGCTGCAGCGCATCGCCCTCGGGCGACGACCTGTTCGGCAGCGGATTCGAATAGCGCGAGGCATCCGGGGCGCGCACCGGCGCCGAACCCATCGCGTACCATGACGGCGGATCCCGATGCGGAGCTGCCGATGTCGACCGAAACCCGCTTTCGCGCCTGTCCGCTGTGCGAGGCCATCTGCGGCCTCGAGCTGCGCTTCGACGACGGCGTGCTGCAGGCCATCCGCGGCGACAAGGACGACCCGTTCAGTCGCGGACACATCTGCCCGAAGGGCAACGCCATCATCGATCTCGAACGCGACCCCGATCGCCTGCGGCAGCCGCTGCGGCGTCGCGGCAGGGATTGGGAAACGATCGGCTGGGACGAGGCCCTGGCCGAAGCCGGTGAGCGACTGGCCGCCGTGCAGCGCGAGCATGGCGAGGACGCAGTCGGGGTCTACCTCGGCAATCCGAACGTGCACCACTTCGGCCACATCGCCTATCTGCCGCCACTGCTGCGCGCGCTGCGCACGCGCAACCGCTTCAGTGCCTCGTCGGTCGACCAGTGGCCGCACCAGCTGGTGAACCTGCTGATGTACGGGCACCAGTGGCTGCTGCCGATACCCGACATCGACCGCACCGACTACTGCCTGATGCTGGGCGCGAATCCGGTCGCGTCGAACGGCAGCCTGATGACGGCACCCGGCGCCGAGAAGCGGCTGAAAGCGCTCGCAGCGCGCGGACGCCTGGTGGTGGTCGATCCGCGCCGCAACGAGACAGCAGCCATCGCCAGCGAGCACCTGCCGATTCGTCCCGCCGGCGATGTCTGGTTCCTGCTTGCCCTGCTGCACGAGATGGCCGCGCTGTCGCCGCCGCGCGTCGCCCACTACGGCGACCGGCTCGACGGACTGGAGAACGCACTCGACGCCGTTCGGGCCTTCGACACGATCGACGTCGAGGCGCGCTGCGGCATCGCCGCGGAAACCGTTCGGCGCATCGCCGCCGAATTGCTCGCGGCGCCCACCGCGGTGGTCTACGGCCGGATGGGCGTGTCGACGCAGCGCCACGGCAGCCTCAGCCAGTGGCTGATCCAGTTGATCAACCTGTTCAGCGGCAACCTTGATCGCCCGGGCGGCGCGCTGCCCAACGCCCCCATCGTGCCGGTGACCGGGCCGGGCACGCCGGCTGGCTCGCGCGGGCGCTGGCATTCGCGCGTGCGTGGCCTGCCCGAACTCTGCGGCGAGCTGCCGGTCGCCGCGCTGGTCGAGGAGATCACCACGCCGGGCGCCGGGCAGATCCGCGCCCTGTTCACCTGCGCCGGCAATCCGGTGCTGTCGACGCCCAATGGACGCGCCCTGGACGCCGCACTGGGCGGGCTCGACTTCATGGTCTCGGTCGACCCCTATCTCAATGAAACCACGCGCCACGCGCACCTGATCCTGCCGCCCGCTTCAGCACTGACCCAGTACCACTATGACGTCTACTTCAACGCCTTCGCGGTGCGCCGGGTGGCGCGGCTCAGCGTGCCGCTGGCCGAGCGGGGCGCCGATGAACGCGGCGACTGGGAGATTCTCGACGGGATCGGCGCCAGCCATGCGCGCGCCACGGAAAAATCCTGGACCCCACAGTCCGAGCCGCGGGAACTGCTGGCTCAATGGCTGAAGGCGGGGCGTTCGGGCATCGACCTTGCCGCCCTGGAAGCCGCGCCGCACGGCCTCGACCTCGGTCCGCTCGAGCCCAGCCTGCTCGGCCGGCTGCAAACCGAAGACGGGCGCATCCAGTGCGCGCCGCCACTGATGCTCGACGCGCTGTCGGCGCTGTCGGCCGAACCGCCCGCGGCGGCCGGCGAACTGCGGCTGATCGGACGCCGCCACGTGCGCAGCAACAATTCGTGGATGCACAACGCACCGCGACTGATCAAAGGCAAGCCGCGCCATCACCTGCTGGTGCACCCGGACGATCTGCTTGCCGCCGGCGTCGATGACGGGGCACGCGCACGTCTGCGCTCCGCGCACGGTGTCATCGACGTCGACGTGATGGCCAGCGATGAAGTCGGCCGCGGCACCGTCTGCCTGCCTCATGGCTTCGGCCATCAGCGCGACGGCGTGCGCCTGGCCCAGGCTGCCCAGGTGGTGGGTGCGAGCTACAACGACCTCGGTGACCCGAGCGCGCTCGATGCCCCCTCGGGCAATGCCGCGCTCAACGGACTTGCCGTGCACCTGGAGTCGATCGCAGCGGCCGGCTGAACGCCACGCCAAGACTCCGACCGCGCCAACCGCCCCACCCGTCCGCTCGGACCGGGAAGGGGCGCCGGAAGGACGTCAGGCGGGCACCCATCCCAACCAATCGTTTCATCTTGCCATTCGCGGCATCATCCGCGGACTCGGACTCCTGCCCGACAGGTACTCATGCTGTTCATTCCTCGCCAGCCCGGCGCGCCGATCAAGGATCCGAAGCACACCGCGGCCATCGCCCTCGCCGCCGTCGTGATCGCCGCGCTGGCGCTTGGCCCGACCATGTACTTCGCGGGCGGATTCGGCTGGCTCGACAGCCTGGCCTATGGCCTGCTGATCGGTGCAGCGGTCACCGCATTCCTGATCGTGGTCGGCGTGCTCGATCGGGCGGCGTCGCGGCTGTTTCGCCATGTCTTTCACCGTTCGAGTGGTAGCGGTGCCTCGGCGATGCAGGCGCCCCGGCATCCGCGGCGCCTGCTCGAGCTGCTCGATGAAGTCGAGGCCGGACTGCGCGAGGCCCGGCGCTGGCAGGCCGACCCACCCGATCTCCGTGTGCGGTACACCAGCGGCGAACTCACCCATGCGCTGCAGGCGCCGGGTTTCGAGCTCTGGTTGCAGTGCGTATTCCTCCCCAACGCCCGCGATGCGGTCGAATGCGGCAGCGTGCCGCGCAGCAGCGCGGTCGGTGTGATGGCGATGCGGGAGTTCGACGGTCAGGACGATGAGCCGGGTGTCGCCCGCATCCTGCGCGCGCTTTCGGCCTTCGATGTCGAGATCAACCGCTAGGGTCCGACCGCTGACCGTATCGAGCGCGTCTTGATGAAGGCATCCCGCGCGGCGCTGGCGATCTCGCGCCGCCGCGGTCCGGCCGCGCTCGCGGTGTCCGCGGTCGTGTCGACTGTGGAAGAATCCGCGGCTGGCTTCCCTCCTGCCACCGATCATGTCGCTTCACCGGCCGCCGCTGCTGTCCATTCCTCCGCATCGGGTGCGTCAGGCCTGGCGGGCCTTGCTGCTGGTGGCCCTGTTCGTGCTTGCTGCCGGCATGGGCGCGCGCGATCCGTGGCCGGCCGATGAACCCCGCTTCAATCTGGTCGCCCGACAGATGGTGGAACGCGGCGAGTACCTGATCACCTATCGCGGCATCGAGCTGTATTCCGACAAGCCGCCGCTGTACATGTGGACCCAGGTGGCCGCTTATCGGCTGACCGGCAGCTGGCGCGTCGCCTTCCTGCTGCCTTCGCTGCTCGCGGCACTGGGCGTGACCTGGCTGCTGTTCGACCTGGCGGCACGCCTGTGGTCACGGCGCGCGGCGTGGTGGTCGGCATTCGTCTTGCTGAGCACGTTCCAGTTCGCCTTTCAGGCCAAGCACGCGCAGATCGACATGGTGCTGCTGTTCCTGATCACGCTGAGTCTGTATGGCTTTCTGCGCCATCTGCTGGCCGGCCCGAACTGGCGCTGGTACGCCGCGGGATGGTTCGTCGCCGGCATCGCCACGATCACCAAGGGCGTGGGCTTTCTCGCACCGTTGATCCTGTTGCCCGCCCTGCTGCTGGCGCGATTCGACACCGCCAAACCGCTGCGCTTGCCGTCGTGGCGCACGCCGCACTGGTGGTGGCCGCCGCTGCTGTTTCCACTGGCCGTCTCGCTGTGGCTGGTGCCGATGCTGCTGGCCACCTACGGCAGCGGTAACCCGGCGCGCATCGCCTATGCCGATGATCTGCTGTTCCGCCAGACCGTCGACCGCTACGCCGCCAGCTGGCACCACCAGGAGCCGTTCTGGTATTTCGGCGGCGTGATGCTGGCGAGCTGGCTGCCGCTGGGACTCTGGATGCCGTGGTGGGGCCCGGCGACGTGGCGCCGGCTGCGCGATCGACTGGACCCCCGACTCGTCGTGCCGCTGGCCTGGGCGATACTCGTGGTGGTGTTCTTCAGCTTCAGTCCCGGCAAGCGCGACGTGTACATCCTGCCCGCGCTGCCGATGCTGGTGCTGGCCCTGGCGCCGCAGTGGCCGGGACTGCTGCGCCTGCGCGGCCCCAACCTGGCGAGTTTCGCCATCGCCGCGCCGCTGGCGCTGGCGATGCTGGTGGCCGGGCTCGCCGCCCTGCTGGGCGAGCCGGGCTTCGAGGTCCGCGAGGAGGCAAAGCGCGGATTCGACGCCACCAGCGACGCGATCTGGTGGGTATTGGCGATCAGCGGCGCCTGCGCCACGGCCGTGCTGCTGTGGGCGCGACCGCGACGCGGCGTGCTGGCCTGGGCCGGCTGCTTCGCGGTGATCTGGACGATCACGCTCGGCTGGGGCGCCAGCCTCGTCATCAACGACATCACCTCGGCGCGCGGCGTGATGCAGGCGGCACGCGAGCAGGTCGGCCCCGATATCGAACTCGGGCTGGTGGCGTGGCAGGAGCAGAACCTGCTGCAGGCGGTGCCGCCGGTGAGCAACTTCGGATTCGAGAAGATTCCCTGGGCCGAGCAATGGGTCGCAGGCAAGCGCTGGCTTCAGGCCGCACCCGGGCAGCGGCGACTGTTCGTGCGCAGCAGCCTGCTCGACGAATGCATCGACCGCGAGCGTATCGCGCTGGCCGGCATGTCCAACCGCCGGCAGTGGTACCTGGTGCCAGCCGAAGCGCTGATCACCGACTGCCACGCTGAACGCGCAGCTTCGCCGGACGGCAAGGAAATCGACGACACGGACGACTAGCGGAGCGCTGCAGGCAATCCCGGCCGGCCCCTGCCCATCGGATGGCGCCGCGAGCAGGCGCCTGCGCAACGCGGCAGCGAGCGCCCGCTGGCGCAGCGAAACCGTGCAACACCGTGGGCGACCAGAGGTCGCGGCAATCCGTTACTCGGCGGCCAGTCGCTCGATCACCGCCCGGATGCGCCCCATGTCGTTCGCGCACACGGCATGCTGGGCCGCGCCGTTCGGGTCGTGGTATTCCATGCCCGGGTGGATGAACCGGATCACGCCCTGCTTGTCGAGGATGAAGGTCACCGACGTGGCCGGTCGTTCCGGTCCCGACAGCCACCAGTCGTGCAGCGTGCCGGTACGCCAGTGCCAGTCGATCGCAATGGGAAAGGTGAACTGCCGCGCCTGCACCGCACGGCGCACCCGATCGACATCGAGTGGATCGTCGCGCCCCGCCTTGGGATGGAACACTCCGATCACCTGCAGGCCGCGGTCGGCGTATTCCGCCTGCAGCGTACGCAGCGCCGGCGCGCTGCTGGCACAGAACGGGCAGGTGTCGGTCCACCAGCGCACCAGCACCACCCGGCCTCGCAGCGACTCCAGGGTCAGCGCCGGGCCGTCGAGCCAGGCATCGAAGCGGAACGGCAACGCCGCGGATCCGATCAGGTCGTCGCCGGCGGCGCGGTCCATCCGGTTGAGACTGCCGAGCGCGGCGGCGATCTCGGCGTCGGCCTCCTCGTCGGAACTGCCGTCCTCCGTCAGGGCGAGACGATAGTCGGCCCAGGACTGGATCGGTCGGATGTCGGTGGCGGCAGCCGTCACACCGGTGGCACAGCCGACCAGCAGCAGGAACAGCGAACGCAGCATGATGTCCTCCCGAGCAACGCGCTGCCCGGAGCAACGCCTTCCTAGGCTGGAAGGGTTCACCCTCGCCGCGCCGCGGTCAAGGCTCCAAGGGAGCCAAGGCGCGATCCACCGAAGCTGCTGCTAGGCTGTGCACTCCCCGCCAGAGAGACCCCCCGGATGAAGAACCTGTCGCGCCTCCTGCTTGCCGTGCTCGCCCTCGGCCTCGCCGTGGGATCCGTCCATGCACGGTCGAAGAGGATGATCGAAGCCGACGAGCAGTCACCCGCGCCGGCTGCCGACAAGGCCATGGTCGTCTTCCTTCGCGACAGCTTCGTCGGATCGGCGATCCAGTCGACCATCTACGAGGTCGACGCCTCGGGCCAGCGCTTCCTCGGCATCGTGTCGAACAAGACCCGGGTGGCGGTGGAGGTCGAGCCGGGCGCGCACCGTTTCATGGTGATCGCCGAGAACGCCGACTTCCTCGAGTCCGAGCTGCTGGCCGGCAAGACCTACTACGTGCTGATCAGTCCGCGGCCCGGCGCGTGGAAAGCACGGTTTTCGCTGCTGCCGGTCCGCAACGATGCAGCGGCGAAGCACAACGTGCATTCGAAGGACTTCGACAAGTGGATGAAAAAGACCGTTCGGGTGGAGATCGGCCCGGAGGCACAGGCCTGGTATCGCGACAACGAGGCCAGCGTCAGCGAGAAGCGCAGCGAGTACCTTGCGAAATGGAACGAACAGCCTGAGTCCCATCGTGCGGAGCTGACCCTGCGTCCTGAAGACGGCATCTGATCCGGCGACGCGCCTCGCGCGCGACGGCGTGCGGCAGCGGGGCATCGGTCTCGCCACGCACCGGCAGTAGTCCGGGACGACTGCCGCACGCCTCAGCCGCGCGCCCCGGGTGCGGCACGCAACGCCGGCGGCCGAACCGACGCACGGCGCACGCCGCGTACGTTGCCTGTGGCAAGCTTGGCCGGTGCACGGCGAGCGTGTCGATGGCGAGCGGATCGCGAGCGATTCCCGGTCGCCCTGGCGTGCCGCGCAGCGTGCCCACGAACGCACCGGGATGAGTCGAACCATGCACTTCCTGGCCAGTCTCTTTCGTCGTGGCAGCGCCCTGGTCGGAGCCTGGCTGCTGGCCGGCGCGCTGCTTGCGAACCCGGCCCTGGCCGACCGGGCGCCGACCGATGCATCGCTGTCGGCTGCCGAACCCATCACCGTCGGCGAAGCCTTCGCCACCGCGCCGCTGCAGACCCACATCGCGCTGTTCGAGGACAAGACGGCCAGACGCGAGTTCGACGACGTGCGCGCGCACGCCAGCTTCGAGCCTGCAGGCGAACGCGGCACCAGCTTCGGCTTCAGCCATTCGGCATGGTGGGTGCGCGTCGACATCCGCAACGAGCGCACGCACGACGTCGATGTCGCCCTGCGTCAGGACTACCCGCTGATCGACTATCTGGATCTCTGGATCGAGTCGGAGGAAGGTGGCTGGCGCACGGTGCACACCGGCGACCGGATGCCGTTCGACTCGCGGCCGCTGGCGCATCGGGACTTCGTGTTTCCGGTGCATGTGCCGCGCGGCGCCACGCGCACCGTCTACCTGCGCTTTGCCTCCTCCGGCGCGGTGAACATCGGTCTGTCGCTGTACGCCAACGAGGCCCTGCTCGAATCGATCAGCCTCGAACAGCTCGCCTACGGATTCTATTTCGGCGGCTTCTGCGTGCTGTTCTTCTACAACCTGTTCATCTTCGTGGCCGTACGCGACCGCGCGATCTTCTACTACCTGTTCTACGCCGCCAGCTACGGCCTCTACTTCGGCGTCCACGACGGGCTGAGTTTCCAGTTCCTCTGGCCCGACAACCCGCGCTGGGGCAATCAGGCCCTGCTCGTGCTGCTGTGCCTGTCGCTGTATTCGGGGATGCAGTTCGCGCGTCATTTCCTCAGCACGGCACGCCACTCTCCGCGACTCGATCGCGCCGCCCGCGCACTGCTCGCCCTCGACCTGCTGGCGCTGGCTGCCTCCTTCTTCCTGCCCTACGCGACACTGATCCAGCCGGTGGCCTACGGCACCATCGTCAGCGTCGGCGTGATGATGGCGATGGGCGGGCTCGGCCTGGCCCGCGGCTACCTGCCGGCGCGCATCTTCGTGGTGGCCTGGGGTGCGCTGCTGGTCGGGGTGCTGGTCTACATGGCCAAGACGTTCGGCCTGCTGCCGCACAACGCGTTCACCCAGAACGGCTTCCAGGCGGGCGCCCTGCTCGAGATGGTGCTGCTCTCGCTGGCCCTGGCGGCGCGGCTCAACGACCTGCAGCGGCAGACCCTCACCGACGCGCTGACCTCGCTGCACAACCGTCGCTACTTCGACGCCCAGCTCGAGCAGAGTTTTGCCCGTGCCCGCGATGGCGCCATCGCGCTGCTCATCATCGACATCGATCACTTCAAGCAGATCAACGACAGCCACGGCCATGCCCGCGGCGACGCCGTGCTGATCGAGCTCGGCAATCTGCTGCGCCACTCGGCGCCGCGCGGGGCCACGGTGTGCCGCTTCGGTGGCGAGGAATTCTCGATCATCCTGCCGTTCGGCGACGAGGCGCGCGCGGCGCAGACCGCCGAGGACATCCGGCGTGCCGTGGAGGCGCAGTTCAAGAGTGGTCTGGGCGTCACCGTATCGATCGGCGTGGCGAGTTCAGCCAGCCAGTCCTACGGCAACGAGTCGGAGTTCTTCCATGCTGCGGACGAGGCGCTCTACCGCGCCAAGTCGATGGGCCGCAATCGCGTCGAACTCGCGACCGCCGACGACGCGGCGCCGGTCGCCCGATCCGGCGTTGATCGGCGGCAACCCGTTCCACCGAACGGCTAGCGCAGCGCCACGCGGCGCAGCCTGGTGCGCGCCCTTCCAGACCTCGACGAATGGCCCTCCACGAATGGCCCACGACGAATGGCCCACGACGAATGGCCCACGGCCCGCTACGGGGCTTGCCTTATGCTCCCGGGCTCGCCCCCTCGGAACGTCCTCATGAAACGGTTCCTCCGCAGCCTGGCCTGCCTCTCCCTGTTTGCCTCGACACAGTTGTTCGCCGACAACGACTCGACCCTGCTGCTGCGGCAGCCGGCGCTCTCCGCCAGGCACCTCGCCTTCGTCTACGCCGGCGACCTGTGGATCGCCGGTCGCGACGGTAGCGCGCCGCGCCGACTGACCAGCCACGCAGCGGAAGAGAACACGCCGATCTTCTCGCCCGACGGCAGTCAGATCGCGTTCGCCGGCAGCTACGACGACAACGTCGACGTGTACACCATCAGCGTCGACGGCGGCCAGGCACGCCGCCTCACCTGGCACCCTGCAGCCGACGTGCCGATCGATTGGACGCCCGACGGCCGCGCGGTGGCGCTGGTGTCGAACCGCGAGACCGACCACGGCCGCTCCGGTCAGCTCTACCACGTCAGCCTCGACGGCGGCCTGCCTGTCAGGCAGATGGAAGCGCGCATCTACCGCGGCGCCTATGACAGCTCTGGCCAGCGACTCGCCTACATTCCGTACGGCAGCGGCAACAACGGTCTGTTCGGCGGCAGCTCGGGCTGGCGCGGCTACCGCGGTGGCTCGACGCCATCGATCGCGATCCTCGATCTGGCGACGCAGAACCTGGTGCGCATCCCGGGCGACCGGATGACCGACTTCAACACCTTCTGGCTCGACGGTCAGCTGTATTTTCTGTCCGATCGCGAAGACAACACGCTCAATCTCTATCGCTACGATCCGGCCACGGCCGCGATTCAGCGCCTGACCCGCGAGACCGTCTGGAACGTGCGCAGCGCGGCCGGGCATGGCCGCACGATCGTCTTCGAAGTGGGCGGCGCGCTGAAGCAGCTCGCCCTCGACAGCGGCAGCATCAGCGAACTGCCCATCCACATCGCGCCCGACCTGCCGCAGCTGGCGACCGGCTGGAAATCGGCAGCCGGCATGATGGAAGCGGTGGCGATCTCGCCCACCGGCAAGCGTGCGCTGGTCACCGCGCGCGGTGAGGTGTTCAGCCTGCCGGCGAAAGACGGCTCGCCACGCAACCTGAGCGCAAGCGCCGACCGGCGCGAATACAGCGCGATCTGGTCGCCGGACGGCAAACAGATCGCCTGGATCGAGGACTCCCTGCAGGGCCAACGCCTCATCCTCGCCGACCAGCAGGGCAGGCGCGACGCGCGCAGCTTTGCGCTCGGTCCGCATTTCTACAATCTGCTCGACTGGCACGCCAAGACCCGGCGCATCGCCTTCGTCGACAACCACCTCGGCCTGTTCTGCATCGATCTTGGCAGCGGCAAGATCACCCGCATCTCGACCGACGCGCGGCGCGACAACAACGAGGTCGCGTTCTCGCCCGACGGCGCGTGGCTGGCCTTCACCCGCGAGCTGCCGAACTTCAATCGCCAGCTGCTGCTCTACCGGTTCGCCGACGGCACGGCGCACCCGGTCAGCGATGCGATGTCGGATGCCGCCGCACCCGCATTCAGTCGTGACGGCAAGGTGCTGTTCTTCGCCGCCTCGACCAACTCCGGGCCGATCCAGGTGGGACTGAACATGAGCAGCCAGGAGCGCCCCTACCGTGCGGGCCTGTACGCGACCGTACTCAGCGCCAAGGGCGAATCGCCGCTGACGCCAAAGCGCGGCGACGAGGAAAGCGAGGACGAGGCCAAGTCCGACAAGGGCGACAAGAGCAAGGACAAGGACGCCGGCAAGACTCCGTCGGCGACCGTGATCGACCTCCATGGACTGGCCGCGCGCACCGAGGGACTGCCGGTGGCCGAAGGCAACTACGCGCGCCTGCAGGTGGGCGACGACGGCAACCTGTATTTCTTCGCGCAGACCCAGCCCGGTGTCAGCGTCGAGCCTCCGGACACGCCGGCCGAGAAGGGCAACACGCTGCAGCGCTACAACTTCAAGGACATGAAGCTGGAAACGCTGCAGAGCGATCTCGCCGACTACCGCATCAGCGCCGACGGCAAGCACGTGATCATCCGCGGCACCGGCAACAAGCTCTCCATCGCCGAGCTCGGCAAGGAGCTCAAGCCCGAGGCCGTCGATGCCGGCGGTCTGCGGGTGCAGATCGACCCGCGCCAGGAATGGGCGCAGATCTTCGATGAAGCCTGGCGGATGGAGAAGGAGTACTTCTACGCCGATACCCTGCACGGGCTCGACTGGGACGCCGTCTATGCGCGCTACCAGCCGCTGCTCGCCCATGTGGGCCGGCGCGAAGACCTGAACGCCCTGCTGGTCGAAATGATCGGTGAGCTGCAGGTCGGCCACAACCGGGTCGGCGGCGGCGACGTGTACCGCAGCGGCAGCCCCAAGGTGGGTCTGCTCGGGGCGAACTTCAGCATCGACGCCGGGCGTTATCGCATCGATCGCGTGTACAGCGGCGAGCGCTGGAATCCGTTCCTGCGCGGGCCGCTGGCCATGCCGGGCCAACAGGCACGCGAAGGCGAGTACCTGCTCGCCGTCGGCGGCCGCCCACTCACCGCGCGCGACAACCTGTTCGAACGCCTGCAGAACACGATCGGCGAACAGCTGAGCCTGCGTGTGGGGCCGAACGCCGACGGCAGCGGCGCACGCGACATCGTGGTCACGCCCATCGCCGACGAGCGCGCGTTCCGGCTGTGGAGCTGGATCGAAGCCAATCGCCGCTGGGTCGACCAGCAGAGCGGCGGCAAGGTGGGCTACATCTACCTGCCCAACACGGCCGATGCGGGCTACACGTTCTTCAACCGCATGTTCTTCAGCCAGATCGACAAGCAGGCGCTGATCATCGACGAGCGCAGCAACTCCGGTGGTCAGGCCGCCAACTACATCGTCGAAATGCTCAGCCGCCGACATCTGTCGGGCTGGATGGATCGCGACGGCCTGCCCTACAACACGCCGGCCGGCGCGCTGCACGGGCCGAAGCTGATGATGATCGACCAGGACGCAGGGTCCGGCGGCGACTACCTGCCGTATGCCTTCCGCGAGCTGGGCATCGGCACCTTGCTGGGCACGCGCACCTGGGGCGGCCTGATCGGCATTTCCGCCAACCCGAACCTGGTCGATGGCGGCTTCCTCACCGTGCCGTTCTTCCGCTTCTACGATGCCGACGGACGCTGGACCGTGGAGAACGAAGGCGTGGTGCCCGACCTGCGGGTCGAGCTCGACCCGGTGCTCGCCAACCAGGGCCGCGACAGCCAGCTGGAAGCAGCCAGCGCGGAAATCCTGCGCCAGCTGGCGGCATGGCGCGACGACGTGCCGCGCACGCCGCCGCCGCTGCCGACCGAGCTCGGCAAGTAGACCTGTCGACGCAGGCGCGCCGCGGCCGGTGTCCCGGCGCGCCATCACCGCCGAACCCGCCGCACGCCCGCACGGTGAGTCCGGCGCCACCGATGGAGGGGCCCCAGCATGAGCACGGAACACGCGAGCACCGGCGCAACGCCGAACACCGACTTCCACCGCGAGGGCGGCTGCGCCTGTGGCCACGTGCGCTACCGCATGCAGGCTGCGCCGATGATCGTGCACGCCTGCCACTGCCGCTGGTGTCAGCGCGAGACCGGCAGCGCGTTCGTGATCAATGCCCTGATCGAAGCCGTGCACGTTCCGCTGCTGCAAGGCGAGGTCGAACTGGTCGATACGCCCTCGGCCAGCGGACGCGGGCAGAAGATCGCGCGCTGCCCGCGCTGCCGGATTGCGCTCTGGAGCCACTACCCGCGCGGCGGCCCGGCGGTGTGCTTCGTGCGTGTCGGCACCCTCGACGATCCGGATGCCTGCCCGCCGGACGTGCACATCTACACCGACAGCAAGCAGCCGTGGCTGAGCCTGCCCGACGGGGCGCGCGCCTACGCCGAGTTCTACGACGTGCCTTCGGTATGGCCGATAAGCAGCCTGCAGCGCATGGCCGCACTGCGCGGCCCAGCCACCTGAGCGCCTTGCTCCCCGCCATCGCGGCGGCGACACTGGCTGCATGCATGTTCATCTCTCCGCCGAGCAGCACTTCGCCGCAACGCCCGCGGTTGCGTTCGCGCTGACGCTAGACCCCGAGCGCTTCGTGGCCGCGTTTCGCGGCGCCGGCCCGATCCCTGCGCTGACCCGGATCGCACAGCTCGGCGAGCCCGCGGAAGGCGCCGAGCGCGCTGTGCACAGCGCCGATGGCGCGGTGCTGCGCGAGTGCATCACCGCCTTCGAGCCGGGCGCGCGGCACGCCTATGCCCTTTCCGGGCTGAAGCCGCCGCTGGCCTGGCTGGTGCGGCGCGGCGATGCCGACTGGCGATTCGTCGCCGAGGGCGACGGCACGCGGGTGCGCTGGGACTACCTGTTCAGCCTGACCACGCCGCTGCTGTGGCCGATCGCCGCGCCGCTGCTCAAGGGCTTCATGCAGCGCGCGATGCGTGACTGTCTCGCCGCGCTGGCGCGCTCGAACTTGCCGGCAGCACGCTGATGGAGCAATGGATCCTGCTTGCCGCGGCGCCGTTGTTTCTCGGCCTGATCGGCTGGGAGGCCTGGTACTGGCATCGCCGCGGGCGGGCGATCTACAGCGCTGTCGACAGCATCTCGAACGCCGCCCTGGCGCTGATGCATCAGGTCGCCGACGCCCTGGCCTGGGCAGCCACGCTCGGCCTGTTCTACGCGGTCTACCAGTTCCGCCTGTTCGACATCCCGGCCACGTGGTGGGGCATCGCGCTGCTCGTGCTCGGCCAGGATTTTCTGTACTACTGGTTCCATCGTGCGCATCACCGCATTCGCTGGATGTGGGCCTCGCACGTCACCCATCACTCGTCCGAGCGCTTGAACCTGTCGACCGCGTTCCGGCAGAGCCTGACCTATCCGATCTCGGGGATGTGGCTGTTCTGGCTGCCGTTGGCGTGGCTGGGCTTCGAGCCAACCCACATCGTCGCCGTGGTGGCGATCAACCTCGGATTCCAGTTTTTCGTCCACACGCAGGCGATCGGCCGCCTGGGCTGGGTGGAAAAGATCTTCAACACGCCGTCGCACCATCGCGTGCACCATGCCCGCAACGACAAGTACATCGACAGGAACTACGCCGGCGTGCTCATCGTCTGGGACAAGCTGTTCGGCACCTTCGTCGAGGAAGACCCGGACGTTCCCTGCGAGTACGGCATCATCGGCCAGATCCACAGCCATAATCCGGTCACCCTCACCTTCCACGAATGGCAGGCCATGTTCCGTGATGCGTGGCGAGCGGATGGTTTCCGGTCGGCGCTGAAACAGCTGTTCGGGCCCCCGGAGCGCGCCGCCAAAGCGCAGCGCATCGGCTAGAGTCGCAGGCCGTTTTCGCTCACCGGCCGGGAAAGATCCGGCAACCCGTAGTGGCTCAGCAGCCGCGGCTCGTCGAAGCCATCGATGCGTGCATCGCCGACAAGCATGAATGGCACCTTGGTCGCACCCAAGGACCTGGCTTCCGCTCGTGCCTGCATCGACGTCCCGACGTCGAGTTCCACGTAGTCGATGCCCTGCGCGTCGAAAAATGCCTTGGCGGCTTTCGAGTAGTCGCAGTCGGCGAGGGTGTAGAGCACGACTTGCGACTGCAGGCGCTGTTGCACCGAGACCGCCGCGGCCTCGACGGAAGTCGTGGTGTTGTGCGCCGTGGCGTTGTGAGCTGTGGAGGATGCCGCGCGCAGGATCTGTCCGCCGCCCCAACCGAGCAACGCCGCCACAAGCAGGATCAGAATCGTTCGAATCATGGTGCGGTCTCCTGACGGCCGGACGAACTGTCCGGCCGTCCTGGCAACAGGGTTCAGGGAATCTGGCAACCCGGGATGCTGATGCTGCAGTTCTGCCGGCAGGCCTGGAAGGTGAGGAAGCAGCCCGAGCCTCCGCCCGACACGCATGCCTGCAGGGCGTTTTCGCAAGCCTCGTGGCAGCCCACGCACGGACCGTTCTCCACCGTACCCGGCGGATTCGGGAATCCCGGGGGATTGTCGGGAATCGGGAACGGCTGGTAGCTGCCCGGGTACGCCAGCGCCGACGTCCCGAGCGAGAAGGCTGCGGCAAACACGAACGAGGCCAGCACGGCGAGCCGGCGACCGCTGAACTTCTTCATCAATCGAATCTCCAATCAAGGTAGCGGCGACGACGGGCACCGCTGCCACCAGAGGTTTCACCAAGGCGCACGTGTCGGCATCGTCGGCAGATCATCAGATCCTTCTGCCGGCCTGCCCGTCGATGTCGAACGTGCTGCGAATTCGAAGGCGCAACGCCCTCACCATCTCAACGCGCAACGGCAGGCGAAACAGGATCACGCCGGACCCGGACAAGCATCCGGAACCCACGCTCCACTGCGAGTTTCACCCCCGTCGCGACACTAGGGAAGAAAGGCCCGAATCCCGTGCCACGCGGAGGAATCGCATGCGCGACGCGGCGAGTCAGGCATGCACCGCTGGGCCGGCCATTTGACCGTTGGCGCATTTCCCGACACCTTTGCGCAGACGGCACCGTCGATCTGGGCCATGCTTGGGAAACAAGCGACCACGATCCGGCTTTCGGTATCGCGTCGATGGCATTCCGACAGGGGGGAGCCACCATGTTTCGATTTCTGACAACCGTTTGGCTTCTGCTGGGGGCCACGTCCGCCTTGGCACTCGAAGCCAGTGCGCGCTGGCCCGATGTGGGCGTCCAAGCTGATCAGCAACGCAGCGGCGACAGCCTGTATTTCCAGGGTTTCGAGTCGGCCTGCTTCGGGCCACCCTACAGCCCCGCCCCGGATGACGACTGGGTCCGGTTCTTCTCCGAGGTCAATCAGGTGCCGTCCGGAACCGGCGGTGTCCCCTCGCGCAACGGGCTGTTCCATGCCGAACTGCTGCCACCGCTGCCGGGCGCACCGGGTACCACGAGTGGCGCGTTTACCCGCCTCGGCGGCTACGCCAGCACGTTCGCCGGTGGCTTCATCGTGGAAGTCGACGTGTTTCTCGACCTCAACGACCCGCAGGTGTTGTCGGGCATCAACGCCGACTACGGCTTCGACGTCGCCTCGGCGGTCAACAACCAGGGCGGCACGCACCACCGCGACTTCATCTTCTATGCGGCCAGCGACACCGCCGGACAGATCCTGATCGGCTCCGGCACCACCAGCACCTTCAGCCCGAGAACCGACCTGGCAAGTGGTCCGCACTTCACGGTGACCAGCTCGGGCTGGTACGGATTGCAGTGGGTCTATCGCGACATGGGCGACGGCTCGTTGGCAGTCGATACCAATCTGCTCGACGCGGGCGGCACGATCGTCTGGACCCGAACCTTGAACTTCCCTGCCGACGTCATTGCGACCACCATCGGTGGCAACCGCTATCTCTGGTTCCTGTACCAGGAAACCGACCGACTGCCGATCGACAACAGCCGCATCAACACGGGCGTGCTGGAGGCCGACTATGAGTCATCGCCCGCACCGGGCAGCGCGATCGACCTCGGCTCCGCCCTGCTGGGCAATCCGGCGCCGGGCGCCAACCTGCTGGTTCAGAGCCAGGGCACGCTGCGCCTGGAGGTGTGCGGGTGCAGCTTCAGCGGCCCCGGGGCTGCGGACTTCAGCATCGCCGATTGCCCGACCCTGATTGATCCCGGCAGTAGCCAGAATCTGGCGCTCGGCTGCACGCCCAGCGTCGATGGCGTGCGCAGTGCCACCTTGCAGCTGCTCACCAATGACAGCGCGAGCGGTGGGAGCTTCAACTACACGGTCGTGTGCAACGCCTCCTCAGCGGTTCCGAACCCGCCCGCCGTCGTGCCGGCGCGCACACCGCTCTCGCTTGCGCTGCTGGCACTGATGCTGGGCTCGCTGGGCCTGTTGGTGCTGCGGCGGCGGTGATGCTGGGCGGCCGTGACGAGGGCCTGAGTCGGCGACCACTCAGGCCTTCGCGCCAGGCAAGCTGAATCGGCAGTGCAGGGCAAGGACCCCGGGGCGGAGTCACCGGGAGTCCGCCCCGCACGCTTCATGCCACGCGCGCATCGGCACGCGATGACCGGCGTCTACTTGCCAAGCAGGATGCACACCCCGGCGGCAATCGCCAGCGCGCTACCGAGCATGGCGAGACCGCCAATCGGCACGAACGCCAGGATGCCCACGAAGATCAGCCAGACGGCGAGCAGCAGCATGCCGATGTTCCGGTCTTGTCGAATTCGCAAAGCCATGGGAGCGTCTCCTGGAGGCGGTCAGACGACGCGTCGCGGCGTCAACAGGGCGAGGATGCCGACGAACAGCGCGCTGCCGACGATCGACCAGATGATCGGCATCTGCGTGCCGCCGATGCTGAAGGCGAACAGTTCGGGCAACCCCATCGCGCGGGCGATCCAGGTGCCGAGCAGGGCGCCGATGAAACCCAGCGCGATCGAGGTGAGAAAGCCGCCGCGGGCGTAGCCGACGAGCGCTTTGCCCATCGCGCCGACGAGGCCGGCAATCAGCAGCAGGATGATGAATTCAAGGACGGTCATGGTGTTCTCCGGGTAGGGGCGTCGAAGCGGCGCGTCGATCCGGCAGGGACGAGGTCAGCGTGTTGGACGGCGCCCACCTCGTCCCTGCAGCCGATCAACGCGCGGCAAGCGACTCGTTCTGGATGATGATTTCGACGCGGCGGTTCTGCTGCCGACCGCTGGCGCTGTCGTTGCTGGCCACCGGGAAGTCCTCACCCAGACCGCGGGCGGTGAGGCGCTTGCGGTCGATGCCGTGGCTGGTCAGGTACTGCTGCACGGCCTCGGCGCGACGCTGCGAGAGGCTTTCGTTGTACGCGCTGCTGCCGGTGGAATCGGTGTGGCCCTCGATGGCGATTACGGTGTCCTCGTGTTCGCTGAGCGCCGCGACCAATTTGTCGAGGTTGCGCTGCGCACCGGGTTTGAGCTCGGCACGATCGACTTCAAACAGCACGTCACCGAGGGTGACCACCAGGCCGCGCTCGGTCTGCTTGGCTTCGAGATCGGCGAGCAGCTGGCGCATGGCCTGGAGCTCGGCGCGCGCAGCTTCGGCCTCTTCCCGCGCCTGCATGGCGCGCTGACGTTCGGCCTCGGCCGCGTCGCGCGCCTGCATCGCCTGCAGGCGCTCCGCTTCGGCCTGCGCACGCGCCATGTCGGCAGCACGGCTGGCGTCGCTGGCCTGCATGCGTGCCTGGTCGGCGGCGGCCCGGGCGGCATTCGCCTCACGACGCGCGCGTTCGGCCTCCATGGCCCGCGCATCCGCCACCAGACGATCGCGTTCGGCCACCAGACGCTCGCTGGCGTCGCGCGCGTGCGTCGCCCGCCCTTCGGACTCGGCGATGTCGAGCAGACGACCCGCGAGGTAGACGTTGTGGTCGTACAGATCGGCACGCATGCGCTTGCCGTCGCTGGCAATCAGGTCGATCGCGCGCTGGGCTTCGGACAATTCGGCACCAGCGTTGCCGGCCACCACTGGATCGGCGCGCAGGCGGGACAGCTCGTTCTCGAGCCGCACGAGTTCAGGGGACTTCTGTGGCGTGCTGGCGCACGCAGCCATCAGGCATACGGACACGCCGACGGCCAGCGCACGCAACGGTGTGTTGGGTTTCTGCTTGGTGTTCATCAGTGGGCTCCCTGCCGCGCCAGTTCTTCGCGCAGCGTCTGGATGGTTTCTTCGATTTCGGCCAGCTGGGTCTCGGCGAGGTGCTGACGGGATCGCGCTTCCGCGAGCCGGGCATCGGCCTTGGCGCGTTCGGCCTCGCGTTCGGCGTCGGTCCAGTCGCGGTCGTCGAACGAACCTTCGGCCTGCGCCAGCAAGTCCTGCGCGGACTTCAATTCGAGCGTCGCGTAGCGGCCGGCCTCGGCCCGTTCGGCCGACGCCACGTTGGCGCGCGCAGCGGTGAGCGCGAGCTTGGCGTCGTCCTTGCCGGCCCAGGCCGAGAGAGGCAATGCCGTGAGGCAAAGCACCAGCGACAGTTTTCTGAGGGACATGGTGGGGTCTCCTGCGAAGTGGATGCGCAGGAAACACAGCAAGTCGTGTGCCAACCGGCGCCGCGGCGATGGCAGGGGCGAAAACCGCACCGCAATGCGGTTTGAAGTCTCGACCTGCGCTGCGATTCCGGTTGGACGTGCGCGATGCGTCGGGACATCTGCAATGCCTGTCGGACATCGGGCATGCAATGTGCCGGACCCCACTTCTTCTTGACCCGTCTACGGCTTCACAGCGGAGGCTTGGCGCTTCCCGCAGACGGAGCCCATCCCCATGTACCCCAGCACCTTGGCCGAACAGTGCGTGTACACCTGCACGCAATCGATTCACGCCGCAGCCGAGGACGTGTTTCCGTTGCTGTGCCCGATGCGCGAGCACGAGTGGATTCCCGACTGGCGGGCCCGCATGATCCACTCGCGCTCAGGCGTAGCCGAACCGGGGGCGTTGTTCGCCACCGACTCGGACATCGGCGAGACGCTTTGGGTAGTCACCACCTGCACGCCGCCCCGATCCATCCAGTTCGTGCGCTTCCAGCCGGATGGCGTGGTGGTGGTGATCGACATCGACGTGGCGACCATGGGCGATGGCAGTGCGCAGGTACACATCCGTTACGCGTTCACCGCATCCACCCCGGACGCCGGCGACGCGGTGCGTGCATTTACCCCGGATCACTGGACGAGGATGATGCGCCGATGGGAAAGCCTGATGAACGAGTTCCTCGCGGCACGAGCTATCCCATCGCAGTGAGCGCTCTGGGGCGCGCGTTCGGCCTGTCGCGCAGCACGCTGCTCTACTACGACCGCATCGGCCTGGTCCGCCCGTCCGCGCGATCGCCGAAGGGCTATCGCCTGTATGCGCGCGCAGATGCCGAGCGCCTGGCCCGGGTCGTGCAGCTGCGCTCAACCGGCCTGTCACTGCAGCATGTCCGTGCGGTGCTGGAAGACGAGTGCAGCATTTCGGCGACCTTGCATCGGCAGGCCGAACAGCTGGGCGCGCAGGTCGATGCCCTGCGTGCGCAGCAGCAGGTACTGCAGGGCTTGCTCGCCGGCACGACGACGGGCGCCGACGCACACCGCCTCGACCGCCAGAGCTGGACCGCCATGTTCCGCGCGATCGGGCTCGACGACGTCGCGATGCGGGCGTGGCATGCCGAGTTCGAACGCTGCCGCCCCGACGACCACCAGGCGTTTCTCGTCTCGCTCGGCATTCCCCCGGCGGACATCGCGCGCATCCGGCGCTGGGCGCGCGACTGAGGTGCGCGGCGAGGGCGGGTGAGCGGCTTGCCGGGAGCATGTGCCGCGTGACGAATCCATGCCGCGTCACATCGCCATGCATCACCCGGCGCGGTAGCAGCATGTTGTGTCCGCGGCGAGACGCGTACAGTAGGCGACTCGATTCCCGTTCTGCGCGAGCGCCCCACCACCCATGAGCATCGTATTCCTCACCGGCGGCAGCGGTTTCGTCGGCCGCAACCTGATTCGCGCGCTGGTCGCGTCGGGCTATCGGGTGAAGGCACTGGCACGCAGCGAACGCTCGGCCGAGGTGGTGCGGCAACTGGGCGCCGAGCCGGTGATCGGCGACCTGCTGGACGAGCAAGTGCTGCGCATCGGCCTGCAGGGCGCCGCGGCGATGATTCACGCCGCGGCCGACACCGACCACGGCGGCGACGATCCGGTGCAGGATCGCGTCAACGTCGAAGGCACCCGCCTGGTCTTCCGACTTGCACGCGAAGCCGGCGTGCGGCGCGCCCTGCAGATCAGCACCGAATCGGTGCTCGCCGACGGCGCGCCGATCATCGAGGCCGACGAAGCGTGGCCGATTCCGGCGCGGCATGCTGGTGGCTATGCGCGCACCAAGGCCGCGGCGGAACGCGCTGCGCTGGCCGAGGCCGGCGAGGGATTCGTGGTCTGCGCCATTCGCCCGCGATTCGTCTGGGGGCGCGACGACACCTCGGCGCTGCCGGAGATCATCGACGCGGTGAAGAGCGGTCGCCTGAAGTGGATTGCCGGCGGCCACTACCGCACCAGCACCGCGCATGTCGCCAACGTGGCGGCCGGCGCCCTGGCCGCGCTCGAACGCGGACAGACCGGGCAGGTCTATTTCATCACCGACGGGGCGCCGCAGGAATTTCGCGCGTTCCTCACCCGCATGCTGGCGACCCACGGCGTGGCGCCGCCCACCGGCAGCGTGCCACGCTGGCTGCTGAAGTCGGTGATTGCTGTCGGCGCGTGGTTGCAGCAGCTCACCGGCGGGCGCATCAAGCCGCCCATCTCACGGCAGGAATACGCCACCGTCGGCCACGAGGTCACGGTGCGCGATGACCGCGCGCGCCGCGAGCTCGGCTACGTGCCGGTGATCAGCGTGGCGGAGGGGCTGGCGGAGATGGCGCCGGGAGGCCTTTGGTCGCCGCACGCGGACACGCTCGCCTCGACGCGGTCGGCCGACTGAGCCGCGTCGCGTTCGATTGAGGTAGCCTCGTCACGGATGAGGTCATCACCGTTGTCCCGCATCGTCGCCTACGGCGCCCTGGCCGGCGTGGTGCTGCTCTGCCTGCAGCTGATCAGCATGGCCCCGATGGCCCTGGGCTGGGGCCGCGAACTGATCGGTGCGGCCATCGCCCTGATCGCCGTTGTCGTCGGGATGGCCATCACTCGTGCGCCGCACCACTCGCCGCCGCCAAGGCCGACTCCGAACCTGGCGCAGCAGCGCTTGACCGCACCCGAAGCCGCGCACGCCGACGAGGCGTCGGCGCCGGTGGCCGCGTCCGGCTCGGCAAGCGACACGCTGCCGGACCTCAGTCCACGCGAGCGTGAGGTGCTCGAGCTGCTGTGCACAGGGCTCAGCAACAAGCAGATCGCGCGCGCTGCATGTGTCCGAGAACACCGTCAAGACGCATCTGGGCAACGTCTACGCCAAGCTCGGTGTAGGGCGCCGCACCGAGGCGCTGGCCGCCGCGCAGCGGCTCGGGCTGAGCCATTCGAGCCGCGGCATGCCGCCCCCCATCAACCGCTTGGACTAGGCCTCACCCGTTTTTCACCCGTTCGGAGGATGGTCGAAACGCGCGCCGTCGATACAGTTCGGGTTCCACTCAGCACCGGGAGAACGCCATGCATCCGATCATCCGCTACGGCCTGCTGGGAGGCGGACTGCTGTGCCTGCCGATGTTCGTGCCCTACTTCGTGTTCGGGCTGCGCACCGACTGGATGAAGGCCGGCGAGGTCATCGGCTACTCCAGCATGGTGCTGTGCATGACAGCGACCTGGTTCGCGATGCGGCACGAACAACGTCGTCGCGGTCCGCTCGGGTTCGGCGCCCTGCTGGCGACAGGTGTCGGCGTCTCCGCGGTGGCCGGACTCGTTTTCGGGCTGGCGACCTGGGGCTTCTACGCCGCGGCCGGTGACGCACTGCCGGAAGCGATCATCGAGTTCTACCTCGCCCAGGCGCGCGACCCTGCGCTCGGCGCCGCCGAATCGGCACGCCAGGTGGCCGAAATCGAGTCGATGAAGCCGTTCTTCTTCAACCGTCCGCTTCAGGCCGCCGTGATGTTCGCCACCGTGTTCGTGATCGGCGTCGTGGTGAGCCTCATCTCGGCGGCGATCACCCGAGCGCGCCCGAGCTGAGACGACGCGCCCGGTGGCCTTCCCGAGCGCTCAGCCGAACCGCACCGAGTAGATCGGTGGCAGGTTGTTGCCCACGGTCTGCCAGCTGTCGCCGCGGTCTTCGCTGAGATAGAGGTTGCCGGTGGTGCTGCCGAAGGCGAGCACGTCGCCGTCGACATCGAGCGCATGACGGTACACGACATCGTAGGCGTTCTGCTGCGGCAGTCCGTTGCGAAGCTGGGTCCAGCTCTCGCCGCCGTCGGTGGTGCGGGCGACGAACAGCCCGCCGTCGACCGCGGTGCGCTGCATGTCCGAATGACCGGGCACCAGCCACGCCGTGCGACCGTCCCGAGCGTCCACCGCCACCGGAAAACCGAAACGCACGCCGAGATCGGGCTGGCTGACGTTCTTCCAGCTCGCGGCACCATCAGAGCTATAGAACACGCCGCAGTGGTTCTGCTGCCAGAGATGCCTGGGCTGACCCGCGCACAGGGTGACGTAGTGCGGATCGTGCCCCCACTCGGCGTGCGGGTCAGGCAGATAGTCGTTGGTCATACCGACGTTGCGGCCGCGCCAGCTCTTGCCGCCATCGATGCTCTCCAGCACGCCGGCGGTGGACACTGCGACGAGGATCCGGTTGGCGTCGGTGGGATCGACGACGATCGAGTGGATGCCCGCGGCGAATTCGCCCGACTCGGACGCCGGCGTGCCGAACCACTGGGTATGCCCGCTGCCATCGCTCTCGAACAGGTCGCCGCCGCGCGAGTCATGGCTCCACAGCGGCCGGTTGAGCTCAAAGGTCTCGCCGCCGTCGCCGCTCTCGAACAGCCCGCCGGGAATCGTGCCGACGTAGATGCGCCCGCTGGGACCGAAGCCGATGCACCACAGCTTGAGCAGGGTGGCGGTGCGCAGCTTCGGCGGAGGCTCCGCGCCCTCCTCGCTCGGCATGTCGGTGCCGATGTAGCGCGCGCCCGGCGGATACTTGATTTGCGTACCGTCCTGCCAGGTCGCACCGTCGTCGGCCGAGCGCGACAGCTTGGCGCCCCAGTGCCCGTGGCCCAGCAGGGCCCAGAGCGTGCCGGTGTTCGGATCGCGAGCGACGAAATTGCTGCCGACGCCGGCGTGTCCGGCCAGACGCGGCTGCCAGCGCCCCTGCTGCCGCTCGATGATGAAGGTGCCCTTGCGGGTGCCGACCAGAACGCGTGCTGCCATGTTGCCACCTCCGCTTCTCAGCCCCCGCTCAGGGCCTGCAGGATGAACACCTCGGACTGCGCGCCCACCGGATCGGACAGGCGCGTGCGATCGGCGATGCGCTCGCCGTCGACAAACACGTTGACGTGGGTGCGCAGCCGCCCCGCCTCGTCGCAAATGTAAAAGGCGAAGCCGGGCGCCAGCCGCTCCATCGCCTGCACGACTTCGGCCACCGTGGTCGCCTCGACCGCGATCGACTGCCCGGCAAGCGCAGGAAAGAAGGCGTGCAAGTGTCGGGTGAGGACGACGCTGGGCATGCGCGGCCTCAGCCCCGGTTCCGCTCGATCGCGCATGGCGTCGACATGACGTCACGCATTCGAGGGCGCGTCTCCGTCGAGTGCAACGCAAGGCGAAGGATCATGGCGGACCTCCACGCGGCTGGCGGGCAGCCTAGCATGTCGCTCTGCGGCGCAGCTCGACGTCAGTGCCGTCGGCATGATTCCGACTGCGGGCGCATGTCGTCCTCCCTCTCGCCATCCGTTCTCGTCGGAATCGGCCCGAGGTTTGCCCGAAGCCCGCCACAACCGGAGACCATCCTCGGCTCGTCTCCTGCCGGAACCCGCTCGATGCGCCACACCATCCGCACCCTGCTCCTGTGTGCCTGTGTCAGTCCGGCGGCCTCCGCCGAGCCGGCGACGGGTTTCGTCTCGGTCGGACACGGCGGAGTCTTTGCGGCCGGCACTTTCGCCCGATCGCAGTCCTGGCTCGATTTGCACTGCGAAGGTATGGACTGCCAGCTGCGCTCGACGCAGCCCGCCATCGGGCGCGGCTCGGAACGCAACATCCTCGACGAGGATGAGCCGACCGCCGTGGTCTTTTTTGCCGGCGAGCCGATCGCGGTGTTCAGTGGTCTGCCGCAGCTGCGCAATCCGGTGGTCACCTGGGGCCGCCAGCCCATCTTCACCAATCCGCTCTCGCCGGCGCGCAGCACGGCCAGCGAAGGTGTTTTCAACCTTCCGCTGGGCGACGCCCGGCTGCGGTGGCACTGGCAGCGCAGCGACGACGGCGAGTCCTATCGCCACAGTCTGAGTGACGGAACGCGCAGCCAGGCACTGTTCGAGCTCTCTGCCGCAGGTCACTACGACGGCGATACCAGCATGCCGGAGCTGCACTTCATCGGCGATCTCGACGGCGATGCTCGCGTTGACCTGCTGCTGAGCCTGCCGGACGACAACTGCGGATTCGACCAGCGCCTGTACCTATCGTCGCTGGCCACGCCGGGCGAGTCGCTGGCGCTGGCCGCGCGCTTCGAGGGCCGATGGCCGGCTTGCGGTTGCTGAGTACGGGCTCCCGCCTCGGTCCGATGGCGCATCAGCGCTCGGCTTCGACCCGTCCGACGGTGGGCGTTGTCACAGCGCACCCGTTTTGCGCTCAATCCACCGGGTCGTCGATCCGGATCATCAGCGGTTCGTCGCCAGCATCCGGATAAATCAGTTCCTCACGTCCGCCGAGTTGCTGGAAGCGAAGCAGCAGGTTCCAGGTGCCGGCGCCAAACCGGGCGACGTCGATCTGCAGCTCGCGGGCCCGGCCGGGCAACAGGCGCGGTCGCCGTTGTCCGTCAACGTCTTCCATGCCGTGGAAACGAAGCGTCGAGCCGCTCCAACCGCGGTGGTTCCACCATCGCGCGTCGTTCGCACCGGTCGGCGCGTCGTCGGGACGATCGAGCGGCCACTCGCCGAGCTGCGCCGATACATGCAGATTGATGCCGCGCGGATAGCGGGGCGTGACCAGCTGCACGTCCACCGTACCGAGATCACCGGGTGCCAGCGTGGCACACAGCCACAACTGGCCTGCGTACTCGTGAACATACAGTTCGACTGATTGGGCGAGGATGCGCGGTACGACGCCGGCGTCGCGATGGTCGCCGCAGTCGCCGTCCAGCAGCGGCGCGCTGTGCACGGCCGAACATGAGAGCAAGCACATCAGCAACGGCAGCACACGCACGCGGCTCTCCTCGTCGACCGGGTCACGCTATCACCGCCGGTGCGGCCATCCTTCGCGTGCGCGACCGCGCGACAGCAGGCAGCGTTGAAGCGAGTCGCGCAACATGCCGCGCGGGCTGGCGCGTGGTCGGCGACAGCGCCGGGATCGCGTGACCTACACGTCGATGTCTCGATCAGGCTTGGTGCGCGCCCAGCGCTTCGACGAATCCGCGTCCGAGGATTTCCTGCCAGCCTGATTCCATCGATTGGCGCATGTCCGGCCCGATGCGTCCCACTGCCGAGTCAGTCAGCTTGACCACGCATGACTGGTTGTCCGGAGCCGGTACCAGTTCGATGTGCAGGGTGGACACCACCGGGCCGCCGTAGCGCGACGCCAGGTGCCCAACCAGATCCAGCGAACGCTGAGGCGCGATCGCGAAGACGGTGTACCAAAGCAGACCGCCGGCGGCGTCCTGCTCTTCGGTGAGTCCACCGCCCAGGCGCGGCGCGAAGCGCATGGTGCTGCCGTCGCCCAGGGCGCGGTGCGACGCCGGCCACCACCGGTCGATGTCTTCGAACAGGCATGTCCAGGTGCGCTCGGCGGACGCCGCCACTGTCCATTCGAGCGCCAGCTCGATCACGGCGGAGTGCGGAAACGCGGCGGGATTCGGCATCACGGTCTCTCCTAGATGGCGGGTGAAGCTGCTGGCCAGTTCGGCCAACGACGTGGCGCGCGGCGACAGCCAGCGCGTCTGCACCGCGTGCAGTACGGATGCGTTGAGATGGTTGAGGCGGAAGCGTCCCTGCTTGCGCGACACGACGACGCCGGCGCGCTCCAGCACCGACAGGTGCTTCATTACCCCGAAGCGCGACATCGGCATGCCCGAGCACAGCTGGGACGTGGTCTTCGGGCCCGCCGCCAGCCGATCGACGATCTCGCGCCGTGTCGGGTCGGCAAGCGCCTGCCACACGTCGGATTCGGAGGGCGAGGATGCCGTGGTGCTCTTCATGTGACTATTTGGTCACATGTCTACGGCCCGGTCAAGCGCAGCGGATCAAACGGGGGCGATGGCAGATCCGCGGCGGTTTCTCCGTGCCCAGTCCTGAAGCCATTCCCCAGGAGACCCGGATGTCCGTCCGCGCCCCGCTCGCTGCGCTCGCCCTCATCTGTACCGGCATGCCCGCCGCCGCGCTCGCCGATCCGGTGTTTTTCGGGCCAACGCCCTATCTCTCGCCGCTCGACACGCCCGCCGGCTTCGACACCGGAACCTTGGTGATCGAGGACTTCGAGGACGGCGTGATGGACCGGCGCCTGCGCACCGTGGGACCGAGCCAGATCGTCGGCCCAGCCAGCAATGCCGATTCGGTGGACGTCGACGACGGGGTGATCGACGGGTCCGGCACGCAGGGCCGCAGCCTGTTCGGCGCCAACTTGCGTGTCGAGTGGGCGCCGCCATTTCCGCGCGCGGTCGGCATGGTGTGGACCGACGGCATCATGGGGGGGCTCACTTTCGAGGCGTTCGGCCCGGACGGCGCGTCGCTGGGGACGATCGAAGTACCGAGCATCGGCGACCTCTCCGGCCTGGGCACCACCGCCGAAGACCGCTTCTTCGGCGTGCGCGATGAAGGCGGCATAGCCTCGATCGGCTTCGTCTCCGGCACCGACAACGCTTTCATGGAGATCGACCACATCCAGTACAGCAGCACCTCCGAGCCCGCCATCGTCAGCACGCTCGAAGATGGCGCGCTCGGTCTTCTGCTGCCGACGCCGGATGGCCTTCTGCCGACGCCCACCCAGGAGACGTTCGGTTTGCCCGCAGATGTTCACCCGCACGGACTGGCCTTTCTCGGCGGTGGCGAAGCGCTGTTTGCCAACTTCGACCAACCCGAGCTGGTGCGCACATCGCTCGACAACCCGGACGCCTTCACCCGCATCGCGCTGCCGGGGCGCAGCAACGGCAACGGCAGCCTGGCGGTCGATCCCAACGGCCGCTACGCGCTCAGCATCGGGCAATCGAACGACGCACAGCCCACCGGTGAAGCGGTGGTGGTGGACTTCGGTGTCGTGCCGCCGCAGGTGTCGACGATCACGGGAAGCCTGCGCGTGCTGAGCTTCGTCACCGCCGCGATCGACTTCGCCCCCGATGGGCGCGCGTTCGTCTGCCATACCGGCGGGGTAAGCGTGCTCGAGCGCCCCTACACCAGCGTCGCCTTCACCATGCCCTTCCCGGCAACCGTGCAGTCGCCGAGCATGTGCAAGCTCACTCGCGACGGCGGCCGCCTGTTCGTCAGCCGCATGCTCAGTGAGAGCGCGCCCAGCGTGAACGCGATCCGCACGACCCGCGCACCGTATTCCTCGTCCAGCAGTTTCACCGAGATTCCCGCGCCGCTGGATGTGCAGGGCCTGGGGCCTATCGCCGTAGCGCCGGATGGGCAGTCCCTGCTCGTCGGCCAGCAGTTTCTCTTTCCGCCCCAGTTCACCGGCACCCGCGCCCGCGTGTTCCTGGTCCGCGCACCGTTCGACTCGGGCCGAACCTGGATCGAGCTCTCCCTTCCCACCTCGGTGACCGGCTCGGTGTGCACCGACGGCGGCGGCGCGATCGACTGCCCCGGATTCGAGCACATTGAAGTCAACGCCGACGGCAGTCTCGCCATCCTCACCGGCAACAGCAGCAGCGAGGTCGCGGGCACCGCCGACGCCGTGCCAGCGGTGTTCATTCGGCGGCCCTTCGACTTTCCGCAGCAAACGGCGATGGCGGTGCAGTTGGCGCCCGATGCCACAACGCCCGGTCGCGGCGCTGGCGGCGTGCGCTTTCGCCCGATTCACATCTTCACGGACGGTCTGGAAGATTGAGTCGTAGGCGATGTCGGATCGAGTGGCTGGGTGTGCGATCCGGATTCGACCGCTGCGCCCGACTCGCTGCGGTGGGCGCTCAGGCGATGAGCAGTTGCGGCCCCCCGCGCCGCGCGGTGGCATCGGCAGGCAGCGCGGCCCAGGCGTCGGCGATGCGGTCGACCGCCTGCACCAGCTGTGCCTCAGGCTTGGCATAGGGGATGCGCAGCCAGTGGTCGGCCCCGCCCTCGACACTGAAGACCGGGCCGGGCGCGAGGTGCACGCCGGCCGGCTCGACGCGCGCGGCAAGCTGGGTGGCGCTGCCGTAGGGCAGTCTTAACCACAAGGTCAGCCCGCCTTCCGGCACGCGGCAGCGCCAGCTCGGCAATCGTTCCTGCAGCGCAGCCATGAGGGCGTCACGCCTCGACTTCAGCTGCGCACGGCGCAGATCGGCGATCGCCGGAACGTCCAGCAACTCGGCGACCACCAGCTGGTCGAACAGCGACGAGCCCAGATCGAACTGCACGCGGGTGCGGATGAAGCGGTCGACGAGGTCGCGCGGCGCGCGGATCCAGCCCACGCGCAGGCCACCCCAGAACAGCTTCGACACGCTGCCCACCGAGATGGCATTCGCCGCGTGCGCCACGAACGGTGCCGGCATCGGGCGGTCGTCCAGCCGCGTGGCCTGCAGTGCTTCATCGACGATCGGCACCGTACGCGTGGCGGCCAGCGCGGCGGCATAGCGTGCGCGCCCATCGTCGTCGAGCAGAAAGCCGGTCGGATTCTGGAAATCAGGAATCAGGTACGCCAGATGCGGCGTGGTCTGCTGCAGGGTCGCCTCGATGCCTTCGAGGTCCCAGCCGTCGTCGCCAAGCGGCGCACTGACCAGACGACCGCCGCCGTGCTGCAGGGCACCGATGGCATTCGAATACACCGGCGACTCGATCAACACCCGATCGCCCGGCCGGGACAGGGCGCGGGCAACGACGGCCAGGGCCGACTGCGCGCCGCTGGTGACGACGATCTGTTCGGGCAGGGTCGGCACACCGCGGTGTCGGTAGCGTTCGGCGATCCGTGCCTGCAGCTCCGGCAGACCCGACGGCAGATAGCCCTCGCCGCCGAGATAGCCCGGAAGCGCCGCCAGCGCGCGCTCGTAGGCTGCGGCCACACCCGGCGTCGCAGCGCTCGCCGCGCAATGCAGATCGATCGCCCCGTCGGCGGCGAGGCCGACGCCGAGCGCGTGATCGTGCGCGCGGCGTCGATCCCCCGGCACCGCGGCGTAGGTGCCCGATCCCTGGCGCACCGACGCAAACCCGCTGGCGACCAAATCGGCGTAAACGCGGGTCACCGTGTTGCGCGACAGGCCGAGCGCGCGCATGGCGGCGCGCTCGCTGGGCAGTCGCGTCCCGATCGGGATGCGGCCGTCACCGATGAGTTCCTGCATCGCCTGGCGCAGGCCGCGATAGGCCGGCGAGCGCGGGAAATCGCCGACCAGCCCGGCCAGGCGCTCAGGAGAAAGCATACGTGTCATGAGGCCACTATCGCACGATTGGCTCTCTATTCAAGAGCCACTTGGCGCGAGAGTGGCGCCATGAACAAGCCGACACACCCCATACTTCTATCCAATCTTGGCCCGCTCGCCCAACTGCGCGCCGGGCGTCTTGTCGAGCGCCTGCTGCGCCTCGGCCTGGGTCTCTGGCTGTACGGAGTCGCCATCGCCCTGATGATCGAGAGCGCGCTGGGTGCGTCGCCCTGGGACGTGTTCCATCTCGGCGTCACCCGCCATGTGCCGATGAGCCTGGGCATGGTGATGATCCTCACTGCCGCAGGCGTGCTGCTGGCGTGGATTCCGCTGAGGCAGATGCCTGGCCTCGGCACCTTGGCCAACGCGCTGCTGCTCGGCCCCTTTGCCGACCTCGCACTGGCGATGATCGACACGCCGCACGCGCTGCCGCTGCGGGTGGCGTATCTGCTCGGCGGCGTTGTGGTCTGCGCGATCGCCACCGCCATGTACGTGGGCGCGCAACTGGGCCCCGGTCCGCGCGACGGCCTGATGACCGGCCTCGAGCGCCGCACCGGCTGGTCGATTCGTCGCGTGCGCACGTTGCTCGAAGTCAGCGTGCTGACGACCGGCGTGCTGCTCGGCGGCACCGTCGGCCTGGGCACGGTGCTGTTCGCCCTCGGCGTGGGTCCACTCACGCAGTTCTTCCTGCGCTTCCTCGTCGTGCCGCTCGAACCACCGGTCGAAACCGCCTGTTGTGAGGCCGGCTGATCGCGCCGGACGCGGTCGGCCCTGCGCGCCGCGGGAACACCCGGGCGTGGATCAACCTTCGGTGGACTCGCTGAACCGGGCGAGCCAGCGGGCGGTGTTCTCCGGACCGCCGATGTCGCTGCGGGGCCGATGCGGATTCATGACGAACTGCAGCGGAGCAAGCGCCGCAGCCACGCGGCGGTAGTCAGGCAGGTCGTCGCCCTGTTGCAGATCGCCGAACTGCGGCGCCGCGCCGGCGCGGATCAGGCACCCGTGCTCGAGCGCATGCACGCTCGCCCCCTCGCCCAGCTTCGACGCCACGCTCTCGGCACCCCCGACTCGTTCGAGCAGGTCTTCGCCGACCAGAGTCAGCCAGCTGACGCCCTTGATGTGCTGCTCGAAGAACTGGTTGAGATGCAGCGGATGGCCGAGATCGATACCCGGAAACCGCAGGCTCAGTCGGTAAGCGTTGTTGTCGCGTTGCAGCGCGCCCCAGTAGTGGTAGCCCTGGTTGGTGCCGAACCCGGCGTGTCCGCTGCGGAAACGCAGGGATCGGGTCATCGCCATCACCGACTCGAAGACGGCATCGGGATCCCGCGTGGCGTCCTCCACCGGTATCGACAGCCGAATGCACCCCATCGCGTCCCGGCACATTTCCAGCCAGAAGACCCGCTCGGACATCGAGTGACGCGTCTCGTCGCAGTGCAGGAACAGATTCGCCAGCGGCTTCGATTCCTCGGCCAGCCAGGTCGGCAGGATATCCAACGTCTTGCGGGTGCGCTTGCGGAAACGCATCGAAAAGTCGGTAGCGACCCATCGTACGTGCGGCTCGATCCACGGACGCGCAACGGCATACAACGCCGCAATGGCCTCACGCTGCTCGTCGATCGATCCCCACACGTAGCAGGTCAACTCGAAGCACAGGCGCAGATCGCAGCGTGCAACGTCGTCGCCGACGAACTGGTCGGCCATGCTTCGGATGGACTTGATCGTGGTCTCGTCGGGCGGGGGCATCGGTGATCCGTTCTGGCGGGTTTCGATCGGGCGTGCTGATGGCGGGTCCAGGTCGCGGCATCCAGCCGGTCCAGCGGTCGCCGCTGCGGTGCTCTCGCCGATCGACTTCTTTGCCGATCGACTTCCTTGCCGATCGACTTCCTTGCCGATCGACTTCTGCGCCTGTCGACTTCTTCGCCTGTCGACGTCTGGCTTCGACGCGATCGCGCTCGCTCATTCTGCCTGATCGGCTTAACTGTTTGAATCACCGACGGGCTGACCTTCCGCGCTGCACACCTGGCGCGCGCACAGGCCATCGTCGCGCGTAGCCGGGTCATCGGGCAGCCAGGGAAAAATCTTGCGATGATGGGTCACCGGCCGCTCGCAGCGGCGTCGGAATGGGCCCGAGAAAATCGTGCAGCGCCTGCATGTACCCGGCACTTCCGGGAGAACAAGCGGCAAACACGGCCCGCCTTGCGACACGAGCGCGGGTGGAGCGCGATCGTCGCGCTCGACGGATGGTCGCAGGCCGAGCATGCGTCCACACGCGAGGGCCGCGTGGATGCACCGCATGGCGCCATGGTCGGAGCGCGCCCTGCGCGTCGCGCTGAGCATCGTGCTTCTGTGCGTGCCGATGCAGGCGGGCGCCGGCAATCTGAGCATCCTGCTGTGCAACAACGTCAACGTCGACCTGTTCGACTGCGTCGACCTGGTCAATCTGTACAACGCGACCGATGGCGACAACTGGGTCAACCACACCAACTGGGGGAGCAACGACGTCGACTCGTGGTACGGCGTCATCGTCGACCCCCTGAGCGGACGCGTCATCGCACTCGATCTGGCCCTGAACGGCCTGGACGGCGAGTTTCCGCCTTCCTGGATCGGCCTGCAGGCACTGCAGTTCCTGCAGTTGTCGAGCAACGCACTGCGCGGCGAGCTGCCCGAGTACATCGGCGACCTGCAGTCGCTCACCTTTCTGCAGGTCGGTTTCAACATTCTCGAGGGCCCGCTTCCGGACAGCCTGGGCAACCTGACGCTGCTGGAAAACCTGTTCCTCGGAGGCAACCAGTTCAGCGGCCCGCTGCCCGCGGGTATCGGCAACCTCCTCCAGCTCGAAGTGCTCGACGTCTTCTCCGACAGCTTCGATGCCGGCGGACGCCTGACCGGGCCGCTGCCCGACCTCAGCGGGCTCACCCGCCTGCGCCGGATCGGACTGGATGCGAACCGTCTGGAAGGACCGTTTCCTACCTACCTGGACCAGATGCCGATGCTCGAGGAGCTGCGTCTGCGCGGCAACCGCTTGAGCGGGCCGCTGCCCGCCAATGTCGGCAGTCTCGGCCAGCTGCGCGTCCTCGACCTGGCCGGCAATCAGCTCATCGGCGCGATGCCATCCACCCTGGGCAATCTGGGCGCGCTGGAAGAACTCGACCTGTCCTTCAACGATTTCACCTCGACGCTGCCGTCGGCGCTGGGCGACCTCGCCCAGCTGCGCGTCCTGCGCATCGCCGGCAACCCGCTCGAAGCACGACCGCAGGTGACCGGCCCGATTCCCGCCGCACTCGCCAACCTCAACCAGCTCGAAGAACTGAACCTGGAGTTCAACCGCCTGTCCGGCGCGCTGCCGGAGTGCCTGGGCGACCTCGGCAATCTGAGCGTGTTGAGCCTGCAGGCCAATGATCTGGTTGGCCCGGTCCCCGAGGCGTTCACCGCGCTCGGCCTGAACACCCTGTACCTCGGCCTCAATTTCCTCGATGCGGACCAGGACGATCGCCTGATCCTGAGCCCGACGCTGCAGACCTGGTTCAACGGCATTCCGAACACCGTGGACATCATCGCCGGGCTGGGCTTTCTCGACTCGCTCGATCAACGCCCCGTCGTCGGCGACCCCGACGTCGTGTTCGCCAGCGGGTTCGAGGGCCTGCCCAGCAACAGCTGCACCGGTGCCTGAGCCCCCGCGTCGACGGCGGTCAGCGGGGGCCGCGCACAAGGGAAACGGAGAGTGCATGCGCCGTGCGGCAAGCTGCCGAAGGGGCCGGCGGCGCCGAGAACGTCGCGCACCCCAGCATGGCCTTCGCCGCCAGGATCAGCAGACTGACCCGGAACCCTGACGGCGTGGTCGAGACCACTCAGCCCGCGTCGGCGCGGCCCAGCAGGCCCTTGATGTCGCGGATGGAGAACCGCAGCGCGTTCATCCGCGTGGTGATCTCGGTGACCCGCAGCCGCAGCATCGGCACCAGCTGTTCGATGCCGCGCAAGGCAGCAAGCGAGGCTTCGACTTCGGCCGGGCTGAGGCCCGTTTCGCAGGGGTAGTCGAGCGGATCGGTCACCACGGCCAGATCGCCCAGGTCGAACTGGCGATCACCGCAGCGCTGGCCGAGTGCGCGCTGCACGCTCAACGGCACCACGCTGCGGAACGCGCGTCGGAACGGCGCCTCGCTCCCTTCGTCTTCGATGTGCTGCATCAGGTTGGCCGCGTAGACCTGCCGTGCCAGATCGCGCATGGATTCGTCACGGATCAGATCGACGCCACCGATCGACACCAACTCGCCATAGGTGGACGGGCTGGCGTACCACTGGATGTACTGGGTCGCGCGAAACGCGTTGACCAGCAGTGCCTCGTCCTCCATCTCCGACGCGCCTTCGAGCGCCTCGAGCACGCGCTCGTTGCTGGCGCGCACGTCGTCGTAGTACTCGTAGAGGAAAGAACGAAAGCGGAAGTCGCTGCGAAAATCGTCCATCAACCGAGCGGCATACTCGGCGGCAGTCGCCTCGGTTTGCCGGCGCGTGCTCCACTCCTGCGCCTGCAGGCCGAGAAACACGCCCAGCACGACGATCACGAGCTCGATGCCGACCGAGGTCCAGTTCTCGTTCCGTAGCCTCTCCACCAGCCGACGCAAGACCATCTCGCCCCCCAGCCGCGTTGCGCGCAGGAGTGTCGATCATTGCGTGAACCCGGGACGGCGGCAACGGGGTCCGGCGAATCCTGCGCTGAGGCCAGGCTACCGACGTCCACGGTGGCGGCGGACCCGGGGTGCCGCTACACGGCCGGTGCAGGCGCTAGCTGGTATCCGTGCCGCCGGCCATCCGCTGCACGCGCTTGCGATAGGCCATCACGTTGTCGCCGGTGATGCGCTTCTGCTGGGTGCCCTTGACGTTGCCGACCTTGTGTTCGGATCCGGTCACCGGCTTGGCGTCGACCGCGGTTTCGTGCTCGAACGCGTGCGACTTGTCGGTGTTGCGGTAGTGCCGGTACAGGGTCCAGTACAGCCCGGCCGCGCCGGCCGGCCCCATCAGCAGCAACCAGAGACCGCCGTCGTCGCTCATCCGAATGCCCCAATGAACCAGAGTGCGATAGTTTCGAGCACGGTGCCGACGGTGAGCGCGGCGGTGATCAGCTTCCACTGCTGCACCGGCACACTGCCCATGGTTTCACCGGTACGGCCGTTCACCGCGATGTAGTGCAGCATGCCGCCGTTCTTGCCCGGCTGATGGTAGGAGTACAGCCACACCGGCAGATACATCGACACCCAGCGGGTGCCGTGCACCTGCAGGCCTTCCTGCTCCCAGCGCACGCCGCGATCGAACTGGCGCACCGAGTCCAACACCTGGTGGCGCGCGATCGACAGCAGTTGGTCTTCGAGCCGCGGCCGCAGGTGCTCGACGTCGCGATCGCGTTTCTCCGAGCTGTAGCCGGACAGATAGGAGGCGTTCCACTTCACCGCGTTCTTGGTGTCGAACGGCAGGATCGTGTTGATGATGTTGTTGGTGTTGGTGCGCGTATCGAGGTTGCCGCGCTCGGACGACGACTCCAGGGTGAGGTCGTCGACGGTGAAATCGACGTGACGGTCGACGTGGTAGACGTCGGCGTCGTAGTAGGTCTTCTTGTTGTTGCCGCTGCCGCGCGTGTAGCGGGCCGTCTCGATCTCGCCCTTGCCGACCACGTCGGCGCTGACCTTGCCGTCGACGATCATGTACGGCAGGTACACGCCGACCACGTTCTCGGGCGTGAACTCCTGCTTGAACTCCTTCAGCGCGAACATCTGGCGCTTGGCGACGAACTGGCGGATGCGCCCGACCGCATCGTCCTTCTTGATGTGAAACGGCAGCACCGCGTCGGGCACTGCGCCATTCGCCACCTGCTCGTTGACGCCGAAGACATGCCGGCACCAATGGCAGCGCGCGGTCATCGCGTTCTCGGTATTGACGGTGACTTCAGCGCCACAGCCGGTGCACTTGAAACTCATCAGTACCGATGCGTCGGCGGCGATGTCGCGCGCACCGGACGCGATGATCGTGCCGCTCAGCTCATCGAGTCCTTCGCCGAGCCCGAATTCCTCCTCGACCCGATGCCCGTGCCATTCGTTGCGGCAGAACAGGCAGACCAGCAGATCGCTGCCGGGCTTGTGGCGGATGTCGGTCGCGCCGCACTTCGGACAGTGGTTGGCACCGTCCTTGAGCTCCTCGGCCGAGGTGTCGAGAGCGACCGGATCCGGCGCTTCGAGTTCCTCGCGAATCGCGTCCGGCAGCGCCGAGGTATCGATCGGGATGCTGCCGGGCGCAGGCGGTACGTCCTGCGGCGAACCGGGGCCGCTCGGAGGCGGCGGCGATGGCTTGTCGGGATGCGACATCGTGCTGTCCCGGCCTGCCGACTACAGACCCAGCGCCTTGGCCTTGGCGGCGTCGTAGTCGGCCTGGGTGATCAGCCCCATGTCGAGCATCTCCTTGGCCTTCTTCAGCTTGGCGATGGGGTCGTCGGCGGCCGGTGCGGTGGGTTGCTGCAGGGTGCCGACACCGCCGAGCATGCCGGTGGCCATGCCGATGCCCATCACGCCGGCGGCACCGCCGGTTTCGCCTGCCGACTGGATGCCCGCCGCCACGCTGGCCTGCAGGTTCGAGTTGCCGCGCGCGCCGGACAGCGCATCCGCACGCTGCACCGTCTTCAGCAGCTCGCGGGTGTTCGGGTCGTACTCGATCGAGACGATGGCAGTCTTGACGATCGCCAGGCCGCGATCGGAGCGCCACTGGTAGGCCTGCTCCACCGCGTCGGACAGGCTCTTGGCGAACCCGATCGAATCCTGCTGCAGCTTGGTGATGCGATTGCCCTTGCCCGGATCGTTCGTGTACAGGCTGAAGGCCGGCGCCAGCGAGCCCACCACTTCATTGAACAGTTGGCTGGCCGCGGCGTTGTCGATGTCGGTGAAGTCGAACACCTGGCCCGGCTGCAGGTAGGTGGCCGGCACGAAATTCTTCACGAACAGGATCGGGTCGACGATCTTCAGCGTGTACGAGCCACGCGTCACCGCACCCACCTGGGTGTTCAGGAACCCATCGTCCCAGTAGATCTCCGACTGGGTGCCGAAACGGTTGTCCGGCAGCTCCTTGAGCGAGACGAAGAACGCCGCCTGCTGCGACCCGGGCTGACCACCGAACTTGAAACGTTCCCAGCTCTGCTTGATCAGCGATTCGACCAGGTCGTCGCCGGCGAAGATCGACTTCGAGTTGATGTCGTCCGAGCGCCACTCGTAGGCGCCGGCTTCGGCGGCAAGCCCGGTGATCGCGCCATCCTGGAACAGCAGCAGCCCGTAGCCTTCGGGCACCACGATCTTGGTTCCATTGGTGATGATGTTCGACGATCCGTGGGTGTTCGATCCGCGTCCGGCGTTGGTGCCGCGCGGCACCGCCGCGAACAGCGCCGCGGTCGACGGCAGGCCATTGGGGATGGTGTAGAAGTCCTTCCACTGGTCGGCCAGGGTGCCGCCAATCGAACCCGCCACTGCTTGAATCAGACCCATGAGCTTCCTCCGCGATCCGTGACCGGGCGTCGGGCCCGGCATGCCACGCAAACTATAGGAAAAAAGCGGTCAGGTACATGCTTGGCCGGCCGCGCGTCGCCACGCACGGCAGGCGAAGCAAGCGACCCTCGTCACTTCCGACACCACCGCAGACGCGGCTAGGGGTCGATAGGTGACACGGCCCGGCGCGGCCCGGGAAAGAAACGGTTCACGCGCGTCTGGTAGTCGGCATAGGCGGGCCGCTTGAGGCAGCTGAAATGTTCGGCCGGCACCGCGCCGGTGTAGAACACCAGGGTGCTGAACATCAGGTAGACCATCCACGCCAGGGCGAGACCGAACACCACGAACGCCGGGGTCGGCACCAGCCCCCACAGCGCGCGCAGCGAGGGCAGCGCCAGCGCCGCGAGGGCGATCCATTGCAGCCACTGACCGAAGTAGTTGGGATGGCGGCTGTAGCGCCACAGTCCGACTTCGCACACGCCCTTGCGATCGTCGGCATGGGTCTGGACGTAGCGCCGCTTCTGCCAGTCGGCCACGCTCTCGAACGCGTAGGCAGCGAGCCACACGACCATCCAGGCTGCATGCCAGACGGTGAAGGCCGGCGCCGGATCGGCGGCCAGCAGCATCACCGGCATGGCGAGGAAGGACATGTTGGCCATCTCCTGCACCGCGATCTCGTGCTGAACCGAAAAGCGCTCGCTGCGAAAGCCGGCGCGTGCCCAGCGCTGACGCTGATACTGGTAGCGCGGCAGGTCGCGGGTCAGCACGCCCGGTCGGTACATGTGTGCCGCCCAGAACGCCATGCGCAATCCGATGAACAGGTGGATCGCCGCGATGGCCTTGATGAGCGTCGTGCGCGCCTCGGCCAGCACCAGCAGCTGCACACCGAGCGCGGCCACGCCCGCCGGCCAGGCGAAATCGACGTAGGACAGCCGGTTGGTTCGCCATGCCATCGCGTGGGCGAAGGGGATGAACAGGCCAAGCTGGACCAGCATGTTGCAGAGCGCGAATCCGCGCGTCGGCGCACTGGCCAGCAGCGCGGCGATGCACAGCAGGAACAACACACACCAGAGCATTCTTGCCTTCACGCGATCGCCCGAGCAAAGAAAGGGCAGAGCTTAGCGGAGCCGCGCGAACGCGCGGTGTCACGATAGCCGGACCCAGCCGTCCTGGGTACGCCGGTTGCGCAACCGGCGTATCTTGGTGGACTGACACGGACAAATCGGAAGCAGCCCGCTCGGCCTGGCCGCTCGGTACTGGCGCCTCACTCCGCCTGTCGCTTCGGCGGTGCGCGGCTCCGGCACCGCGTACCGCCCAACCATGCCGTCGCGACCACGCTCCCGCTTCATCCGGTTCAGTCCACCCACCCCGGCTGCGCCGCAACCCGCGCATCCGGGCCGGATGGTCCACCCTGCAGATATCGGAGCAGCGCCATGTCCCTGCGCGAACTCGTGATCAGTGCCTACCTCGCCGCCGAGCAACATGCCCTGGTGGTGCTGCTGGCCTCTCTGGGCTGGGCGGTGCTTGGCTCGCTGCTGGCCTATCTCGGCAAGGGCGGCCGCACCGACCGCGACGGCCGCGCCATCGCCAACGTGGTGATCGGCGGCGCTGTGCTGTGGACCGTCATCGCGGTGCTGGCCCTGGCGGTGGCCCGTTTCGGTTTCGACAAGGGGCTGCTCGACGCCCACATCATGCTGCTCGCCGCACCGGTGGTCTGCCTGGTCGGAAGCGTCTACGGCATCCACTCGATCTTTCCGCTCAACGAACTCGCCACCGTGCGCACGCTGCGCGACGTCGGCCTGTTCGTGCTCGCCTGCGCCATCGGCCTGTGGCTGCTCTCCAAGTTCCGCGGCTGGGGCATCTGGTTCCTCGGCAGCCTCGCCGACCTGGCACTGATCGGCGTGCTCGCGCTGGCCCTGCTGCGCGCGCTGTATCGGCGCGCGTTCTCGTCCGATCCGAAGTCCTGACGCGGGCGAAGCACGCATCCTTCGGCATGGCCTTGCGGCGCCAGCCCAGGCCACGTCGCCATCGCGATGTGGGTCACACCTGGTTTCCCGGACCCCTTCGAACGCAGATCCACTGCACGGCCCGCGTATGCCGTGCCCGGGCGTCAGCGTGGTTCCGATCGGTCAAGTCCTGGGTCGGCGCGATCCGGGCGAGGCTTCTCGCCGACACGCCCTCACCGCCAGATGGGCAGCCCTGCGTTGCTGCGCGACATCACGGCTCGCTCGTCGAGATACAGGAACACTTCATCCGGATTGTCGTCGTCCGTACCCAGCACCTCGTCGACCAGATGCGAGCGCAGCGCTTCGTCGGTGATGCCGTGGAGATCGAGCGTGCGCGCGTCGATGCGTCCCGCAATCTGGTGCGGTGCGACGTCAGGCATGGATGACTGCGGCTTCGCGCAGGGCAAATAGCCTTCGGCACGCAGGTCGCCTCCGACGAACAGCGCAGAATCGTTGTAGTGGCCAACCACGTATCCCGACGCATGCACCGAGCCCCCGACGAACGCCGACATGCCGCCACGCAACCAATGACGCAGCGTCAGGTTTCCCTGCACCACGAGTATCGGCAGGGAGGTGTAGTCGTCGTCGAGCAGATCGCCGTCGATCGACAGGTCGCCCGGCCAGTACAGCACACCGATGCCGCGACCCGAGTACCACGGACCACTCACGTCCGATGATGAGTTCAGCGTCAGGTCCTGATCGAAGCGATCCGGCCTCATCCGGGCGATCAGCAATTCGCCGCTTTGCCTGGAAAACCCGCGCAGCAGGCCCAGTCCCTGTTCGGGCACACCGGCAAGATCAGCAGCCAGATCGATCCGCGCGAGCGGGGCCAGGTCGGATTGTGGCAACAGCGTCTTGAAGTCCATGGGCGGCCTGGCGCGGTAGCGAAGTCGGATCGCAAGTATGGCCGACTGGAGAAGGTGGGGTCAGAGTGCACTTTCGCAGGCAGCGGCCGGCCTTGATCAGGAAACTTCCTTCCCGGGCGGCCGCGCTTCCGCCGCCATCCAGCGAGCCACTTTGGGCAGCCGGCGCAACCCGACTGCCTGCGCACCCAGCCCGACGGCGACCAAGGCCATGCCGATCAAAGCCTGCATCCCCCACGGGATGGACGGCTGGCGATCGAGCGCGTTGTCGATCATTCCCAAGTGCAGTGTCCACTCGTTGAGCGACACCAACAGGTTGCAGAACCCATGGGCAACGATCACTACCCATAGCGGCGCGCCCCGCAGGATGATCAGCGACAGCATCACACCGAAGAACGCGTAGGCGGCGAAGCTGCGCCCATGCGCCACCGCGAACAGCGCCGAACTCACAGCGATGGCGAACCAGGGGGACCGCTGGCGGGCCAGCGACCTCAGCAGATAACCGCGAAACAGGGATTCTTCCAGCAACGGGGTCAGGATCCAGCCGAAGGCGAGCAGCATCAGGACCGTCCCCACTGAGGTCGATGGTTGGCCGCTCGTCGACTGCCACTCGATTGGCGGGCGAATCCATGGCGTGAGCAGTTCGCCATCGAAGCCCAGACGCTCCGAGCATGCTCGTGCGCCTACCAGCAAGCCCAGATAGGCCAGTCCCGGGCCGCAGCAAAGCAGTGCCATCTCCCACTTCTTCGCTCGCGACATCTGACTGGTCGTCGGGAACAGACGTCGATTGATCCAGCCGAACAGCACGGCAAACCCGCCGACTACCGCGCACGCGGCAGGTGCATACAGGCTCGGCTCGGTCACGTAGCGCCCCACCGCGCCCATGCAGAAAGACATCGCCACCCACAGCACCACGGCAATGAGGATCGGATGATCGATTTCGACCGAGCTGGATTGACCGAGACTCATTTCATGTCCTTGTCGATCCTGTGCAGTGCAGCACGGCCATCGGGCCGTTTCGGCGGCGGGTGGAACTCAGCGAGAGCTCACAGACTTGACCGGGCTACCGCCCCATCCTGCCATGGCCCCCATCGCAACGCTCCGTATGCCCCGTAGCGCTTGATATTGACCCGGCTTCCGCGGCGGACGAGGCCGGTATGGCCGAAAGCGGCCCCTTCAAAAGCACTCCGGACAGGCGTAACGTGCGGTTGCGTTGGGCACGCATCCACCTCGGGGAGTTGGGTGGTTTGCTGCCCTGCAGCGTTTGCACGCCAGGGATCAACCGTCGAATCAGAACGCCACGGGATTCGGGGAACCATTCGACGCGATCATTCGGATAGCCCCGGCGCCACTCCGCTGGCGGGGGGACGACGCACACCACAGTCAGAACAGTCAAAGGGGAAGACCATGAGCACGCAGCGCAGGTTCGCTTTGGACGGACACCACCTGTCGCAGTGGATCGTTGTGTTGGGCATGACCGCACTCGTCGCCTGCAGCAAGGCACCGACGGCGCCGGAGAAAATGATCATCCAGCCGGCCAAACCGGGTGCGGCCGAAGGCTTCGCCGTGCTGCGCCAGATCGAGAAGCCCGACCAGGGTCAGGCGGCATCGGACAACCGGTTCGCGACGTCGACCTCCTACGTATTCATCGACAAGGATTCGCCGGAGTACTACACGATCGCGCTGCTCGAAAAGCCGCTCGACAACCAGAAGCTGGCCGACGCACTCGATCCGGCCGACGTCGTCGAGGCGGCGCTGCGCGAGGGCGCGAATGGTGTGGTGCTCATGTCCGACGGGGACGGCAGCATCTCCGGCAGCTTCGAGATGCGGGTCAACGGCGCCGAGATCCAGTTCGGCGGCTCGGGCAGCGGCGGTGTGCGTGGCCTGACCCGCGCCGGCGACCGCGTCAGCGGCCATATTTACTACTTCAATTCGTTCTTCGGCAGCCACATGGCCATCGACGCCAGCTTCGATGCCGAGCTGCTGCAGCCGCCGAAGGGCACGCCCCTGCCGGCCGGTGGCGGCGAGCCGGGCGAGGCCTTTCTCGCCACCATCGAAGCGATGCGCGCTGGGGATGTCGACAAGCTGTTGACCCTGATGGCGCCGGATCGCGCCAAGGAAATGGAAGCCGAGCGCGGTCAGCCCGACTTCGCCGAGAACCTCGCCTTCCTCAAGGCGATGACGCCGAGCGAAGTGCGCATCACCGGCGGCATGGCCTACGGCGAGCGCGTCGAACTCACCACCGCGGGCAAGGAGGACGACACGCCGTTCACCGGCACCGTCGAGATGAACTGGGAAGCCGGCGCCTGGCGCATGGGCAAGCAGAGCCAGCGCATGGGCAGCAGCAGCGATGACTCCGCGCCTTCCGATACGCCGAAGGCGCCCACGGCCAGCGAGCCGCCGAAGGCCGACATGGTGCCCGTGCTGGCCGACGACGGCGCCGTGTGCACGGGATTCAAGATGAGCGAGCCCGAGTTCACCTGCAACGACGGCTTTGCGGTGACCGATCCCGACCCGAGCGACAACGCGATCTTCGTGCTGCTCGCACCGGCGAAGGTCGACGTCGGCGGCGCCGCGGCCATGTGGAGCAACGACGCCCCGATCGCCGGCCTGTTCGCCGACGGCACGCCGCAGCCGTCGATGTGGCTCAAGCTGACCCGCGACGACGACGGCGAACTGCGCTCGGAAGCGGTTTACCTTGTCGACGCCGACGGCAACCTCGACGACACCTACGTCAACTTCAGCGGCATCGAATCCGACGGCAAGCTGATCGGCCAGATCAGCCAGTCCGGCAGCCGCAACGACGAAGAGTGGGAAGGCATCGCGCGGTTCAATCTGCCGGTGTTGGCGGTGCCCTGATTCATCTCACTTGATTCATCCCACCTGACTCGGCCCACTTGATTCGCCTCACCGGGGCGCGGACTCGGCCGTAGTCAGAATGAAAACGAACGAAGGCGAGAAGGCGCCTTCGTTCAGCCCCAGGCGGGACGGCGCGTCTCATCCGCGGGCCGAACCCGGTGAGTCCGTGGTGACGCGGAGCGCAAGATGGATTTTCGAACCCTGTTCCTGCTGCACAGCGTGGTCAGCCTGACCTGCAGCGCGAGCCTGGTGGCGCTGGCTTCCATCTTTCCGCGACAGCCCGGCAGCCGACTGTGGGCGCTGGCCATGGGCCAGATCACGCTGGGTCTGGTCTGCCTGGTCGGGTTCTCCGAGGCCGGTTGGTGGCTGCTTGCCGTGCTGGGCAACTGGCTGCCGATCAGCGGGTTTCTGAGCCTCGCGCGAGCGACGCAGCAGGCCGCTGGACGCACGCCATTGAACGCGTCTTGGCGGCTGGGCTGGCTGGTGGTCATCGCCCTGGTTCTTGGCTACATCACGCTAGCCCATGTCGCTCCGTCGCCGTCCGGCCATACCGCAGGACAGCTCTGGTTCGACCGCCGCGCCTACTTTTCCTCCATGCTCGTGTCGGCCGCCATCGCCACGACCATGTTGATCATGGCACGTGACATCTGGCTCAGTGGCTGCCATCGGTTGCCTTTCTGGAGCATCTACAGCGCCTGCACGGTGTTGATGCTGGTGGCCGCCACGGTACGACTGCTGCTGTCGATCGGCTTCGGGCCTGACGCCGCCGAATCCCTGCAGGTCCTCAACAGCACATTTTTCCTCGTCACCACAGTCGGTTTGATCGGCTTCACCATCGGCGCCATTCTGATCACCGCCGGCCGGCTGAACAGCGAGATCACGGCGATGGCCGAGCGCGATGCGCTCACCGGGCTGCTCAACCGGCACGGGTTCTTCGCGCGCTACCGTGCATGGTCGTCCGAGCGGTCAACGATGTCGTTGAGCCTCGTGTTGATCGACATCGACCACTTCAAGTGCATCAACGATCAGCATGGCCACGACGTCGGCGACGCCGTCATCGGTCGCCTGGCCGCCCTGCTCACCGAAGGCGTGCGCCGCTCGGACTGGGTCGCCCGCTTCGGCGGCGAGGAGTTCGTCGTCGCGCTGCCGGACACGGCGCAAGCCGAGGCACTCGAACTTGCCGATCGCCTGCGCGGAGCGATCGAGCGCGAAGGGCTTCAGCATGCCGGCGCGCGCCTGCACTTCACCGCCAGTTTCGGTGTCGCCCAAGGCCGCGCCGACTCGCCATTCGAAACCCTGTTCAAGGCTGCCGACCGCGCCCTCTATGCAGCCAAGCATCAGGGGCGCAACCGGGTCCACATCGCAGCCATGCCCTGACGGCCCGAAAGACCGCTCAAGCGACCCAGCGCGATGGCAGGGACGCCCGGCACAACAGATCTGCGAAGTCGGGACCCGGGCTGACGCAGCGCGACGGCGCAACCGCGTGCTCTCCCGACCCAGTGAGGGCCGCGGGCGTTCGATGCACCCGCGCTTGCCGCTCAGCGCCTCGTCGAATTCTTGGCCTCTGCCGTCACCGCCTGCCTGATCGCCTCGATCGCCTCCAGATCATGCGGCTGCGGCGCATGCAGGGCTTCGAGTCTGCCGAGCCAGTCCGCCAGGTCTGTCGAGCGCTGCGCGATCAGCTCGGCGACGGCATCGCGCAGCTCCTCAGCGGGCAAGGTGCGGTAGCCGAGCGCTTCGCGCAGTTGCTCGCGAGCGATGGCGAGGCGACGCGCCGCATTGGGTTTCGCCCACGGCCCGAAGCCTGCGGCGAATACGGCGAGCAACGCGGGATCATCGGATTCGAGCGTGGCGTAGCCGGGCCGCCGGGCGCTGGAGAGCGCGCTGCCGCGTACCGGCGTCGACAGGCCGCGCGCGTGCACCGAGATCCATTCGCCCGACACGCCCATCGAGGCGAGGATCGGGCTGAGCGTCCAGACCAAGGCGCCGTCACCCACCGCGCATTCCCAGGTTTCCTCGCAGGCGTGATAGCCGACATCGGCGCCGCGGTCGGGACCCTGACTGACCAGGCGCGCTGGTTGCGCAGGCGCCTTGGCCACCGATGTCGCCACGGCCCGATAGGCATCGAGGATGTGCTCGCGGTCGACGGGCGGATCGGGGCGGACGGTCCAGCGAATCTTCATGTACGGTGACGTCCTCGCGCATGCGCGCCATTGAAGTGCAGCGCCGATGCTACGTGATGGGCCTCTCGCTTGTGGAGAGGTTGCGCCGATGACCCGCCCTGTTCGCGTGCAGCGGAATCGTGTCAGGCGTCGTTTGACCTATTGGATGCGATGAATCCAGGCCGACTCCCGCAACGCTTCCTACCACCACATCCGCCGCAGGAACCGCCCGCGCGTTCTCACCGCGCGGATCAGCGTGCCGATGAGGTGAAACAGGATCAGCAAGATGGTCAACCGTGCGGCGCGTGGCCTGGCGGCTCGCTGCGCTTGCCGGCCTGTTGACCGTGCCTGGCATCATCATGACGGCACTGTGGCCAAGTCCAGGCTGGCTGGTGCTCCGTCTGGTTTGGTCCGCGTTCCTGATCGTCGCGCTAGGTGCCGGCGCGCTGATCGGCCTATGGTCTTCGTCGTTGCAACGGCCAACGCACGCGTAGGCGGCGTCGACTCCCGGTCTTCGATTGCGCGTCGCGCCGAAGATGCCTGTCGGCATCGCGCTATCCGGCGGATGCCGAATCGCGGCTACTTGCCCGTCACGACGTGCCTGCGGCGCCCGCCCCGCGCCGCACCTCTCCCGCCGGACAACCGAACCAGCGCTTGCACGCATGCTGCAGGGCGGCGGGTTCGGAGAAGCCGAGCAGGTAGGCGATCTCGCCGAGTGAGAGCTGGCCGCCGAGGTGGTGGCGGGCGAGATCGCGGCGGCTTTCGTCCTTGAGCCGTCGAAACGTTTGCTTGTGCTGCGCGAGCGCCGCGCGGAGAGCGTCCTCGCTCATGCCGCAGGCTTGCGCGACGCCCTGCATGTCCGGCTCTTTGCCGCGCAACCACTGGGTGCGCACCACGTGGCGCACGCGGTCGACCGAGCTGTCGGTGTGCGCGGGGAGTCGCTTGTCCGCGAACGATTCGAGGATGCTTTGCAGATAGGCGTCGTGGGTCTGCAGCGGCCAGTCGAGCATCGCGGCGTCGAGATGCATGCCGTTCTCGCTGCTGCCGAATTCGGGCAGCACCCCGAATCGCCGCGCATAGTCATCCGGAGCGGCTTGCCGCGGGGCGATGAACCGCACGGAGCGTACCGGCAACGGCCGCGCACACGCGCCGCTGAACAGTTTGCAGGTCATGCTCATCAGGTGCTCGACGAACCACGGATTGTGGCGCGCGTCGCCGTCCAGCTCGGCGTTGACGAAGCGCAGATGCAGGTCGTCCCGCGACACCGTCCACTCGAACCGGTCGAGTACCTGACTCAGCTGGATGTAGCGCTCGACCGCCTGCAGGGCGCGTCGCACGTCGACGGAACGCATGGCCAGGTGGGTGACCACGTGCATCTGTCCCGGCGGAAAGCGATCGATCAGGGTCAGTCCAATGTCCCGCCGCACCGACGCGGCGCGCGCCCACAGGGCGTCGAACACCGGCAGCGGGCAGGTCAGTTCGGTCGAGGACAGCGCGTCGCGGGTCAGCCCGGCCGCGGCCAGCAGGTCATCCACCGGCACGCCGGCGGCGTCCAGCTCGTGCACGAGAAAGCGCACGGTGATGGATGTGGTGGTGCCCTCGGCCACCCGATCTCCGATCACTGATCAGCGATCTCGGATCATCGCCAGCGCGCCGGGCTGCTGTCCATACTGCGGCGCAAGGTGACCGGAGTACGCGCCATGCAGCAGTGGATCGAAGCCTATCCCGCCGCCGCGGTGTTCGCGGTGTTTCTCGCGTTCGTCGTGCTCGAGCTGGCGCTCGGCCTGTTCCGCAGCGAGCACGAGACGCGCGAAGACGCGCCGCTCGAAGGCGCCATCACCCTGTTGTTCGCCGCGATGATCTACCCCGGCGTGCTTTGGCTGGTGGGCTGGCTCGCGGCGCAGTACACGCCGGAGCTGGCCGGAAGCCTCGCCGGGCTGCCGGTGTGGGCGATGGTGCTCATCCTGCTGCTCGGCGACGACCTCACCCAGTACTGGTGGCACCGCGCCTCACATTCGCCGCTGCTGTGGCCTCTGCACCGCGCCCACCACTCGGCGCCGTACATGAGCATTTGGGTGGTGTATCGCAACAACTTCTTCTATTACGCGCTGATGCCCGGCATCTGGATCAGCGCCTACCTGGTCTTTCTCGGCCTGGCTGCGGTGTACCCGTGGTACATGCTGGTCAAGATGCTGGTGATTTTCGGCGCACACAGCGAGGTGCGCTGGGATCAGCCGCTGTATCGCTACCGCGTGCTGCATCCGCTGGCGTGGATTGTCGAGCGCACGATCTCCACCCCGGCCACCCACTTCGCCCACCACGCGATCACCAACGCCGACGGCATCGGCCACTACAAGGGCAACTACGGCAATCTGCTGTTCCTCTGGGACGTGCTGTTCGGCACCGCACACATCACCCGCCGGTACCCCGCGCGGTCCGGGCTGTACGACGACGTCGTGCATGGCCCCGAATCCTGGATGGTGCAGCTGTTCTATCCGGTGCTCCGGTCGAAGCGGACTGCCTCGGCCCTGACCGGGCAAGGACCGCTGCCGAGTGCGGCGACGACGCATGAGCCGACCGCCGAAGAGCTGGCGCGTCCCAGTCCGTGGTCGCGCGGTGCGCGGCCGGGCGAAGGCAAGGCGGTGGCCCAGGGCGCGGGTGTTGCACCCTGAGCGTGTCACTGCAGGGCGTCGATCTCGGCCGCAAGTTCGTCCGCAGCGATGATCGGCGCCCAGTGACCCACGCTGGTACGAATCCGCAGCGGTGAGTGCCCGAACTCTTGCGCGTATCGCACCGGAAGAAACGGAACGCTGTTGCCCTACAGCGTGCGGCAGGGCACGCTTTCGACAAGCCGAGCATGCAGGGTCTCGAAACCGTCGAAGAAGCTGTGCGGCGACATCTGCCACTGACTGGCGAAGACAAGCACTGAAAACGGAGACAGCCGAGAAGCCTGCTGTCTCCGTCTCGTCTCCCCACCGCGAGAAGGGTTCGACCCGGCGCACCGAGTTGCCTGCACGCGGTCAATCGGGAAACGTTCCACGCGCGGTTCAGCCTGCGCGGACCCAGCGACGCCAGCGACAAGGAAAACGTTGCAGCCGCCGAAGGATTTCACACAGCGTCGGCCGCACCCGCCACGGCGCTCGCCTGCTCTGCAATTCGTGTTCTCCGTGCCAGCAACCAGATCGCGACGATCAGGTGGGCGAGGCTGACGGCGAGGTAGAAGGCGTTCATCTGCCCGGCTACGTGAGCCTCGGGGATGCCGAGGGTGAGATGGAGAACGAACACCACCAATCTTGCGATCGCCCACAGCATCAAGAGCACGGCCCAGGTGGCGACGCAGCGTCGTCGCCATCGAAGTGACTTCGCGCGGAGCGCGCCGAATACCAACGAGACGCCGAGCACCCAGCACAGCAAGGGCACGATGCTGCCGATCAAAGCGTAGTCGAACGCCTTGTATCCGAGTGGCAGAAGAGTCCCCAGCAGCACGAGCCGCTCTGCAGAAATTCGGGCGCCGCGACGCGCGCCCGCTTCATCAATCTGTATCACGATCAGCCGTCTCCATGTCGAGCAGCACGTCGTACACAAGCGCGGTGGTCGAAGCGAGGAACCCGAAATCGACGGTCTCGAGACGGTCGCTCGCTCGGTGCAGGTGCGGAGTGGAATCGTCATGGTCCCATTCCTCCCAGACACCCGCAGTCGGGTAGCCCGCGTCGAGGAAGGACCGGTTGTCCGACGAAGCACCCCGGGTCACGTGCAAGGTGACGCCGCGCGCGTCGGCCGCGCGCCGATAGTGGCCTTCGAGCATCGCTCCGGGCGACTGCACCTCGACGGCGCGGTCGCCATCTTCATCCCAGCCCACGAGATCGGCAACATGCGCCGAGTGCACCGGCCAGCCTTGGGCGGCGATGTAGTCGACAAACGCGCGGCTGCCGACTTCGTCGTCCTCTTCCTGATCAAACAGCACCAACACGTAGTGGAACCGGCGGTCGGGGCGCACGGCCAAGCGGCGGGCGAGATCGAGCACCAGAGCCACGCCCGTTGCGTTGTCGATCGCACCCGGACTGTCCGGGACGGAATCGTAGTGCGCGCCAAGGATCACATGGGGCGCCGCGCTGTCGGAGGCCTCGAGCACGGCGAACACATTGGTCCCCCGATAGGGTGCAAGCAGAAGATCAACAACCGGGTTCACGTTCTTGCGCCGATACTCATGGCGCTGCGGCCGAAGTCCCAGGCGGCCGAATTGTGTCGCAATCCAGTCAGCGGCGGCGGCCCGCTGCGACGCACTGCTTCGGACTCCGAGCACGCCGCTTCCCGAAGCATCGGTCAAGGTGGCCACAACCTCCCGCTGATAAGCCATCGACGCGGCATCACCGGGCGGTGCGGCCGAAGCGCTGGGGAGGAAGACATGCAGTAACGCGGTCCAGACGAGCTGGCGGATGTACCCGGACATGCGGCCATCCTGCTCCATCAGGATGACTTCGTCGAGTCAGCGTGATCCGCACATGGCGAGCGCCTCGCCGTGTTCGATGGGCACGTACGGCGAAGGAATGTGTTGTGTGTCCGGCCTGCACCGACTTCGCCTGCTCGAACAGCAAGTGTGCGAAGCGCAGCGCGAGGCGACTCGATCAAGTTTTCCGGAGCACCGCAGCCGGCGGTGGGCCGCCGCAGATACCCTACCGCTTGAGAAACGCCGCCATCCGTGCACGCTCGGCCCCCAGCGCAGCGCGAAACGCAGGGTCGCGCGGGGCCCCGCCGTTGATGAAACCGGTCTGAACCGTGAGTTCCGTTGCGGTGGACGCGACGTTGGCCCAGCCGATGACGTGTCCGCGCCACAGCATCGGCAGCGCGTAGTAGCCGCGCACGCGCTTCGCTGCCGGGGTGTAGGCCTCGAAGCGGTAGGCCCAGCCCCAGAAGCGTTCGAAGCGCTCGCGGTCCCACACAACGGGATCAAACGGTGCGAGCAGGCGCAGTGCGTCGTCAAGCACGTCATCCTTGGCGAAACGCCGCGCGGCGGGATTGTCGCCATCAGGCCAGAACCACAGCGTGCCGTCGAGCTCGGCCTTCGGCAGTCGTTCGCGGGCACGCTTGAGCATGGCGTTGCGCTGAGCGCGCCACTGCGGCGTGGCCGACGCGGCGATCATCGACACCAGTCGGCCGAGACTCGCCGCCGGCAGCGGCGCGTACTTCGCCACCACCGTGTCGACCAGGGCATCGAGCACGGCGTCCGCATCGTCCGACGCGGGACGCGCGTGCGCATCCTGCACGGCATACGTGCGAATGCCGCTGTCGCGACGCGCGACGCGCAGCAAGCCGCGGTAGTGCATGCCGTCGAGCAGTTCGGTACTGGCCCGGCTGTTGCCGCCGAACCAGTTGCGCGTCGTGCCGTGGGCGAATTCGGCGTCCACCTCGCGCGGGTGCACCACGCCCCGTTCCCGCACGAACGCGAGCACTGCCTCCGCTTGTCGCCAGCGCGCAGCGCTCCACTCGCGCCTGGCCACGCGCGGATGCATCGAACGCTGGGCAGCACGCGGCAGGATGCCGTAGTTGACGAAGAAATCCTCCTCCAGCCCCAAGCGTGGGTAGCGCGCTTCGAGATCGCCCGCGCGGTAGTCGCGCACGCGGTGCCTGAGGGTGAGGTCCTGCGCCCGCGCCGGCGCGCGGATCGGATCCATCTGCACGAAGCCGAGCCGCTCGATGGCGCGCATGAGCGTCGTCGGCTTGAACAGGCTGCGCGTGACGGCATAGCGGCGCAGGGCGTCGAGAGAGAGGCGGCTGGGCATGGGGGAATGATAGGGCGCTGACCCGCCACGGTTCGAGCGATGCCTGACCGGGTCGCTTCGCGGCAGCGGCCGTGCCGGTCGCAAGCGCATCGTCGAACGCGCACGCTGACCCCACGTCGACGCCCCGCTCCGACGGACCCTGCTCCCATGGACACCGGCTTGACGGACCCCGGATCGACGGAACTTCCCAACCGATCATCAGTCTTCCTCTTGAGTACGGTCGATGCCGCGGCCGCGCTCGACCATGCGTTTCATCCGGCGGCCCCCTTAACCGAGGAGCGTTCCATGCCTGCTTCCAAGCGTCTGAGCCTGATCCTGATCGCCACACTTCCCCTCTTGGCCTCGGTCAGCGAGGCCCGAGCAGACCAGGCTGCACAAGCACCTGCGCTGCAGCCGCCCAAGGAACAGGTCTCGATGCCTGACGAAGCGCGGATCGCGTCCGATCTGCAGGGCCACACGCGGTTCGCCGGCGTCGCAACGCTGGATGCGCGACCGGTCGGTGCCGACGAAACCGACTCGACGGCCATCCGCAGCTCCGTTCGCAGCGGCGACGTACTCGAGTTCCGGGTGACCACGATGTATCAGGCGGGCCCGGACGGGGCCCCGCGGCGCGAGGTGGACTCGATCGTGAGCTACCAGCTCAACGCAACGGGCTGGGCGCTGATCGGGGTGAAGACCGAAGACACGCGCAACCTCGACCCGAACCCTGCCGGAACCTCGGGCGAGCCCTGCTGAACTACACGTTGCAGCGGCGGTGCCGCGCAGCCAACCGGGTGAAGGAGGAGGGAGAGCACAGGGAGAGCACCCAGTCACCCGTCCCTCCCCTTCCCGCTTTGCTCGGCGCTGAGGCGATCTGAACACGAGGGGCCAGGTCCCTGTTTGCTTGATCCCCGTTTGCATGGTCCCCGTTCGCGTCACGAGCGCCGAAGGAAACGAACATGAGCCACAGCGAGGCGTACGCATGATGATCCGTATCCTGATGGGCGCGCTCGTGTCGGGCGCGCTGTGCTTGGGACTTGCCGGCCACGCAAGGGCCGGTGGACTGGAGGGCAAACCCGCGCCATCGATCCAGATCGAATCGGCGGACGGTGTCGCGCACAGCGTGGCGGAGGTGACCAAGGGGCGGCGATCGATCGTGATCTTCTGGGCCAGCTGGTGTCCCTTCTGCAAAGCGGTGATGACCGATCTGGTGGCCGAGAAGCAGGCGCTCGGCCAGGACGTGGCGATGATCGCCATCAACGTCTGGGACGACGATGACGAGGGCGACGACATCACCCCCGAAGAGGTGCTGAGAAACCGCGGGCTGTCCGACTTCGAGTCGCTGCGCGGCGACGATGCCGATGCGAAAGCGTGGGGCGTGAAGGGCACGCCGGGACTGTTCGTGCTCGATGCCAACGGGTCGGTGGTGTGGGATCTCAGTGCGCACTCCTACGAGCGCCCACAAGTGTCGGACCGTCGTGCCGCGGCGGCGCACATGTCCAAACTGTGGGTGAGGGATATCAAGGCCGCGCTGGCATCCCCGTAGCGCCGCGTGGAATGCCGTCGCCCTCGCGCTTGAGGCGAACCTGCCCCGTTGACGCGTTGTGCGCGCAGTCACGCAGTGGCCACGCACATCGAATAGTTTGGCATCTGCCCCGGAAGGCATACACTGCGGGACAGATGCCGTCGATGCGCGGCGATCTGCAGGGGGCCTGCATGAAGATCCCGGCGTTGGTATGCCTGGCCTTGGCTCTGACATGGGGCACCGCCCACGCGCAGATGACGCCAGAAACGCGCGATTTTGTCTTGCTCGAACACAACCGCCTGCGCCAGGACGCGATCGGCGCCGGCCCGCCCGACTTCGTGTCGAGTGTGACGGCGACACGGATGGTGGAGATGGAATACGACATGCTCCTGGAGTGCGTCGCGCAGGGGCATCTCGTATCGCTGGGGGCTGGGCCCTACACGCCCAACGGCAATCGCGCGGCCGACTACGCCGCTTGCGGCGGCTCGGGAACGGTCGGAGAAAACTATTTCTCAGGCGAGCCTGTGGGCGGCCCAGCCGGTGGGGCGACGCGGGCTTGGGTCGACTGGATATTCCCGATCGCATTCGGCGGCAACGACTGCTCCGAACGCGAGAACTTCTACGGCGACCGCGGCTGCACGGGCCCCACCCAGCACTACACCCAGGTGCTCTGGGACCGCTCGCTCAGGGTCGGCTGCGGGTTCGTCGCTGCCATCGGAACGGTGTGCAACTACGCCCCCGCGGGCAATACTGGCGGCGCTCCGTTCGTGGTCGGAACGGCATGTTCAGCCTGCCCGGGAACGCATCCCTACTGCGCCTATGGACTGTGTACCAGTGTGGCGCTGATGTTCTCTGACGGGTTTGAGTGACCGGCTAGACAGCCTGTCCGGCGCGTTGAGCATGGGGCCGGGATCCGGGAGTCCCGGTGCATGATCGCTGCCTCGAAAAGCGCACTCTGACCCGGGTTTCTACTCGAAGCCGTTGCGGAACACACGGTCGAGCATCGGTTCGAGCGCACCGGTCACGACCAGCGCATAGGGCTGCGGCCCCATCGGGATGTTGTGGGCGCGCACGGTCACCGTGACCTCGCCATCGACCGGCGCAACGATCTGCACCTGTTCGAGCGTATTCAAGCGATCGGCACTGCCGCCGGCCACGGACTGCGCAGCACTCCATACGTTGCCAAGGTATGTGGTGCCATGGTGGCTGACGATCAGGTCGAGGTCGTTGACGAGGTGCGGGTTCGCCGCTGGCGTGGACGGAAAGTCGGTCCAGGCGAGACTGACCTTCAGGACTTCACCGGCGCGTACCTGCAGCACCTGGGATTGCTCGGCGCCTGTGCTGGCCAGTCCGACTTGTTCGTCGCGCACCCACAGGCGCCGTGCGTCGCCCGGGAAGTACAAGGCATGGTCGAGCGTGACCCGCCCCCAGCCCTGGCAGCTCGACGGCATCGGCGTGGCACCACCCATGTTCTCGCCCGAGTTCACCAGTGTTGCGCGCATCAACGCGGCCGACGGCGTCATCGCGTCGGCCGCTACCGCAGCACCACTCGGATGGAAGCCATCGACGTAGTACTGGCGGATCAGTGCAGTCAGACCCGCGGCACCAGGCGTGGCCATGCTGGTGCCCGAACTGGTTTTGGTGTTGCAGTTGTTCGAGGCGATGTTGTTGTCGCTGTTGGCAGACACGATGCTCGAGCCTGGCACGGTGATATCGGGCTTGATGCGCCCGTCATCGGTGGGACCACAGGAAGAAAACGAAGCCATGCTGCTGGCACTCGCCGCGCGCAGCGTGGCGCCCACGGACACGGCGCTCTTCGCCGTCGACGGACTGCCGACACTCGCGGCGCCCGGCCCCGAATTTCCTGCGGCGAAAAAGATCAGGAAGTCCTTGTGGTTCCACATGAACTCATCGACATCCTGGCTGCCCGCGGAGTAGTCGTTCTGGATCGGGTCGTTCTCGTTGTCGCCCCAGGAGTTGGTGTGGATGCGCGCACCCTGGTCGTAGGTTTGCTGGAACAGCGGGTTCAGGTCGACCACCGGACAACCGATGCCCGGCAGGTCGGCACAGTTGTCGACGGCATAGCCGCCATCCTGGATCACCAGTTTGGCCGCCGGCGCCATGCCGTCGCCGGTATCGTGCGCAACCGGATTGGCGAGATTGTCGCCCGCCACGGTACCGGCAACATGCGTGCCGTGGTCCTGATCGTCCCACTCGCTCGCACTGACGCCAGCGTCGCAGTCGCTCTGCCACAGAAAGTCCACACCGATCAGCTTGCGCTGCATGGCATCGATGCTGGTGCCGCCGTTGCACGCGTTGACAGGGGGCAGCCCGAGCGTGCCGTCGCGGAAGTAGCACATGTCCGGATCGATGCCGGTGTCGAGGATCGCCACCACCTGGCCTTCACCATGGATGCCGCGCGCGAACACCGGCGTGGTCTGACTGCCTGCAAGCCCCGACTGCCCGACCCAGATCGTCGTGTCGTTGAGCAGGGCGCGACGGGGCTCGAGATCGATCCAGAAGACATCGTCGTCCGCGGCCACACGATCGACGAATTCGTCGATCTCGTCGGCGCTCCATTCGACTCGCACGCGTGAGAAGTACGCACCCTGCGCATGCGCCAGCACGCCCGGCACGCCTTCTGCGCGCAGGTTCGCCACAAAGGCATCCACGTCGCGATCCGGAAAGAGCTGCAGCATGAGTTGCCGCTTGCGTTCCGAACTGTCGGTCAACGCCACCGCGCGCACGCCGCGCCCAACCTTGTATGCCGCCTGCCAGTCACCCTGCCAGCGAACGCCCAGCGCATTCAGCGACGCTTCCGATGCACGATCCTCGAGCCGCACCAGGTAGGCATTCGGCGGCAGATAGGTGTAGATCCGGGCGGCCTGCGCCAAGGCGCTCCGCTGCGCGGGCGTGACCGCAGCCGGAAACTGCACGAGCAGGGTGTCGCCCGCACCCGCCTTGGACCTCGACGTCGAGGTGTCGACCTCGATCGAGTTCAGCGAGATGGGAGGCGCCGCTTCGGCCGCCAGCGAGGCAGCGGATGCGGCGAGGATGGCCGCGGAAAGAAGGTGTTTGATGGTCATAGGCGGGGAAGTCTAGCAACGGCCACTGCCTTGCTTCCGGTTTACCCGGCCCGTCGGTCAACCATGCCCTGGAGGACACACGGCGTGGACAGCCCTGCGTGACGCACGCATCGCCGGCAGTCTCCGAGCGTCGCCGCCAGGCTGCGGCCGGCTGCGACCCTGCAGAGTCCATGCATGCAAGCGTGTTCGTCGTGCTCGGTGCGCCAAGCACAGAGTTCGGGCTCAGGTTCGCGCCACGCGCCGGAGAAAGTGCACCTTGACTCGGGTCTAGTGAGTTTCTGCCCACCGCGCATCTCAGCGCAGCACCCGCTTGCCGAACATCCATGCGTCGCGCCAGTAGTGCCCATCCAGGGCATCGAGGCGCACGGTGCCGCCGCGGTTCGGCGCATGCACGAATCGGCCCTCGCCCACATAGATGCCGACATGGTTCACCCGGCCTTTGGCGCCGAAGAAGACGAGGTCTCCCGGCGTGAGCGCCTTGCGGTCAATCTTCCGCGCGTCCAGGGACGCGATCTCGCGTGTGGTGCGGGGCAGCGACAGCTCGGCCGCATCGCGGAACACGAATCCCACCAGCCCCGAGCAGTCGAATCCGCTTTCGGGCGAGTTGCCGCCGTAGCGATAGGGCGTACCGACCAGGCCGATCGCGCGAAACAGCACGGCGTTCGCCCGCGCACCCTCGGCCCGCACCACGGTCGATCCTGATCGATCGGCACGCTCGGGCGTGCTGCTGCACGCAGCCAGCACGATCATGCCCATCAGCAAGCACGCACGTCGAAACATCGGTCGATGCTGCGCGATGCGGGTGGACCTGTCCACCGCGAACAGGGCACCGACGTGGCGGCTGCTTCAGGGAGCTGCGCCGGGAAACGGCGGATGTCCGGACTCGTGACGAGACTTGTCGATGCGCAGGTTGGTGGACGCACGGATTCGCGTGGACGAACAGGCCTTGCTGCTCATGCCCTGCGCAGTGCCCGGAGTCTTGCTCGACAGTGCACGGCGAACGTGCACGCTGAGCCCTCAGCTCCGCCCTCAGCCTCTGGCGGCGCGGCGCCTGGCTCGCGGGGGGCGCGCCGCCCACAGCAGGGCGATCCCGACCAGCACGCTGCCAGCGCCGCCGATCTCCGACGCCAGATCGCTCGCGCCCAGTGCGCGGGCGTCTTCCCTGCTGCCGAAGAAGTGCGCGTCCGGATTCGATGGCAGATACAGGAACGGCAGGGAGTCGCCTTCCTTGTAGCGCTCGAACTGATCTTCCGAGAACGGCTGCGTGACCGTCAGCTCGGGGTGGTCACTGGGATGCATGGTCGCCTGATAGGTCTGTCGACCGGGTCGACCCTTGGTAAGCACCTCGTCGAGCACCGCAGTGGATTCGACGCCGTCTTCGAGCAGCACGCGATGCTCAAAGCTGACCCATAGCCCGATCGCCAGCAGCATCGCCCCCATCACGACGCCGCACCACCCCGCAAACCGAATCGTCGACTTGTTCATGGGGCGCGACTATACGCCACTGCCGAGACACGATCTGAGCGCCTACGCAATGGAACCGCCGAGGTTCTCTGCTCGTGCTTCCCGCCGCCGCCATGGCCGACTGCGCCGGCCGGCTGAGCTATCCTCGGCGGTCGTGACGGTGGCGGAGGCAGCATGAGCAGCGATTCGGTCGATGTGGCCATCATCGGCGGCGGCCCCGGCGGTGCCACCACGGCAGCGCTGCTGAAGACCCATCGGCCCGAGCTGTCGGTGGCGGTGTTCGAACGCGAGATCTTTCCGCGCGAACACGTGGGCGAGAGCCAACTGCCGCCGATCGGCGACATCCTGGCCGAGATGGGCTGCTGGGATCGGGTCGAGGCGGCCAATTTCCCGATCAAGATCGGCGCCACCTACCGTTGGGGGCACAGCCCGAAGCTGTGGGATTTCGAATTCGTGCCGATGGAGGCCTACCGGGAAGAGGCACGGCCGCGCGCGCGCACCGAGCAGTCCCGCCAGCTGGCCTTCCAGGTCGACCGCGCCATCTACGATCAGATCCTGCTCGATCGGGCCCGCGAGCTAGGCTGTCAGATCCATCAGCCCGCCGCGGTACGTCAGGTGCTCACCGACGGCCGCCGTGTCGAGGCGCTGCAGCTGCAGGATGGTCGGCAGATTCGGGCGCGGCACTATGTCGATGCCAGCGGCAATGCCGCGATCCTGCGACGCGCCTTCGACGTGCCGATCGATCTGCCGACCAAGCTGCAGAACGTGGCGTTCTGGGATTATTGGGAAAACACCGAATGGGCGTCGCGATTTCCCGGGGGCGCCACCCGCGTGCTGGTGCTGAGCATCGGCATCGGCTGGATCTGGTTCATCCCGCTCGGCCCCACGCGCACCAGCATCGGCCTGATCTGTCCGGCGAGCTACTACAAGTCGCAGTCCCGATCGGCAGCTGATCTGTACGCCTGGGCGCTGCAGCAGGAACCGCTGATTGCCGAGCTGACCGCCGGCGCCAGCCGCGAGAACGAGGTCAGGGCCACCCGCGACTGGTCGTTTCTGGCGCAGCAATGGTACGGCGACAACTGGATGCTGGTCGGCGAGTCGGGCGGCTTCGCCGACCCCATCCTGGCTGCGGGCCTGACGCTCACGCACACCGGTGCGCGCGAGGCCGCCTACACCCTGCTGGCGCTGGATGACGCAGTCCACGATCGCGCCTGGCTGCTCGACAACTACCAGCGCACCCAGTCGGCGCGGATTCGCCAGCACATGCGCTTTGCCGACTTCTGGTATTCCGCCAACGGAATCTTCACCGACCTGCAGGACTACACCCGCGAGATCGCGCGCGACGCCGGCATGGAGATGTCAGCGCAGCGAGCCTTTCAGTGGCTGGCCACGGGTGGGTTCACCAACGACATCCTCGGCCAACCCGGCATCGGCGGTCTGGACCTGGCCGGCGCCCGTCAGGTGGCGATGCGGATGGTGGACGGCCAGCAGGCCTGGCAGCTGTCCAAGTACAACCACTTCCGGCTGAACCTGCGCAACGCCAAGGTGGAGATGATCCCGGTCTACGAAGACGGGCAGATCCGCGCGGTGCGCAGTCATGTGCGCGGCCAGCGCCGGCTGGTCGAACACGGCTACTTCGCCCAGCTGCTGACCCTGCTGCGCCATGAGCACGATCTGACGCGGTTGCTGGATCAGCTCCGCGCCCATCTGTTCGCCGAGGGCAACGGCTATGTCGATGACCGACGGCTGCAGTTTCTGCTGCAATCCCTCGAGGTGATGGTGACCGACGGCTGGGTCGAGGCCAAGCTCAATCCGAAACGACCGCGGCTGGAGCTGGGCACGCCCTTCGAAGGGCGCTTGATCCACACCAACGAACCCTTGAACGCGCGCATCGGCGCGCTGTCGGCATCCGGGTCCTGAGCTGCGAGCCGCGGGCCGCACCCGCGTGGGCAACAGCGCGACGTCAGTCCTTCAGCGCCATGCCCGGTGAATGCGGATTGAGGTGCCGATGCGTCTGCGGGAGAAGGGGCCGTCGAAGCAAGCACTGAACGTGTCTAGGCGATTGCAGCGCACATGTGCTCTGCGCACTTTCTCGTGCCGAACTTTTCTTACCCCCGCTTTGCAATCCAGCTAGGGATCCGCGCAGCAGCGAAAGCCGGTGCCGTAGTCGGCGTAGTCGGTGTCATGCGCCGTGGTCAGGTAGAGACAGCCATTGCCGTTGAACGCGGTGTCCAGATAGGAGCCGCCGCGGTAGGTGCCGTTGGGATCGGCCGTCCACTCATGGAGATTGCCCATCATGTCGAAGGCCCCCTCGGCGCTGGCGCAGGAGTCGTTGGCGCCGTTGCGATCGACCGTATTGAACTGCTGATTGATGCAGGGGTGCTGCAGTTGCTCGGGGGTCCACGGTGGCGGGCCGATGTAGTCGATCATCGGGTGGCTGGCGCGAAAGTCATTGCAGACGCCCGGCAGGCGGGTGTTGCCGTAGGGATAAGTCAGCCCGGCCGGACCCTGACACGCGCGCAACCACTCCTGGTCGGTGCACAGACGCTTGCCTGCCAGCTGGCAGGCCGCAGCCGCCTGTTGGCCACTGATCGCGCCCTGGGGCACGGCTGAGCGCGACGACACCGCCACGACCAGGGTGCTGCCTGGGTTGCGATAGGGCGACCACGGCGACGGGTTGTCCGGGTCGCTGACGTCGAGCAGCGCCGCCTCGTAGCGATCAATGCAGAAGCCGGCCACCGGAATCATCCCGGCCGGACAGCCCCCCGCGCCCGGATCTTCAGTCAGTCCCCGATTGGGCTGAGGCTCATCGGTCGCCAGGCAGCTGAAGTCTTCAAAGCTGCTCTCGAACACCGGCTCGACGCTGTCGGGCAACTGGATAGGCGCCGCAGACGCCAACGAGGAAGCCGGGATGCTGGCGATCAGCAGACCCATCCACACGAACGCGCGCCAAGTCGGGGATGTTGCCCAACAGCCGAGTGCGCCGATCGGGTGCATGCGCGAATCCAGCGGGGAGACTGGGCCGCATTGGAGCACCGCCCCGGCGCGCGGCGCAATCCGGAGGAAGGGGTGTCGATCTCGCAGCCTCATGGTGCGCATGGCAGCGGCCCATGGCGCCTGACCCGCACGACGACGCCGGCGCGCCGACACTCGGGCCGCGGCCATCGTCAGAACCACTCGCAACTTAACTCTACGCTTGATCGTAACCCGCGGGAATCCTGACTCAGTCCGCGGAGGGCCGGAAAGTGCACTCTGACCCCCGTCTTTACCCCCGTCTTTGCACCACGAACCAGGGCTGCGGGTCAGTCCGGTCGACCCTTGTAGATCTCCCCGGCCTTCATCACGAAGGACACCGACTGCAGCGCGGTGATGTCCTCGAGCGGATTGGCGTCAACCGCGACGATGTCGGCATGCCAGCCCGGCCGGAGCTGGCCCAGTTGGTCGATGCGCAGCAGTTCGGCGGCGACGGTGGTGGCAGACTGGATGGCCTGCAGAGGCGTCATGCCGTGCTCGGTCATCTTGACGATCTCAAAGGCGTTCTGACCGTGCGGAATCAGCGGAGCATCGGTGCCCAGCGCCACCTTGACCCCGGCCTTGATGGCGGCCGACAGCGACTGGTTCATGCGCGGACTGACGAACTCGGCCTTGGCTCGCTTCTGCGGCGGCAGCAGCTTGAAGTCAATCCGGTCCATCAGTCCGTTGGTGGGAACCAGGAAGACACCGCGCTCGCGCATCATCTCGATCGCCTCGGCGTCGAGCATGGAGCCGTGTTCGATCGACGACACACCGGCTCGGATCGCCGCCTTGATGCCCTCGGTGCCATGGGCGTGCGCAGCCACCGGGATTTCATGGCGGTCGGCCTCGGCGACGATCGCCACCATCTCCTCGTCGCTCAGCTGGCGTGCACCGACCGAAGCCTCCAGCGACATCACCCCGGCGGTGGCGTGGATCTTGATCAGCTTGGCGCCGTGCTTGATCTGAAAGCGGGTGGCTTTGATGGCATCGTCGACGCCACTGACTACGCCGTACTCCGGGCCGAGTTCCAGCCGGCCTTCAGCCAGGCCCTCTGCCATCGCCAGATCACCGTGGCCGCCGAGGATCGAGATCATGTGGCCGGCCGCAATGATGCGAGGCGCCCGGATCCAGCCCTGCTCGGCCGCATGCGCCACGGCCACGTCGATCAGCTCCAGCGAGGGATGCACCTGGCCGACGTCGCGCACCGTGGTAAAGCCGGCCAGCAGCGTGCGCTCGGCGTTCCTGGCACTGCGCAGCGCCGCCTCTGCGCCGCTCTCTGTCACCACGATGCCGAAGTCGGCTCGTTCGAAGTCCAGGTCCAGATGCACGTGCATGTCCATCAGCCCGGGCAGCAGGATCTTGCCCGGCAGCGCCACCGTTTCGACTTGGTCCGGCCACTGCGCGGCATTGATCGCCACGATCAGACCGTTGTCGACCAGAATCTCTGCGGGCTTGACCAGCTTGCCGCTGGCCACGTCCAGATAGGCATCTGCCTTGAGCAACAGCGGGCCGGCAGCAGCGCCTGGCGGCATGACGAGAAGCAGCAAGATTGCGAGCAGCTTGTGCACGGGGGCATCTCCTGGCGGTAGCGTCGGGCCCGTGGAGGGCAGTGTTCGCGGAACTTAGCACGCACGGCACCCTGTGCACGCCGGCGCTGTTCTCCGGCCTGCTCGTCCCACCACGATGCCATCTCGTCGCCTTTGTGGACGAACACCGGTGAAACAAGCGGGCTACAGAAAACGAACGCAGGACACCTGGAAGCGCCAGGCGCACTGGCAGAGTCTTGAACCCCGGCAAGGAGTAGCGAGCCGCTCGGGCGGGCGAAAAGGGGACGTAGGGGATCATGGGGAATGAACTTCCTTCTTCCCCTTCGTCTTGCGAAAGAGTCACATGGGCCAGCGGTTTTCTCGCCATCGACCCGTCGAAACCGGCGATGATGCGCGGATGACGACCTTCTCGACACTGCCCCTCGACCCGCGCCTGCTGCCGGGCCTGGATGCCCTGAACCTGCAGACGCTGACCCCGATCCAGCAGCAGGCCCTGCCCGCCTTGCTGGAGGGACGCGACCTGCTGGGTCGGGCGCCGACCGGCAGCGGCAAGACTGTGGCGTTCGCCTTGGCGCTGCTCAGCCGCATCGATCTCGGGCTCACGCGTGTGCAGGCCGTGGTGCTGTGTCCGACGCGCGAACTGGCCGATCAGGTCGGCAAGCAGATCCGCAAGCTCGCGGTCGGCCTGCCCAACCTCAAGCTCAGCCTGCTGTACGGCGGCGTCGCCCTGCAGCCACAGATCGCCTCGCTGGCGCAGCACGACCCGCACGTGGTGGTCGGCACGCCGGGACGCATCCAGGAGCTGCTGCGCAAGAAGCACCTGCACCTGCGCTCGGTGCGCACCCTGGTGCTCGACGAGGCCGATCGCATGCTCGACATGGGCTTCGAAGAAGCCATGCGCGAGGTGGTGGGTCGCATCCCGGCCGACCGGCAGACGCTGCTGTTCTCGGCAACCTTTCCCGACGCCATCCGCGCGATCGCCGACAGCCTCATGCGCGAGCCGGTGGAAGTGCATGTCGAGGGCGCCGCGTCCGCGCCGAAGATCGAGGAATGGTTCTACGAGGTGACCCACGGTCAACGCATCGAGCACCTGATCGCGCTGCTCCGCGCCCACCAGCCCGATGCATGCGTGGTGTTCTGCAATACGCGTCAGGACGTGTCCGACGTCGCCACGCAGCTGCAGGCGCAGGGCATTTCCGCCTTGGCCCTGCACGGCGATCTGGAGCAACGCGAGCGCGACGAAGTGCTGGTGCGCTTCGCCCAGCACAGTTGCCGCATTCTGGTCGCCAGCGACGTCGCCGCCCGCGGCCTGGATATCGTGCATCTCGATATGGTGGCGAACTTCGAGCTGCCGACCGACGCCGAGTCCTACCAGCACCGGATCGGCCGCACCGCGCGCGCCGGCCGCGATGGCGTGGCGATCAACCTGGTCTCGCCGCGGGAGATGCCCCGTGCCCTGGCGTTGGAGAAGGCCCGCGGTGCCGCCATCAACTGGGGCCGCATTCCACCCCCGAGCACGCGGCAGGACCCCGCCCTGCCCGCGCCGATGACCAGCCTGCGCATCGACGCCGGCAAGACCGACAAGCTGCGTCCGGGCGACATTCTCGGCGCGCTGACGGGCTCGGCCGGGCTTCCCGCAAGCGTGGTCGGCAAGATCGACATCTTCCCGACCCGATCCTACGTCGCCATCGCCCGCGATTCGGCAGGCAAGGCGCTCGACCGACTGCGCCTCGGGCGGATCAAGGGCCGCAATTTTCGCGTGCGCAGTCTGTGAGAGCGCGTCGGGTATGCGCCGACGACTGACGCGCCATCGCGTTGATCTGAGCCTGGGTAGAGCGTGCTGTCATCGGACTCAAGCTTCGCCCGTTCGCGCGCGCCCCCTGAGAAAGTGCGCTCTGACCCCTGTTTCAAACGCCGCATTGAGCGTCCGATGGCCGACATCATCTCAGGAAACATCGAATCACGTCCCATCGGTCCGCTCTAACGCGTAGTTAGTTAGCAGCGAAGGTAATTTTCAGACCCAGAGCGTGGGCAACCTTACTCACGGTGGCGAAGCTCGGATTGCCAGAGCCCGAAAGTGCTTTGTATAGCCCCATGCGGGTGAGACCAGTTTGCGCAGCCAATTGCGTGATGTTCCTCGCTCGCGCGACGTCACCAAGTGCCGCAAGAAGAAGTGCAGGATCGTCTTCTTCTGCGCAGGCCGTGAGGTATGCGGCGATGTCTTCTTCTGACTCGAGGTAGTCAGCAGTGTCATAACGACTGAAGGTCTCTTTGGTCTTGGCCATGCTCATGTCTCCCAGCCAGCTGCGATCTCGGTAGCAAGCCGGATATCTTTGCTTTGAGAGGACTTGTCTCCCCCGCAAAGCAGCAGTATCAAGGTCTTGCCCTTGAACGTGTAGTAGACGCGGTAACCAGGGCCGTAGTCGATCTTCAGCTCATTGATACTCTGCTTGAAAGTACGGAACTGGCCCGGGTTCCCGAGCGAAAGGCGCCTGATACGCACTTCGATCCTGGCCTTGGCGTCACGATCTCGAAGACCCCGCAGCCACGCGTCAAAGGTGCTGCTCTTCAGGATCTCGTACATGTGCAAGAGCGTAAACTGCAGTTGACATCGTGTCAACTGCGGTTGACTTCGCCCTGCTACCTAACACGTGATTGCGTTGACTCGAGCCTGGGTCGAGCGTGCTGTCATCGGACTCAAGCTTCGCCCCTTCGCGCGCGCCCTGAGAACGTGCACTCTGACCCCTGTTTCACCCATCGGTCGCATCAGGGCACGATCAGCACCTTGCCATCACGCTCGCCCGCCGCCGCGAGTGCCACCGCCTGCTTGATCTCATCCACCGTGAACGTCGCCGCGATGCGCGTGTGCAGGGCGCCGCTGGCGATGCGCTGGGCGATGTCGCCGAAGACCTCCATCTGCTGCGCGGGCGTTGCGCTGCGGAACCACTTGGCCAACCAGAAACCGCGCAAGGTGACATCACGGAACACGAAGTTGGCCGGCGAAACCTGACACGGCTCGCCACTCATCATGCCGTAGTTCACCAGCACGCCACCCTCGGCCAGACACGACGCCAAGCGATCCGTCGCGGCGCCACCCACGGCGTCGATGCCGAGCCTGACTTTCGCCCCGCCGGTGGCCTCGGCCACCCGTTTGGCGAGATGGTCGCCGTCGACCAGCACCACGTCACCGCCCTCCGCCTGCACGCCAGCCACCGCCGTGTCGCGACGTACGATGTTGACCGTCTTCAGGCCACGACTCGCCGCGATCTGCATCAGGTAGGAGCCCACGCCCGAATTGGCCGCGTTCTGGATCACCCAATCACCTGCTTGTAGGTCGACGAATTCGCGCAGCATCAACAGCGCAGTCGGCGGATTCACCGTCATCATCGCCAGTTGCTTCGGGTCGGCGTCATTCGGCAAGGGCATCAGCCGTTTGGCTTCGGCCACGACGTGGGTGGACCAGCTGCCGCATCCCACCGGCAACAACACGGTCTGACCCACCGGCGGCCCTGCGGTGCCCGGCCCCAGCGCCGCGACCCGGCCCACGCCTTCGTTGCCCCCGATCGCGGGCAGCGGCGGCAACACCCCGTACTGTCCGGTGATCGTCAACACATCCGAAGGGTTGATCGGCGCCGCCAGCACCTCGATCAAGGCCTGGCCTGCAGCCAGCGCCGGCACCGCACATGACACGGCCTCGATCAGATCCTGCGGCACCGGGCCGCGTTGCGCATAGCTCGCTCGTTTCATGTTGGCGCCCAGGTCGGAGAAGCGCCTAGCCTAGGCCTTTGGCGAGGACGTGTCAGGTTGTTCGGCCTGCGGCGCGTGAGCGTGCGGGTCGATCGGGCCGCGTCTATCTCGAAGACTACGGGCACTTCCGAGACGTGCTCCGCTGGCGCAAGTCGGAACCCCCCGCATGGATGTCCAACCTCTCTGAACCTCTCTGCTTTCCCCTTATCGGTCCCTGACAGCCTTCCTTCCAGATGCTACGAAGCTAGACCCCCGTTTGCTCGCGGACCCCGTTTGCTCGTAGTACGAGGCATCGCTGAAACGAAGTTTGCGGCACGGCTCATTGGACCGGCATCCCTGCCTCCGCCTCACGCAGAAACCCGATGATCTGCTCTTCCGAAAATCGCGTTCTCACGTCCAATCTCCTTGTTCCGGGGGATTGGACTCCAAGTCGCTGCGCTACTCAAAACCGGGGGGACGTCGACCACGACGTCCCGTTCGCCAGCGCGAAATTGTCCCTGGCACCCTTTCGCGCGAGGTATCGGGCCGTTCGCACGCCACGGCCAAGGGCACGCAACCCGACCTTGGCCGACCTGAACGCTGCTCGCGCCCTACACGCCCTGACGCCGGGCCTCCAGCGTCGCCTGCGTGGACAGAATGGTCCGTCTGGAAACGGCGAACTGATAGGTGGCGAAGACAGGATCTTCGGCTTCAAGGTACTGCTGAACCGAAATCAGGTCGGTGTCGGCAAGGTGATCCTCGAGCAGTCGATCGGGGTGATCGCAGCCGAAGATGAACCTTTCCCCCAGCTCATCCATGCCCTCGAGGAACCGGGCAATGGCGGGATTCCCGACGGCGCCACTGACCACCGACTCGCGAACCCAGTCTGACCACAGACAACTGTCGGGGTGCTGCAGCACGCGTGCGATCGCACTGAGGATCGCATCGTTCTGCGCTTGATCGAAGTACATCGAACACCCTTCGTAGATCACGCAGGTCGGCAAGCGCGGATCGAAATCGCAGTGGTTGAGCAGCAGCTCATCGACAGCGTGTCGGGTGAAGTCAGCGGCGATCATGCGCCTCGCGGCCAAGGGTGGATCCTCCATCATCGAGATGACGCGAGCGCGCTCCTCCAGCATCTCCGGCAGGTCCAGTTCGAAGAACAGTGGATTGTCCAGTGCGCCGAACAACCGAAATGGCCGCATGTCCAGACCGGCGCCCAGAATGACCACCTGGCGCAACCCCGGTACGCTGGCCAGCGTCTCATCGCCGTGCCGGGTCCGCGAGGAGACCATCGTCTGCAGCTGCGGCAGGATCCCCTTCAGTCGCCGCGCCAACAGTTCTCCGTGCGGGCCAGCCGCTTGACGGTCGTAGGCCGCGTCGATCCGGAAGCGACCGGTGTCGGAGGAAGCCCTCAACCCCGCGATCATTCGCGCGGAGGCATTCAGCCTGTGCTTGAACAACGGCGAGACCCTCGAGTTCTTGGCGGTCGGACGAAGCTGGATGGAGGGCTGAGCGAAGTACTTCATCTCCGCCTCCGCCACCAGATCGCCATTGGCGGTGAAGGTGACCGGGAGCGTGGCCAGCACTCGTTTTCCGGCGAAGTAGCGTTCGCAAACCAGTCTGGCCATGTCCTCCGGGATGCGACAGCAAGCACGAAGATGACCCGTGCTCGGCATCCGATACCGGACGTCCATGGCCGCCAGCCACATCGATGCAGAGTTCTCGTCGGTGCACCGATGAACGCCGGCGAGAGGGATCCCGCGAAGCAAGCTGGCCAAGGCCAGCCCGCCGGTGTAATCGGCGGACAAGGAAATCAGCGCGGCTTGATGCGTGCCGTGTTGATTGGTCGAAGCGGAACAGATCGGCAGCTCGGACATGCACAGCCCCTCGTCCACCCGGGTGACGCGCCACTGGACGGCCTGCAGGACCGGGATGGCCTTGTGCAGCAGGATGGTCATCAACTGTGGGTTAACTCGATCACGATAGTCTTCCTCCCAGGTGATCGATGGACGTGCGTGCGTGTTCATGGGTTCCTCCGGATGAAACGTGACACCGAACAGACGGGCGACAGATGTGACTGGCAGGTGCTCATGCGTGGACGAAGTGACCGGGCCGATGCCAGGCGCATGCAACTCACAACGGGCACGGCCCGGGTCCCGGTGGAATGGGCGGCAGCGGCTCCGCTTCCAGACCGTCGCGAAAAATCGCGGCTTCGACCACCCGCAGCCGACATCTCACGTCGACCTGCTGGGGGCGCGCATCGGTGACCCGAATGTCGAAGTCGAACTCGCCGACCATTTCGGAGCCGCCGGTCAGGCGGCCGCTATCATCCAGTTCGACGCAGCCCGGCAGGCTGCCGGCGATCAGGCTGTAGGTGATGGGCGGCTTGCCGTTGAGCGTGGGGATCGCGTAGTCGAGTGAGTCGCGGTTCGAGATCAGCGGCGGCGCGCAGTCCGCTTGCAATCCCCGGTCGTCGACCAGACTGGTGGAGGTGTTGCTTGTCGCTGGTAGCAGCAGTGGCGCACGCACCGCCAGCACCAGGCTGATGGTGGTGCCGATCGGCGAGGGCTGTTGATTCGCATCGGGCTCGTCACGCAGTTCGTCGTTGCGCAGCAGCAGTTGCCAGCTCTCCTGCGGGCCAATCGCGAACGAGGGCGGCTGAAGCGCGAGATCATCCAGCGCCAACGCCAACCACGAGGTGCTTTCACCCTGCGGGCAGTGCCAGGATTGCCCGTCCTGCACGCCATCGACAAAGGCGGACTGCAGCAGGCTGTCGGTCACCAGCTCCAGCAGATTGACGTCGTAACTGGCGGGAAGTGCGGCGTCCAGCGGCGGAGCGCTGCAGCGCAGCTGGCGGCCCGGCGGCAGCAGGACGGAGCGGAACACCGTGTGTTCCGGCACCCGACCGTAAACGAAGGCGGCCTCGGCCACTGCGCTGCCACTGTTCCGCTGCAAGCCGGTGAAGGAGAGCTCGCCGCCGGGCACCAGTGTTGGCTGGTCCGAAAGCGTCGAGATCTGCAGGATGGGCTCGCCGATCAGCTGCAGCGCGCGCGCTGCCGTTGCCGTCGCATCCGGGCATTGGCCACCATCAACGTGCACGGTGCCGCTGATCGTATGCGTCGTATTGCTCACGATGCCTGCCGGATAACGCAAGGCCACGCTGGCCCGGCGAGTAGCACCGATTGCGATCGGGTCGAGCAGGATTGCCAGGTCACCCACCGCTGCCTGACTGGCATCGACCTCGCCGCCGCTGGCGCTCACAAACTCCGGGTGCTGCAGGGCGCCGTTGATCGACAGCGGCGGCCAACTCAGCAACAGCAGCGGCTCAGGGAGGCTGGAGGCGCCGTTGTTCACGACATCGAAGTTGACCTCGATGGGTGTGCTGCTCCCGGCGCTGGCGACGTTGGCGCCGCTGGCGACCAGTGCAACCGCGGGCGTTGCGCCCCCCAACCGCAGCGGCTCGCTGTCCCCGGTGGTCAGCGGCTGTGGCGTGATCCCGACTTCCGTGCCACCGGGTGCGGTGAAGGCATGAACCTCGGTGTGAACGATCGCGCTCACGCTGGCCAGCACACAGTTTTCGCCCAGCGATTGCAGCCCGATGCGGGTCAGCGCCGGATCGCTGCCGGCGGGCTGGTCCAGGTGATACACCGCAAGCCAGCGGATCGCAGCGAGGTCTGCTGGCGGCTGCAGGTCAAGTCCGGTCCAGAAGTTGTTGCCTTCGCCATCGATGCTCGTGGGCAGCTCGGTGTTGCCGATCACCGCGCCCAGATCGACCGGTGGCGGGTTGTCGGGATCGGCGAACTGCGGTGCGGTCGTGGTTGCGTAGAACACCCGTCCCTGGCTGCTGGCGGGCAGGCTGACGTCGGCAAGCCGCAGTCCTGGAGGAATCTGCAGTCGATGCAGGATGTCGCCCAGCGCCGCGGCACCAGCGTTGGCGAATCGAAGGCCGAGGCTGAAGCCCTCGCCCGCCGCCACGCTCGCAGTCGGATGGTCGTCGGCACCCGCGTTGATCAGCAGTGCGCCGCCGATGTCGTCACCGACCGCGAGTGTAGCCAGTGGCGTCGAATCGATTCCGATGACTACGTCCTCGCCGGCGTTGACAGCAGCACTGCGCGCACTGTCGAGGGCGGCACTAAGGCTCAAGGGCGAGCCCGCGGCGATTCCCGCAGCAAGCTGCAACTGGACGCTACGCTGCTGGCTGCCGCCGGGCGTCAGCGCCGGCAGCGCCCAGATCACCGCCGGCTCGGCCGGCAAGGGGCCATCGCCATCGGCATCGAAGGCGGGGTCGGCGACACCGTCATCGCCAATGTTGGTGATGCGACCGATGCATGCGGCGGCGCCATCACCCGCCAGATCACACAGCGGCTGCAGGCGCAGCCAGGTGCGCGGCTGATGCAGGGTTTCCGTACCCAACGCACTGCCGTTGCCTGCGCTTACCAGCAGCTCGACGATCTGTCCCGGGTTGGCCTGGGGCACGCCATCGACATCGACCCAGCCTGCCCCGGTGTTCAGTGCGACTGCCGGCCTCGGCGTCGCCAGTGTGTTGGTGCCGCGCAGCAGGCTTTGCGGCATCGACGGCGAATTGCTGGCGCGGGCGAAGCCCAGCATTTCATGGCGGGTGCCATTCAGCGCTCCCGACGGGATGCGCACGCTCGCGTTGAAGGCGAAGACGGCGCCCGCCGCGATCGTGCCCGGTGTCCAGTACAGGGAGTGCGCTGGTATCTCGACGCCGGCAACGCTCAGCGCAACGGCGGTGAACTGGCCGCCGTTGCTTGCGCTGACATACTGCAGCGACTCGTTCTGGCCAAAATCTTCATCGAGCAGGGTAGTCAGACTGATCCAGCCGACCACGTCCTGCGCTGCCGCCGCCGCGCTCACGCCAATGCGCAGGCGCAGATCGATCTGGCTGCCAGCGTTGGCGCTGGCCGCCGGTGGGTCCAATGCGACGTTGATCACCGCCGAGGTGCCGAGCGGCACGTCCAGCGCGGTGGCCGGTCCGGTGGCCAGTCCAAGTATCGCCAGCAGCGCAAGGGCAACGCGGCTTCCGTGGCGCGGTGATGACACAGTTGCTGGATGCATGTTGCGTTCCTCTAGCCGCCGCTGGTGACGCGGCCACGCTTCTGAATACGGAATTCGATGGCTGCTTCTGCCACCGGCGCGTGCAATCGGATGTCGCGCATTCGCCAGCCGGCGCCCGCAGGCGGCCTCGACGCGACGACTTGCGGCCGGTTGGGCAAGCTTTGAAGAGCAGCCGTGGACACCCACCCTCCTCACCGGAAGAGCCAGCTCGCCCCAAGCCTTGGGTCTGACCCCAGCATGCTGGTCGCCTGCACGATGCGCATAGAGGCGGCCGATGTGCGAACGCCGCTCTTGAACGGCCGGCCGACCTTCCCGATCCTGGATTCTGATCGCCTTGCAGTAGGCGAGATAGAGCCATGGCCAATAGCGGCTTGGACTAAGCCAGCAACCGCTCCTGCTTGCGCACGATCAGCCACCGCTGCCCCATGCACTTGGCCTTGTCGATCAAGGCCTGCACGCTGCCGATGGCACGGCAGTAGCGCGATTCGATGCCGCGAACCTGTCGCGTCCAGTCGGCTTCGTCGATGCCGTGTGGCAAAGCTGGCCGGGCGTGGGCGTGGATCACGCCGCGCTTGCCCGGATGCAGCTGCCGCCCGGTCCAATCGACGAGGCGGATATGGCTGTCTTCGCTGATCGGCAGGAACCCAACCATGGCGGGGCCAGCCACGGCATCCAGCCTGTCAGGGCGTTCGTACACAGCACGCCGCAATCTTCGGTGGACGGAGGTGTGGTGAGAGGCTTGCAGGTCTGACGCTACCCCAGCGCGAACCGGGTTGAGGTCGACGTAGGTCATGCAGGCCAGAACCGCCGCGTCGTCCAGTAGGGCTTGGCACTTGAAACGACCTTCCCAGAAACGTCCGGTGCAGCGGTCTTCAAGATTGGCTCGCCGAGCAATCGGCTCGGCCAGACAGCGCATGAACCAGGACATGTCGCCGAGCAGGCGGCGGCACTCGGCAAGTCGTTCGGGATTCGCACAGAGTCGTTGTGCCTTGCGCAGACAGGCATGCCGATCCACCTCGCCCTGCCAGGTCACGGGGAACACCCGCACCCAGCGCTCGGCAACCTCTTCGTCAGACCATGAGGCCGCCCGAACGGGATCGACGTGCAGCACGACATGCAGGTGGTTGCTCATGACCGCGTAGGCCAGCACGGAGACCGAGAACGCCTCGGCCAGCTCCAGCAGACGATCCTCCAGCCACTGCTTGCGGTGATCGAAGTTGCGACCGCTGAGTGCATCGTCGCCGCAGAGGAACGCCCGCCGCACGCAACGCGACACGCAGTGATAGGTGCCGGCGGTATCGGGTACGACGAGACAGGAACGCGGATAGCCCATGCGCCGATCTTGAGGCGGGGGCAAAGCGGCGCGCTATCGGACGTTGCCGCGAAGGCGTGTCAGAATCTTCTGAGGGCGTGGGTGTCCACGTTTCGCGAGCAGCAACAGATCGCTCGGCATCATCAGCGCGCGGGCCAGGTTCAGGCGCGCGCGCCAGCCGCCCGAGAAGGCCGCGACCGGTCGCGTCTGCGCCTCGGCATCGAAACCCAGGCCATGCAGCAGGCGCCCGGCGCGGGCCTCGCCGTCATAGCCATTCATGGCGGCGAGCTTCTGATGCGCCTCAGCCACGGCGTCCCAGTCCTCGGCCGCGGTGGCCTCGGCCTCGGCGCGGATCACCGCGTGCAGCTCGGCGTCGCCGCCGAGCACGAACTCCAGCGCCGGCTCGGGCAGCGGCGGGGTTTCCTGCGCCACGCTGGCCACGCGCAGCTTGTTCGGCAGGTCGATATCGCCCCGATCCGCTTCGTGCTCGCCCAGGATCACCGCGAACAGCGAAGACTTGCCGCATCCATTGCGACCGATCACCCCCACCCGCGCCCCCGCGTGCAGTGAGAGGTCGACATCGGACAGCAGCAGGCGTTCGCCGCGCCGAAGGGCGAAGTTGCGGAAAGCGATCATGGCGCGGGAGCCGGAAGAAACGGCGCGCGCATTGTAGCCGAGCGGGTTCCGTCGTCCCTGTACGCCAGCCCGCCTTCGATAAGGAGACCGAGGAGACCGAATCAACCGAGTGGTGCCGTATGCCCTTCGACGGCCAGAATTGGGCGCAAGTAGCAACACGATCTGCATCACTGTGCTCAATAACGTTTCGCATGATCTCGCGCATCGAGTAGGTCAGTGTCTCATGCACGTCCCCATTGGACTCTTGGCAAAGAATGCTCGCGAGCCCGTCTGCAACTCGCTCCATCACTTCCCCAGTTGCTACGCCCTCTTTCTCAGCGGTGGACCTCACGTGCTCCGAAAGCTCGACACGAATCGGCGCATAGGATCCACTTCCGAGCCCCACCCGCCCCAAGTCGGGGATGTCGCCCATGAACGACTGAAAGAACCCAAAGTTGTTTGCGTAGCTACTTCGAGGAACGTTGAGTGCGCGAAGCTCCTTGAAACGCTGTAGCGCCTTTTGTCTCGAGATCTCGCTCGAAGCGACTAAGGCGGACAGAGGCTCGATCCAGCGGAGACGCGAGAAATCGATCTCGCACGCCTCTCCGTCCTGGATTTCTCGCAGATCAGCCGCAAACTTCAGGGCAGCTGGTGTCGATAGGCGTTCGGGAAAGCGAATCAATGTGGGAATCGCAAAAAGCGGAAACCCGCTACCGCGAGAACACTAGGATGGCCAGGCCTACAACGGTGGAAAATTGAAACCGCTCGGCGCGAAAAGCGGAAACCGCGGGTGGAGGGCCGTCAAGATCCCTGTTCCACTGATCATCAGCGCAGCGCCTTAGGCGACCCGGCCGCCCTGCTCGGACCACCGGGCGGGAACTGCTCTTGACGCCCACCTTCACCGAAAAGCGGCCTACTTCCAAGGAGTGGGTGCAGACCGTAAAGAACTTGCCCAGGTTTGCCAGCAAATCTGCCCAGCTTGACCACGGGAATCGACCATCCCGCGCGGCGACCCGACCGGCTCAATACGGCCATTTTCAGACGTTCGCATTCGGTTCAAATGTGTTCGGGTCGCTACTCAAGAGCAGGGGCGTCGCTAGGATTCCGTCGGGGTTGTTCGCCACCCATTTGGGGTGTAAAAGTTTCGCCCTAGCGCCCGAGTTCCTGCGCATTGTGAGTGGTCCTCGGAAGCGTTTGGCTGACTGTCGTGTCTTGGAGGGCGTTCGGGTGGCCGAATCCTTGCAGTGTCCGTGCCCGTATTGTCACGAGCCAATCAACTCTCTGGCGCGAAAGTGCCGATTCTGCTTTGAGTACCTTCCGGATGGCTGGGCCAAGGCGGCTAAGTCCAGTGTTGCCACCGCCCCCAATCCTGAACCCCAGAGTGAGCGAGAACAGTCTGCACCAAGCAAGGCCCTTTCACCGCCTTCGGCATCTCGCGAGGTGCACAAAGAAGCGAACGATGGGAGAGTTTCCGCCAAAGAGCCAGGGCCCAAAAAGGAAGCCCCGATCAACTCCCCAAAGCCAGAAGCAAGAGCACCCCTTCCTCCAAGAGCCGTACCTGCTGCCACTGGCGGGTCAGTTCTTCAAGCGTCGCTTTGGATGTTCTTCCTGGTGTTGCTTCTTTTCTTCCTGCCATTCTTTGGACCGCTCATCGCAGGCTTGGTAGGTGGGCGCAAAGCAGGGAATTTCGCAAACGCAATTCTCGCAGCGATGCTACCTTCGTTCTGTATCGCACTGGTCCTTCTGTCCTTTTCATCCACCGTCTCGTCGTTGCCACTGATAGGAGCAATTGCAAGCTGGGGGAGCCTGGTTGTCGCGTTCTCGGGAAGCGCGCCCATGCTCATCGGCGCTGTCATTGGCGGACTACTGATCCCCGGCTCCGAAAAGGGGCGCACGTCCAGACCAGCTGCCGCCCTAGTCCTTCTTGTGTCCGCAATCTTGACCTGGAACATCTACGAACAGGTTCGCAGCACAACAAGAGCGTTAGACACCGTCAGCGGCGCGATAGACACCGTGGTCCGACCTCAAGAGAGAGGCCAATCGCAGGCCGACCGCCAGCGCACGGCTGAGAGACAGGGGTCGAGACACCTCGCCGAAGACACCAGGCGCACCCAGGCGGCCATCCCAACCCATGCGGAGACGTCGAACGACGCCGACAGGCTGATCAAGGAGGCGCAGGCCCGACGGAATCTTCAACGCGGACTAGTTGCCCATTACGAACTGGACGGTGACGGGCGAGACTCCTCTGGCAGCGGAGCGCACGCTGACATTGTTGGTGCGACGCCCACTACCGGTGTTGACGGACAACCCAGGTCTGCACTCCACTTCGACGGGCGTTCGTACATTGCTTCCTCCCCAGGACTCCCAGTTGGCAATGCGCCAAGGTCCGTGTCCTTGTGGTTTAGGACCTCGAGCACGTCTGGCTCGGGGGGCTGGCAATGGAACACTCTGTTTTGCTTCGGGGCTTTGGCGAACAGCCGTCTCTATATGGCGGGCATCTACGCTGGTCATATCGCTTTCGGAGGCTGGGCGAACGACGATGTAGGGGACAAACATCCTTTCGTGGCCGACAACCAGTGGCACCATCTAGTGGTCGCCCATGATGGACGAACGCACAGCCTGTGGCTCGACAACGAATTGGTCATCTCTCGCAGCACAACCTTCGACACGACGCGTTCCCAGTTCTTCATTGGCCGTCGAATCCGAGAGGAGAACCAGTATATGAATGGTGATATCGACGCGGTGCGCATCTATGACCGGGCACTTGACGACCACGAGGTGGCCACCCTCTTTGCTAGTCGTTCCTAGTCACTGGATGGATCGAACTCAAGGAATAGGTCTAGGTTTGGAATAGATCCGACGTGGCGCTACTGCGAACAGCCAAAGACTTGCCCCCATCGGCGAGCAGAGCTGACCACGCTCGCCGGGGGGACTTTGCATGCGAGCTACCTCACGCACAATGCGGATGCAAATCCGTTCCCAACGCTGTAGTCAAAGCGGTTTCCCTGCCTCAGGCACACTGTCCAATTCTTGCCCGGACTCTGCTCCGTGCTCCACATGCAGGGCCACTCCAAGCGAAAATGTGCAGAGACCTTGCAGTGGTCGGCGAAGCGACCGCCGCCGCATGGCGCGCCTTCTGCCGACTCAGTGTCGACCAGAGAGGCAAGCTCCTGCGCGTTGGGGAGTCGCCACCCGCCAGGCTTGTGGGAGCAATAGGACATCGCGTTTGGAAAGGTGAGGTTAGAAACGCTTGACTGTGTCCAGCGCAATCCGGTTCGCGGGTCCAGCAGAACTCCATTGCCTTCAATGGTCATTCTCGCAGCCTGCCTAGCCCGGCGTTGTGCTTCAGCCGCTTGTTGTTCTTCGAAAGCACGCTGGGCACGTTGCCTAGCTTGGGCGAGCTCCCTCTCCTCAGCTTGCTCTTTCTCGCTTTTCCTCCGCATCTCCGCAGCAGCAAGTTCCCTCGCGCGCGCAAGTGCCACAGATGCCTGCGCCGCAGCGGACTCTGCGCGTCGCTTCGCTTCGTCTCTTGCACGATCGGATGCAGACTTAGTGGCCCTGCTTAGGGTGCCCGTCAGGGACTGAGACTGTCCCCCCTGAGCAACCGGAGTTTGTCGACCCGCGGGCTGTGAAACAGCTTTGGTCACCGCATCGAACGCGCTTCGGGTGCTTCTAGCTTGCTCGACGATATTCCACACAAGTATTGCGGACACAAGAACGACTACCGCAGCGGCTGGCTTGGACGTATTGCCCCTCTCGTGTCTGGGGATGAGCAATCCGCCGAGGACTGCGCCGATGAGCATGGGCGCGCTGCCAGAAAACGCAACGACTAGACTGCCCCAGCTAGCAATGGCCCCGACAAGTGGCAGCGATGAAACTGTAGACGCAAACGCCAACAACACCAGAGCGATACAGAACGAAGGTAGCATCGCGGCGAGAACAGCATTTGTGAAGTTGCCCGACTTGCGTCCGCCAACCAAGCCTGCGATGAGCGGCCCCAGCAACGGCAAGAAGAAAAGCAAGATCACCAGCACAGTCATCCAAAGGAAGCCTTGCAGGACCGATCCACTCGGATGTATTCGTGGAGCTTCTCGCGACGGAGCTGATCGCCCGTTAGAGCGAGGAGGCAGGTCGCCCAGGGGCTGTCGTTCGATGGGGCTAGGGGGTTGGGATGCGCTTCCTGGGCCAGCCTCTGCGCTCTGGGCGCCTTCGCTATTGCTTGGTGCATCACTGGCTGTGGTCGTTCCGAGTGGCTCTGGTTCTACCTTCAGCCCGGAATCGGTGCCCACAGTGGAGCTCAGCGTTCCCGGGCCTGCCCACCCTTCTGGAAGATACTCGAGGCAATAGCGGCACTTTCTCGCTTGTGCCACGATTGGTTCATGGCAGTACGGGCACGGTCGCTGCAAGGATTCGGCCACCGGAACACCCCCCGCCAGGATAGCCAACCAAACTTTTCCGAGCAGTAAATACCCCACGCACTAGCTCGGCACTCCGATCCAAACTTTTACACCCGCAAGACGCTGCAAACAACTATGGCGCTAGATCATGGCAGGACGAAGAGTTGGGCGAAGCGCATCCATGCGCGAGATGGCCGAAGGTCTCCCAAGCTATCGCTCGCTTCCAGCTGGGCCCTAGAAGCACCTTGCGTTATCGTCATCTGCCGTGACCAGGAATCGTCTGAGTTTCGACACTCCAACGACCAGGTCGCGCTCCTTGACAGATCCGGCCGAAAACGGATCGGATCAGCAATGAATATCAGGGCCGCGGTCAGCAGTCTCCGAAATTGGTGGCGGGTTCACGGGTTGAACAACGCTCAGACCGAGTTGTCCGCGAGGGTGAGCAACGCATGCCCTCCTGTGAAACGTGATTGTTGGGAGTAAGTTGGCGAAAACCAGTCCTGAGTGCGGACGGCTTGAACCTGTAGGCCATTCCGCTCATCAGACCGTCATACAAAGGAGTTGCCATGTCTCAACCGCAACGGCTTCCCTGCCCCGCCTGTCACCAACCGATCGTCCTCCAAGCCCGAAAGTGTCGCTATTGCCTTGAGTACCTCCCTGATGGGTGGTCGGAACGCGACGGAAGCGATGCTCTCGTGAGCGAATCCGACAGCGTAGAGGCGACGCCCCAGGCTGCCGAGCCCCCTCCGCTCTCCAATTTGCTTTCCATGATTTGTGGCTCCACGGCCGATCATCCCAGTGGATTGGTCGAGGGAGCCGAGGGTTTGGAGGACGGTGAGCTTCCCGCGTGGGCGATCGAAGTCGAAGAGGGAGCAGCGAGTGGAAGCACTGACGATCTACCATCGCACTTCTTTGAAGCCCGACCCTCCATTCTTCCCGCACTCCTCTTCACATTCGTTTTCTTCCCCATCATGGGACTCTTAACCCTGTTGGGTGGTGCCGGCTTCTCGACTCTTTCACTTGAGAGCGGCATGGTGTTCTTCGCGGGAGCAAGTCTAATACTCGGCGCCGGATTGATCCTTATGTGGGTCGTTCAGTTCACCAGCCACTACGTCGTATGCTCGGCCTGCAAGGTTAGAGCTATGCGCAAGATTCGCGAGGGCGAGCGCGAGCACCTTCGTCACTACGTGGAGTTCTCGCGTCCGGCCCCCTATCGAGACCTAGACGGACGCCTGCACTTGTCCAAGAAACACTCTGAGCTCGCCCTGGTTTGTCCGCGTTGCCACGCAAACGTGCTCCCAGCGCGGCAAAATGTCAGAGCTCTGTCGGGTGAGACCCGCTTACCGACTGAACCGATAGTGCATGACGGGACGTAGTGTCCCAGCGACGTCCCCCGGTCTTGAGTAGCAACGCGAACTGGTTTGCCGGTGAAGGTCCGAAATGGGTCGAAATTGCCCCGGGGCAGAATCGGCCATTTTCTGTCGTTGACGTAAGTTCTCGGATTGATTCCGGAGAACGGACGTTGGCACGCGGGTAGCGACCCATTGGTCGGCAACGAAACATCTCTGGCGTCAGAAGCGCGACTTGGCTCCAGTTGCGCCTCCCCGCGTATCGAGCCCGCGTGCAGCCCGCCCCGCTATTGGTTCGATCAGTCGCATCGCCCCCAGCGGTATTTCGAGTCGAGAGGTTCTGATCACAGGAGTGAACTACTTCACCTTCTGGCTAGGTGCGGCCCGAATGGGACGTCGCACGTCGATGCGGAGAGGCAGGCTGGAAGCAATGTCCGATTATCCGTGTAGAGGCTTCGCAGATCGGGTGCATGGGTATTCAGAGGAGTACACTCCCGAGAGATCACCTTCATCGCTCGTCGCAAGGAGGTCACATGGGGCCGGTCTCAGGGCGGAATCATGTTCTGACGTGCAGCGTCTTGCTGGTCACGTTTGCCGCGCTCGTAGGATTTGCGAACGCGCGAGAAACGGTCGGCGCGGACACTGCGGGTCATGGGCCATCAGAGCGCTCAGCAGCAATCTGGGACTCGGTCCAGAGCATTCCAAAGCCCGATGTCACCAAGGATGTGACCAAGGTCGCTGGGCCTGTCACCATCAATTCGCTGTCCGGCTCCTGGTATGACCCGTCGAGGCCAGGAGACGGCTTCTTTGTCAGCGTTGCAGAGACGCCCGAGGGGCCGAAGATCGTGCTCGCGTTCTTCGGGTTTGCCGCAGACAGTTCGCGAGTTTGGTTGCTTGCGGACCCGGTCTCGCCGCGGATTGACGGGGTTTCATTCACGGCCACGGCATACCGCTATGTGGGTGCCCCGTTTGGGCGTGCCGGGGCAGTCGAGGCCACAGTATGGGGTTCCATCGAATTCACTGTCAGCGCGTGCGGCAGAGCGCAAGCAACGATTCGTCCCACAACGGGTTCGGAGAAGAGCATGTCGCTGGTGCAGCTGCTCGACAACTCCGGCCCTGGATGTCTCGACAACAAGCCCAAGAGGGCGTTCCACTCAGTGGGTGGTCTCTCGGGCGCTTGGTACAACGCCCTCAGCCCAGGCGACGGCTACTTCACGGTTGCCTCGGACCAGGGACTGATCTTCGCCTTCTACGGATACGACAAGCTTGGGGAGCCGCTGTGGCTGATCTCGGAGGCGTATCGAGACTCGGTTCTCCCAGGCGAGTCTATTTCGGTGGGCATGCTCTCATTCTCGGGGGGAAGTTTTTCGAATCCCGCTGCACCGGAGACCCAATGGGGCACGCTCGACATCACCTTTCGAGATTGTGCCAACGCAACCGCAGTCTTGCAGGGTGCAGACGGCGCGCGCTCAGACGCCCTTACCCGAGTGCTCCAGAACGCGGGTTCCGTTTGCTTGCCACCGGGATCGTTCGAGGTCAGCCCAGAAACCTTCTTACTGGATAGCAATGGCACGCCCGCATCTATTGACTACGCTGTACGCGACAGCGATGGCCAACCAGCATCCGCAAATGCAGTCGAGTTTGTCGGCTACGTTTCTGGGCCCGTACCCCACATCGCCCTTGACCCCGGCCGGATCACACTTCGAACCTCGGGAAGCGGCCCCGGATTCGGCAAGCTCCGAATGTGGGACCCGGTAACGCAAGCAACCTTGGAAGTCCCATACCTCATCGCACAACTAATGCCCCGCACGCGCATCGTGGACCTCAGCCTAGTGAGCTCGGGCGCATCGGCCTCACCGGGGCTTGCGGGCAATGTGACACTTCTGCGGACAGCCCAGACAGAGGGTATCGCTACCGGCGACATCCTCGTTGCCCCGGACGCGATGATCGGGCGTGTCACCAGCATCGCGGTGGCGGGCACAACGCTCACAGCGGGCCTGGAGTATGTGCCGCCCAATCAGGCATTCAGCGAATTGAACTTGGCCTTTGTAGGCCTTGCGGACTCCAAACGCAGCAGGGAGCTCAGCAAAACGCAATTCAAGTCATCATTTAGGCGCTGCACTGCCGGTGGGCAGGAAATCCAACTTCCGCCTCTACCGAACGTCGATTTCTGGATCAGTGACGTGCGCCCAGAGCTCGAGTTCGATGTGAGCTCCTCGACACAGTTCAAGCGAGCCGCGCTTCGTTTTGTTCTCAACGGCGCGCTCGACGGAACCCTGGTCCCTCCTTCTGCGCTGCGCGACGTCACTATCGCATGCTCAGTCGGCGTCGACTTCACGATTCCGGTGTTTCATTCTGGGCTTGTGGGAGTCGGCCCCAGTGGATCGCTGTCCGGAGGCCTCGAGTTCGAACTGGAGGGCGGCCAGAACACGGCGCTTGAGCTGAGTGCTCAGTTTGCAGTGGACACAATCGTTGGGCTCGACTTTGAGGCCGGCAGAACCATATTTCAGACACAGCCTGGCCTGGGTACGGAGGGATACGGGCGCCTTGCAATCACGCCCACGAACAACTCCGGCCCTTCCACCATGACCCTTCGACCATTTGTACGGGGGGGGCTAGGCGTCACTGCGGAGCTCCTGGGTGCGTTCAATGTGAACGTGGCGCAATGCTCAGCGGAAATAGTGACCCTTGAAGCCTCCTTGCCAAGCCAAGCCCAGTTTGGGGATCCGCTATCAATCTGCGACGCGGGATACCGGGGCCCGGTTCACCGCTCTGCCTTCGAACTCAATGGGTCTGCACAACTGCAGCTTGAGTGCAGTACTTTGGGGGGCGCGCTGGGACTTGGCTTCTCGTTCACCTTCGCGAGCGCAACCTTTCCGTTTGTGTCAAAGGTTCTGAGCGAGTCGCCCACGATATCGTTGGCGTCACCAAGCTGTGGAGCCGCGTGCACGGCCGGTCAAACCGTCCCAATTAGTATGACTATCTCTCAGCCCAATGTGCCAACAGCGCCGCTGTCTGGTGAGGCGCGGCTCATCCAGTGCCAAGGGGAAAGCACGCAGGTGCTCGCGCGGGCCGGCTTTTCGGGGGTGGGCTCGCAGCAAGTTGGCCTCTCGTTTGCAGCCCCACAAACATCCTCCGTCACGCTGCTGCCGCGCTTTATTGATAGGCATGGGCGCTACTTTGGTGGCGCGCCAAGAACCGTGGCCCTTTCGCCAGGAAGCGGTTCAACGGTCGAGTACTTCGACACGCCAGGAGTGCGTTACACCTGCCCGTATGACATCGCCTCTCGCTATGCATGGCCGCGGCAAACATCCGGCAACCAGACGTCATTGCGCGTCCCGAGATGGATTCTTGAGGACTTGCCACAGACGAACGTCAATTGGTTCGCCTCGGCGGGGTCTGGAACCGAGTACGACGTGGCTCCAAATTTCCTTCCTTATTACCCTCGCCTGGGAGAGACCTTCAGCGATGAAGACGAACCTACGCTTCCTAACGCCACCAACATTCTTCAGGCCCGATTGTCCAACAGTGGCGAATCGCTGCTCTTGGCGCTTACAACGAAAGCTCCCTTGCCCCCGGAGAAGCGGGTCAGTCTCGGCATTCTGGTTGACGGAGATCCCGGGAACGTATCGAGTATTGTAAATCGCGAGATTTCTCTCTTCTCCTTCTACTCCGATGCGCGACCCGAGGATGCGATCCTGTACGTGACGCCGCCTGCGTTGATCTCCAACGCTGGTATCCCTGTCGAAACGCAATGTCACCAGGGCATCCGCGTTACAGCGGCCGACGACATGCTTTATGCCTCCGTGAGCCGCGCCGGCGTGTCCCACGTTTTCACAATGCGGTTGGCCGCAGGCGCGAACCCGCTCCCCGATATGAGCCAGGAGATGGCCAGGGTCTACTACTGGAATATCTGGGATGGAGATGCAACAAATAGGGCTTCTCGCAGAGTCGTTGGTACCCGTTTCATACCGGCCCAGAGTCGCTGGGAGGCTTTCTACAAAGACCAGTTCTCGGCGTTGCATCCAGGTATTGCAGATGGACCGGGATTTGTTTCACTGGGTGAAGTGTCGCCACCGGCAGCGGGTGAGATAGTTATTTCGGTACCCTCTGCCCTCCTTCGTCTCCAGCAAAACTCCGTGTGGAATGGGCGCATCCTGGGTCAGATGTCACGCGGGGGGGACGAGTTCGAGTTCTACATGGACGATAGGACACCTGTCCTCCCCTTCCCGCAATAGAGAGAAGCGCAAGGAGAGCTCGAACCCGCATTCTGGCTTGAGATCGGGAGAAGCCAAAAACGCGTGAACGGCCTCGGCTACATGGAACCAGAAGTGCAGAGGTACAAGGTTGACGATCGCCAACGGATCTTGGTCGTCGAAGGGCCACACTTTGCAACGGCTTGGGGCGGGTGAAGGTCCGCTTTCGAGATCGTCGGGGTCCTGATCGAAGGTCTGCAATGGGTCGAAATTGCCCCGGGGCAGAATCGGCCATGAACGGACCTTCGTTGGGTCCAATTCTCGAAGTCTGGAGGCTCGGCAGAAATCCCCTCAAGAAAGATCAATGCCTCCCCCCAAACTCCGCCTAGTCATGGCTCCTCGAACCCATCCCTAAGCAAGGATGGTGTAGCCCCGCAGCTCCGCCCGAAGAACGCTGTGGGCTCGTCTTGGTCGCGCGAGGTAATGACCAAGTCCATGCACCCGTCGCCATCAAGATCGCCCCAAGCCATGTTGTGGAGGCCTTCACTGTTGGTGCTTTGAGCGGTAGTGGAGACCAGGAGCTCACTACCCAGTGACCCGTCGCCCGGCACCGGTGTCAGCCCGATGCTGGTTGCGTACTTCGTCACCAGCTCCGGTTGCTCGTCGTTGTCCACGTCGAGGATCGACGACGACCGGCCGCCGCCTGCGGAAAGCGGATGAAAATCCGCTGCATGCCCGACGTATTGAGCGCCGTTCCAGGTGAGCACTCTCATTGGGCCTACACTCGTCGTGATCAGGATCTCTTCGAGACCATTACCCTCCATGTCGAATACGAGCATGCTCCTGGCTGAGGAGTGATCCACGCCTGGCAAGGGCGCCGGCGAATCTGTGCCGGAAAGAAAATTATCCCGTGTTAGGGCATGGACGCCCCCACTGCGGCGCACATGGTAGATGGGTCCTTCACCGGGCCGTGACATTCCAACGCGAATCTCGTGCACCTCGGCCAAGCGTGTGCTCTGGAATACTTCGACCAGCGGTGCATCGACGGCAAGGTGATAGCCGTATAGCCTCGATGTACTCCCGACGAGCAGCGTTTTCCCCAACGGGGGGCCGAGATCGACCTCCGTCAGAGGGCGGCGGATTCCTGCGATGACGTCGGCATCAAGCAACACCTGAGGGAGCGTGATTTGGACCGTAGTCAGGAAGTTGCTACCGCCGATCGCGAGAATCGAGGCCTGGGTATCCTCAGCGATCCAAGCCGCGTTCATCGTGGACCTGAAGCCAACTTCGATCTCGTCAGAGGCACCAACCAGCTGAAAAGCACCTTGCTCCCACCGGAAAACGCGCACGCCTGCGAAGTAAACCTTGTCAGCCGATCGAATTCCTGCAAGAACCACCTCCGGTCGGCCACCTCCGTTGACGTCCCGGATCAAGACCTGACTACTCCAGTAGTCCGTGTCAGGGTCAATGCGGTTGGCTGGACCCAGCTTGAGGGCTGGAGTCAGTGCACCGGCAAGCGCGAACGCTAATAGACTCACTTGAGCTTGCTCCAAATCAGCCAGAATCAGAGGTTAATCCATGCGCACATCGGGTTCGGCCGGCTGGGGCGGTGGGCGCGAGAGCGCAGTAGGTGGCCAGATCTAAGGGCCGCTATGGTAGCCACGATGGATGCAACACACGAGGTGCGGCCCATGTTTCCGAGTACGCGATGGAGCCTCATTGCCGCTTCGCGCGACAGTGAGGGCGGAAAGCAGCAACTTGAAGAGCTCTGTCGCATCTATCGTGGCTCAATTCAGAAATTCTTCAGCCGGTACTCTGTTCCAGGGATGGAAACGAACGATGTTGTCCAGGACTTTTTGCTTCATGGGTTCGAGCACGACTTGTTCGGACGCGCCGATCGCACAACCGGAAGTTTTCGAGCTTATCTAGTCTCGGCCATGCGGCAACACGTGGGGAGGCTCTTGGAGAAGCACCTGGCTGCAAAGCGGGGCGGAGGAGCGGCGCACGAATCGATCCAGGATGAGGTCTTGGATCCCGACTCTTGCTTGACCGCAGAAGAGCTGTTCGACAGGGCTTTTGTTCGAGACCTGATGCAACGTGCGCTGGAATCCCTGAGAAACCTCGCAGTTTCAAGAGGCAAGCTGGCCGAGTTCGATCAGATCGAGCGGTTTCTCATCGAAGAACCGGAGCCAGGAGACTACGCCCGCATTGCGGCTTCGCTTGGCATGAAGGCCAACACAGTGGCCGTAAGCGTGGCTCGGCTTCGCGCCAAGTTCAAGGAGCTCGTTCGAAATGAGCTCAGAGAGACGGTGACCTCGGATAGTGAGCTACGGCAGGAGTTTTCGAATCTCAGGCTCATTCAGAATGACAGAGCATGAAGGCCGGAAAGGGCTCCACCACGATTACATGGTCTAACCCTACCGGCGGTGTCCGTGCCTTCGGTCTAGCGGTTCCTCGATAGAGCGGCGTAAAGACTGTCAATTGGACAAGACGCGTTCTCTTCTACGATTGCTGGCATGAATTCAAGTGCGGCTTCTTTCGCCATCCGATCCCAGACGCGCGCTGCCTCACTTGGTGGCACACACCAGAACAAGACCGCCCTGGTCGCGCGAAATTGCGATTCGGCTTCTTCCAAGGACAGAGGGAACTGCTCCCTCACAAGCTCCTCTCCCCAACGTTCGGACGCTGCGCGAGTCACCCGAAGCACCATGACAGGATCCGATGTCGATTCGATGGCTCCTTTGAGAAGTGGAAGGCAGGTCTCCGGATTGATCGCGTTCGCGACCTCATCGTCATCCGACATGCACGACAGGAACTTGCTTCTGCTTTCCAGAGTTTCGAAGGGCTCTCCATCGAAGCCAGACTGCCCCACAAACCCCAAGTAGTAGCTGTCCGACAGATCCCTGATGTCCGCTTCGCTCATGAATTGACTCCAGGGGCGGGCAGACCGCAGGAGCTTCGCAGTCTCCTCGGCCTCCCGAACACGGCTCCTGTGCCGCAAGTGCTCGATTGTACGGCCCGACGTCGAAACGAGAGACTCTGCTCTCGCGCAAGCGGGAGCCAGAATCTTCAGGTAGCTGCAGACCTTGTACATGGTCACAGCCTCCACCTCGTCCTTGGGCATAGGCATGGAGGATTCGAAGAACTTCTGAACCCATGTGCGGAAATCAGGCGGGGCGGAGGGGCTGGTTTGCTCTTCGAATTGGGCCCAGGCTGCGAGGTCGGCGTGGTCCGAATGTTTCATCAGCTCATCGCGCTCCTGCTCACTCAGGCGATACAACATTCGGCCGACAACGCGTTCTGCTACTGGCGAGGCATCAACCTGGGTGAGATCTCGGGACAGTGTGGTGAGAATCCAGGCGGTAATGTGTTTGGCGTCGCGCTGCAAATCGAGATAGCCCGCCATGCTGGGCTCGGGACGTGGCGCGTATTCCGGGCCGTTTGAGGCCCATCGACCCAGCGCGTTTAAATTGACCTTGCCCTCTTCAACCAAGGCCTTTCGAATCAGACTTGCGCTTACAACCTCGGTGTATCGCAGCCGATCCTCAGAAATTCGCCAGGACGTCCAAGCGCCAAGTAGAAAAATGGGCATCAGAGCCGCCACTGCCACACCGGAGATCGACACGGAGTGTCGTTTCATCAGTTGAGAAAGGCGTGCCGTCCAGGCAAGTGGCGTAGCTTCGACCGCGTGACCTTCACGGTAGCGCCTCAAGTCATCAGCAAGTGCCGCCGCAGTTGCATAGCGATCTGCAGCGTTCTTCTGGAGGCACTTCAGGCAAATTGCCTCGAGGTCAGCCGGCACGCTCTTTTGTAGCGAGCGCGGCCGTACCGGGGGGTTGGCGACGACGTGTTCCATTGTCTCTTGGGCACTCTTGCCCAACTGGGGTGGACGCCCAGTGAGACATTCGTAGAGGATGGCTCCGAGACCATACACATCAGTCCGAATACTGAGAGGATCCTGCGCCACCCTGACTTGTTCCGGCGCCATGTAGCTCGGCGTTCCAGAGATGCCCTGATCTTCTCCGACCGAAAGGTCACTCAATCTCTGCGCCAGGCCAAAGTCGGCAACCTGGGGACGACCACCTTGGTCCAACAGGATGTTCGCTGGCTTCAAGTCAAGATGGAGAATGCCCAACTGGTGTGCGTAGTTCACGGCTTCCGCCAAGGTCTGAATCAACTCTGCGGCTGCCTTCGCCGACATTGGGCCTGTCGCACGAATGCTCTCCTGCAGATTTCCGCCACGCACCAATCGCATGGAGACAAAGTGGAGCCCCTCAAATTCACCGGTGTCGTAGACCTCTACGATGTTGGGGTGTTGCATCCTTGCTGCTGAGTGAGCCTCCCGTCGCAATCTCTCAATGAATTCGGGTGCAGACCACATGCCATCTATGAGCAACTTGATCGCTACGTCACGATCCAAGCTCCTCTGCTTGGCGAGGTACACCACACCCATCCCCCCTTTGCCGAGAAGTGAAATGAGCTCGTATTCACCGAAGTCCCGCTGATCCGGGTCATCGAGGTTTAATACGAGGGAATTCAGCGCAGAGTCCCGATCAGCCAGGCTCTGATCGGCGTGAGAACGGTTTGTTTGCCAAAGCGCTAGACGAGCCAGGCGATCCAGCTTCGCGTCGGCATGTTCGCTCGCGGGGGGAGGGATAGTGGGGTCCACAGTCGATTCCTCAGGTTCCATGGACGGTACATAACGGAAAAGCTCCCTACTATGACAACCGAATCGCCTTCAGAAGCGAAGAACGCGTTCCGCTGGCCTGCGGCACACGAGTTCGGTGAAATGTTGGGGCCTGTAGGGGCAGTCTTGACGGTCCGCTCAGGGTCGTCTATCGCCGTCCGACGCTGGTCAGTCCCAGATGATCGTCGTCGGAAGCCTGATCGGGCTCGAACGGTTCAGTAGTGACGACCTCCAGGCGCACGCACGTGCTTATCGAACTGAGCATTTCATTTCCAGAACTCAGTCGCGAGTCGCGCCAACGGGGGAACATCTGCGCGGCGAAAGAAACCCACCTTGCCTAGCGCAAGGAACTCGCACTCTGGTGGTAATAGCCGCCTAAGGATACTTGCGCTGCGCCAGATTCCTAAGCACTCGAAGACTTCGTTACTGCAAACCCACTTGGCTCTGAATCGCATGAGCGAGTCTATTGAGACAACCACCGCTGCCGCACGAACGCGGCCTTCAAGGTGACCGAGCTTGATTAGGAACCTCAGCGCCTTGAGACTGCAACCCAGTACCTGCGTCACACTCTCTCCTCTAAGGCTGCCGTTCTTGATTTTGGAGTCCGCGCAGAACCCTTCACCGCAAACTGATCTGTGCAATCTCAGGGCCCTAAAGGAGGCCCCGGACGCTACCGAGTTCAACTCCCCAGCCAACAGCGCCCGTATAATCGACGCCTTGAGTTCGGTCTTGAAGAGCGAACTGCGCATGAGGGCCTTCGCACTCATGAAGCTACCATCCGGAGCGGCAGTGCAACGACGAGCGCATGAATCCAACTCCACCTGAAGCGAATTCAGGCTTGCAAGGGAATAGCCTCGCCGTGTCGAATAAACGATAGAGTGCAACTGGACTACCCCATCCTCAACGCACCGTTTGAGCGTCGCAACTGGAATACCCACTTGAGCACTCGCCGCGCGGACCCCGATTAGTGGCGAGATTTCCTTCAGCTGACCGAAGTCGGAGGAAGAAACTACCAGGCGACGAGCCCCAGCTACGTCAGTGGTTCGCAATCGCCCCATCTTCACCAGGCGGCGCACTGAGCGCTGGTCTAGCCCAAGCTCTTCTGAAGCAGCCTTGAGAGAACGCCACTCATCCTGCGAATGGGAGTCGAATCGGCGAGCAATTCTCGCATCGAGCAGAGCGATCAGTCCCGTTCTGCTCAAGAACTCCATAACCACAACGATCAAGAATCGGTTTGGGTTCGACTTGATTTCTCGGCCACGGACTGCGCTCGAAACCAACCCCCGCTGCTGATCGAAGAGGTAGGAAAGAGTCCCGCTATCGCCGACTCGCTTGCGAAGTCTGCGGAGCGTCACCAGAAACCTCAGTGGCCAACTGCGAAGCACTCGCCCTGCTGCCTCCATGTCCGAGCTCGCAGAGTTCGCTAACCCGACCTGTTTGGCGAGCTGAGCCAGGCTTCTCAAGAGTTGCAGCAGCCTAGGCAACCCCAATTGCGCCAGCGCCTCTTCTGGAAAACCAAGGTCTTCGAAGGGCTCCCTCGCAAAGCGACCTGGCGCGAGTAGCATTCGAATCGCACGCGCGCACCCCATTTCCGCAAGTGTAGGAACTAGGCGCGGAGCCGAGCAGAACGATGCGCCGCAATCGCAGTTGTTCAGGCGCCTACGCTCCCATCTAATGGACTGCCCGCAAGAGGCGCACCGACTGAGGCCGTATCTACGGTGCCGATTGCAAACGTTTATGGATTCGAGTGACCACGATGCGTCTATGAAGCCATCCTCTTCCGCGCAATCAGGACAGTGCATCGGCGCCGACTGACGGCGTCGATCATCCGGATCAACGATGAGACTTCCTCGCACGGTCACTTGTCGCGGAAACCCTTTTGGGCTGCATTCCTGGCCGAGGGGACATAGTTCTTCTTGAGAGGCGCCTGTCAGCTCGACTAGATCTTCTATCGAGAATCGAAGCCGATGATGCTTTCTGCCATCCGGACCGGAGCAAATCCGATTGGAAATGCGCGCAGGGGACTTCTGCCCATTGGCAACCGCCAGACGCAACAAGTAGCTCGAAATAGACTCGTATTCTCGAGGACGAGGCGTCCTCGCAAGTAACAGACATGCTCTATCAGTCACGGCTATGCGGCGAGCGCATTTCGCACATCGGCCCGCTTGGCGCGCTTGGATCTGCCTCCCACGTCTTGCTTTGGCCCTGTCTCCACGCCCGACTGCACTATGTGCTCGATCGTCGCCTTGTCTGGTACCGCAGCAAAACTGCGACTGAAAGGCTGAAGCGAGTCATCCAAACGACTAGGATCGAACTCGGTACGCCGCCAAGCTCGATCCAACATGTCAAGCGATACTTTCTTTACGCCGGCCCTCCGTGCGATCTTGATGACGCGGCGATAGAGCTTTATGAGGTATCCGATCTTTCCAGAACACGCTATGTATACCCGAAACGGATCCCTAGCCTCCTTCGGCAGCGCGAACTCCTTGGCGACGCTGCCAAACATGCCGTTCGAAATCTTTTCGAAGGCAAGTTTGTCCGCTTTCCGCCGCCAATCAAATCGCCGAATGACCATCCGGCAATCCATTCGCGCGTAAAGCTGTTCGTTCAAGCGCACCGCAAGTTCCGCACGACTCAATCCCGTGATCACAAGGGCGACCCTCATCTTGTCAACAAGCCGCTTGAGCCACTCGGTAAGCTCGTACTGGGCGCTCATTCCCCGCTGATCGAAAAAGTGGTGGAAGTCATCGAGACAAACAATCCGAACGCCACAACCCGCGGCGAGCGCGACGATGGTGTCAAGCATGTCGTCGGCACTATCGCGCTTGCTGGGCTTCTCGCCGAACTCACGAAGCAGACCGCTGGCCACCGCGCGAATAGTTGGCCTCTCAGGAATGACCAAGTAGATTACTTCCATCTCAAGACCCTCAGCGGTTCGTCGCGGCATCCGCCTAGCAATGAATTCTGCAAGTAAGCGAGTCTTTCCCAAGCGCGATTCGCCCGTGAAGAGCATGCAGTGTTCGTTTAGAACAGCTCGGTCCAGGTCGTCTAGCTCTTCTAGGGCTTGCATGATTTCGTCGAAATCCGGATGCCGGATCAGCACGTCATCGACGAGTGGTTCGTGCTTGGGCCCCACAGAGGGAAACAAGATGTCCAGGAACGGTGGAAGGCCAGAATCTTCCAGATCAAACACCGGCACGAGGACGGGAGCAGAACGGGAGGGTTTCTTGGTGTTGGGTCTGGTCATCGCGGTCTCCGCGTGGTTTCGAACTCAACCTTCACAAGCCGTGTCGGTTTCTTGACTTTCAGTTGCTTCGTCGCTTGGGGCGATGAGCCCTGTTCCTCAGCGTTTCTTGAGGAAACATCCGGCTCGTTGCTGGCCGGCCTTTCCAGAGCCTGCAGACCAGGTGTCGGCACCCGTTCTCCGTTTCCCAGAAGAAAGCGGCTGGCGAAGCCAGGCAGGCAGTAACCCTTCATACTCCTTGCCTTCTCAATCACGGCCAGGATTCGCTTCTGAGCGTCGATCCAATCCCGAATCGATGCCTCTCGCTCTGGATTAAGGCGTCGGGCGTGGGCGCGCGTTACTTCATGCTGGTAAATGGTTAGGTTATTGGCGTAGTCGTACGCCAATGCGCGGACCTCGATGATTTCACGCGTCAGGGGATGCTCAACTCCGATCTGACCTAGATTCATCCGGTTGATAAATACTCGAACATCAACCTCCGGGCCTACCTCTTCGCGCAGCCTGATTAGTTCTTCCGAATTCCAGACCAGGCCTAGCTTTTCAATTCCCTTGTGGGTCAATCGGCGGATCTCGGGAACACGACACACCTGCACGATGTCATTGACATCGCAAGGCAGAAGGAGATCTTCGGGCTGGGAGAGACTCCTCCACGCGTCGGCTGGCCGGGCTTGCAATGTGCGGTGGAACTTTTGGTGATAAATATCAACGATCCAGATCGCGACGATTCTCTCGAAGTCACGCCAGCTCACCACTGCGTTCTCAACGGGATCATAATCACCCCGCTCGAGCACGTTTGAGAACGTGGTACCAGGTAGGATTTGACAGACCTGCGTGCTAAACGTCCGAATGAAGCGCTCGATCTTGGCTTTGAACCACGGTGATCGTCGTGGGCAGAACTGAAGATTGCCGCCCCACGTGTCGACAAGTGGATATAGGGCGTCACTGTGATTCTCGAACGCATTGTCAAGAACCAAGTCTTCAAATACTCCATAGCAAGGGTAGGGGTTCGAGACTCCGACTGACGCCAGCCAGTGGGAGTCTTTTGGAAGCAAGGCATGCTTGAGGCACTCGAACAGGCTAGCGAGACTGGGCGGCTCGAATGACACGTAGTATCCCAGGATGCATCGGGTTCGAACGTCAATGCATACGTGCAGCCAAGGTCGACCGAGTGGCATGCCATACTCGTCTACCACGATGACGTCCACGCGCGCGGCATCAAGCTCAACACGTTCAAGGGGACGATCTGCGAAAACGGTCTTGAGGACTCCGCGGAACCGGCGCATGGCAGCGTCCAATCCACGGCGTGCAGCGTATTTATCGAATTCTGGCAGTTGCTGTATGTATTCCCTGATTTGCTGAAACTTCGGCGTCTGCAGCTGCTCGTGCTGATCGAGAACTGAGTTTGCCGCACGCACTCGATCTATAACTTCTACTTCAACATCACGCATAGGCTTGCAGTTTCGCGTGAGATAGATTTCTTCCGTAGCGTCCTGGACGATTTGCAGTTGGGCGTCGGTCAGTTCGCCTTTGCGTCGGCCTTTAAGATGGTGTTGCTTGATCTGTGACCGAACGTCGCCACCAGAGTCGTCGAGCTTTTTCATCCATTTCCATAGCGTGGATTTCACCGGTAGTTTTTCCGGCGCCGGCACGCCAAAAATTGAAGGCCATGCCTCGCGCAACGCTTCCTCCTGAATTGGTGATCCGAGGGGATACTTCGCAGCCAACTGAACGAGGCGAGTCTGTTGTCGAGCTTCGAGAACTCGCCTGCTGCGCGTTTCTGCTTCTACTACCCCCAAGCGGTCGGCCTTCAGGGCGGGGCCGATCACGCGAACGGGCGCGTCCGTAGCCTCCCGAAACTCTGCGGCAAGGTTTCGCTCATCGTTTTGAACTACGCGAAGACGAAGCTTTCCGGTTCGATATTGCTGGAGGAGTTCATCCACGGCGATGCGCGCGAGACTCGCATCTCTCATGGATACCAACTGCCAAGAATCTTGGCACAGCCCTGCCAGACGGTACGAGTTCCCGTTCCAGTCAATTACTTGGTTACGCCGAATGCAGCTGACAGCCATGATTCGTCTCCGGTACCAAACTCACACCATCGCAGCACGCTTTCTTCATCAATGGGTCGATTCATATCGGTATCGACTTCGCCGGACTTCATCAGTGCAGCTAGGACTCTGCGACCTTCACCAGGTGTTCCAAATCCCGTGCAGAATGCCGGCGGACAAAGCTCACCAAACTTGACAAAAAGATTCTTGGCGCGCTCTCTCTGGACAAGGTTGAGCGGCATGTTGCCGTACCGACGGAGCCATGTAGCGTTTGCAAGGTAGCTTCCGGATTTCAGGGTGCTCCAGAGCACTACCAAGTAACGAAAACCCAACTCCAGCAACGGCTGGCGCAACAATCGCGCGCGGGCCATGGCAAAAGGCAGATGTGGGTCGTCATCTGTCTTGAACTCGACGAGCCATGGGATGCCATCGTCGAAGCGAATGAGAAGGTCCGGTATATGCTCAAGGCACTGCGCCTCGTCACCGTAGTCCACAGCCAATGGTTGCTCGCAGAGCGAACGTATGCGAGGAGCCACGTCCACCAGTCTCTGTCCGTCACGCTCTGCCTGGGACTCCCAGTGAAGCCATCGCTGCATCCTGAGGCTTGGGTACTTCCCAGTGGCGATGGATCGGGAGCGCGAGACGATCCGACGCATACGTAGCTCGCCAGACTCAGGCCATCGAATTGAACATTGCGCTATGCATCGCGGAAGTGACTGCGTCCTGTCGTCCACAACGGGAGCTCGAGCCCAGGGCTCTCCCTCCCTCCATTCACCTAGCCGGCGCCTAACGCGCAGCACAAGCATGGGCCCGCACGCCGACTTGACGTGGAAGATGACGATGAGCGCCCGCCATCGTCGGAGATCGCCTTTGCAAACCAGATGCTCGCGACGGCCGAGTTTCTAGAAGTCGCTTAGTCCCGAGCCATCCGTTGAGGTCGGATGGTCCGGAAAATCGAAGGGGGAGACCTGCTGTCCGATCGGTGCGATCGGATTGAAGCGCGGGCTTGTTTCGGCTACACACAGCCCGCGGAATGGAAAGCGCATTGGGTCATGCCCTCCTCCGCTACTTGCTTCCTACGCCTCGAAGGCATCCACGTCAAGACTTTTTGACATTCGCCCAGACGCCCGCTGACTCCGGTGCGTCTGATCGCGAGCACCGGAGATCGCTGAGCAGGACACTGGTGCTTACCATGAGATTGGTCCAAAACGGCCTTTCCGTTGGTGAAACTAACCCTGGAATCGCCTCCAGGAGCGGATTCTCGGGCACGAAAAAGCGACCCGGATGCCGTGGACTGCAATCTCGACGTCTTTCACCGTACTGAGCGTTCGGTTGGCGACATCATTTCAGCAAGCACCAAGTCAGGTCCTATCGATCTGCTCTGATGCGAAGTCGGGTTGACCGTTTGCCTCAAGGTGTCCGAGCGTGAAATCGCGACCCAAACTCAGCACGGACGCGATCGAACAGACTCTCAAAGGTACGGATTGCCGCTGTCGTGACCTTAGAATGACCTACGACGCGAGAAGAGCTCTCAGTGATTGGGTAACGCCCCCAAGATACCGAAGCGCTAGACGCAAGATCGCAGAAGCGCGCCTCTTCCTGAGTTAAAGTTACCTCGGCCCGCGCCGCGAGCGCGAGCAGATCATGTGATCTGAGAATGCCGTTCAGCTTTCCTCCATCAATGAGGGTCGGCTCCCGAAATATGACGTATGCCTTGAAAAGGTTCTCCATAGCATACGCAGCTAGCAGCACGAATTGAGCGAGCGTGCTCGGCTTGTGAATGTCGATTTCGGAAGCGCCTAGTCTTTGGTACTCGTCAACGTACGCTCGAATATCACGGGTGTCGTTCACAAACACCTCGGCTAGCACCAGAGCCGACCGCTTTAGCTGGTCGGCGCTTCCCATCCAGAATAGTGGATGTGCCATAAGCTGATACTGAAGCGGATCGACCGCAACGTGCTGAACAGCGCCAATCTTGTCCTTGCGAGTGTCCATAAGAATTCAACCTAACGTCGCATTGATTGTAGGACAGTCCGCTTCGTTGAACCGTGTATCGCGCCTCAATCGCACTCTCCTAAGCGCCGACGGATTGATTCGATCTGTCGTCTAGTCTCAATTTCGCGCTCAATTCCGTCAAAAGCTTCGCTCTCGAGTTGTCCCTTTTTCAACTCTCGGTGAAGTGCCGCCATGCGGGCCTCTTTGATATCAGATAGCGCGTGGACACGCTGGCTATTGGCTCGATCTTGAACGCAGAGCAGACACTCCAACGACGCGAGTTCTTGGCGGAGCCGCCTTGTGCGGTCGCTCACTGCTAGCGCAACATTCATAAGCACCAGACCAAATCCGACAAAAAGTATCGGCCCAACGGCTCGTTGAAGCTCGAATACCGGTGGCAGCCAATAGACAACGATCACCCCAATGAAACACATCAGATATCCACAGCTAAACGCCAAGGGCGGTCGCTCTGCCAAGTTCTGGCGAAATTGCCAAGCTCCAATGCAGAATATTGTGAACCCGACGAACAAGAGAATCGCCAGGTTCGAGTCCAGGATCTTGAGTGTTTCGTTGACTTCCATGGCGCGATGAACTCCCTGCGCAGATTGGTTGGTGGCCGCTGGATCCGAGCAGCCCTATTGCGTCGATTCAGAACCAGGCAACCGACCGGTAGCAAATGCGGTCGGAAACGATATCGGACTAGCGGCCTCGGCTGCTTCGTCACTGATCTCTGCATTCAACGCCCTAAGCACTGCTTGCGACTTCCGTACTAGCAGATCCAGCGCGTTTCGGGCCCTGCGAATCTCGTCACTGATCCCGTCCGCATTCTTTCGAATCGTGGCGCTGTGGTTCTCCATCCTGACTAGGCGCCCAAGCTCCGTCTCGATGCGCGCCTCAATGTCGCGCAAGGACGTGATATCACCGGGATCTCCGGAGGTTCGAAAGCGTGTCACCAGCCCCATTCCAAGCATGATTGCCGCGTGCAGGTACGCGTCGGTGGTGGGATCTTCTTCATCCCAGCAAACGACTACGTTGTTGCCGTATCTAGCGAACCGAGGGAAGGTAGCGCTGGCATGGGAGAGAGCCATGACGAAAACGCCGGCCGCTGCATCTCGGTTCTTGCGGGCTGCGTCAAGTTCTTCCAGCGCCTTCTGTGTGTTGTATGCGCTGTCCCGCTTGGCTTCGAACACCAGGCCAGCGCCCGCGAACGCGCTTTCTTCCGTGAAGCGAACGATGGCGTCTCCCTTCTTGCAGCGCCCAATCCCGGCTGTTGATCCAGTGACGTCGAACACACAGGGCGCGCCCTTCACCGCTTCTCGAACAAACAAGGTCACCGCGTCCTCGAAATCGAGCCCGCCACGAACGGCTTTAGCGTTCTCCGAGCGCTTGGTTTCAATCCGCGCCAGTGCCTCGCACACTTCCTTTTCGAACTGCGATTGCCGCTCTTCTTGACGCCGGGCCACATCAAGCTGCGCCTTGCTCTGCTCCTGCAGCAAGCGTGACAGGCTGTCCTTCAGAATTGCCATCGGTGAGGTGGCAACATCCGGGTTCACTGCAGCCAACACGTCCTGACGAGCCCGCTGAGTTTCGCGCACGAGCCGGCTGAGCAGTGAGTGCTCGTCGTTGGCATCCAGTGCAGCCAAGGCAGCGGCCAATTGCTTTTGCCTGTCTGAATCGGCGCCTTTCAATTCATCGCGCAGGCTCTTGAGGAAGCGCGCGACCGCGCCGTCCTCGGCCAGTGGGTCCAGCGCGCGCACCAGCTCAGCGTGACCCTCACCCATCACAGAGCGCAGCTGATTCTCGAGCACCTGGACTAGGCCGTCGCTATCCGTCGGGCTCAACTTCTTGAACAGCGGGCTGGATTCGCCCACATGGCGCGCCAATACTTCAGCGAGAACGCTATTGTTTGAACCGAGATACTTCTCCAGCTGGCGAGCAAGCACTCCGTGGTCATCAACGAAGGCAGCAAGGCGCTGACTTACCTGCCCGTCATTCGGGTCGAAGTAACGCGACAGGACCGTACTGATTTTTTCGTGCTGGCGCGCAACATGGGCGGTCAGCTGCTTGTCGATGTCCTGCAGCAGGCTCGCCCCGACTTCTTTTAGCTGAGCTTCCTGGGCCGACGCGTGTGCGTTTGCCAGGGCCCTGAGTCCAATGGTCCAAGCGTCGATTACCAGCTGATCCCGGGCGGCTTCGCCCAGCTCACCGAACAGCGAAAGGCTTTCTGGGCGGCCGTCACGAATTTCGGCGGCAACTTCCTCCTCGCTAAACAATGCAGAAGCCTTCAGAAGCGCTGGGCGGGTCATGATGTTCATTGGGCGTCTCCGGATGGTGGTTGCCTAGGCAGATGCAGCGATCGTGCCAACCCCTCAATGCCTTTGCGTTCCAACCATTTGGCTTCATCTGCAGCCGAATCAGACATGTTGACCACAAGCGTCCTTGTGGGGCTGCAAGGTTTCTTGTACCGTCCGACAATGCGAACCGTCCTGCTTGCCTGGGTTGGAAACACCGACCTTCGAGCGCCCACAGAAAGCGACCGCGTCGGCATGGGACCGATCGCGCAGGCGCTGCAAGCGCGCGCCTTCGATGAGGCCTATTTGCTGTCTGATTACGGTGATCAGATCGTTCAGCCCTATCTGAGCTGGCTACGTGGCCTATCCACGACTCGAATCGAAGTGGTCGCCGAAAAGCTCAGCGGGCCAACCCAGTTTGGCGAGATCCATGAAGCTGCTGTGCGAGCGATCCAACGGGCCCTGGGCGACAAAGGGGACAATACTAGGCTCACCTATCACCTAAGCCCCGGTACGCCCGCCATGGCTGCCGTCTGGCTGTTGTTGGGCAAGACCCGGTTTCCTGCCGAGTTTATTGAGTCGTCCAAGGATCACGGCGTGCGCACCGCGTCGGTGCCGTTCGATATTTCAGCCGACTTCATTCCCGATCTGCTGCGCGAGCGCGACGAGCGCCTGCGCAAAGCCAGTGCTGCTGAGTCGCCGCCAGCTCCGGAGTTTGCCGACATCATTCACCGCAGTCGGGTGATGGGGAGGCTGATCGACCGAGCCCGGCGCGTGGCAGTACGTAATGTGCCGGTGTTGATTGAGGGTGAGTCGGGAACTGGCAAGGAAATGCTGGCCCGCGCCATTCATCGCGCCAGCCTTCGCCGCGAGCAGCCCTTCGTGGCAGTCAATTGCGGCGCCATTCCAGCCGAGTTGGTTGAGTCCGAACTGTTTGGTCATGAGAAGGGCGCGTTTACCGACGCCAAGCAGGCACGCAAGGGCTATTTCGAAGCGGCCGATGGCGGAACGCTGTTCTTGGATGAACTGGGCGAGCTGCCTGGGCCGGCGCAAGTGAAACTGTTGCGCGCCATCCAGGAAGGAGAGGTGGTGCGTCTCGGTTCGAGCAAGCCGCAAAAAGTCGATGTGCGAATCATCGCTGCCACCAACCGCACTCTGACCGAAGAAATCGCCGAGGGCCGTTTCCGTGAGGATCTCTTCTATCGACTGGCGGTGGCGGTCCTCAACATTCCGCCGCTTCGCGACCGCGCAGGTGATCTCGGCCCGTTGATTGATCACCTGCTGGCCGAAGTGAATCGAGAGGCTGCCGAAGAGCCTGGCTTTCGAGATAAGAAACTTTCCGCTGGCGCAAGAAATCTTCTGAATTCGCATCCTTGGCCAGGCAACGTGCGCGAACTGTTGAACACGCTTCGGCGGGCGGCGATTTGGAGCGATGCCCCGTCAATTTCGTCCGAGGATGTGCGCGAAGCCCTGCTTCCGGTGTCCACACAAGACCGGCTTGATGTGCTCGGCCGGCCCTTGGGTTCCGGCCTCAACCTGCCGGACTTGATGAAAGAAGTTGCGGTGCATTATTTGGGACGGGCTATGGATGAAGCCCGTGGAAACAAGACCAAGGCCGCCGAACTGGTCGGTCTGCCCAGCTACCAAACGCTGACCAATTGGCTGACCAAATACGAGGTAGTCAGCTGATGGCACGGTCCTTGAATGATGGTCCGTCATGGACGGCAAAGAGATCCCCAACATGAGGTCGCAGAACTTCGAGTTTCTGCGCCCGAATCGCGCGGTGCTGGCAGACCTGGCCGGGTTTGCCGAGCGCTATGTGCACGATGACCCGGCGAGCTCCTTGATCAAGCAACGCAGCTTCATCGAACAGGTGGTCCTGGCCATCTACACCCGCTACAAGCTGCGACCGCCCTTCTCGGACAACTTGAACGACCTGATGACGGCCGAGGCCTTTCGCCAGTCCGTGCCTGAAGTCGTGCAGAACAAGCTGCATACGGTCCGTAAGGCCGGCAACCATGCCGCGCACCCACGCCGCCCGATCACCAGCGAGCGTTCATTGGAGTGCCTCGCCCAGTTGTTCGATATCGCGCGCTGGTTCCAAATCCAGGTCGACGGTGGAGGGCGTGACGCCGCCCCCCACTACGTGCCGCCGCCTCCGCACACCGACGGCGCTGCCAAGACCCGTGATGCTCTGGAGAGGCTGCGCCTCGCTGAGGCCAAGTACGAATCGGTACTTGCCACTCTGGAGGAGGAGAGCAAGAAGCGATTGGAGGCAGAGCGCGTGGCTAGCGAGCACGCGACCGAGCTGGAAAAGCTCAAGGATGAAGGCAAGAAGGTCGCTTCATTCCTCGAATTCAACGAGGAGACGACCCGCCGCAGGCTGATTGATCAATCGCTCATCGCGGCGGGCTGGAACGTCGGTCTCAATGGCGCCAGCACAGATCAGGTCGGGCAGGAGGTTCGCCTCACCACCATGCCCACCGCCAGCGGCGAAGGCTTCGCCGACTACGTGTTGTACGGCGATGACGGTAAGCCGCTTGCGGTCATCGAGGCCAAGAAAACCGCCAAGTCGGCACGCGAAGGACAAGAGCAGGCGCGCATGTACGCCGCTTGCCTTGAGCGCGAAACCGGCGTGCGCCCGGTGATCTTCTTCACCAACGGCGTTGGTGTGTTTCTATGGGACGACGCCCAAGGCTATCCCTACCGCAAGGTCTACGGCTTCTACTCCAAGGACAGTCTCGAATACCTGACTCACCAGCGGGTGCACAAGAAGGCACTGGCCACCATCGAGCCCAACCTCGATATTGCTAATCGCATGTACCAGCTGGAAGCGATCAAGCGTGTCTGCGAGCGCTTCTCCAGCAACTTCCGTAGGTCATTAGTGGTGCAGGCGACCGGCACCGGCAAAACTCGCGTCGCGATCTCTCTGTGCGACGTACTGATGCGCGCCGGTTGGGTCAAGCGCATCCTGTTCCTCTGCGATCGTCGCGAGCTGCGCAAGCAGGCCGACCGCGTTTTCAAGGAGTTCATGCCGGGTGAACCGCGCGTGGTGGTCGATGCCAGTACGGCCAACGATCGCAACAAGCGCATCTACCTCGCCACCTATCCGGCGATGATGAAGAGCCTGGAAAACTTCGACGTCGGCTTCTTCGACCTGATCATTGCCGATGAGTCGCATCGCAGCATCTACAAGAAGTTCCGCTCGCTGTTCCAGTACTTCGATGCCTTGGAGGTAGGTCTTACTGCCACCCCGGTCCGCTTTATCGAGCGCAACACCTACGAGCTGTTCGGCTGTGAAGATCGTGATCCAACCTCGCACTTCAGTTTCGAAGATGCAATCAACGCCAAGCCGAACTTCCTCGTCCCCTTCCGCGTTCGTGCTTTTTCCAGCCAGTTTCGCGAACAGGGCCTGCGTTACACCCAGATGAGTGAAACCCAGCAGGCTGAGCTCGAAGACCAGGACCCGAACGCGGAGCAGGTTGACTACACCGCCGAGGAGATCGACAAGAAGGCGTTCAACAAGGACACCACGCGTTACATCTGGGCGCGCCTGATAAGCGAGGGCATCCGCGATACCACTGACAGCCGTGTGGGCAAGACCATCGTGTTCGCCCGCAACCATCGACACGCCGTGCACTTGGAGCAGGTGTTCGCTGAAACCTACCCGCAATTCGGCTCTGCGTTCTGTCGGGTGATCGACAACCAGGAGCCCAAGGCCGAGCAGCTGATCGACGACTTCAAGGACCCAGCCAACGAACTGACCATCGCCATCTCGGTTGACATGCTCGATACCGGCATCGATGTGCCAGAGGTCGTCAACCTGGTATTCGCCAAACCGGTGAAGTCCTACGTGAAGTTCTGGCAGATGATCGGCCGAGGCACCCGGCTCTGTCCGAACCTGTTCGGCCCTGGCCGCGACAAGACCGAATTCCTGATCTTCGATCACTGGTCGAATTTCTGGTTCTTCGACGAAAAGTACAAAGAAGAGCAGCCGACGCCGCAGAAGTCATTGCTGCAGCACCTGTTCGAGGCGCGCCTCGAGCTGGCCCAGGCCGCACTCAACCAGATGGATCAATCCGCGTTTGAGTGCACTGCGAAACTAATCGTCGATGATGTGCGTGCCGTCTGCGATACCAATGCCATCGACGCACGTGATCGCTGGCACGACCTGCAGGCTCTCACCGACCCCCAGCGCATTGAGCATTTCGCTGCCGCGACCCAGGCCGATCTGCGCGCCATCGCCGCGCCATTGCAGTACCTGCGCAACACTCGCGGCGACGAAGACGCCTACCGCTTCGATCTGCTGATCACCCGGCTGCAGGTCGAGCTGGTGCGAGGCGGCCCGAACGCCTCCAAAGTGCTCGATCTGCGTGCGCGCGTTGAGGAGGCGGTGGAACTGCTGGCCAAGAACCAGAATCCGGTCAAGGCCAAGGCCGAAGCCATCAAGCAAGTGCGCAGCAAGGAGTTCTGGGCCGGCGTCGATGTCGGCCAGCTCGAAGCTCTGCGCCACGACCTGCGCGGCATCATGAAATACCAGCAGCTGCCCGCCACCGCCCGGGTCGCCCCGCAACTGTTCGACATCACCGATGACGCCTTCACTGCCGAAACCTATATTCCGCGGCTCGAGGGCCTCGACTTGGTCGAGTACAAGCGGCGGGTGGAGTCGGTGCTGCGCGAGCACTTCGCCGAGAACCCGGTGCTGCAGCGTATCCGCAACGGCCAGCTGGTACGCGAGGACGATCTCGAAGAGCTGGCCAGGCTGGTGTTGCAGGTCGACGACAAGGCCAATATCAAACACCTGGTCGGCCACAACCCCGACACCCGTCGATCCTTACTTTCGGTGTTTCGTAGTCTGGTGGGATTGGATGCGGCGGCGGTGGAGCGCGCCTTCACTGACTTCGTCCACAAGCACCCATGTCTGACTTCGCAGCAACTGCGTTTCCTGCAGGTCTTGCAGAACCACATCGCGCAGAACGGCGGCATCGAGATCGAGCGCCTGTACGAACCACCCTTCACAACCCTGCACGCGGAAAGCGTGGACGGACTCTTTCAAGAACCCGGCGATGTCGATGAACTCCTGGTCATCTTGAGCACCTTTGAACCCAAGCGCGCCGCGGCTGGTCCGCATGCGCCCACTAGCAAGGCATCATGAGCACTCTCAGCACCCAGCAAAAAAGCGATATCGACAAGCTCTGGACCGAGTTCTGGACCGGAGGCATCACCAACCCGCTCACCGTCATCGAGCAGATTTCCTTTCTGATGTTTGCCCGCCTGCTCGACGTGATGGAAACCACCGCCGAGCGACGCGCCGAGCGCACCAAGAAGCCCTTCAAGGGTCGCTTCGACGGCCCCAACGACATCCGTCGCTGGAAAAACTTCAAGCAGCTGCCGGCCACCGTGTCGGAAGAGGATCTGCGCAAGGGCACCAAGGGCATGTTGCAGGTGGTGCGCGACGAGGTGTTTCCGCATTTCCGCAAGCTCAACGGCGGCACTACCTTCGCCGAGTACATGCAGGATGCGCAGCTGATGGTGCAGAAGCCGAGCCTGCTGGTCTCAGCCGTCAACATGATCGACAAACTGCCGATCACCGAGGGGGATGCCAAGGGCGATCTCTACGAGTACCTGCTCAGCAAGCTCACCACCGCCGGCATAAACGGCCAGTTCCGCACGCCCCGCCACATCATTCGCTTTATGGTCGAATTGCTGGAGCCCAAGCCCACCGAAACCATCAGCGACCCGGCCTGCGGCACGGCCGGTTTCCTGGTCGGCGCCATGCAGTACCTGCTGGAAACCTACACCTCACCCGAGGGGCGCTTGCAGGGCGAGAAGGGCGAAACGATCTACACCGGCGACCTGCTCGAGCCTTACCGAGAGCACATCCAGAACCAGATGTTCCATGGCTTTGATTTCGACGCGACCATGCTGCGCATCGCCTCGATGAACCTGATGCTGCATGACGTCGACAACCCGGACATCCATTACCAGGACACCCTGTCCAACTCCTTTCCGGAGCGATTTCCCAAGCAGGCCATCGGTGGCTTCGACATCGTCCTCGCCAATCCGCCGTTCAAGGGCAGTCTGGACGAAGGTGATGTGCACCCGACGCTTACCCAGGCGGTGAAAACCAAGAAGACCGAGCTGCTGTTTGTCGCCTTGATCCTGCGCATGCTAAAGAACGGTGGCCGCAGCGCCACCGTCGTGCCGGACGGCGTGCTGTTCGGTTCCTCCAAAGCGCACAAAGCGCTACGAACCATGCTGGTCAAGGACAATCAGCTGGAAGCGGTGATTTCACTTCCATCGGGCGTCTTCAAACCCTATGCCGGCGTGTCCACTGCCATCGTGGTGTTCAGTAAGGGAGGCAAGACGGACCACGTGTTTTTTTACGATGTGGCCGGCGATGGCTACTCGCTGGATGACAAACGTGATCCGCAGCCAGAGAAGGACGACCTGCCGGACGCCTTAGTGCGTTGGCGCCAGCGCGATGCGAAACGCGACACCGATCGCACCGTTAAGCATTTCATGGTGCCGCGGAAAGAGATCGAAGCGAACGATTTCGACCTCTCGATCAACCGCTATAAGGAAGCGAAGCACGAGGAAGTTCAGTACGAGCCGCCGAAGAGAATCATAGCCAAGCTTCGGGCCTTGGAAGCAGAGATCGCAAAGGACCTTAGCGAGCTGGAGGCAATGCTTTGACGACGCTCGAACACTACGCCGAGCTAAACCCTACTGCTGGAGAAGTGGATAGGGAGAGTCTGCAGCAGGTGGCTTTTGTACCAATGGCGGCGGTATCAGAGGGTGGCAGGCTTGAGGTTCACGAAACTCGACCGATTTCGGAAGTTGCCAAGGGCTACACCAACTTTGCTCGTGGAGACGTGATAGTCGCCAAGATCACGCCATGTATGGAGAACGGCAAAGCTGCACACCTCAGCAATTTGGCAACAGAAGTTGGTTTCGGCTCCACAGAGTTCCACGTGCTTCGCCCGAAGCCGGGCGTCGACGGAAGGTTTCTGTTCTATCTCGTTTGGAACCAGCGTTTTCGGGCAGAAGCTGCGAAGCACATGACAGGAAGTGCCGGACAGAAACGCGTTCCAGCCTCCTACCTCAGGCGAGCGACGGTGCCGCTAGTCTCGCCGCGCGAACAAAGCCGCATCGCCGATATCCTCGACAAGGCCGACGCCATCCGCCGCAAGCGCAAGCAAGCCATCGCCCTCACCGAAGAACTACTGCGCTCAGCCTTCCTCGACATGTTCGGCGATCCTGTGGCAAATCCGAGGGGGTGGCAGGTTCGAGAGTTCGGGGACGTCATCGAAGACTTGGACGCCGGCTGGAGCGCAAATGGAGAGGCGCGTCAACGAGAGGACGACGAGTACGGGGTGCTTAAGGTGAGTGCGGTTACGTCCGGCATCTTTCGGCCAGAGGAGCACAAGGCGGTCGCTGCTGCGGAAATCGATCGCAAGCTGATCACACCGCGTGCTGGTGACTTGCTCTTTAGTAGAGCCAATACCAGAGAATTGGTCGCTGCAACCTGCCTGGTCGAACAGGATTCCCCAAGGCTATTCTTGCCCGACAAATTGTGGCGAATCATGCCTAATGAAAGCGAGGCAACGGCCCCTTACTTGCGGTTTCTTTTGTCCCACGATCGCCTCCGATACGAACTGACAAGAACTGCTACTGGAACGAGCGGATCGATGCTCAATATATCAATGGGAAAACTGCGAGCGCTGCGTGTTCCCATCCCGCCAGTGGATATGCAAGCAAAGTTTTCCGCCCTAGTTTGGGACTCGCTTCGAGCCAAGGCGCGTACCGAGCAAGCGCAGCGCGAGAGTGAGCTGCTTTTCGAATCACTGGTTGCGCGTGCCTTCTCCGGCGCTTTGGCGGAATCATGTTGACGTCCTTAGGCATCGAAAACTTCAAAGGAATAGCCAACCGCCAGCGCATAGACTTCGCAGCCCTGACCCTTCTGTTTGGCGCCAACAGCGCTGGCAAGAGCACCATCCTCCACGCACTGCTCTTCTTGCACGAACTGATCGAGCGCGGGCACGCCGACATCGACCGAACTGAGCTGGGCGGCAACGTGCTGGAGCTCGGAGGCTTCGCTCGACTCGTCCATCGCCACGAGATCGATCGGACCATCGTGCTGCGCGCGGAGTTCAAGACTGCCGGCAACTTGGATCTGTTCGGCCGCGGCCTGCTCGACTTTCCCTTCCCCGACATCGAAGACGAAATCGACAGCGCGTGGTTGGAGTTCAGCATTCGCCACCGCCGCAGTCCAACCTTCACCGGCCCTCTGGTCGATCGACTCACGGTCGGCGTGAATGACGTCGATGAGCCTATCGTCACCGTTGAAAGTGGCGCATCGCTACGAGAAACAGAGCCGCTTTACGCGCAGGTCAACTTCCTTCACCCGCTGCTAGCGCCGATTCGCAACGATCATCCTGAACTATGGCCAGCGCTGGTGGGCAACGAGCCGTGGCCTGAAGGCATTTCGGATGATCTGGTAGAGCGACGCCAATATTTCGAGGCCAATTTTGAGGCGATGTCGGTAATCGCCCTGCCGCAGCGCGAACTGGAGCGCGCACTGGGACAGGACGCGCGAAGCGACGATCTCGCTGCTGTCCGTTGGTCTCCTTACTTCGCCCTGTCTCGGTCCGGCGTGGGCGCGTTGCCCAATTACAAGGAGCCGCTTCGGGTACTGCCGACCCGCGACCTCGAGTCGGATCGCGAAGAGTTGGCGTCCTTGCATGCTTCATCACCCCTGCCGGAGAAGGAGATTGCAACGCTTGAGGCGCATATCGCCGAGCAAGAGCTGGCGCTGAAACATGTGCGCACCTTGCTCGAAATCCTGCTGCTCGGCACCATTGCCCAGCTCGCGGGATTTCTTCGCGACGCCCAATACATCGGGCCCCTCCGTACCATCCCGCCGCGCGGCTTCCTCTACACCCGCCCCGGCCGAACTACCAGTTGGGCCGACGGCCTCGCCGCCTGGGATCGCCTGCTCGCCGATAACCTGACCCTGGTCGAACGCACCAACGAATGGCTGGATCGACTCAACGCCGGCTGCAAGGTCGTTGTGCAGAAGATGTACCGCCCCGGTGCCGATGCAGAAGACATCACAACCGAACACGTCGACCACACGGTTCGCCGCCTGCTGCTCGACACCGGCAAGGACTCCCTCGTCCTCCCCTCCGAAGTGGGCGCTGGCATCTCTCAAGTCTTACCCGTCATCGTCGCCGCCCTGGAAGGCCGCTCCGGGCTCACCTTGGTCGAGCAACCCGAAATCCACGTGCATCCCGCCTTGCAAGTGGAACTCGGTGATTTGCTGATCGAGGCCGCTTCGAAAGCTGCAGGGCGGAGACTGTTGCTTATCGAAACCCACAGCGAACACCTTATCCTGCGCATCCTCCGCCGCGTACGTGAAACCACGGATCAGGAACTCGACCAGGACGCCCCCGAATTCAAGCAAGACCGAATGAGCGTCCTGCACGTCGAATCCACCCCAGACGGCGCCCGCATCCGCAACCTCCGTGTCGATGACCAAGGCGAATTCATTGACCGCTGGCCGAAAGGCTTCTTCGCTGAGCGAATGCGAGAGCTACTGTGATCCACGCCTTCGCACTCGACCCTTCGCTAGTAGCAACCTGGGGCCGCAGAGAGGAGTACCGTTTCGTTCAAGACAAATTTGGGTTGGGCACCCCACGAGTCATGCTTGAGATGCCGGTGTTTAGGCGGTGGAAGCGACTCGTCTACGACGCAGCGACCGCACTGGCTCCATCGGACGAAGATCTCAAGCGCCTTGAGGTGCTGTTCCAGCTCTTTGCCGACCACAGGTGCCGGCGAACCGATGTCGCGTATGACGGGCTGCGCGATTGGCTTGAGAATGCTGAAAGGGAGTTCGACAGAATTGAGTTCGCGGCCGTAGTTGCTTCGAGCAACCCCCGATCGCACGCCGCCGTCCTCACTTCCGACCAGCTCCACTCTGGTTCGGCTCGTTGGGCTGTTGCTAACGGCGTTTCACCAGAACGAACTCCGCAGGCAATAGCGCGAGCACTGCATGGAATCATATGCAATTCTCGGCAGCTCCACCTTATTGATCCGCATTTCGGCCCCGAGAATGCGAGACACCGCCGCGTTCTGGAGGCGCTGATCGAGACGCTGAGCAATGCCGGCGCGCGACCAGCGCTGATTCGAGTGCATTGTGAGGCAAAGTCTACGTTAGACCACTTCGAAAACTCGGCGACGCAGATGGCGCGGCGCATTCCATCGGGCTATGCCATTGAGTTCGTTAGGTGGCGACAACGCACGGGTGGTGACTTGCTGCACAACCGATTCGTACTCACCGAGTTGGGTGGCGCTCTGTTTGGCGTTGGGCTTGATGATGGAAAACCCGGAGAGACAGACGATGTCATTCTCCTCACCAAAGAGATGTACGAGAGGCGGTGGGCGCAGTTTGTAGATCCGGGCGACGGTTTCGACTGTGCGGACAAGCCTGCCACCTTACTCGGAAACCGATAGCCCGTTCGCAATTGGGGTAAGTGTAGGCGAGGAGCTGCATGTCGAATCGGAGGGCTAGGATCCAGACGAAAGCAAACGCCGCCTAGAGAGGCGGCGTTTTGGGGTCGATCTCCATTGCTATCCGAGGATACTGTGCAGGCGGAAACGTGAGTTTCCGTTTCTTTCCACTCAGGTTTCCACTTTCGCCACGAAGGTTTCCGCTTTTCTGAATTCCCACAATCAACACGCGGCATGGATTCCGACGCGCTCACCCGCACTTCGAATACCCACAACTCAAACAAGTCTGACACCCATCCATCACAATCATGGCCTGGGTGTTGCACTTGTGGCACATCGTCGCGCCGGGCGGAAAGCCGCCCGCTTCGCTCTTGGCAGCGCTCTTGGCTTCTACCTTGGTGGCGGCGGCCTCGGCCTCGCCCTTCGCCGCACCCGTTGCAGGTGCGGGGGCTGCTACGACGTCGCTGACGTCACTGTTTTTTTTTAGGCCGGCTTCGTAGGCGGCGCGCTTTTCGGCGATGAGCTGCTTCTGGTGCTCGCTGAGCTCTTCGTCGATGATCATGCCGATCATCTTGAGGTGGTCTTCGACGACGGCGCCGATCTCGGCGACGATGCTGGGCATGTACACGCCGCCGGCCTTGAAGTAGCCGCCGCGGGGGTCGAAGACGGCCTTCATTTCTTCAACCAGGAACGTCACGTCGCCGCCCTTGCGGAACACGGCGGACATGATGCGGGTGATGGCGACCACCCACTGGAAGTGGTCCATGTTCTTCGAGTTGATGAAGATCTCGAACGGGCGACGCGACTCGTGCTTGGTGCCGGGGTTAAGCACGATGTCGTTGATGGTGACGTAGAGCGCGTGCTCGAACAGCGGCGACTTGATCTTGTAGGTGCTGCCGATGAGCACGTCGGGGCGCTCGATCTGCTCGTGCATCTGGATGACTTCGGCGCGCTGCGGCAGCTCGGCCTGCTGGGCGGGTGCCGGCGCGGGGGCTGCGGCGGCCGCTTCGGCCTTCGCCTTGTCCTCGGCGCTCTGCACGCTGAAACCCTTGATTTTCTTGCCGATCTTGATCGCCACGTCACCCACTCCAGTTGTTGCTGCCGGATGCTCCGGCCAGTTGTTTCCGGTGGCCGCCTTCGCGACCCACCGCCCTCGCGTACGTCGTAGCGCACGCCTGTTGTGCTGTCGCTCGCCTGATGGGGCGAGCCTGTTGTTGCCGGTTGTCACCCGGTCATCGAGACCGGGCCGCGAATCAGACGCCGGGCGGCTGATTCGACGGTGCCGGGTGCGGCTGGGCCGCACTCGGCGGGCCTGAGCGATGCCTGGCTGGGCGCGCTCAAACCGGTTGTGGTTGGGAATCCCGTCCGTGGCTCATGGGCACACGGACGGGTCCCCGGGGCAGACGATTCGTCTTTATTTCCTGCGTGCCGCTTTCCTGGCTGCCTTCTTGACTGGCTTCTTGGGGGCTGCCTTCTTCGGCGCGGCCTTCCTGGCGGCTTTCTTCACCGCCTTCCTGGCCGGTGCCGCCTTCTTCGCGACCTTCTTCACAGCCTTCTTGGCGGCCTTCTTCGCCGGCGCGGCTTTCTTCGCCACCTTCTTCACCGCTTTCTTCGCGGCCTTCTTGGCGGGTTTGGCCTTGCCGATCACGGCTTTCTTCGCCGCCTTGGCTTTCTTGGTCACGGCTTTCTTGACGGCCTTGGCTTCCTTGACGACAGCCTTCTCGGCGGCCTTGGCCTTCTTCACCACCGTCTTCTCGGCGGCATCGATCTTCTTCTTCACCGCCGCGACCTTCTTCTTCGCGTCGGTCTTGGCCTTGGCCACGGCGGCCTTGGCCTTCTTGACGGTGGCTTCGGCCTGCTTCTTCACGGCCTTCGCCTTCTTGGTGACTGCGGCTTTCGCATCCGCAGCGACTTCCTGCACTTTTTCGGTGACTGTCTCGACGGCTTCGGAAATCGTCGACGCCACACCATTGCCGTTGCTCATGGGGCCCCTCCTGTTCGGGCTGTTTGTGAGCGAACCACAATTTCGAAGCAGCCTCCTGCCTGCTTCGACGCCGGGTGCTAGGCGAAGACTCGCCGCGACACCAATAGCCGGGTTCGGCCCGGCCGGCACCGACATCCCTGCCGGTGCGTGCTTTCCCTGGGGCTGAACAAGTCCATCCAGGACTTGTCATCCCACGCCGAGTCCGGCACCGCCGGACTCGGCTTCGCGGCCTCGAGCGCCTCGGCGCTCGATCCGCGGCCCGCCCATCCCTGAGCGGGAACAGCCGGCGCGGTTCAGCGGCTGCCGGCGTCAGAACTTGCCGCGACGTCGGCCTTGGCCGACGTCAGAACTTGCCGTAGTACCCTTCTTTCAGCGCGTCGAACAGATTCGCCGCGGTGTGCGTCTCGCCGTCGTATTCGATCTCTTCGTTGCCCTTGACCTCGACCGTCGAGCCGTCTTCGAGCTCGAAGCGGTAGGTGGTGTTGGCCAGATCCTGTTCTTTCACCAGCACGCCCTGGAAGGCGGCCGGGTTGAAGCGGAAGGTGGTGCATCCCTTCAGGCCCTTCTGATGGGCGTAGAGGTAGATGTCCTTGAAGTCGTCGTAGTCGTAGTCGGTCGGCACGTTGGCCGTCTTCGAGATCGACGAGTCGACCCACAGCTGCGCCGCGGCCTGGATGTCGACGTGCTCTTTCGGGCTGATGTCGTCGGCGGCGATGAAGTAGTCGGGCAGCTGTGCCTCGGCTTCGGTCGCGTAGGGCATGGCCTTGCTGTTGACCAGGGTGCGGTAGGCGAGCAGCTCGAAGCTGTACACCTCGACCTTTTCCTTGGTCTTCTTGCCTTCGCGGATCACGTTGCGCGAGTAGTGGTGGGCGAAGCTCGGCTCGATGCCGTTCGAGGCGTTGTTCGCCAGCGACAGCGAGATGGTGCCGGTGGGCGCGATCGAGCTGTGGTGGGTGAAGCGTGCGCCGGTGGCAGCGAGCTTGTCGACCAGCTCGGGCTCGACGCTGGCGAGCCGCTGCATGTAGCGGCTGTAGCGCGCGTGCAGCTCGCGACCCTTGATGCTGTCGCCGACGTTCCAGCCGTCTTTGGCCATCTCGGGACGCTTGCGCAGCATCTCGGCGTCGACGGTAAAGTCTTCGTCCATGATCGGCGCGGCGCCCTTCTCTTCGGCGAGGGTCAGCGCGATCTCCCAGCCGGCCACGGCCATCTCGCGGGCCACCTTCTCGGTGAACGCGCAGCTCTCGCCGCTGCCGTACTTCATGCGCAGCATGGTCAGCGTGCTGCCGAGGCCGAGGAAGCCCATGCCGTGGCGACGCTTGCGCGCGATCTCGGCGCGCTGCTGCGGCAGCGGCAGGCCGTTCACTTCCACCACGTTGTCGAGCATGCGGGTGAACACGCGCACTACTTCGGTGTATTCGTCCCAATCGAAACGGGCGCGCTCGGTGAACGGCTCGCGGACGAAGTTGGTGAGGTTGACCGAGCCGAGCAGGCAGGCGCCGTAGGGCGGCAGCGGCTGCTCGCCGCAGGGGTTGGTGGCGCGGATGTTCTCGCACCACCAGTTGTTGTTCATCTCGTTGACGCGGTCGATCAGGATGAAGCCCGGCTCGGCGAAGTCGTAGGTGGAGACCATGATCATGTCCCACAGGTGCCGTGCCTTGACCTGGCCGTAGATCTTGCAGGCGACCAGGCCGTCGTCGCGGGTGACGTAGTTGCGGTGGCTCGGCCACTCGCGCCAGATCACCGTGTCGGTGTCGGTGAGGTCGAGGTCGTCCTGCTCCTTGACGTTGACCGGGAACACCAGCGGCCAGTCGGCGTCGTCGGCGACGGCCTGCATGAAGTCGTCGGTGATCAGCAGCGACAGGTTGAACTGGCGCAGGCGGCCATCCTCGCGCTTGGCGCGGATGAACTCTCTCACGTCGGGGTGGGAGACGTCGAACGTGCCCATCTGCGCGCCGCGGCGACCGCCGGCGGAACTGACGGTAAAGCACATCTTGTCGTAGATATCCATGAAGGACATCGGGCCCGAGGTGTAGGCGCCGGCGCCGGCGACAAATGCGCCGCGCGGACGCAGGGTGCTGAACTCGTAGCCGATGCCGCAGCCCGCCTTGAGGGTGAGGCCGGCCTCATGGACCTTGTCGAGGATGCCGTCCATCGAGTCTTCGATGGTGCCCGAGACGGTGCAGTTGATCGTGCTGGTGGCCGGCTTGTGCGCCAGCGCGCCGGCGTTCGAGGTGATGCGGCCGGCAGGGATGGCCCCACGGCGCAGCGCCCAGACGAAGCGCTCATACCAGTACTTCTGCTTCTCGGGGGTCAGCTCGGCTTCGGCCAGCGCCCGCGCGACACGCTTGTAGGTGTCGTCGATCTCGCGGTCGACCGGTTCGCCCTTCTTCGTCTTGAGTCGGTACTTCTTGTCCCAGATGTCGAGCGACGCCGGTTGCAGGGGAATCTGAACCGCATCGTTCTTGACCGCCTCGAGGCGAACCGTGCTCATGTGTCTTGCGTCCTCCGAAAGTGCTGTCCCCGGTTGTGCCCCCGGGGTCCACCCAGCCTGACGCGAACACGATGCGCCAGACCGCATCGGGCTTGCTTTTCAGGCTGATTGCGTAATCGTTTTGTCCTGTCCCCCGCCTTCGGCTTGGACCCCTGAATTCAGCTCTGAACTCAACCTGTAGGGGGTGTCGGCCGCAAAACCACTATATCTAGTGGTGGCGGGCGTAAACCCTAAACCTGTCCCGGGAGACTGTCAACGCTTGTTTTGCAATTTGGCGACGGCCGTCGAAACGACTGGCTGGGCGGCTTTGTGTCAGGCCGGTGACAGCCCCGACGGGCCCTGGCGCAGCGTGGCGCTCAGGGCACCACCGCGCGCGGGCAGAACCCGGCCCAGATGCCCTGCAGTTGCGTGGCGCCATAGGTGTGGCCGCCGCTGAAGGGGACGAACTGCAGGTTGCCGCCGAGCACCCAGCCCGCCGCCACAAAACGGTCACGATCGGTTTGCGCGAACGGGAACAGCGAATCGGAGCTGCCGACCGAGATGTGCAGCGGCAGGTGGCGGGTGGCCAGCGACGGCGCCGACGCGCCGGCGTAGGCATCGAGCACCCCCGCGCTGACGGCGTAGGCGGCGTAGCGCTGCGGGTCGCGCAGCAGGGCCAGGGCATGGGCAACGTGGCCGCCGGCCGAGAACCCCCACAGGTAGGTGCGGGTGAGATCGAGCGGGTAGGACGCGCGGGCGTCGGCGAGCACCGCATCGAGGGTGGGAAAGTCGACCTCGGGCACCCAGCCGCCCTGGGCGCCGCTGGCGATCGGCGCGAGCACGGCGAAGCCGCCGGCGTTGGCGAGCGCGATCCAGTCGTTGCGGGTGGCAGAGGCCGCCGCCATGGCCTGGCCGGGGCCGGCGGCCCCGTGCATCACCACCACGGTGGGCATCGGCAGGCTCGCACCGACGGGCACGTGGTAGGCAAACGACTTGGTGCCGATGCCGGGCACGCTGACGCTGCGCTGGCCGCTGCCGGTGGCGCCGCCGCTGCCGCCGCTGCTCTGCGGCTGCCAGTGCGTCTCGAAACCGCCGGAGAAGAACAGGTTCGCATCGCAGACATGGCGCGGCAGGCGCAGGTCGACGGCACGGGCGGTGGGCGGCGCGGCCAGCGACAGCACGGCCGTGAGCCCAACAGCGAGGAGAGCGTAGCGAGAGCGCAGTGGAGCCATGTGACCAGTATGGAACCGTGCCGGTCACCGTGATGCGTGGTGGCATCCGGTCGGTCGGCCCAAGCGACCGCAGGGCGCAGCGGGGCGTCTCGGGGGCGTGTGACGCGTCTCAGAGTCTCTCTCGGGGCGCGATGCGCAGGAAGGCGCGACGCTGGGCGGCTCAGCAGCACCACGGAACGCGATCTGACCCAAGGCCCGCCGGCCGGGCACTTGTGTGCCGCTTCGTGGTCCATACATGGATAGGGCGCGGAGTGCGCCGAGCCGGAGAGGATGGATGTCGAGATTGGCCGTGAGGTGTGCCTTCCACTGTGCCGTGGCCTGCGGATGGATCCTGCTGGGGCCGGGCGCGCTCATCGCCGCCGCCCCGACCCAGGCTGCGCTGCCCGCCGAGGTCGAAGGCACGCCGATGCCGTCGCTGGCGCCGATGCTCGAGCGGGTCACCCCGGGCGTGGTCAACATCCACAGCAAGACCACCGTGCGGGTGCGCAACCCGCTGGCCGACGATCCGTTCTTCCGTCGCTTCCTCGGCATGGATGCGCTGCCGCGCGAGCGTGTGCAGCAGTCGCTGGGCTCGGGGGTGATCGTCGACGCCGAGCAGGGCCTGGTGCTGACCAACAACCACGTCATCGAAGGCGCCGACGACATCTCGGTGACCCTGGCCGACGGCCGCACGCTGAGCGGCGAGTTTGTCGGCTCGGACCCGGACACCGACGTCGCCCTGGTGCGCATTCCCTCCGAGAACCTGACGCCGGTGCGCCTCGCCCCGCCGCAGAGCCTGCGCGTGGGCGACTTCGTGGTCGCGGTGGGCAATCCGTTCGGGCTCGGCCAGACGGTGACCTCGGGCATCGTCTCGGCGCTCGGCCGCCAGGGCCTGGCCGGCCTCGGCTTCCAGAACTTCATCCAGACCGACGCCAGCATCAACCCGGGCAATTCCGGCGGCGCGCTGGTCAACCTGCGCGGCGAACTGGTCGGGGTGAACTCGGCGATCTACAGCCCGTCGGGCGGCAATGTCGGCATCGGCTTCGCGATTCCGGTCGACCTCGCCCGCGACGTGATGCACCAGCTGCTCGCCTTCGGTGAGGTGCGCCGCGGCAGCCTCGGCGTGCAGACCCAGGACATCGACGAGGCGATGGCGCGATGGCTCGGCGTGGAGAGCCGGCGCGGCGCGATCATCACCCGCGTCGAGACCGACTCGCCGGCCGACCAGGCGGGCCTGCGTCCGGGCGACGTGGTGCTGAAGCTGGGCGAGACCGCGGTGGTCGATGCGAAGTCGCTGCACAACGCCGAAGGCCTGCTGCCGGTCGACCAGCCGGTGCGCGTCGAGGCGCTGCGCGAGGGCCGCGCGCTGGTGCTGTCGGTGCCGCTGAAGGCGCGCGCGAGCAATGTGCGCGGCGCGCAGCTCGACAGCCGACTCGACGGCGCGACCTTCAGCGAACTCGACGAGCGTCTGCGCCAGCGCGGCGCGAACGGCGTGCGGGTGAGCGAAGTCGCCGCACGCAGTCGTGCAGCCGGCAACGGGCTGCGTCCCGGCGACGTGATCGCCGCGGTGAACCGGCGCGAGGTGAGCGATCTCGACACCCTGCGACGACTGCTCGACAGTGCGCCGTCGCAGCTGCTGCTGACCGTGGTGCGCGGGCGCAGCGCGCTGCTGCTGCTGGCTGAATGAACCGTGCGTCAGCGCGCCGGCGGCGCCCGGGCTGCGTGGTATCGTCCGACGCATGATCGGGATGCCGTCGCGGGGGAGAGTCGGGTGAGGGGTCGGCGATGATTCGCGCGCTCACGCTCGATCTCGACGACACCCTGTGGGCGATTGCGCCGGTGATCACCCGCGCCGAGGCGGCCCAGCACGCCTATCTGCGCGAGCACTGCCCGCGCACCGCTGAGCGCTATTCGATCGAAGGCTTTCGCGTGTTGCGCGAGACGGTGGCGCGCGAGCGCCACGACCTCAGCCACGACTTCACCGAGCAGCGACTGATCGCGCTGCGCCGCGCGCTGGAGGACAGCGGCGACGACGTGGCGCACGCGCCGCACGCGTTCGACACCTTCTTCGTGCAGCGCAACCGCGTCGACCTCTACGACGATGTGCCCGACGCGCTGGCGCGGCTGGCGGCACGGCGCCCGCTGGCGGCGCTGACCAATGGCAACGCCGATCTCGGACGGGTCGGCCTCGGCACCCACTTCCGTTTCTCGCTGGGCGCGCGCGAGCACGGCGCGGCCAAGCCCGAGCCGAGCATCTTCCACGCCGCCTGCCAGCGCCTCGGCCTGCCGCCGCGCGCGGTGATGCACGTCGGCGACGACCCCTGGACGGACATCGACGGCGCCGCCCGCGCCGGGCTGGCGACCTGCTGGATCAACCGCGAGCGCCTGCCCTGGCCCGAGGCGCTGCCGCGACCCGACGTCGAGGCGCACACCCTGGCCGAGCTGGCCGACCATCTCGACGGTCACCTCGACAGCCGGGCGTGCCTGGCCTGATGCTTGTGACGATGACGAACACCCGACCGGTCTCCGCGACCGCGCCCCGCCCCACTTCTTCATGGATATCGGCATGAGCCTACCGCCCTGCTTCGCACCGCCGGACATGTCCCGCCGCGACATTCCGCTGATCGCGGTCGACAAGGAACAGCTGCCGGCCGTGCTCGCCCGGCAGCCGGCGCGCGTGGCGCGCTGGTGCGAGGCCAACCAGTTCGTCGGCGACGCCGGCGCGGTGCTGCTGGTGCCCGGCGAAGACGGCACGCCACTGCTCGCCCTGGCCGGCATCGGTGCGCGCAACGATCCACTGGCGCTGGCGACCTGCCCGGTGCTGTTGCCGGCGGGCGACTACCGCCTGCACGACAAGGAAGGCATCGCGCTTGACCCCGGGCTGGCCCTGCTCGGCTGGGGCCTGGGCGCCTACCAGTACACCCACTACCGCAAGTCGAGCCGCGCGCCGACCCGGCTGGTGCTCGACAGCGAGGCCAAGTCGCTGTCGGAGTCGTTCGCCCTGCTCAAGGCCTCGACCCTGGTGCGCGATCTGGTCAACACGCCGACCGAAGACATGGGCCCGGACGAACTCGAGGCGACCACGCGACGCGTCGCCCACGCCTACGGCGCCGAGTGTTCGGCGATTCGTGGCGACGATCTGCTGACGCAGAATTTTCCCGCCATCCATGCGGTCGGCCGCGCCAGCCACCGTGCGCCGCGCCTGATCGAGCTGAACTGGGGCGATGCGGCGCACCCGAAGCTGAGCATCGTCGGCAAGGGCGTGTGCTTCGACACCGGCGGCCTGGACGTGAAGCCCTCCTCGGGCATGCGCAACATGAAGAAGGACATGGGCGGTGCGGCGCACGCGCTGGCGCTGGCCCAGCTGGTGATGGCGCGCAAACTGCCGGTTCGGCTGCAGCTGCTGCTGGGTGCGGTGGAAAACGCGATCGGGCCGAACGCCTACCGACCCGGCGAGGTGGTCGACACCCGCGCCGGCCACAAGATCGAGATCGACAACACCGACGCCGAAGGGCGCGTCGTGCTGTGCGATGCGATGGCCTATGCCGCCGAGTCGTCGCCGAGCCTGATGCTCGACTTCGCCACCCTGACCGGTGCCGCGCGCATTGCGCTGGGGCCGGACTTGCCGGCGCTGTTCTGCAACGACGAAACGCTCGCGCGGCAATACCTCGAAGCCGCCGATGCGTCCTGCGATCCGCTCTGGCGGCTGCCGCTGTGGCGTCCGTACTTCAGCTATCTGAGCAGCAGCGTGGCCGACTTCGCCAACAGCGGTGGCGCACGCATGGGCGGCGCGATCACCGCCGCGGTCTACCTCGACCGTTTCGTGCCGGCCAAGCTGCCGTGGGCGCATGTCGACGTGTACTCGTGGAACGACTCCAACCGCCCGGGCAAGCCGGCCGGCGGCGAAGCGCAGGGCCTGCGCGCGGCGTTCGCGATGCTGAAGAAGCGCTTCGCGGGCTGAGGCGGCATCAAGCCGCCCAGCGCGCCCGGCGCGGCGCGGCGCCATCGTTGATGTGATCCGCATGGGCAGGTCCGCTGCCGGGATGCGGCCGCCGCGCCGGGCCACCTCACGGTCTGCATGCGCTGGACCGTCTGAACGCGTTGAACCGTTGTCACGCTTGCCGGCACCTTGCGTCATGGCTGGTCGGGCAGGCGCAAAGCGTTGGCGCAGATGGCCTTTGCATGGCAGCAGTAGAAACTCGCAAGCGCCTGCACCCGCTTCGGTGTCATCGGGACGCTGAGGCGCGTCGCGTACACTGTCGCCCCGATCGCACGCACTCAAGCAGGAAGGTTTGCCCATGGCTGACAGCGATACCGCCGCGATGCTGCAACAGCTGCGCATCGATCGGCGCGACGAACCCACCGGCTCGCGCACCGGCCTGTGGATCGTGTCGGCCATCGTGGCTGTGCTGGTGCTCGGCGCGGGCGCATGGGCGCTGTTCCTGCGCGACGACGCCACGGTGGTGCAGACCGCGTCGGCGCGCGCGATCGGCGGCGGCGTGCAGAACGCTTCGGTGCTCGATGCCACCGGCTACGTGGTGGCGCGGCGCATGGCCACGGTGTCGGCGAAGATCACCGGCAAGGTGCTCGAGGTGCGCATCGAGGAAGGCCAGCGCGTCGAGGAAGGCGAAGTGATGGCGCGGCTCGACCCGGTCGACGCGCAGGCGCAGTACGACCTTGCCGCCGCCCAGCTCGCCGCCTCGCGCAGCCAGATCGACAGCCTGGGCGCGCAGCTGCGCGAAGCCGAGGCCAATGTGAAGCGCCTGCAGGCGCTGATCGAACGCAAGCTGGCGCCGGCCTCGCAGCTCGACGCCGCGGTGGCGCAGCGCGATTCGCTGCGCGCGCAGAAGATCACCGCCGAGCGCAACGCCAAGGTCGCCGGCGAGAGTCTTGCGATCGCCCAGAACGGCCTCGACAACACCGTGGTGCGCGCGCCGTTTGCCGGCGTGGTGATCGCCAAGGCGGCGCAGCCGGGCGAAATCGTCTCACCGCTGTCGGCAGGCGGCGGCTTCACCCGCACCGGCATCGGCACCGTGGTCGACATGGATTCGCTGGAGGTGGAAGTCGACGTCAACGAGGCCTTCATCGGTCGCGTGTCGCCCGGCATGCCGGTGCAGGCCACCTTGAACGCCTACGCCGACTGGAAGATTCCCGCCGAAGTCATCGCGATCATTCCGGCCGCCGACCGCGGCAAGGCCACGGTGCGCGTGCGCGTCGCGCTGAAGGAGAAGGACAGCCGCATCGTGCCCGACATGGGTGTGCGGGTGAGCTTCCTCGAGCAGGCGGCACCGGCCAGCGCCGAGAACACGCCGAAGGGCGTGCTGGTGCCTTCGGCGGCCATCCTGCGCCGCGATGGCCAGTCGATCGCCTACACGATCAAGGACGGCCACGCGGTCGCGCAGCAGCTCGAACTCGGCCGCAGCCTCGGCAACGACCGCGAGGTGCTGGCCGGTCTCGCCGCCGGCCAGCGCGTGATCGTCGACCCGCCCGCCCAGCTCGCCGAGGGCAGCGCGGTGCGCGAAGCCGAGGCGAAGAAACCGTGACCGATCCGCGCGACCGCCTGCGACCGCGCGCGCACCGCCGCGCGGCCCGCGACGATCGCATGCCGTATTCCCCTGCCACCACACCATTCGTTTCACCGAGGACGTGACCATGAGCGAAGCCCTGGTAACCCTGCGCGATCTGACCAAGACCTACCAGCGCGGACCGGAGAAGGTCGAAGTGCTGCATCACATCGACCTGGCGATTCCCGACGGCGACTTCGTGGCGCTGATGGGGCCGTCGGGCTCGGGCAAGACGACACTGCTGAACCTGATCGGCGGCCTCGACTCGCCCACCGGCGGCGAGATCGAGGTCAAGGGCCAGCGCATCGACCGCATGAACAGCGGCCAGCTCGCGCAATGGCGCGGCAATCACGTCGGCTTCGTGTTCCAGTTCTACAACCTGATGCCGACCCTGTCGGCGCAGAAGAACGTCGAGCTGCCGCTGCTGCTGACCCGGCTGTCGGCCGCCGAGCGGCGCCAGCGCGCCGAGATCGCGCTCAAGCTGGTCGGCCTCGCCGACCGCGGCAAGCATCGTCCGGCCGAGCTGTCGGGCGGTCAGCAGCAACGCGTGTCGATCGCCCGCGCGATCGTCTCCGACCCGACCCTGCTGATCTGCGACGAGCCGACCGGTGACCTGGACCGGCAGTCGGCCGAGGAGATCCTCGCGCTGCTGCAGACCCTCAACCGCGACCACGGCAAGACCTTGATCATGGTGACCCACGATCCGAAGGCCGCCGAATACGCCAAGCGCACCCTGCACCTCGACAAGGGCAGCCTGGTCGGACAAACCGCGGCGGCGGCCTGAGGAGGCACGCCATGAAATACCTCCATCTCATCTGGGCTTCACTGTTCCGCAGCAAGACCCGCACGTCGCTGACGCTGCTGTCGGTGATCGCCGCCTTTCTGCTGTTCGGCATGCTCGACTCGGTGCGCGTGGCGTTCAATTCGGGCAGCGGCGTCGCCGGCGTGGATCGCCTGATCGTCTCGTCGAAACTGTCGCTGACGCAGATGCTGCCGGTCAGCCTGACCCGCCAGGTCGAGACCACGCCCGGCGTGAAGCAGGCCGCGTATGCCGCCTGGTTCGGCGGCATCTACCAGGATCCGAACCAGTTCTTTCCGAACTTTTCGGTGAGTGAGAATTTCTTCGACCTGTACCCCGAGTTCATCGTGCCCGAGGACCAGCTCGCGGCGTGGAAGGCCGATCGCACCGGGGCGGTGGTCGGTGCGGCGCTGGCCAAGCGGCACGGCTGGAAGATCGGCGACATCATCCCGATGCAGGCGACGATCTTTCCGCGCCAGGGCAGCAACGACTGGCCGTTCACCCTGCGCGCGATCTTCAAGGTGCGCGAAGACGGCCGCCAGGGTCAGGAAAACCAGCTGATGTTCCACTGGGAGTACTTCGACGAGGCCAACGACTACGTCAAGAGCCGGTTTGGCTGGATGATCGTGCGGGTCGAGGATATCGGCCAGTCGACCGCGGTGGCGCAGGCGATCGACAAGCTGTCGACCAACTCGGACCACGAGACCAAGTCGCAGTCGGAAGCCGCGTTCCAGCAGAGCTTCGCCAAGCAGTTCGGCGACATCGGCCTGATCGTCACCCTGATCATGAGCGCGGTGTTCTTCACCCTGCTGCTGCTCACCGGCAACACCATGGCGCAGGCGGTGCGCGAGCGCATCCCCGAGCTGGCGGTGCTGAAGACGATTGGTTTCTCCAACCACAGCCTGCTCTGGCTGGTGCTGGCCGAAGCGGTGCTGCTGATCGGTCTTGGCGGTCTGCTCGGACTCGGCATCGCCGCGGTGATGATGCCGGGCATCAGCGCCGCCAGCGGCGGCATGATCCAGCTGCCGGGCGTGCCGGGTCAGACCTGGGTGGTCGGCCTGGCGCTGATGTTCGTCATCGGCCTGCTGGTGGGCGTGCTGCCTGCGTTGCGCGCGATGAAATTGAACATCGTCGACGCCCTGGCCGATCGTTGAGGCCGGCCGACATGACGACACCATTCCGGAGTGTGCGGTGATGAATCGGATCAAGAAGTGGCTCGGCAACCTGCTCGTGGTGCTGGCGCTCGCCGCCGGACTGGCAGCGTGGATCGCGCTGCCGCTGTTTGGCGTGCTCGCCCTCGCCGCCGTGCTCGCGCTGTGGCTCGCCCTCAGCCGCCGCGGCCGGCAGACGCTGGCGGTGACCCAGGTCGGCATCGCCAGCCTGCCGCAGCGCTGGGGCGCGAGCTCGGTGATCGTGATCGGCATCGCCGGCGTGGTCGGCGTGCTGGTGGCGATGCTGGCGATGGGTGAAGGCTTCAAGAACACGCTGGGCAGCACCGGCAGCGAATCCAACGCGATCGTGCTGCGCGGTGGTTCGCAGGCGGAGACCAACTCGGTCATCACCCGCGACCAGATTCCGTTGATCACTGCGCTCGACGGTATCGCCACTGGCGCCGACGGCAAACCCGCGGTGTCGCCCGAGCTGTCGCAGGTGGTCGACCTGAAATCGATTGCCGACAACACCGACGCCAACGTGCAGCTGCGCGGTGTCGGCCCGGCCGCCTGGGAGCTGCGCCCGCAGGTGCGCATCGTCGAGGGCCGCGCGTTCGAGACCGGACTGCGTGAACTGGTCGTCGGCCGCGGCGCGCAGGACCGCTTCCGCGGCATCGGCGTCGGCGACACCGTGCGCCTCGGCATCCAGGAATGGACCGTGGTTGGCGCCTTCGAGAGCGGCGATGCCCACGAGTCCGAACTGTGGGGCGATGCCGAAGTCGTGGCCTCGGCGTACAACCGCCAGGCCTTCCAATCGGTGACGGTCAAGCTCGACGGCGGCGACGGCTTCGAGCGCATGAAGACGGCGATGGCCGCCGACCCCCGGCTCAAACTCGATGTTCAGACGACGCTGGCCTACTACTCCGGTCAATCCAAGCAGCTGAGCCAGCTGATCAACATTCTTGGCACGGTGATCGGTTCGATCATGGCGATCGGCGCGGTGTTCGGCGCACTGAACACCATGTATGCCGCGGTGGCGACCCGCGCCCGCGAGATCGCCACCCTGCGCGCGCTCGGCTTCCGCGGCACGCCGGTCGTGGTCGCGGTGATGCTGGAGACCCTGCTCCTCGCCCTGCTCGGCGGCCTGCTCGGCGCGGCCATCGCCTGGCTGTTCTTCAACGGCTACACGGTGAGCACGCTGGGGCAGAACTTCAGCCAGATCGTGTTCCAGTTCCGCGTCTCGCCCGAGCTGCTGTGGACCGGTTTGAAATGGGCACTGGGCATCGGCCTCGTCGGTGGGCTGTTCCCCGCCCTCCGCGCCGCGCGCCTGGAAGTCGCCACCGCACTGCGCGCGGCCTGAGGCCGCACGCAACGCAAGCCAGCACCCCGTAGGAGGGGATTCATCCCCGACCCGGGCGATGGCGTGCCGCCGCGCCCGGCCAGGGCGAACGGTCGGGACTGAAGTCCCTCCTACAAGAGCTCGCCAGGTTGCTGACCCACCCCCTGTAGGAGGGGATTCATCCCCGACCAGAGCGCATGGCACGCCGCCGCGCCCGATTGGGGCGAACGGTCGGGACTGAAGTCCCTCCTACACGAGCACGCGAGGCCGCGAGCCCACCCCCTGTAGGAGGGGATTCATCCCCGACCAGAGCGCGTGGCACGCCGCCGCGCCCGATTGGGGCGAATGGTCGGGACTGAAGTCCCTCCTACAAGAGCATGCCAGGTTGCTGACCCACCCCCTGTAGGAGGGGATTCATCCCCGACCCGCGCGCATGGCCCGCCGCCGCGCCCGGCCGGAGCGGGCGGTCGTCGGTCAGTTGGTCTTGCCGACGCGCTCGGGGTAGACCTGGGCCGCGAGCTTGGTGTCGGTGGCCAGCAGGTCGATGGCATCGACCAGCACGTGCGCGGCTTCGCGCAGCAGCGGATCGGGGCGTTCAGCGGCGGCATCGTCCTCATCCGCATCGATGGCCCGTTCGTCGGCCTGCAGGCCATCATCGAGCGGCGCAGCGGCCAGCTCGAGACCCATCGCGGCACGCGCCTCGTCGCGCGCCTTGCGCTTGGCCTCGGCCTCTTCGCGCTCGCGCTTGCGTGCATCGAAGTTCAGCGAGATCGAGCCCAGCGCGCGCTGGCGACGGTATTCGGCCACGTCGTCGGACCACCAGGTGAATTCCTGGTCCTTGGCCACGCGCGCATCGTGGCGCTGCTGCAGCAGCGGCAGCAGCGGCGAGAAGTCGGCGACGCGGTGGAACTTGACCGGCTCGATGCGCGTCCACGGCAGCGCGTTGGGGAACACGCTCTCGCCGTACTCGCTGGCATCCAGGGTGACCGGGAAGCTGACGTCGGGCAGCACACCCTTGTTCTGGGTGGAGCCGCCATTGATGCGGAAGAACTGCGCCATGGTGACGCGCAGCTGGCCGAGACCCGGCGCCTCGCGGCTGGCGAAGCGATCGAGATCGACGAGGTTCTGCACGGTGCCCTTGCCGAAGGTCTGCTCACCGATGACGATGCCGCGGCCGTAATCCTGGATCGCGGCAGCGAAGATTTCCGACGCCGAGGCCGACGCGCGATTGACCAGCACGGCGAGCGGGCCGTCCCAGGCAGTGCCGCTGGCGAAGTCGCGGTGCACCTCGACGCGCTGCGCCTGGTCGCGCACCTGCACGACCGGACCGGTGTCGATGAACAGGCCGGTCAGTTCGGTCGCCTCGGTCAGCGATCCGCCACCGTTGTTGCGCAGGTCGATCAGCACGCCCTCGACCTTTTCTTCCTTCAGCTCGGCGAGCAGCTTGGCGACGTCGCGCGAGGCCGAGCGGTAGTCGGGTTCGTCGCGGCGGCGACCTTCGAAGTCCTGGTAGAAAGTCGGCAGCTCGATGATGCCGATCTTGCGCACGCCCTCGCCGTCGGCCAGCTCGACGACCTTCTTCTTCGCCGCCTGAGCTTCGAGTTTCACTTTCTGTCGGACCAGGGTGACGACCTCGTGCGGACCATCGAGGCCGGCCTCGGCGGGAATCACGTCGAGGCGGACGCTGGTGTCCTTCGGACCGCGGATCAGTTCGACGACGTCGTCGATGCGCCAGCCGATCACGTCGACCACCGGCCCGGTGCGTCCCTGGCCGACGCCGACGATGCGGTCGCCCGGTTTGACCTTGCCCGAAATCGCCGCCGGGCCGCCGGGCACGATCGATCGCACCACCGTGGTCTCGTCGTCGCGCTGCAGCACCGCACCGATGCCCTCGAGCGAGAGGCGCATCGAGATGTTGAAGTTCTCCGAGGCGCGCGCATTCATGTACGCGGTGTGCGGCTCGATCGCGTTCGCATAGGCGTTGATGAAGGTCTGGAACACGTCGTCGGCGTCGATCTCGCGCACGCGCTGCTCGAAGTTCTGGTAGCGGCGGTCGAGGGTGTCGCGGATGCCGTCCATGTCCTTGCCGGCGAGCTTGAGGCGCAGCACGTCATTCTTGACGCGCTGGTCCCACAGGCCATCGAGCTCGGCCTCGGTCTTCGCCCAGGGCGCGTCCTTGCGGTCGTAGGCGTACTTCTCGTCGGTGTTGAAGTCGAACTTGCCCTTGAGCAACTCGCGGGCGTGCGCGGTGCGGTCGGCGACGCGCTCGACGTAGACATTGAAGATCTCGAACGGCGGCTCCAGCGCGCCTTGGCTCAAGGCGTCATCGAGCCGGGTGCGGTAGGTCTCGAAGCGTTCGATATCGGAGGCCAGGAAGAACACCCGATCGCTGTCGAGCTCCTTCAGGTAGGCGTCGAAGATCTCCGAGCTGAGGGTGTCGTCCAGCTTTCGCGGGCTGTAGTGGATCTGGCTGGTACTGAGCATGTGCCGGATCCAGCCGCTGATGAACGGCTGTCGCTCGCCCGGCTGCAGGGTGACCGCCGCATCGGGTTTGGCCTGCAGCGTGGCGACCATCGTCGCCAACAGCAGTCCCAGCGCAATCTTCGTCTTCATGCCTTGCATCTTCCTCGATTCCACCGCGACGGATTCCCGCGGCGTTTCCTGACCATACTGCCAGCATGCGCGTGAAGCCATGCTGCTTCCTGTGTCATTGGTCCCGATCGAACCGTGCAAAGTTCCGCACGTCAGCCCGCGGGGGCGCTCTCGACGTAGCCGGCTTCAGCGGCCATTCGGTCTGCGTGATAGGACGAGCGAACCAGCGGCCCCGACGCAACGTGGGTGAACCCCATGTCGAGGCCGATGCGTTCGAGCTCGGCGAACTCGTCGGGGGTCCAGTAGCGCAGCACCGGATGATGCGCCGGGCTGGGCTGCAGGTACTGGCCGATGGTGACCATGTCGACATCGTGTGCGCGCAGGTCGCGCAGCACGTCGACCACCTGCTCCATCGTCTCGCCGAGGCCGAGCATGATGCCCGACTTGGTCGGCACCGCCGGGTGCGCCTGCTTGAACTGCTGCAGCAGGCGCAGGCTCCAGTCGTAGTCCGCGCCGGGGCGCACGTTCGGGTACAGCGCGCGCACGGTTTCCAGGTTGTGGTTGAAGACGTCGGGCGGCGCGTCCTGCAGCGCCTCCAGCGCGCGCTCCATGCGCCCCTTGCCGCGGAAGTCCGGAGTCAGGATCTCGATCTTCAGCGCCGGGCTGGCCGCGCGCGCGGCACGAATGCAGGCAGCGAAATGCGCCGCGCCGCCATCGCGCAGGTCGTCGCGATCGACTGAAGTGATCACCACGTAGCGCAGGCGCATGTCGGCGATGGTCTGGGCGAGGCTGTCGGGCTCGCCCGCATCGGGCGGCTTGGGGCGCCCGTGGGCGACGTCGCAGAAGCTGCAGCGACGGGTGCACACGTCACCGAGCACCATGAAGGTGGCCGTGCCGTGGCTGAAACACTCGTGGATGTTCGGGCAGGATGCCTCTTCGCACACCGTGACCAGGCGGTTGGCGCGCAGGCTCTTCTTCAGCTCGGCCACGGCATTGCCGGAGGGAATGCGCACGCGGATCCACGATGGCTTGCGCAGCACGGGCGCATCGACGAACTGCACCGGGCTGCGCGCGATCTTGTCCGCCGCGACCTGTTTCTCGCCTTCCAGCAGCACGGGGATTTCGCGCACGACCTGTTCTCTTCCTGGTTCTGACACGGCGGGCCGGACCTGCCCGGGGCAATCGACCTTCGCCTAGGACGCCGCAGCGACCGACCCGGCGCGCACGTCGGCCGCAGGGTCGGGCTCTGGCGCATCCCAGTGCAGTCCATCGGCCAGTTCAGCCCGCAGGCCGAGCTGGCGCGACAGTGCCTCGACGAGCACGGCCTCGACCGCCGCGGGGTCGACATCCGGCTGCAAGTCTAGCATCTGGGTCACCGCCAACCCCGCGTAACCACAGGGGTTGATGCGCGCGAAGGGCTCGAGGTCCATGGCGATGTTGAAGGCCAGCCCGTGGAAGCTGCAGCCGCGCCGGACCCGCAGCCCCAGCGCGGCGATCTTGGCCGCACCGACGTAGACACCGGGCGCGCCGCAGCGACGCTCGGCGGCGATCGACCAGTGCGCGAGCGTGTCGATGAGCGCCTGTTCGATGCGCTGCACCAGCTCGCGTACGCCGAGCCGGGTGCGCCGCAGATCGACCAGCGGATAGGCGACGATCTGACCGGGACCGTGATAGGTGACCTGCCCGCCGCGGTCGACCGGGATGACTTCGATGTCGCCGGCGGCGAGCACGTGCTCGGGCTTGCCGGCCTGTCCCAGGGTGAAGACAGGCGGGTGCTCGACCAGCCACAGCTCGTCGACGGTGTTCGCATCGCGGGTGTCGGTGAACGTCTGCATGGCCCGCCAGACCGCCCGATACGGCTGGCGACCCAGTCGCCGCACCCGCCAGCTGCGCGCCGGCCTGTCGGCCGAGGCCGGCGAGGTGGGCGCTACAGCGTCCACTTCACTTCGGGCAGCGCACGCAGCACGCGATGCGCGGTGTCGTAGTCCTCACGTCGCTCGGCGCGAAACGCCAGGGTGACCGAGACATAGCTGCCGCGGCTGGACGCGCGCACGCGCTCCACGCCGGCGATGCAGTTCAGCCCTGCCTCCTGCAGCGCAGCGCGCATGAGCGCAGCGAGGTCGGCATCCGCCGCACCCATGGCCGAGACCTCGAATTCACCGGGAAACTGGAAACCGCGGCCTTCCTCTTCGGCCAGCTTGGTCAGATCGATGCTGTTCATCCCTGCATGATGCGGGCGAATCGGCGGGATGCAAGCCCTGGCAGGGTGCTGAAAAACACCCTGATTGCGCGGCACGAACATCGCATTCGCCTCCGGCGCGGGCCACGCCCGACGCGAATCCATCGCGTAAGCGATTGATTCCACAGAAGCGAATTCGGTCATGTGCCGGTGGTGCGACGTGAAGCACGCCCACGGCGGGCGTGCTCCAGCCGACGGCTAGCTAGTCCGACTCCCACCACATCCAGAAGCCGTCCATGGTGCGCTTGAAGAAGCCGCCGGCCGGCACCGCCTGCTGGGCCACCAGGGGTACGTCGGCCACCAGCTCGTCGCCGAGCTTGAGGGTCACCCGTCCGACTTCGGCGCCCTGTTCGATCGGCGCGACCAGCTGGGCCGGCAGCTGCATCTTCGCCTGCAGGTCGGCATAGCGACCCCGCGGAATCGTCACCTGCAGCGGCTGGGCCACGCCCAGGTTCACCTGGTCGGCGGTGCCCTGCCAGACCGTCGGCGCGTGCACGACGGCGTCGACTGCATAAACGGTGTGCGTCTCGAACGTGCGGAAACCCCAGTTGAGCAGGGACTGGTTGCCTTCTTCGCGCAGGCGGAATCCGTCGCTGCGCCCGCCCTGGATACCCATGACCACCGAGATGAGGCGCTGGCCCTCGCGCTCGGCAGACGCGGCCAGGCAGTAGCCGGCGGCCGAGGTGTGGCCGGTCTTGATGCCGTCGACGGAGTCATCCTTCCACAACAGGCCGTTGCGGTTGTACTGCTTGATGCCGTTGTAGGTGTACTCCTTGACCGAGTACAGCCGGTAGTGTTCGGGGAACTGCGCGATCATCGCGCGACCGAGCAGGGCCACGTCACGCGCGCTCATCACATGCCCCTCGGCGGTGAGCCCGTGTGCATTGACGAAATGCGACTCGGTCATGCCCAGCTGCGCGGCGTAGCGGTTCATCAGGTCGGCGAAGGCCGCTTCACTGCCGGCCACATGCTCGGCCAGCGCGATCGCCGCATCGTTGCCGGACTGCACCACCAACCCGCGCAGCACGTCGCCGAGGCGGACCTCCGAATTCACCACCAGCGCGCTGAACGACCCGTCGGTACCGGCGCCGCCCTCGCGCCAGGCGTTCTCGCTGATGCGCACCTGGTCGTCTTCATGCACCCGGCCCGCGGCGATTTCGGCGGCGACAACGTAGCCGGTCATGATCTTGGTCAGCGATGCGGGCGGTCGCGGCTCGCGCTCGTTGTGGCCGGCAAGCACCCGCCCGGTGGCGTGATCGAGCAGCACCCATGCCTCGCCGGCTACGCTCGGCGCCGGCGTCATCGGCGCAGGCGCCGGTGGCGGCAGCGTGGGCTGCGGCAGCGACGGGGAGGGAGCCTGGGACCAGGCGGCGGCGCACCACAACATGCCGATCAACCCGAGGTTGACGGCCACAGACCTGCATCGCACGAACGAACTCCTCACAAATGGATGGAAAGCATCGAAAAACCGGAAAACTGCCACGCGACGGCGTCGGCCTTCGCACCCGACCCCACAGCCACGAAGCGCACCCCTCGACACCCGCAGGCTCGCGGATGGTCGCCGCCTGCGCGGACGCCGTGCAGCGCGGTCATGCGCGTCAACCCGGCAGCGACGGCGAACGACGCGCGGTGACGCAAGCCCGGTCAGTCATTCACGACCCGCGCACCACGCAGCCCGAGCCGCTCGAGTTTCTTCTGCGCCTGATCGAGATCGCCCGCATCGAGCGGGCCGATACGCACCCGCCACACCTTGTTGTCGCCCACCTTTGCAGTCTCCAGGTGAACATGATCCAAACCGGCGCCTTCGAGCTGGTCTTCGAGGCGCTTGGCGTTGTCCTTCACCGCAAAGCTGCCGACCTGCAGGTAGCGCTTGCCGGAAAACGTCGACGGCGCCGAGGGCCGCGGTGCCATGGAACCGGACTGCGGCGCGGAGATGCCGGAGCGGTAGGTGCGCACGGCAGGCTGATCGGCGGCCACCGCCTCACCCTCCGGATCGATCGCGCGTACTTCCACCTCGGCCACGCCCTGTTTGTGCATGCCCAGGCGCACCGCAGCGGCGTAGGAGAGATCGATGATGCGATCGCCGTGGAACGGGCCGCGATCATTGACGCGCACGACCACGCTGCGCTGGTTGGCCAGGTTGGTCACCCGCACGAAGCTCGGCAGCGGCAGGGTCTTGTGCGCCGCGGTGAACTTGTACATGTCGTAGGGCTCGAAGCTCGACGTCGGCCGGCCGTGAAACTTGTTGCCGTACCACGAGGCCTTGCCGCGCTCCACATAGCCTGAAGCCGATTCGCGGACCTTGTAGGTGCGTCCCAGCACGGTGTAGGGCGTGCGGTTGCCGTAGCGCGAGCGCGGCTCGGGCACCGGAATGGGCTCGGCCATGCGCGACAGGTCGGGCGGCTCGGGCGGCCCGCCGTCGAGGCGATCGGGCGCATACAGCTCGCTCGGTGGCGGCGTGCGCTTGATCGGCTTGTTGGGGTGGTCCGGACGCGAGGACTTGCCCGCGCAGGCTGCGAGCGCGAGCACTGCGCACAGCAGCGCGAGGCGCGCGAGCCCTGCCGGCGGACTCATGGCCCGGCGGCGGCCTGTCCCGAGGCGATCGCCTCGGCGAGCTGGGTCACGGCCAGCGAATACAGCGGCGACCGGTTGTAGCGCGAGATGACGTAGAAGTTCTGGAAGCCGAGCCAGATTTCGGTGCCGCGCTCCCCGTCGAGCTTGATGAGGGTCGCTTCGGAGTCGTGGCCGAGCGCGCGCGCCGGCCGGTAGCCGTTCGCGGCCAGCTCGGCGAGCGTCCACTCGGGCTTGAGCGAAGCGGGCTTGAGCGCCTTGGCGTCGGCGGCGACCTCGGCGGCCACGGCGATGTCACCGCCGCGCTGCCAGCCGTGGGCGACGAAATAGTTCGCCACCGAAGCGAAGACGTCGTCGAGGTTGCTGAACAGGTCGATGCGACCATCGCCATCGCCGTCGCGCGCATAGGCCAGGTAGCTCGAGGGCATGAACTGGCCCCAGCCCATGGCGCCGGCGTAGCTGCCCTTGACCGTGGTCAGATCCAGCCCCTGCTTGTTCGCCAGTTCGAACAGGTGACCGAGCTCGGCGCGAAAGAACGCCTGTCGCGGCGGGTAATGGACGCCAAGCGTGTACAGCGCATCGATGACCCGGAACGAGCCGGTGATCTTGCCGTAGTTGGTCTCGACACCGATGATCGCGACGATGATCTCCGGCGGCACGCCGGTTTCGTCGCTGACGCGGCGCAACGCGGTGGCGTGCTCGGCCAGAAAGGCGCGGCCGTCGCTGATCCGCCGGTCGGTCATGAAGATCGGGCGATAGGCCTTCCAGGGCTTCGCCTCGGCCGGCTTGCTGATGGCATCGATGATGCGCTGCTGGTAGGCCGCTTGGGACAACGCCGGCAGCACCTGCTCGAGGGTCAGCCCCTTCTCGGCGGCAATCTCACGCGCCAGCGCTTCGCGCGCGTCGTCGGCCGCCGACACGGGCAGCGCGATCGCACACGCGGAGAGCAGCAGGAAGCGGGAACACGAACGAAAGGAAACCAGCGATCGGGACATCTGCACTCGGGGCGCCAAAGCAACGCCGGGCAGTGTACACGCTGGTCAGTAGCCACGCTGGGCTCACGCTGAACCCCGATGCAGCGCCGTCATCGCGCGCCCAGCAGGCCCCGCACCGCGGTCGCTGCGGGCGCGTCGCGAAGCAGTTCAGCGCTGCAGCACGTGCCCTTTCGGTGACCCGGCGCAAACCGGGCGACGTTTCGGCTTCGATCGCAGCCCGCCGGTTCGACGGGCGTGCGGCACCCGCACCCGCGCCGGTCTGGCCGGCAAACCGCGGTTGGGGGCGATTCGGCGCGCAACGCGCTCGATCACTGCGTTCTGACCGCTGGCAGCGGCCGTCACCGCATCGCCGGATTCGGGGAAGCGGCGGCGACGCGGAGCATCGACGAGGATGACGCCCCGCGCCGCCGCCAATCCAAACCGGGCCCGCAACAGCAGGATGATGCCGCCGGTTACCGTCCCGAGCCCCAACCAGGGCACGCCATGGCGCGTCACCGGCAGCCACAGCGCGACGCACAGCCCCGCAAGCAGGGCGAGCCCGACGAGCGCCTGGACGAGATCGATGCGGGTCTCGAAGCCGGTCTCGGCGCGAGCCGTGGAGAACGAGTTGGCGTGGGCGGCGTGCATGCTGGACGCTCCGGGTTGCGGGCGCCCAGTCTCGAAAGCCGTCGTCTCAGGAGCTGCGACGCTCGGCGTCGGCCGTCGACTCGGCGTCGTGCGCGATCTCGGCCGGCGATCGGCTCGGGGCCTGCCGGGGCGCGTCCGAGCCGAGCTGCGCGCGTGCCTGGCTCAGCGCTTCGTGCGCCGCCTGGCTGCCGATTTCGATCAACTCGCGCGCGCGCCAGAACTCGTGAAACATGCAGGCGTCGCGCGGAATGCGCACGACCAGATCGGGCGGATCGAGGGCCAGTCGCAGCCGGGAGAGCTGCGCCTGCATGGTCTCGAGCGAGCGCGACATCAGATCGATCAGGCCGGGCTGCGGTGGTTCGGCGGGACGGCGCTCGAACAGCCCTTCCATGATTTGCGCGAAGCGCGCGCGCAGGCCTTCGTCGCGTCCGGCCTCCGCGGCGTCGTCCTGCTCGGCGACGAGTTCCACCGGCGGCGCGCGCAGGTGTCGCAGGCCGCTGGCCACCCGCGCGTTGACGTCGACGGCGATCACCAGATCGGCCTGGGTCTGTCGGGTCGGCGCCAGCGGCAGCGGCGCGAGCAGCCCCCCGTCGACCAGCTCCCGACCGTCGAGTCGGTGCGGCGTGAACAGCATCGGGATCGCGATCGACGCGCGAATGGCGTCGAACAGCTGCCCCTTCGACAGCCACACTTCACGCTGCGACTCGAGGTCGGTGGCGACAGCGGTGAACGGAATCGGCAGCTCTTCGATCTTGTGTTCGCCGACGAGTTCGCGCAGCGCGGCGATGATGCGCTCGCCCTTGATCAGTCCCGGATGGCCGAAGGCGAAATCGAGCAGACGCACCACGCCGGAGCGCTCCAGCGACACCACCCAGTCGCGATAGCCCGACAGGCGTCCGGCGGCATAGATGCCGCCGACCAGCGCGCCCATCGACGAGCCGGCGATCGAGACGATCTCCAGCCCGGCACGCTCGACCTCCTCGATGACGCCGATGTGGGCCAGGCCCCGCGCGCCGCCGGAGCCGAGCACCAGGGCAACGCGGGTTCGCCTGCCGTCGGCGCGATCAGCCGGCATACGCGGACATCGCCAGCTGCAACATGATGCGCATCTCGCTGCGCAGGCTGGCCGGTTCGACGACTTCGGCGTCGGGACCGTAGCGCAACACGTCCATCAGCAGCTCGCGCGGATTCGAGTACGGCAGGCGCAGCTCGTAGCGTCCGTCCGGCAGGTACTGCCCTTGCTGCTTGGAGTGCCAGTGTTCGTCGGCGACCCAGCGCGCCGCATGCGGCGAGAAGCGCAGCGTGGCCCAGGCCTTGGCCGGGCCCGAGAAAATGCCGTAGCCCGAAGCGAGGTGGGCGTCGAGTTCGCTTTCCTGCACGTCGATGGCGACTTCCTTGCCGCGCTGCGGATGGGCGATGCGATCGAGTGCGAAGCTGCGCAGCGCCTCGCGGTCGTGATCCCAGGCATCGAGGTACCAGTTGTCGCGGTAGTGGGTGAGCCGCTGCGGCGACACCTTGCGCCGGGTCGGCGTGTTGGTCGAACGGGCGCGATAGTCGAATTCGATGCGGGTGCGTTCCAGCGTAGCGGTGGCGATCAGGCGGAACGCCGCCTCGTCGACACTGCGTGATCCCGCCGCCACCACGCGCACGCGCTCGACCGGGAAGCGCTTGCCCTTGGCCTGCTCGGACAGCAGCTCGTCGATGCGTTCCTTCAAGGGCGCCAGCGCCGAACTCAGCACGCCGGGCGCAGACCGATCGAACAGCTGCTGCGCCGCGACCAGCGCATGCAGCTCGTCGGAATTCAGCCACAGGCCGGGCAGCTCGAAGCGCGGCCCGTCGGTGGTGTCGTAATAGAAGCCCTCCGGATCGGCGTTCTTCTCCACGGGCGCACCCATCGCATCGCGCAGATAGGCGATGTCACGGTAAACCGTGGCCCGCGAGCAGCCCAGTTCGTCCATCAATTTGCCGAGCGAGACCGGATAGCGCGACTTCGAGAGCAGGCGATGCAGGGTTTGCAGGCGTTCGTAGCGATCCATCGGGCATCCGTTGGCCGTGCGGCCGAAGCTGGGCGACACCGATCGGGTGCTTCGCCCTGCGTCGGCATGCAGGGCGCACGATGCCGAAGCCGCCATGCGGAGGACTCGGCGGTCCGCCGCCCGGCCCGGGATCGATCGGTCTGGGCCTCCATTGTGCGAGCACGCGACACGCCTTGCCAGCCCGGCGCGAAGCACAGGGCCGCTCCCAGCGGCCATCCTCACATCCGCTGGGAGCGGCCTGGGCCAAACTGCTAGGGTCGGCACGGACAGGCACGAGGTTCGTGCGAGGCACCGAGCGAGGCGCAGCCCAGCAAGGCATCAAACTTGCACGGTGGGTGCGATCATCGCCCCACGGTGACGACCTGAGCAGGAGACGGATGCGGTGACCAGCGACATGCTGATGATTCTGGGCCTGCTGATCGTGGTGATCGCCTTGTTCATCAGCGAGCGCCTGCCGGTCGACGTGGTCGCCCTGATCGCGCTGGTCGCCGTGCTGGTGCTCGGGCTGGTACCGCCCGAGGCGGCGCTCTCCGGCTTTGCCAGCCAGGCCACCATCACCGTGGCCGCGATGTTCGTACTCAGCGCGGGGCTCTCGCGCAGTGGCGCCCTGCACGGACTCAGCAAGCTGTTTGCGCGGCTGCGCTCGCCGGCCTGGTTCACGCTCGCGGTGATGGCGACGCTGGCGCCGCTGTCCGCTTTCGTCAACAACACCGCGGCCATGGCGGTGTTCCTGCCGGTGGTGCTCGGCGTCGCGGCACGCAACAAATTCTCGGCATCGAAAGTTCTGATCCCGATGTCCTACGCGGCGCAGATGGGCGGCGTGTGCACCCTGATCGGCACTTCAACCAATCTGCTGGTTCATGCGATCGCCCGCGATCTGGGTCATCCGGGCTTCGCCATGTTCGACTTCCTCGGGCTCGGGCTGTGCACGATGGCGGTGGGATTCGCCTACGTGCTGCTGTTCGGCCGGCATCTGCTGCCCGAACACCGCCAGGCCGAACTGACCCAGACCTACGAGCTCGGCAAGTACATCACCGAGCTGCGGGTGATGCCGCAGTCGCCGCTGATCGGCCAGACCGTCGCCGGCGCCAAGCTGTTCGAGCAGTACGGCACCTTCGTGATGGAGCTGATCCGCGGCGATGACCACGTCTGGTCGCCGCGCGCGCAGAGCCTGCAGGAAGGGGACGTGCTGCTGGTGCGTGGCGAGTGGGGCCGCATCCTCGAGCTGCGCGAAGAAGCCAAGCTCGCCCTGCAGCCCGAGTTCGTGCTGCGCGATGCCCAGCTGAACGAGGCCGACAAGGTGCTCGCCGAGGCCATGGTTGCCCCGGGATCGCGCTTCATCGGCCACACGCTGAGCGAGCTCGACTTCCACTGGCACTACAACGCCACCGTGCTCGCCGTGCACCGCCGCGGCCAGATCGTGCGGGCCCGGCTCTCCGACATCCAGCTGCACGTGGGCGACGTGTTGCTGATGCACGGCGGTGCCGGCGACATGGCCTACCTGCGCCGCAACCAGAACCTGATCGTGCTCGGCGAACGCGAGGAGTCGATCGAAGGACGACGCGCCTGGCCAGCGCTGGCGATCATGGCGGCGGTCATCCTCACCGCGAGCTTCGGCTGGCTCCCGGTGGTGAGCGCGGCGCTGCTCGGCTGCGTGGCGATGCTGCTGACCGGATGCCTGGACACCGAGGAGGCTTACGAAGCGATCGACTGGAAAGTCATCCTGCTGCTGGCCGGCGTGCTGCCACTGGGGCTCGCCCTGCAGTCTTCGGGCAGTGCGGCGTGGATCGTCGACAGCACCCTGGGGCGCCTCGACGACTTCGGACCGGTCGTGGCGCTCGGGGTGATCTACCTGCTGACCGCCGTACTCACCGAGGCGATGAGCAACAACGCCACTGCGGTGCTGATGGCGCCGTTGGCGTTCGCCACCGCGTCTCAGCTCGGCGCCAGCCCGACGCCGTTTCTGGTCGCCGTGGCGTTTGCCGCCTCGACCAGCTTCGCCACGCCGGTGGGCTACCAGACCAACACCATGATCTACAGCATCGGTGGCTACCGGTTTGCCGACTTCGTGCGCGTCGGCGCACCGCTCAACCTGGTGTTCCTGGTGACTGCCACCCTGCTGATTCCGCAGTTCTTCCCGTTCTAGCGCGTGCCCGGATCGGGCGGCGGGGCCACCCCGGCCGTGCAGCATGCATCGCCGTCGTTGCCCGACGATTCACGCCGATTGAGCGACGAACCGGTACCATCTGCGACTTTTCACGCCAGCCGGAACGATCGGCTGCGATTTTCCAGGAGCTACCCATGCGACGCACCCTTCCTCTCGTGGCCGCCTTGAGCCTCGTTCTCTCCGCACACGCCCAGGCCGGCAGCACCGACGGCTGGACCGGCACCGGCGAGCTCGGCCTGGCCATGGCGCGCGGCAACGCGCGTTCCGAAAACCTCAACACCAAGCTCGCCTTCATCAACGAAGACGACCGCTGGAAGCACGAATTCGGCTTCGCCGCGCTGCGCGCCAAGGGCGAAGTGACCGGCGACTTCGACGGCGACGGCGTGCCCGAGGAACGCTTTGAACTCAATGCCAACCGCTACGAGTTCTCCGCGTCCAGCGCGCTCAAGGTCAACGAGCGGTCTTCGTGGGTCGCCTCGCTGCGCTACGAGAACGACGACTTCGCCCCGTTCGAGCATCAGTCGACCTTCGCGATCGGCTACGGCCACAGCTTCATCGACTCGGAAGCGACCAAGCTGCGCGCCGAAGTGGGCCCCGGTTACCGTCGTGCCAAGAACGCGTCGACCGGCGAGACCGAATCCGACGGCATCGTGCGTGGCCTGATCGACTATTCGCATCAGCTCACTGCCACCACCAAGCTCGGCAATCACTTCCTGATCGAGTCGGGCTCGGACAACACCTTCATGCAGAACGACTTCGGACTGAGCGTGGCGATCAACTCGTCGTTCGCGCTGAAAGCCGGCCTGCAGGTGCGCCACAACACCGAGGTTGCGGCCGGCCGCGACAAGACCGACACGCTGACCACGGTCAACCTGGTCTACACCATCAAGTAGTCGATCGCCGCCGGCCCGGGCAGCGGCCGAGGCAGCGGCCGAGGCACCGACCGCGGCGCCGGACTCCGGCGCCTCACCTGGCCGCGTCGCCCAGCAGCGCCGCGGCACCCTGCGCGAGCAACGCCTCGGCCACGGTCTGGCCCAGCTGTTCGGGCGACTGGCCCGCGGTGGATGACGCCTGCGCACGCACGCTGCGTCCGTCCTCGGCGCCCACCCAGCCCGCAAGCTGCCAGCCGTCTGCCTGTGCGCTGGCAAAGGCCGCCACCGGCACGTGACAGCTGCCATGCAGTGCGCGGTTCATCGCGCGCTCGGCCTCGACCGCGGCGCGCGTGGCCGCATGGTCGAGGGCACGCAGGTATCCGGCACGCTCGCCGAGGTCAGCGCGTGCTTCGATCGCAATCGCACCCTGAGCCGGCGCCGGCAGCCAGGTCGGTGGTTCCAGCCGGGCGCGGATACGCGCGTCGAAACCGAGTCGCTGCAGCCCGGCGCAGGCGAGAATGATGGCGTCGTAGTCGCCGGCGTCCAGCTTGGCCAGCCGCGTATTGACGTTGCCGCGCAGGTCGCGCACGACGAGGTCAGGGCGCAAGGCCAGCAGTTGCGCCCGGCGGCGCAGCGACGAGGTGCCCACCACAGCTCCGGCAGGCAGCGCGGACAGCGAATCGTGGCGACCGCTCACCAGCGCATCGAACGGATCGGCGCGCTCGAGGATGGCCGGCAGCTCGAAGCCCGGCTCGAGATCCATCGGCACGTCCTTCAGCGAATGCACGGCGCAGTCGGCCTCGCCGCGCTGCATCGCGACCTCCAGCTCCTTGAGGAACAGTCCCTTGCCGCCGATCGCCGCCAGCGATCGATCGAGCACCTCGTCGCCCCGCGTCGACAGGGGCAGAAGCGAAACGTCGAGTTCAGGAAACTGCCGGCGCAGGCGATCTGCCACGTGTTCGGTTTGCCACATCGCCAGCGCACTCTTGCGGGTGGCGATGCGCAGGATCGGACGACTCACAATTCACGCACCCGCTTGCGCAGGCTGGGCAGGCAGCGTCGGCTGACGTCGAGCAGCTTGTCGACGTGCCGAAGCCGGGCGCGGGTCTGCCCGTCGGCGGCGCGGCGCAGCTCGATGATCTCGTCGGTGGCGACCAGGCAGTTGCGATGGATGCGCAGGAAGCGCTCGGAGAATTCCAGCTCGAGCGACTTCAGTGAGTCCTCGATCAGGTCTTCGCCGTGCTCGTGGTGGATCACCACATACTTCTCTTCGGCCTGCAGGTAGTAGACCTCGGTGATCGGGATCAGCCGCATGCTGCCGCGCAGCCGCGCACACAGATGGGTGCGCTGCTTCGATTCGGGCAGGTTCGGCGGCGGCAGCTCGCCGAGCATGCGCCGGGCCTTGTCCAGCGCAGCGATCAGTCGGTCATGACGCACCGGCTTCAGCAGATAGTCGATCGCGCCGGCATCGAAGGCGGCCAGCGCGTGTTCGTCGTAGGCGGTGCAGAAGATGATCGCCGGACGCTGCTCCTGCTGCGCCATGTGGCGGGCGGCCTCCATCCCGTCCATGATCGGCATGGAAATGTCGAGCAGCACCAGGTCGGGCTGCAGGGCCACGGCCATCTCCCAGGCGCTGCGGCCGTCGCCGGCTTCGCCGACCAGTTCCACATCGGCCATCGGGGCCAACAGGTCCACCAGCCGCTCACGCGCCAGCGGTTCGTCATCGACGATCAGTACACGCATGTCGCCTCGCTTGTGCTGGGGCGCAGGCGTCAGGTGCACGGCGAAAGGGAGCTGCACCCGCGGCCGCCCCGCACCGACGGCATCCGCACGCTGTCCCCGTTCCCCGCACCACCGGCCGCTCCACCGCCCGAAGGTTCGTCCGCATAGTAGCGGGCTGATCCCGATCGGGCCATCCGGTCTGCCTCGATGCGGTGCAGCATGTCGCGCCACCGGCATCGACGACCGGACCGACGGCAGGGCGCGATCCACCCTGCGCCAACGACAACGGGCCGGCGAAAGCCGGCCCGTCGTGGGGACGCCGTGGCGGCCGTTCGGCCGCGCCGGAATCAGAACAGGTCGATCGTGGTCGACAGGGTGAACAGGAAACGACCGTCGGCATTCGGCGAGTCGTTGAGATCGGTGTCCGAATAGCCGAGATAAGCCGTGAACGGTCCGAGCGGATGCGACACGCCGACCTGACCATGGAAATACTCTTCGTCGAAGTCGACGTAGTCGGTGTACGAGGCCTCGAGATCGAGCGAGAAGTCGTTGCCGAGGTCGATCGAGTGATTGCCCTTGAGGCGATAGGCCTCGCCGTCGAACACATCGTCGTCGTCGGAGTAGAAGAAGGCCAGCTCGGTGCCGGTCGGGAAGGTCACGCCGACGGTGTACTCCTCGTAGTCGTAGCCGCTGCTCGGCGCGCCGAGGTAGGTGTAGGCGAGGATGCCGACGTTCCAGCCCCAGCCACTCTCGTACTCGCGGGCGTAGCCGCCGTAGTAGTCGATCTCGATGTCGGCGTCGTCATCGTCGCCGAAGTCGACGTTCGAGCCCCAGGCGCCGAAGTAGAAGCCGTTCTCCCACTCGTAGTCGAGACTGATCTGCAGCGCGGGATTGAAGTTGCTGTCACCGTCACCCTGGGTCTGGCTGATGCCGTCGAACAGGTAGTCGGACGCCGCGGTGATGGTGGTGGACATCGAGCCTGCCGACGCGGAGCCCGCGAATGCAGTCAAGGCGAGGAAGAGCACGGAACGACGCATAGGGTGTCTCCTGAAGATCTCTGGCGGGAATCGGGGCACAGCGGCGATCGCCGGTTCTCGTATTCGATGACGCGTGGCGGAACCGGTGGATCGGCGATGGGATCATCGCGTCGCCCGAAACAGAAAGCAAACGGCGACGCCGCGCTGAGTTGGTGCCGGATGCACCAAGGCCGGGAGCCGAATTCCGGCCTGCGCCGGCCTCCGCCACGCCGTATCGTCGGCCACGCCGCGCCGATCTATTTCAAATCAATAAGTTGTGCGCCACTCACCGCGCAACCCGCGGCGATCAGCCGGTCACCAGCTGGAACAGGTCGTCGGCTTCCATCGGCTTGCCGAACAGGTAGCCCTGGGCGTCGTCGCAGCCCATCGAAAGCAGGCGATCGCGCTGCTCGGCGGTCTCCACGCCCTCGGCGATGACGCGCAGCCGGAGCAGATGGCCCATGTTGATGACCAGCGCGGCGATCACCTGGTCCTCGGGTCGCTGGGTCAGGCCGGTGATGAAGGCGCGGTCGATCTTCAGCCGATCGATCGGCAGCTTCTGCAGGTGCGACAGCGAGGAGTAGCCGGTACCGAAATCGTCGATCGCGACCCGTATGCCCATGCCGCGCACCTGTTCGAGCAAGGTGGTCAGCCCATGGGTGTCGTCCATCATCAGGCTTTCGGTGACCTCCAGCTCGATGCGGGTCGGATCGACCGACGTCCGCTGCAGGGTGTCGCGCACCATGCTGACGAAGTCCGGATCCTTGAGCTGGCGCATCGACACATTGACCGCCATGCACAGGTCCTTGCCCGCTTGCATCCAGCGCTGTTGCTGCATGCAGGCCTCGTGCAGGATCCACTCGCCCATCGCGACGATGTGGCCGGAGTCTTCCGCGGCAGGCACGAAGATCAGCGGCGACACCGTTTCCTCAGGCGTACGCTGCCAGCGCACCAGCGCCTCGACCCCGAACACGTTGCCCGAGGCGAGTTCCACCTGTGGCTGGTACAGCAGCTTCAGGCATTTGCGCTCGACCGAGTAGCGCAACTCGCGGATGGTCTGCAGGCGGCTCTGCAGGTCGCGCTCGAACTGACCGTCGAAATACTGGAACGAGGAGCGCGCCACCCGCTTCGCCTGCTTGAGGGCAATGCCGGCATTGCGATAGACCAGCGAGGGCTCCTTGCCGTGGTCGGGATAGCGCGCCACGCCGACCGACATCGACAGCGGAATATCGTTGCCGTCGACGACGATGTTGTGCTCGAGCCGGCGATGCAGTTCGCGCAGCCGGTCTTCGAGCTCTTCCTCGCTGCCGCCGTGGATGATCGCGAAGGTGTCGGCCGAGGTGCGGGCGACGAAACTGCCGCCACCGAACACGTTGCGCAGGATGCCCGCCGCGGTCTGCAGCGTGCGGTCGCCGATCTCATGACCCAGGCCATCGTTCACCGCCTGGAAGTTGTCGATGTCGGCGACGACGACCTGGAAGCTGGGCTTCTCGGCGCCCTGGCGTTCGATCTCCTGTTCGAAGGCGGCGCGATTGGGCAACCGGGTCAGGCGATCCCAGTAGGCCAGGTCTTCCAGGGTCTCGAACATGTGCGCGTTGTCGAAGCCGACCGCGATGTTGATCGAGAACACTTCGAGCAGCTTGCGGTCGAGTTCGCTCAGCGGCCGTCCGGTGGCGACGTGCACCACCAGGTCCTCGCCGCGCGGCGAATGGATGTACAGCACGGTGCGATCGTGCTCGTAGAGATTGCGTCGCTCCTGCAGGGCCGTGCGGATGTCGGCCTCGATCTGCGGTGCGCCAAGATCGTGGATCGACCGACCCCGATAGTCGGCATAGCGTCCAGCCGCCGCGACGATCGTCGCGCCGGTACCGCCGGAGGGCTGGGCACACAGCACGCCGTCTTCGGGGACGCCGATCAGCGAGCAGAGCTGGATCAGCACACCGTTGGAGAATCGCCCGACCGCCTGCACCGCGAGCAGATCGGAGGCCGACCCGATGATTTCCTCGAGGCCGCGTCGGCTCGCCTCGATCATGCGGATCTGCTGGTACGAGCGCAGCGCCGCGGCCAGGGTCGTGGTCAGCCGCGTGGCGGTGAGATCGGCCTTGGCCTTGTAGTCGTTGATGTCGTACTTCTGCACCACCTCGAGTTCCGGCGCGTAGCCGGGCTGGCCGGTGCGCAATACCAGCCGCACTGCCGCGTCGTGCAGTTCCTCGCGGATGTAGCCGACCAGTTTGAGGCCAGCGTCGTCCGACTCCATGACCACGTCGAGCAGCACGCAGCAATAGGTCTCGGAGGCGAGCAGCCCTCGGGCTTCGGCAGCCGAATAGGCGCTGTCGAACTGCAGTGCGCGTTCGAACAGGCGCACGTTGCGCAGGGCGAAACGGGTGGCGCGATGGATCTCCTCGTCGTCGTCGACGATGAGGATTCGCCAAGGCTCGAGTACCGGTTCCGCGAGCCCGGTGCCTTCCTCCTCCTCGGCGAATTGCAGTAGATCCTCGTCGTGCATCCGCCCCTGTCCCCGCGGCTGGGCGTTGCGGCACCGCTTCGCCCTCCTCCGCAGTTCTATCACACTTTCCATGAGAGTCTCAGCGCGGCCGGGCTGCGCTGGCAGGGGGAGGCGAACTGGCGTAGCTTTTCCCCACGCAGCGGCTTCTAGACCGAGCGGACAGGAGAGGGAAAGCGATGGAGAAGATCTGGACCCGGCACTACCCCGAGGGCGTTCCGGCGGCGGTCGACACCGACCAGTACCGTTCGATTCCCGATCTGCTCGCCGAGAGCTTCGAGCGCTTCAAGCAGCGGGATGCCTATGTGTGCATGGGCCGGCACATGAGCTTCGCCGAACTCGACGAGCTGTCGCGGCGGTTCGCCGCCTTCCTGCAGGCGCGCGGCCTGAAGCGCGGGGATCGCGTGGCGGTGATGATGCCGAACGTGCTGCAGTATCCGGTCTGTGCCGCGGCCATCCTTCGCGCCGGCCTGGTGCTGGTCAACGTCAATCCGCTCTATACGCCGCGCGAGCTCAAGCACCAGCTCGCCGACTCCGGCGCACGTGCCCTGGTCCTGCTGGAGAATTTCGCGACGACGGTGGAGAAGGTGGTCGCCGAACATCCGGTCGAACTGCTGGTCGTGGCCTCGATGGGTGATCTGCTCGGCTTTCCCAAGGGCGCGATCACGAACTTCGTGGTGCGTCGGGTGAAGAAGATGGTGCCGCCCTACTCGCTGCCGTCCGCCGTGCCGTTCAAGCGCGCGCTGGCCGAGGGCGCCGGACGCGCCCTGCAGCCGGTCGAGCTGGGCCAGGACGACGTGGCGGTGCTGCAGTACACCGGCGGGACCACGGGTGTGGCCAAGGGTGCCGTGCTGCTGCATCGCTCGCTGATCGCCGCCCTGCTCGCCTCGGAGGCGTGGATGCAGCCGGGGCTGAAGCGCAAGACCATGACCGGGCACATGCACATCGTCTGCGCGCTGCCGCTCTACCATGTGTTCGCGTTCGTGACCTGCTGCCTGCTCGGCATGCGCGCCGGCGGCTGCAACATCCTGATCCCGAACCCGCGCGACATCGGCGGCCTGATCGACGCGTTGAAGCCCTTCCGCCTGCACGTCTTCCCGGCGGTCAACACGCTGTTCAATGCCGTGGCCAACCACCCGCGCGCCAGCGAACTCGATTTCTCGGAGCTGATGATCTCGAACGGCGGCGGCACCGCCATCCAGGAAGCCGTGGCCAAGCGCTGGCTGGAGCTCACCGGCTGTCCGGTCGTGGAAGGCTACGGCCTTACGGAATCGTCGTCCGGCATCACCTGCAATCCCACCGACAGCGCGGCCTACACCGGCACCATCGGCATGCCGATGTCGAACGCCGAAGTGCGCCTGGTCGATGACGAGGATCGCGACGTCGGGCCCGGCGAACCCGGCGAGATCGCGCTGCGCAGCCCGCAGATGATGGCCGGCTACTGGCAGCGACCGGAAGAGACCGCGCAGTGCATGACCGCCGACGGCTTCTTCAAGACCGGTGATGTGGGCGTGATCGACGAGCGCGGCTACCTCAAGATCGTCGACCGCAAGAAGGACATGATCCTGGTGTCGGGGTTCAACGTGTACCCGAACGAGATCGAGGCCGTGGCCGCGGCGTGTCCGGGCGTGCTCGAAGCAGCGGCAATCGGCGTGCCCGACAAGAACAGCGGCGAAGCGGTGAAACTGTTCGTGGTGCGCAAGGACCCCGAGCTCAAGCTCGACCAGGTCAAGGCCTATCTGGCCGAGCACCTGACCGGCTACAAGAAACCCAAACACATCGAGTTCCGTGACGACCTGCCGAAGACCAACGTCGGCAAGATCCTGCGCCGCGAACTGCGTGACGCCGAACTGTCGAAGTCGGCGGCCACCTAGCCGACAGGCGTCACCCTGTGGTCGCGTGCGGCGACCGCGCCGCGCCGTGGGCCAAGGTGCCAGCCGCCAGCACGCGGCAACGTCAGCGGCCCCGCAGGCCTAGGCGCAGCGAGGCCGCTCTCCATCGCTGCGGACGGCCGCCCCATGCACTCGGCGCCGCTTGCCCGGACCAGCGACCGCGCACCCCCGGGCCTTGCCAGCCCGGGCGCTCGATGCATGGCCCGGATTCGGGCGTGGCGCTCAGAGTTCGATACGCAGACCCAGGCTCCAGTAGTCCTGCTCGGTGTCCTGCAGCGAGAACAGGCGTCGATAGCTGATGAAGCCGGAGATGCCGTGCGGGAACAGGGCCGACAACGATACGGCGGCCTCCGCGTAGCGGTCGTCGATCGGTGAAGTCGGCAGACTGAAGCCAGGGCCCTGCGTGTCGTTGACGAAACGACCGGTCAGCGCCTCGGCCTCGTCTTCGAGCTGCAGCACGCGATGCAGTTCGATCTGTGGCAGCAGCACACCGCCTGACCACGAAACCGTCCAGCTCGCGCTCAGGCCCATTCGAGCCAGCAACGATCGGATGCTCTGCCGGTCCAGCGCCACGGCAAAGGCATCGCTGCCCTGCACCGCCTGCTCGGCGAAGGCATCGATATCGAGCTTGGCGTACTCGAGAGCCAGGCGCGGACCGATGGTGAACCCGCCTTCGCGGAAGTCGTAGCCCGCGCCGACCGAGGCGAAGCTCAGGTCGGTGTCGGCGCTGCCGCGCAGGATGTCGACCGCCGACAGCGACTCGTCGTCGGTCACCGCTTCAAAGCGGGCAACGCGGGTCTGGTCGAGCTCGCCGTTGCCGAAGCCGAAGCTGCCGTCGACCCAGCCGTTCTCCGCCGAATAGCTCAGGTAGATCAGCGCATTGGTCTGATCCATGTCGATGTCGCCGGAATCGCCGTCGAGATCGGCCTCGAATTCGGTGCGGCCGAGCGCGGCGCCGATGACCCAGTTGGCATCGATGCGGCGGTCGAAGCCCAGGGTGAGCTGCTGGCTGTCGCTGCGGTAGCCGCTTTCCACCGACGTGGTGTCGCGGCGGCCGTCGCCGATACTGGCCGAGGCGAACAGGCCCCAGCCCGAGCCGAGCAGGTCATCGCCCGCTTCCTCGGCGGCAGCCGGCAGGAAGGCGTGCACGCCTTCGACCGACACGTCGGTGAGCGACAGACCGGTGCCGCCGCCGTGACGCACCGCATCGAGCCGGCGCGCGATGGCGCCCATCTGCCCGCCGGCCAGCATGCGGAAGCCGCGACGCTGGCTGGACAGCTCTTCGCCGACCACCCCACGCAGGGTATCGACCAGCTGCCGTGCAGCCTGCGGATCGCGCAGGGCGAGGCGCAGCAGCTGGCAGCGGCGATCGAGCTCGCTGCCCTGGGGCGGACGATCGGTGGCGCAGAGCTGGGCCAGATTGACCAGCTGCGAGGCGATCAGCGGATCAGGCGTGTTGTTGATGATGACCTGCAGACGGTCCTGCAGCGAAGCGGGATCGTCATCGTCATCGCGGATCAGCAGATCGAACTGGGTGTTGGGGCCCAGCGCATAGCAAGGGCTGGGTCGCAGCACGATGCGCACGGTTTCGTCAGGCTCGGAGACGTTGTCGTCGACGATCTGGATCGGCAGCGACGCCATGGTCTGGCCCTGCGGGATCGGCGGCACCGACGGGTTGCTGTTGAAGTCCTCGCCGGGCCGCGCCGTGCCGCCGACCAGATCGAGGTCGATGCACACGCCGCCTTCGGGCGCGGGACGGTCGAGCACGAGGTCGATCGTCACCGGTGCCTGCGAACCCTCCGTGGCCACGGCGCGACTCACCGCGATCGAAAGCACGGGGCGACCGTCCTGCTGTGCCATCACCAGACCCGGCCACGCGAAGGACACCAGCAGGCCAATCACCCAACGGTTCGCCCGACCTCCCCTGCCGTGTCTCGCCGACCGCCGCGCGCCGTTGCTCATCGTGCTTCCCCTGAATCGCTCCCCGAGTGGCCGAAAGTTCTCACAATCGACCTGCCAGCGCCAGCCTCGCGGCACGGGCTAGGCCAGTCGTTCGCGCGAGGTTGGCACGCGCGCCCATCGCCGCGTTCTGCGGGTACCGAAGGGCAGCAGGGATGCTCGAATCGGCGACGAGCGAAGGCGACACGGCACGAGCTGCGCACCGCGCACGCCTGCAACGCCGCGCTCAATCCCAGAATGCGCGGATACCGGCGACGCCTTGTGCGCCATGAGTTCGCGCGAGCACGACCTGCCCTGGCCCGAGCCCGCCCAGCGCGTAGATCGGCAGTGCGCAGCTCGCCCGCATCGCCTCGAAACCGTCCCAGCCCAGGGCTGCGCGATCAGGATGGGTAGGCGTGGGCATCACCGCGCCCACCAGCGCGGCGTCGATGCGCAACTCGGTGGCTCGCGCAAGCTCGGCCAGGTCATGACAGGCGGCGGTGAGCATGCCCGCGCATGGCGGTCTTTCGCGCAGTGCACGCAGCTGGGCCGAGCGGAGGTGCAGGCCCAGGCCAAGCCGCTCGGCGCCATCGATGTCGCCGTTGAGCAGAAGCGCGCCGCGCCATTGCTCAGCCGTCGCGGCATCGCGAAGACGCCGGGCGACATCGCGATTGCGCTGCGCAGTCAGCGAAGGACGGCGGATCTGGATGGCGCCCACGCCGCGCTGCATGCACCGCAGGGCGCCCTGCAGCAGGGTCGCATCGTCGGTCGCATCCTCGGGGGTGATGGCGATGTGCTGCGGCAGGTTCAGGGCCGCCACGGCGGGAAGGTCGGCCGGGGGCATCGGCAGGGTGCCCAGCTCGCCCTCATGCATCCAGCGCAGCGCCTGGCCTTCTCGGCCCCGCGGCTGTCCGGACCAGGCCTGCACCACACGGACTTCCAGCGCGATCGACTTGCCCGGGTACCGATACGGAATGCGGATGAGCGCGGCCGAGCTTTCGACCTCGATGCCAAGCTCTTCGTGCAGCTCACGCGTCAGCGCCGCGTGCGCCGACTCGCCGGCCTCGATCTTGCCCCCGGGGAACTCCCACAGACCGTCGAGATCGCCGCCGCGCCGCTGCGCGAGCAGAATGCGACCCGAATCGTCGCGGATGACACCGCCGACGACCGAGATCATGTCAGCGTCGCGCTCGTGGTCGCGCGCTGATCGCCCGGATGCCGGACGATCAGGCTGCCGGGGCAACGTGCGCCGCGACCCGGCGACGGCTCAGCCGAGCTGGCCGTGGCAATGCTTGAACTTCTTGCCGCTGCCGCACGGACAGGGCTCGTTGCGACCGACCTTGGGCACTTCGCGCACCTGCGGCTGACCGCCTTCCTGCGCCTGCGCCGCCAGCACCTGGGCTGCTTCTTCGTCGGCGCTGTAGCCGCCGGAGTCGGCATGCTGGAACTGCATGGCGCGGGCCTTGGCTTCGGCGCGACGGCGCTCTTCTTCTTCGAGCTGCGCCACCTCTTCTTCGGAGCGGATGCGCACGCGCGCAATCAGCATGATCAGCTCGCGCTTGACCTTGTCGAGCATCTCGGAGAACAGCTCGAAACTCTCGCGCTTGTATTCCTGCTTCGGCTGCTTCTGCGCATAGCCGCGCAGGTAGATGCCCTGACGCAGGTAGTCCATGCGCGCGAGGTGCTCCTTCCAGCTCTGGTCGAGCACGGTCAGCATCAGGTGCTTCTCGAGCTGGCGCATCATCTCGCTGCCGATCTGCTCTTCCTTCTGCTCGAACACCTTGGCGCCGAGTTCATGGACGCGGTCGGCCACCTTCTCGGCAGTGAGGTCTTCGTCGGCCTGCACCATGCCCTTGAGGTCGACGCGCACGCCGAAATCGCTCTCGAGATCCTGCTCCAGGCCGTCGAGATTCCACTGCTCGTCGATCGAGCCCGGCGGCACGTGCTTCTGCACCAGGGCGGTCAGCACATCCTCGCGAATGTTGGCGACCACGTCGGCGACGCTGTCGGCCTCGAGCAGGTCGTTGCGCTGCTCGTAGATCACCTTGCGCTGGTCGTTGGACACGTCGTCGAACTCGAGCAGGTTCTTGCGCATGTCGAAATTGTGCGCCTCGACCTTGCGTTGCGCCTTCTCGATCTGCCGGCTGACCAGCTTGTCCTCGATCGCGTCGTCGTCCTTCATGCCGAGGAAGGCCATCGCCTTCTGCACCCAGTCGGCGGCGAAGATGCGCATCAGGTTGTCTTCGAGCGACAGATAGAAGCGTGAGGATCCCGGGTCGCCCTGGCGCCCCGAACGACCACGCAGCTGGTTGTCGATTCGGCGCGACTCGTGGCGCTCGGTGCCGATGATGTGCAGGCCGCCTGCCTCGAGCACCTTCTCGTGGCGCTGCTTCCACTCGGCCTTGGCCTGCTCGATCTGCGCCGGCTCGGCGTCTTCGCCCAGGGTGGCGAGTTCGGCTTCGAGGTTGCCGCCAAGCACGATGTCGGTACCACGGCCCGCCATATTGGTGGCGATGGTGACCGCGCCGGGGCGGCCGGCCTGGGCAACGATGTGCGCTTCGCGCTCGTGCTGCTTCGCGTTGAGCACTTCGTGGGCGATTTTCTCTTTCTTCAGGATGCCGGCGATCAGCTCGGAGATCTCGATCGAGGTGGTACCCACCAGCACCGGCTGGCCACGCTCGTGGCAGTCGCGGATGTCGTCGATCACCGCCTTGTACTTGGCCGGCCTCTTGAGGAAGACCAGATCCGGATGGTCCTTGCGCACCATCGCCCGGTGGGTCGGAATCACCGTCACTTCCAGCCCGTAGATCTGCTGGAACTCGTAGGCTTCGGTGTCGGCCGTGCCGGTCATGCCGGCGAGCTTGCCGTACATGCGGAAGTAGTTCTGGAAGGTGATCGAGGCGAGGGTCTGGTTCTCGCGCTGGATCGGCACGCCTTCCTTCGCCTCGACCGCCTGGTGCAGGCCGTCGGACCAGCGACGACCGGGCAGGGTGCGGCCGGTGAACTCGTCGACGATGACCACTTCGCCGTCGCGGACGATGTAGTCGACGTCGCGCTGGAACAGGCTGTGCGCGCGCAGCGCAGCGTTCAGGTGGTGCACGACCGCGATGTTCTGGCCTTCGTAGAGGCTGTCCTCGGCACCGATGATGCCGGCTTCGCGAAGCATCTCCTCGGCGCGCTCCATGCCGGCCTCGGACAGATGCACCTGCTTGCCCTTCTCGTCGACGTAGAAGTCGCCGTCGCCGTCTTCCTTTTCCTGACGGGTCAGCTGCGGCACGACCCGGTTGACCCGGATGTACAGTTCGGGCGACTCATCGGCCGGACCGGAAATGATCAGCGGGGTGCGCGCCTCGTCGATCAGGATCGAGTCCACTTCGTCGACGATGGCGAAGTTCAGGCCACGCTGGAAGCGATCGTCCTTCGACAGCGCCATGTTGTCGCGCAGGTAGTCGAAACCGTATTCGTTGTTGGTGCCGTAGGTGATGTCGGCGGCATAGGCCGCTTTCTTGTCGCCGTGCGGCATGCCCGGGTAGACCACGCCCACCGACAGTTCGAGCCAGTTGTAGACCTTGCCCATCCAGGCGGCGTCGCGGCGGGCCAGATAGTCGTTGACGGTGACGACGTGGACGCCCTTGCCGGAAATCGCGTTCAGATACACCGGCAGGGTCGCGACCAGGGTCTTGCCCTCGCCGGTGCGCATCTCGGCGATCTTGCCCATGTGCAGCACCATGCCGCCGATCAACTGTACGTCGTAGTGGCGCATGCCGAGCACGCGGCGGGCAGCCTCACGCATGGTCGCGAACGCTTCGGGCAGCAGCGCATCCAGGGTCTCGCCCTTCGCGTATCGCTCCTTGAACTCGGCGGTTTTGGCCTTGAGCGCGGCGTCATCGAGCGCCTGCATGTCGGCCTCGAGCGCATTGATGCGGGCGACGTTCTTGCCCAGCTGCTTGAGCAGGCGCTCGTTGCGGCTGCCGAACACACTGGTGAGCAACTTGTTCAACATGGGAATTTCCAGCTGGGCGGGCGTCTTGCGCCGCGATCGAAAGCGAAAAGGCCGCCCAAGGCGGCCGAACGTGCATTGTACCTTGGGGCGCGATGCGGGCGAATCAAGCCCGCTGCGGGTGGCGCCCGGGTTGGCGCCGGGTCGCGCTGTCCGTCGGGCCTCAGCCGCGCTCGGACATCGCCTTCAGATAGCCGGCGGGATTGACCGCGCGGTCGTTCAGCCAGACCTCGAAGTGCACGTGCACGCCGGTGGCGCGGCCGGTGCGGCCCATCTTCGCGATCACTTCGCCCGAACGGACGCGCTGACCCGGCTTCACCAGCAGTTCCGAATTGTGCGCGTAGCGGGTCATGTAGCCATTGCCATGATCGATGTCGACCATGTTGCCGTAGCCCGGATGGCGGCCGGAGAACGCGACCACGCCGTCGGCGACGGCGAGGATGTCGGCGCCGAGCTGGCCATGGAAGTCGATACCGCTGTGGAATTCCTGATGCGCGGTGAACGGATCGGTACGCATGCCGTAGCGCGAGCTCGCGTAGCCGGCCCGCACGGGCAGGCCCGCCGGCAGCAAGGCGGTTTCCACTTCGCGATCCAGCAGCATGGTCTCGAGTACTTCGAGCTGCCGGTCCTGCTGCGAGAGCCGCGCCGCGAACAGATCCAGCGCGTCGCGGATCTGCTGCTCGCTGGTGTTGGCGAGCTGGGTGGGCGATTCCGGGCCACCGATGGCCGGCGGTTCGGAGAAGTCGAACTCGCCGTCGTCGAGCCGCGCGCTGCGGGTCAGGCGCTCGCCGAGCGCATCGATGCGGGTGGACTGGGCCTGCAGCTCGCCGAGCCGCACCGCCAGAGCGTTCAATTCGCGGTCGAGGTCGGCACGCACGGACTGCACGTCCGCCTGCTGCGCCTTGAGCTCGCCGCGGACCTTGTTGAGATCGACCAGCGCTGCCGACGCGGGGTCGTGCAGTGCCAGCGCAAGTCCGGCGCCGATACCGCCGACCAGCAGCAGCACGCCGGCCAGTGCGGTCCAGACAAGGGGTTCCCTTGCCGAAATTTTCTTCGGGTAGCGCAGAAACTTGGCTACGATAATGATGTTCATCGAGAACGGCCATCCATGTCGTTTGCCCGTGCAGCCCACCGGCCCCCGCGATTTCAAGCTCCCCCTCGAGAGTCTCGAATCCGGCGACTGGCGGTCGCTGGTCCAGCGCAGCCATTGGCTGGACGCGCTCGACTGGCAACTGCGTCAGTCCCTGCCGCCGCCGTTGGCCAGTCGTTGCCGATTGACCAATGTCCGCGACAGCAGGCTTGTCTTTCGCGTCGAGGCCGGCGCCTGGGCCAACGCCCTGAGACTGGCGAGCGACCGATTGCTCGGTGAAGCCCGCAAGCTGGGCGTCGAGGCGCATGCCTTGACCTTGAAAGTGGCAACGATGCAGCCCGTTCCCGCGGACCTCACACCGCCAACACCCCTTTCCCCCGCCGCTCGCGATGCCCTGCGTGCTGCGGCTGCTGCAGTCAGCGACCCCGCGTTGCGGGACCAGCTGCTGCGAATGGCCTCCCTGGCCGAATCCTGATTCCTTGAGGACACACTACCTGTCCCCGTTCACCCGGAACTGGGCAGGGCGACACGTTTTGAAACGTCTAGACCGAGGCCTGCGCCGGATGGGCGTAGGAAATCGGCGCGGTCGCCGGGTCGTCGAAGGTCACTTCCTCCCACGCCGACGTATCGGCACGCAGGGCACGCAGCAACTGATTGTTCAGCTGGTGGCCCGACTTGTAGCCGTAGAACGCGCCGATCAGCGAATGACCGAGCAGGTACAGGTCGCCGATGGCATCGAGAATCTTGTGCTTGACGAATTCGTCTTCGTAGCGAAGGCCGTCTTCGTTGAGCACGCGGTAGTCGTCGAGCACGATGGCGTTGTCCATCGAGCCGCCGAGCGCGAGATTGCGCTCACGCAGGAACTCGATGTCCTTCATGAACCCGAAGGTGCGCGCGCGGCTGACTTCTTTCACGAACGAGGTGGTCGAGAAATCGATCTCGGCCGAGGACGTCGCGCGGGTGAACACCGGATGGTTGAAGTCGATCGCGAAGCCGACCTTGAAGCCGTCGAACGGCTCGAAGCGGGCCCACTTGTCACCGTCGCGCACGACGACGGGATTCTTGATGCGGATGAAGCGCTTCGGGCTGGCCTGCTCTTCGATGCCCGCCGACTGCAGCAGGAACACGAACGGGCCTGCGGAACCATCCATGATCGGCACTTCGGCCGCGGACAGATCGACATAGGCATTGTCGATGCCGAGACCGGCGATCGCCGAGAGCAGATGCTCGATCGTGGCGACGCGCACGCCGTCCTGGACCAGGGTGGTCGACAGGCTGGTGTCCCCTACCTTTTCCGCGCACGCGCGAATTTCCACCGGTTCGTCGAGATCGACGCGGCGGAAAACGATGCCGGTGTCGACCGCAGCGGGACGCAGCGTCATATAGACCTTGTCGCCCGAATGCAGTCCGACGCCCGTGGCGCGGATGGTATTCTTGAGGGTTCTTTGTTTGATCATTCGGTGCGTTCTCCGGGGCAGGAGCACGGCAAAAGCGTCCGGAGCATAGCACAGCAAGCCCCGCACGCAAGCTCAACGCAACGAAAACGAGACGGCCTTGTCGCTTTTGCGCAACATTGCGCCGCTAACCTGACAGACCGCCGTGCAACGGCGCGTGAATACCGGCCGCGGACCGAGTGCCTCCCCTCGCCGGCGCGAGTATCGCCCGCCCGGACTGCCGGAGCTCCCCGCGACGCACCGAACCGTCCCGCTCGAACGGAAAGACGTGCTTCGGCCGTTCGCTGCCTTGGCCGACCAAACCGCGGCGAAGCACAGCCCGGGTGGCGGAGCCAAACCCGGTCCCGAGCTGTGCTTCAGCCCGCGGCAACACGGACTCCGGCCCCGGGCGGGGGGCCGGTATCCGTGGTTCAGTCGGCCTGTCGGCGCAGGAACGCCGGAATGTCGAGGTAGTCGAGACCGCCTTCCTTGTTGGCGGCCTCCGGCTTGCCTGGCGCAGCCGGCACCTGCTCCACCGAGGCCATGGCGACGTGGTCGACCTGGCCAGTGGTCGCGTTGCGCACCAGCTTCACCTGCGGACGCTGCACCGCCTCCACCCGGGTCTCCTGCCGCACCGGCTGGCGCGCGGCCATCCGGTTCAGACCGGTGGCGACCACCGTGACGCGCACTTCGTCCTTCATTTCGGGATCGATGACGTTGCCGATCACCACGGTCGCGTCTTCCGAGGCAAATTCCTCGATCGTGCGGCCGATATCGCTGAACTCGTGCATGGTGAAGTCCGAGCCCGAGGTGATGTTGACCAGAATGCCGCAGGCGCCGGACAGGTTGACGTCGTCGAGCAGCGGATTGCTGATGGCCGCTTCGGCCGCCGCCATCGCACGATCATCGCCCCGCGCATGGCCGGTCCCCATCATCGCCATGCCCATCTCGCTCATCACCGTGCGCACATCGGCGAAGTCGACGTTGATCAGACCGGGACGCACGATCAGGTCGGCGATGCCCTGCACCGCGCCCTGCAGCACGTCGTTGGCCGCGCGGAAGGCCTGCAGCATGGTCGCCTCGCGACCGAGCACGGTGATCAGCTTCTCATTGGGAATCGTGATCAGCGAGTCGCAGTGGTTGGCCAGCTCGTCGATGCCCTTGAGCGCGACCTGCATGCGCCGACGGCCCTCGAACTGGAACGGCTTGGTGACCACGGCGACCGTCAGGATGCCCATTTCCTTGGCCAGCTGGGCAATCACCGGGGCAGCGCCGGTGCCGGTACCACCACCCATGCCGGCGGTGATGAACACCATGTCGGCGCCGGTCAGTGCCTCGACGATGCGCTCACGATCCTCCAGCGCGGCCTGACGGCCGACTTCCGGGTTCGCACCGGCACCCAGACCCTTGGTCACGTTCGGACCGAGCTGCAGGATGGACTTGGCGCCCACGCCCTGGATCGCCTGCGAATCGGTGTTCGCGCAGATGAACTCCACGCCCTCCACATTGCTGCTCACCATGTGCGCCACGGCATTGCCCCCGCCGCCGCCGACGCCCACGACCTTGATCACCGCATTGGGTGCGACCTTTTCCACGAAATCAAACATGGCTCCATCTCCTGTTGATGCTTTGAATTTGTCGTTCTTCTTGATTCGGTTTGGTGACGCGGCAGTGCTTGAAGCTCAGCGGTCCGTACGCTCCGCCCGGATACGGTCCGCTCATTCAGAATTCCCCCCGAAACCAGTTGCGCAGGCGGTTGAACACGCCCCCTACGCGTGCCGTCGGCAACAAGGACCGCCGCGGGTGCTCGACCTGGGCACCCCACAGCAGCAGACCGACGCCGGTGGCATGCACCGGATTGCTGATCACTTCGCCGAGGCCGGTGACGTACTGCGGCACGCCGATGCGCACCGGCATGTGCAGCATCTCCTCGGCCAGTTCGGCCACGCCTTCCATGCGTGCGGCGCCACCGGTCAGCACCAGACCGGCGCGGACCAACTCCTCGAATCCGGAGCGGCGCAGTTCGGCCTGGACCATCTCGAAAATTTCTTCGTAGCGGTTCTGCACGGCCTCGGCGAGCGCCTGCCGGGCCAGCCGGCGTGGTGGCCGGTCACCGACGCTGGGCACCTGGATGCTTTCTTCGGCCGTCGCCAGCTGCGCCAGCGCGCAGGCGTAGCGCACCTTGATCTCTTCGGCATGCGGGGTTGGCGTGCGCAGCAGGTGGGCGATGTCATTGGTGACCTGGTCGCCGGCGATCGGCAGCGAGGCCGAGTGGCGGATCGCGCCCTGGACGTACACGGCGATGTCGGTGGTGCCACCACCAATGTCGACCAGCACAACGCCGAGTTCCTTCTCGTCGGCAGTCAGCACCGCGGCACTCGAGGCCACCGACGACAGCACGAGGTCGTCGACCTGCAACCCGCACCGGTTGATGCACTTGCTGATGTTGGCCGCGGCCGACTGGGCGCCGACCACGATGTGCGCGCGCACTTCGAGGCGCACGCCGGACATGCCCACCGGATGGCGGATGCCTTCCTGCGAGTTGTCGACGATGTATTCCTGCGGCACCGCGTGCAGGATCTTCTGGTCGGAGGGAATCGCCACCGCCTTGGCGGCTTCGAGCACGCGCTGCATGTCCTCCAGCGAGACCTCACCGTTGCGGATCGGCACGATGCCCGGCGAGTTGCGGCACTGCACGTGACTGCCGGAGATCGAGGCATACACCGAGCGGATCTCGCAGCCGGCCATGAGCTCGGCTTCTTCCACCGCGCGCTGGATGGAGTTCACGGTCGACTCGATGTCGACCACCACACCGCGCTTGAGCCCGTGCGAGGCGTGCGAGCCGATGCCGATCACCTCGATCGGGTTGCCGGCGCTGTATTCACCGACCAACGCCACGACTTTCGACGTACCGATGTCGAGGCCGACGATCAGCGCCTTGTCACCCTTGCGATTCATGCACCCTGTTCCTTGAAGTCGATCGAGGCGGACGGTGCCGCCTCCGGCGCCGGGGCCTCGCCCCAGCGCAATGCAAAGCCGTTCGCGTAGCGCAGATCTGCGCGCACCAGCGGACGCAGCTCGTGCTGCAGCAGCTCTCCGAGCAGGGGAGCAAACCGCGTCACCCGGCGCTCCGGATCGCCGCGACCGGCCATCACGATGGCGCCACCACCAAGACGGAAACTCCAACTTCCCCGGGCCGACAGCTTCACCAGCTCCACCTGCAGCCCTTGCGTGGTGAACGCCTGCTCGGCCATGTCGTGCACGCGCACCACGTCCTGGCTGCGCCGATCATCGGCCTCGAACACCGGCAGTCCCTCCGGCGCGCCGGCTGCGGGCAGCGGAAAGATCTGTCCGGCCGCCGACAGCAGCCTGCCGTCACCCCAGTGCGCCACCGGCACGTGTTCGCGAATCGATATCTCGATGCGATCCGGAAACTGCTTGCGCACCTCGGCTTCGGCTACCCAGTCGATGGCGACCACGGCGGCGTGGATGTCTTCCAGCGACACCGCGAAGAACCCGCCGGCCAGGTGCGGCGTCACCGCTTCGCGCACCGCATCAGCATCCACGCGCTGGTAGTCGGCGGTCAGGCGCAACTGGCGCAGCGGCCAGCGTTCGCTGGCGAACCAGCCGTTGAGCACCGCGACCAGCGGCAGCGCCACCAGCATCAGCGCCAGGGCCAGCACGATCACGCGACCGAGCGAATTCATGCGCCCTCCCGGTCGGCAACCGTGTCGGCCACGATGCGCAGGCACAGGGACGCGAAATCCAGCCCGGTCGCACGCGCGGCTTTCGGCACCAGGGAATGGCTGGTCATGCCCGGCGCAGTGTTCGCCTCGAGCAGCCAGTTCGCGCCGTGGCGATCGCGCATCAGGTCGACGCGCCCCCAGCCTGAACAGCCGAGCGCTTCGAACGCCTGCAGGGCGAGCGCCCGCATCGCGGCTTCGGCCTCGCCGTCGAGACCGGGACAGAGGTACTGGGTGTCCTCGGCGACGTACTTGGCGTGATAGTCGTAGTAGGCGCCGGCGGGCACGATGCGAATGCTCGGCAATGCATCACGACCGAGGATGCCGACCGTGTATTCGTCACCCACCACCAGCTGTTCCATCAGCAGCTCACCCGGATAGCTGGCCGCCAGTTCGATCGCCGCCTGCAGGTCGCCTTCCTCGAACACCCGGGTGATGCCGACCGACGAGCCCTCGCAGGCCGGCTTCACGATCACCGGCAGGCCAAGATCGCGAGCCGCGGCCACCACGTCGTCCCCGATCGCGATGCGCCGGTACGCCGGTGTCGGCAATCCGAGCGCCTGCCAGACCTGCTTGCTGCGGATCTTGTCCATCGACAGCGCGGAACCGAGCACATTGCTGCCGGTACAGGGCACGCCGAGCGCGGACAGCAGTCCCTGCAGCACGCCGTCTTCGCCGCCGCCATGGCTACCGTGCAACACGTTGAACACGCGGTCGACGCTGCCGGCGCGGATCGCGTCGATCAGGGCCGGAATGCCGTCCACGGCCAGCGCATCGACGCCTTTCGTGCGCAGCGCGTCGAGCACATTGCTGCCGGAATCGAGCGACACCGCGCGCTCGCTGGAGGTGCCACCCATCAGCACGGCCACCCGACCCAGGCGGCGGATCGTGTCGGCGTTCATGCCGCGCCCCCCGTCAGTCCGTGGGTGGCGAGTCGACCGGCCTCACGGCCAATGTCGCCGGCGCCGAGCAGGATCAGCAAGTCGCCGTCTTCGAGCATGTCGTGCAGCACCGTACCGAGTTCCTCGGCCTGCCCGACTACCACCGGCTCGACCCGCCCGCGCGAGCGGATCGCCCGCGCGAGCGCCTTGCCGTCGGCGCCCGGAATCGGCGCCTCGCCGGCCGGGTAGACCTCGGTCAGCACCAGGGCATCCACTTCGGACAGCACCGCGGCGAAGTCGTCCAGCAGGTCGCGCGTGCGGCTGTAGCGATGGGGCTGAAACGCCACCACCAGCCGGCGCTCCGGCCAACCGTCTCGGGCGGCGGAGAACACCGCCTGCAACTCGCGCGGGTGATGGCCGTAGTCGTCGATCAGCAGCGCCTGACCACGCGGATGCGCCAGCTCGCCCAGCAGATTGAACCGGCGGCCGACGCCCTGGAAGCGCCCGAGCGCGCGCACGATCGCATCCGGCTCGACGCCGAGCTGATAGCCGACCGCCGCTGCCGCCAGCGCATTCTGCACGTTGTGGCGGCCGGGCAAGGCCAGCTCGACCTCGCACGGCGCACACTCCGGCAGCCGCAGGGTGAAACGGGTAGTCGGGCCGGACTGGCGCAGGTTCTCGGCGCGCACTTCGGCGTCGTCGGCCAACCCGTAGGTCACCAGATGACGCGGCATTTCGGCGACCAGCTCGCGCACCTCGGGGTCGTCCACGCACAGCACACCGAGCCCGTAGAACGGCAGGCGGTGGAGGAATTCGGAGAACGCCGCCTGCACCCGGGCGAAATCGCCGCCGTAGTTCTCCAGATGATCGGCGTCGATGTTGGTCACCACGGCGACGATCGGCGTCAGGCGCAGGAAACTGCCGTCGCTCTCGTCGGCTTCGGCGACCAGCCACTCGCCCTGCCCCAGGCCGGCGTTCGCACCGGCGGCGATGAGCTGACCGCCGATGACGAAGGTCGGATCGAGCCCGCCTTCGGCCAGCACGCTCGCCACCAAACTGGTGGTGGTGGTCTTGCCGTGGGTGCCGGCCACGGCGATGCCGCGACGGAACCGCATCAGCTCGGCCAGCATCTCGGCGCGTGGGACGACCGGAATCTTGCGCAGTCGCGCCGCACGCAGCTCGGGGTTGTCGGCACGGATCGCACTCGACACCACGACGACGTCGACATCGGCAAGGTGCTCTGCGGAGTGACCGACATGCACCGTGGCGCCGGCCTCGCGCAGCCGGCGCAGGGCCGGGCCATCGCCGAGATCGGAGCCGGAGACGGTGTAGCCCAGCGTGCACAGCACCTCGGCAATCCCGCTCATGCCGACGCCGCCGATGCCGATGAAATGCACGCGACGGAAGATCTCGGTGATGTCGCCCTGGTGCGCCAGCCGCTTCATGCGCGGGCCTCCGCCAGACAAAGGTCGGCCACCGCCGCGGCGGCATCGGTGCGCGCCAACGCGCGGGCCGCGTGCGCCATCTCGAGCAGCGGCGCGCGATCGCGATCAACCAGCGGATGCAACGTCGCCGCGAGGCGCTCGCCGAAATCTTCGCCTTCAGCGACCAGCACCGCTGCGCCGCCCGCTGCCAGGGATTCCGCGTTGCGGGTCTGATGATCATCGACCGCGTGCGGGAAGGGCACCAGCACGCTGCCAAGCCCCGCGGCCGCCAACTCGGCAAGCGTGAGCGCCCCCGCGCGGCAGATCGCCAGATCGGCCCAGGCGTAGGCGGCAGCCATGTCCTCGATGAACGGCTCGACTTCAACATGGAGTTGGCTCGCCGCACCGCCGACGCCGGCGTAGGACGTGCGCGCCTCCTCGATCATGCGCGCGCCGCATTGGTGCCGCACCGTGAGTTCGACACCGAGGCCGGCAAGCACGGCGGGCAACTGCGTGTTCAGGCTGCGGGCGCCCTGGCTGCCGCCCAGCACGAGCACGCGCAGGGGGCCTTCGCGGCCCTTCCAGCGCAACTCGGGTGCGGGCACCGCCGCAATCGAGGCGCGCACCGGATTGCCGACCGCGCGCGCCTGCACGCTGTCCGGAAATGCATCGTCGAAACCACACAGCACACGTCGGGCGAGCCTCGCCAGCACACGATTGGTCATGCCCGGCACCCGGTTCTGTTCGTGCACGAGCAGCGGTCGACGCAGCAGGAAGGCGGCGATGCCGCCCGGACCAGCCGCATAGCCCCCCAGGCTGAGCACGCTGCGCGGGCGCAGACGACGCAACACGCCCAGCGCCTGGAGCACCGAACGCAGCAGCAGGAACGGCGCCTGCAGCAGGCGCATCGGGCCCTTGCCGCGCAGCGCGCTGATCCGCACGGTGTCCAGCTGAATGCCGGCGGCCGGCACCAGGCGCGTTTCCAGTCCGCCTTCGGCGCCGAGCCAGACGACCGGCACGTCGCGCTCGCGCAACACGGCGGCCACTTCCAGCCCGGGGAAGATGTGCCCGCCGGTTCCGCCTGCCATGATCAGCACCGGCCCCATCACGCCACCTCGCCGAGCACGGGCTCGATGCGCAAGCGCCCCTTGAGGCTCGGGCGTCGTACCGGCGGCGCCATCGCTTCCGGCTCCTCCTCGTCGAGCGCTTCGGGCTCGGCCAGCTCTCCGCGGTGCCAGGCTACCTGGCGCTCGCTGCGGTCGAGCTCGTAGCTGACTCGCAGCAGCAGACCGAGCGCAGCGCAGGTCATCAGCACGGACGAGCCGCCGGACGAGACCAACGGCAAGGTCAGGCCCTTGGTCGGCAGCAGCCCGAGGTTCACGCTGATCGAAACAAAGGCCTGCAGGCCGATCCACAACGCGATGCCAAAGGCCACGAAGCCGGCGAAATAGCGCCCCAGTTCAACGCCGCGCAGGCCGAGCCAGAACGCGCGACCGACCAGCACCGAGAAGCACGCCAGCACCCCGACGATGCCGACGAAGCCGAGCTCTTCGGCAATCACCGCGAAAATGAAGTCGGTGTGGGCTTCCGGCAGGTAGAACAGCTTCTGTACGCTGCCGCCGAGGCCAACACCGAACCACTCGCCACGACCGATGGCGATCAGCGCCTGGGTGAGCTGGAAGCCGCTGTTGAACGGGTCCTGCCAGGGGTCGAGGAAGGAGGTGAGTCGGCGCACGCGATACGGTTCGGCCAGCGCCGCCCAGACCAGCACGGGAACGGCAAGCAGGGTCGGAATCGCCACATGGAGCAGACGCACGCCGGCGAGCCAGATCATGCCCGCGGTGATCGCCAGCAGCAGGGTCGCCGAGCCGAAGTCCGGCTGCGCCAGCAGGGCGAGCACAAAGATCGATACCACCAGGAACGGCTTGCTCGCGGCCAGCATGGTGGTCTGGATGCGCTCGCGGTGGCGGGCGATGTAGCTCGCCAGCCAGACCACCAGCAGCAGCTTCACCGCTTCGACCGCCTGGAAGTTGGACACCACCAGATTGATCCAGCGCCGGGCACCGTTGACGGTGTGGCCGATGCCGGGAAGAAACACCGCCAGCAGCAGGGTCAGGCCGGCGAGCAGGCACACGTGCGAGAAGCGCTCGAGGTTGCGCAGTTCGATTCGCGACATCCACAGCGCCAGGCCCAGACCGAGCACGAGGAAGATCACGTGCCGCACCAGAAAATGGAACGGCCCGACTTCCAGTCCCTCGGCGATGGCCATGGAGCTGGAGCCGACCATCACCAGGCCGAGCGCGCCCAGGGCACACGAGGCCAGCAGGATGACGCGGTCGAAGCGCCCGCCCAGCTCCTGCCAGCGCGTGGCCTGCATGGTCTCGGCGTTCATCGTCGAGACTCCGTGGCGACAGCCGTGTCGGGGCGGTTCATCAGCGCACCTTCAGGGTCGCGAGACCGACCAGCACGAGCACCACCGAGATGATCCAGAAGCGCACGATGACGCGCGGCTCCGGCCAGCCTTTCAACTCGAAGTGGTGATGGATCGGCGCCATGCGGAAGATGCGCCGGCCTGTGAGCTTGAAGCTCGCCACCTGCAGCATCACCGACAGCGTTTCGATCACAAAGATGCCGCCCATGATCACCAGCACCAGCTCCTGGCGCACGATCACCGCCATCGCACCGATCGCAGCGCCCAGGGCGAGTGCGCCGATGTCGCCCATGAACACCTGCGCCGGATAGGTGTTGAACCACAGGAAGCCGAGGCCCGAACCCGCCATCGCCGCACAAACGATGGTGAGTTCGCCCGAACCGGGAATCGCCGGAATCTGCAGGTACTGGGCGAACACCGCATGACCGGAGGCATAGGCGAACACGCCCAGCGCCCCGGCCACGAGCACGGACGGCATGATCGCCAGTCCATCGAGACCGTCGGTCAGGTTCACCGCGTTGGAGAATCCGACGATCCAGAAATAGGCCACCACGACGTAGGCGCCGCCCAGCGGCAGCACGACGGTCTTGAAGAACGGCACGTACAGCTCGGTCGCAGCAGGCACGTCGGCGGTGAGATACAAGGCCATCGCCGCGGCCAGGCCGAACAGGCTCTGCAGCGCGTACTTGTGCTTGGCACGCAGTCCGTTCGGATCGCGACGCACGACCTTGCGCCAGTCGTCGAGCCAGCCGATCGCGCCGAAGGCAAGCAGCACCCCGAGCACGATCCACACATAGCGATTGCGCAGGTCGGCCCAAAGCAGGGTCGACGCCGACACCGTGAGCAGGATCAGCACACCCCCCATCGTCGGGGTGCCGGCCTTGGACAGGTGCGACTGCGGGCCGTCGCTGCGGATGGGCTGGCCGCCTTTCAACCGGCGCAGCTGCCCGATCACTCGCGGTCCCAGCCAGAGCGACAGCGCCAGCGCGGTCAGCGCACTGAGGATCGCGCGCAGGGTGATGTAGCCGAACACCGCGAAGAAGCGATCGAGGGTCTGCAGCCACTGGGTCAGCTCAAGCAGCATGCTCGACCTCCCCTTGCGTTTGCCCGATCAATGCGTCGACTACCCGGTCCATGCGGCTGCCGCGCGAGCCTTTGACCAGCACCAGGTCGCTCGGGCGCAAGGCATCGCCCAGCGCATCGATCAGCGCGGCCTGCTGATCGAACCAGCGCCCACCCGCACCGAATGCCTCGACCGCGTGCGCCGACAGTGGGCCCGTGCCCCACAGCACATCAATGCCGGCCGCTGCCGCACTGCGACCAGCGGCCGCGTGCATCGCCGCCGCCTCGGGTCCGAGCTCACGCATGTCGCCGAGCACCAGCCAGCGCCGCGCGGCCGGCGACTGGGCGAGCATGGCGATGGCCGCGGCCGTCGACGCCGGGTTGGCGTTGTAGCTGTCGTCGATGACGTCGCCACCATCGCGCCGCGGTCGGCGTGCGAGACGGCCGGCAACCTGCGGCGGCGCCTGCAGGACATCGACGACGTCGGCGAGCGCCGCGCCTGCCGCTCCGGCCATGGCCGCCGCGGCGAGCGCATTGCGCACATTGTGTTCGCCGGCCCAGCCCAGGCGCACGACGGCCTCGCCCCAGGGCGTGACCAGGGTGAAGTCGGCACCCGATGCATCGGTGCGCAGCCCACGCGGAAAGACGTCGGCGGAAGCGTCGACAGCGAACCGGAGCACGGCACGGCCCGTCTGGCGTGCGTGCTGGGCGAACCACGGCGCGAACGCGTCATCGGCATTGACCACCGCGATGCCGCCCGGCTCGAGATGGTCGTAGATCGCGCCCTTGGTGTGCGCCACGCCGAACAGTGAACCCATGCGCTCAAGATGGGCCGGCCCGATGTTGTTGACGAGCGCGACATGTGGCCGTGCGATGGCAGCCAGGTAGTCGATGTCCCCGGGCTGCCCGGCGCCCATCTCGTACACCGCGAAGTCGGCGTCTTCCGCCTGCTCGATCAGGGCCAGCGGCATGCCGAGCTCGTTGTTGCGGTTGCCTGCCGAGACATGACAGGACGCGCCGCGCGCGAGCATGGCGTGCACCAGCGACTTCACCGACGTCTTGCCGTTGCTGCCGGTCAGGGCAAGCACGCGGGTCGTGCGCTCGCCGCGCAGGGCCTTGGCGATGCGCGCGATCGCTTGCAGACAGCTATCGACGCGCAGTTGTGCGATCGCGACGTCGACCGCCCGCTCGACCAGTGCGGCCACGGCGCCGCGCGCCAGGGCATCGGCGACGTGTTCGTGTCCATCGCTGCGTTCGCCGCCGAGGGCCACGAACAGATCGCCGGGCTGGACTGCGCGCGAGTCGGTCTGCACGCGCAGCACCGGCCCTGCGCCGTCGATCTCGGGCACACCCAACCAGCGGGCCAGCTCGGGCAGGGGCACAGGCCTCACGTCAGCGCCTCCAGACAGCGGCGCGCGACCGCGGCATCGTCAAAACTGCGACGCTCGCCGGCGATGTCCTGATAGGTCTCATGCCCTTTGCCGGCAATCAGCACGGTGTCCCCGGGCCCGGCCTCGGCGATCGCCTGGCGGATCGCCAGTGCACGATCACGCTGCACGACGATGCGATCGCGTCGCGTGCAGCCCGCCACAATGGCCTCGACGATGGCGTCACCATCTTCGCGGCGCGGATTGTCGTCGGTGACGATCACCCGATCAGCCTGCTCTTCGGCGATGGCGCCCATCTGCGGGCGCTTGCCGGCATCGCGCTCGCCGCCGCAACCGAACACACAGATCAACCGACCCTCGGTGTGTGCGCGCAGGCTCGACAGCGCCTGCGCCAGCGCATCGGGAGTGTGTGCGTAGTCGACGACGACCAGTGGCCCGTTCATGGCCACGGCATCGCCCTGCGTCGCGCGCTCTGGAGAAATCCGGTTCATTCGACCGCGCACGGGATGCAGGCGACCGACGATCTCGGCGCAATGCTGCAGCGACACACCCTGGGTGCGCAGCACCGAGGCCACCAGCAACAGGTTGTCGACGTTGAAACGACCAATCAGGCCGCTCTGCACGGCGTGCGACACACCGGCTTCGCGGAGCTCGAACGCGAGCCCATGCGCGTGCTGGGAAATCGCGGTGGCGGCCATGCGCGCATCGCTGTCGCCGGCCGCACTGACTGTCCACAGCTCGGTGGGCGCCTCGATACTGGCAGCCAACGCGCGTCCGAACGCATCGTCGACGTTGATCACCGCGGCAGGCAGTCCCGGCCGGCGGAACAGCTGGGCCTTGGCTTCGCCGTAGGCCTCCATGCTCGGGTGATAGTCGAGGTGATCGCGGGTGAGGTTGGTGAATGCCGCCACCGCAAAATCCACACCTTCGACACGCCCCTGATCGAGCGCGTGCGACGACACCTCCATCGCCACCGCGTGGGCGCCACGACCGCGCAAACGATCGAGCGCCGCATGCACCGCCAGCACGTCAGGCGTGGTGCGTTCGCCATCCTCGCCCCATCCGTCCATGCCGATGCCGAGCGTGCCCAGATGACCGCATGGCCCGAGACCGGCCAGATCCAGCGCCTGGGCCAGCAGCTGCACCGATGAGGTCTTGCCATTGGTGCCGGTCACGCCGATCACGCGCAGGGTGTCCGACGGGCTGTCGAAGAAGCGCCGGGCGAGTTCGGCGAGGTGGGCGCGCAGGTCCTGCACGGCAATCCAGTCGGCGCGCGCCTGCTGGCCCGCCGGCAACGGCGGATCGAACAACACGAAGCGCGCGCCGCGGCTCTGCGCCTGCTCGGCGAAATCGATGCCGTGCGCACGGGCGCCGGCGACGGCGACGAAGGCGCCGCCTGGCTGCACGCTGCGGCTGTCGAGACTGAGGCCGGTGACTTCGGCGCCGGCCAGGGGCTCGGCCACGTCGGCGAGTCCGTGCAGCAGTTCGGCCACGGTGATGCCCGCCTTCACGGTCGCCCCCGCATGACCTGGGGCAAGTCGGGTACGGCTTCTGCTGCGGCATCCGGTGATACCGGAGTCTGCGACGGCGGCACCGCGGCCAACCATTGGTCGACCCGGTCGGGCGGCACGTCCATGACCCGCAACGCGCCTTCCATCATGCGACCGAACACGGGCGCCGCCACCGAACCCCCGTAGTACGCACCGCCGGTCGGGTCATTCAGAATGACGACTGCGGCAAATCGTGGCTGGCTGGCCGGCACGAGTCCGGCAAAGGAGCTGATGTAGCGCTTCTGGTAGCCGCCGGCCACCGCGCGGCGCGACGTGCCCGTCTTGCCGGCAGTGCGGAAGCCCGGCACGGCAGCGGTCTTCGCCGTACCCTCGCTGCCGGTGACGGTTTCCAGCATCGCCATCAACTGCGCGGCGATGTCCGGATCGATCACCGCACGGCTTTGCGGCGGCGTGCCGTGCAGGAACGTCGGCGTGACCATCTGCCCGCCGTTGCCGATCGCGGCATAGGCCTGCGCCAGCTGCAGGGCGGTCACCGAAAGGCCGTAGCCGAAGGAGATGGTGGCCTTTTCCAGCGTGCCCCAGCCTTGCGGCGCGGTGAGCACGCCCGCGGCCTCGCCCGGAAAGCCCGAGCCGGTCGCCGCGCCGAAGCCGAAGCGGCGCAGCACGTCGTGCAGGTGCTCGGACGGCATGTCCATCGCCAGCTTGATCGCGGCGACGTTCGACGACTTCGTCAGCAGGCGGGTGGTGGTCACCGTGCCGTAGTTGTGGATGTCGTTGATGGTGTGGCCGCCGACGGTGATGAAGCCGGGGCTGGTCTCGATCTGCGTGTCCGGACGCACGCGCCCGGTCTCCAGCGCCGCCGCAACCGTGAAGGTCTTGATCACCGAACCCGGCTCGAACACGTCGGTGATGGCGCGATTGCGCCGCGCATCCACGGCGCTGCCGTCGCGCGCATTGGGGTTGTAGGAGGGCTGGTTGACCATGGCGAGAATCTCGCCATTGCGGATGTCGAGCACGACCACGGATCCGCTTGCTGCGCGGTTTTCCAGCAGCGCGTGCTTGAGCTCTCGAAACGCCAGGTACTGCAGGCGCTTGTCGATCGACAGGCGCAGGTCGCGGCCGGGCTGCGGCGCCCGGATCAGATCCACGTTCTCGACGATGTGCCCGCGACGGTCGCGAATCACCCGCTTGGTGCCTTCGGTACCGGCCAGCCAGCTGTCGAAGGCGAGCTCGAGGCCTTCCTGGCCGTGCTCGTCGATGTTGGTGAATCCGAGCACGTGCGCCATCACCTCACCCTGCGGGTAGAAGCGACGGAACTCGCGCTGCGAGTACACGCCGGGAATCTCCAGCGCGAGGATGGCCTGTGCGTCGTCCGGGTTCATCCCGCGGCGCAGGTAGACGAATTCGCGTTCCGCGCGCTGCTCGATGCGATCGCGCAGCACGGGCTCGTCGATCGCCAGCGCCGCGGCCAGATCGCCGAGCCGATCCGGCTCGGGAAGCAGCTCCTGCGGATTGACCCAGATCGATTCGACCGGCGACGAGACCGCCAGCGGCTCGCCGTGGCGATCGGTGATCATGCCGCGCGACACCGCCATCGGCAGGTCGCGCAGGAACCGCGCGTCGCCCTGCTGCTGATAGAAGGCCTTGTCGAGATACTGCAGATCGATCGCGCGCACGACCAGCGAGCAGCAGCCCAGCCCGAGCACGGCGACCAGCATCTGCAGCCGGCGCCGGGTATCGATGCGTGCCGGCCGCTTCACCGGTTCACCACGCGCAGTTCGGCCGCCTCGGGAAACTTCATCCCCAACGGCCCGCGGGCGAGCTGCTCGATGCGGCTCGGGTCGGCCCAGGTCGCCTGCTCCAGCTGCAATCGACTGAACTCGATGTTCAGTTCGTCGCGCTCCTGCTCGAGCACGGACAGGCGCACGAACAGCTGCCGATGCTCGTGGCGCGACTCGACCACGGCGATGCCGGTCGCGCTGATCGCGATCAGCAAGGCGAAGAAGGCCAGCAGCTTCAGGCTCATCCGACGCGCTCCGCCACGCGCAACACGGCACTGCGGGCGCGGGGGTTCGCCCGCACCTCGTCGTCGTCGGCCACCTGCTTGCTGCCGATCAGGCGCAAGGTCGGCGTGAACGGACGCGGCTCGGGCAGGCGCCGATTGCTCGCCGGCGGCTTGGCATGCGCCGCCATGAACTGCTTCACCCTGCGGTCTTCCAGCGAATGGAAGCTGATCACGGCAAGCCGCCCGCCCGACCGGAGTCGGGCATGGGCGGCCGCCAGCCCTGAATCAAGATCGTCCAATTCGCGATTGATGAAGATGCGCAACGCCTGAAAGCTTCGCGTGGCCGGGTGCTTGCCCGACTCGCCGCGACCCACGCAGCCGGCGATCAACGCGGCGAGGTCGGCCGTGCGCTCGATCGCTCGCTCGGTGCGGCGCGCCACGATGGCGCGGGCAATGCGCCTGCTCTGCCTTTCTTCGCCGTAGTGCCAGAGCACGTCGGCGATGGCAGATTCGGACGCCTCGGCAAGCCATTCGGCAACGCTCTGGCCCGCCTGCGGGTTCATCCGCATGTCGAGCGGGCCGTCGTGCATGAAACTGAACCCCCGCTCGGCGTTGTCCAGCTGCGGCGAGGACACACCCAGATCGAGCAGCACGCCGTCGAGCCCCGACGCCGTGGCGTCCCATTCGGCCAGATGGGCGAAGCTGTCCTGGCGCACCGACACGCGCGCGTCGGACTGCGCCAGTTGCTCGGCTTCGGCGATGGCGGCGGGATCCTTGTCCATGACCAGCAAGCGGCCCTCGGCGCCAAGGCGCTCGAGCACTCCGCGCGCATGCCCCCCGCGGCCGAAGGTGCCGTCGAGATAGACGCCCGAATCGCGGACCGCCAAGCCCTCCATCACCGCCGAGAACAGCACCGGGATGTGGGTGGGGGCCGCTGCGTGCTCACCCATGGCCACCCCGCTACAGCGTGAGGCCGAGCATGGCGTCGCTGATGTCGTCATCGCCGATGGTCTGACGAATCTGCGCCATGTGCGCCTGCTCGCTCCACAACTCGAACTTGTTGCCCATGCCGAGCAACACCGCTTTCTTCTCGATGCCGGCGGCGTTGCGGTGGCTGGCCGGCAACAGCACCCGGCTGCTGCCGTCGACGTCCAGGTGCGTCGCTCCACCGACCAGACAGAGCTGCATGCGCCGGTGCACCCGCTTCGCCATGGGCAACGCATTGACCTGGTCGCGCGCCTGCTCCCAGGCATCGACCGGGTACAGCCAAAGCGACCCGGCCTCGTAGGGGTTGTAGGTCACCACCAGCCGGTTCTGGCACGCGCGCGCAACGAGATCGCGGTAGGCGGTAGGAATCGCCAGCCGTCCCTTGTCGTCGATCGTGATTGCGGTTTCGCCCTGGAACATAGCGTCGGTGGGGACCCCACTATTTCCCCCGATTTTCTACAGACGCCCACCTTAGGGTCGCCCCTGAGGGCTGTCAAGAAAAAGTGTGGGATCAGGAATCGGCGCTAAACCTTTGCCAGCAAAAGACTTTTTCCCTGTTTCGCAACGCGCAGGAGAATACTCTTTACATACATGAAGTTAGCGCTTTTTCTTCATGCAAAACCTAGGAAATGCCCGGATTCGGCCACCGGCCGGCCGCGGCATAGCATGCGACTCCATCATGCTGCACTGCGCCAAGACGGCCCGCGGCCCAAGATCCAGCGAAGGACCGCCAGAAGACCGGGTACAACGGATGGCGCCGGACCCGCGTCCATGACGAACGAACCGGCGCGAGTGCGGCGCGCGAGCCGAAGTGGGTTCACGCGACGGCAAGGCAGGGCCGACGTGGCGGATATCGTCCGCGAACGCCCGGCAGCGTGCGAACGCGCTGCAGCCTACATGTTCTGGTAGTTCGGCCCGGCACCGCCCTCGGGCGTGACCCAGTTGATGATCTGGTAGGGATCCTTGATGTCGCAGGTCTTGCAGTGCACGCAGTTCGCGGCATTGATCTGCAGCCTGCGTTCGCTGCCTTCACCGACCATTTCGTAGACGCCGGCAGGACAGAACCGGGTGCACGGGTTGGCGAACTCGCGGGCGCAACGATCGATGCAGATCGAGGTGTCGGCCACCTGCAGGTGCACGGGTTGGTCCTCGTCGTGCTCGGTGGCGGCGAAGTACACCCCGGCAAGCCGATCGCGCGGCGCCAGGTCTCGCTCCACGTAGTCGCGCTTCGGCGATTCCTGCTCGGCGATCTTGGCCGTCGCCGCGTAATCGGGGCGTACGCGCCAGGTCCACGGCGAGGCGCCGCCCACGAGCGTTTCCCAGGCCGAATTGAGCAGGCCGAACCACAGACCCTTTTTGAACCCGGGCTTGATGTTGCGCACCTTCTTCAGTTCGCGCATCGCCTCGGAACCGCGCAGCGCGGCATCCCACCCGGTGGAACTCAGTGTCTTGTGGGCGTGCTCGGCCGCCAGCATGCCGCTGCGGATGGCCTGGTGGGTGCCCTTGATCTTGGGCACGTTGAGCAGCCCGGCGGCGTCACCGATGAGCATCGCACCCGGCATCTCGAGCTTGGGCAACGACTGCCATCCGCCGGTGACGATGGCGCGCGCGCCGGCCGACAGGATGGTGCCCCCTTCGAGCAGGGGTTTCACCGTCGGGTGGTGCTTCCACTGCTGGAACGCTTCGTAGGGCTGATAGTTCGGATCGCGATAGTCGAGTCCGGAAACATAGCCGAGCGCGATGCGGTCGCCGTCGAGGTGGTAGAGAAAACTGCCGCCATAGGTGCGCGAGTCCGCCGGCCAGCCGAGGGAGTGCACGATCTTGCCCGGGGTAACGCGCCCGGCCGGCACCTGCCACAGCTCCTTGATGCCGATCGAGTACGACTGCGGGTCGGACTCGGCATCGAGGTTGAACTGCTTGACCAGCTGTTTGGTGAGGTGGCCGCGCGCGCCCTCACCAAGCAGGGTCAGCTTGGCCTTGATGTCGATGCCCTGGGTGTAGGTAGGCTTGTGACTGCCGTCGCGCGCTACGCCCATGTCGCCGATGCGCACGCCACCCACCGATCCATCGTCGTTGAAGAACGGCTCGGCGGCGGCAAACCCGGGGTAGATCTCGACGCCGAGCGCTTCGGCCTGCGGGGCCATCCACGCGCACATCGCGCCGAGACTGACGATGAAGTTGCCGTGGTTGCGCATCTGTGGCGGCACCAGCGGAAACTTCCAGCCTCCGGTCTTGGTGAGGAACCAGAATTCGTCCTCGCCGGCGGGCACGCAGATCGGCGGCGGATTGTCGCGCCAGCCTGGCAGCAGCGCGTCCAGCGGCGCCGGTTCGATCACCGCCCCCGACAACACCTGCGCGCCGATCGTCGACGCCTTCTCGATGACGCAGACGCTCAGTTCCGCGTTCAGCTGCTTGAGCCGGATCGCCGCGCTCAGTCCCGCCGGACCGGCGCCGACGATGACGACGTCGTATTCCATGCTTTCGCGTTCGACATTGTCGTATTGACCCACGGGCGGCGCTCCTGACTTGCGGACCCCGCCATTATAGGTGCCCGACTCGCACGCTCCGGTCATAATGCCGCCCGTTGTGAACGGAGAGCGCCTGTGACGGAAGCACCCTCGACCCGGACGGACTGCGACGCCCTGCGCGACGCCTCGGTGTGTCGGCAGCTGTCGCTGCTGGCGCAAGGCCGTACCAGCTCCGCCGCCCTCACGCGCGCCTATCTGGATGCCGCGGAGGCCTCGGCGCCTGGCGCCGCGTGGGTGCATCGCAACGCCGAATCGGCCTTGCAGGAGGCCGAGGCGTCGGACCGGCGCCGCGGCGAAGGCAAGGCGATTGGCCGTCTCGAGGGCATTCCGCTGGCGATCCAGGACAGCATCGACGTGGCCGGCATGCCGTGCAGCGCCGGGCTGGCCGCGCGCGCCGGGCAGCGAGCCGAACGCGATGCGTTTGCGGTCGCCCGTCTGCGCGGCGCCGGCGCCGTGTTGCTCGGCAAGACGCACATGGACGAAGCCGCACTCGGCGCACTGGGTCGCCACCCGCGCTGGGGCAACCTCGACAATCCGCTTTGCCCGGGCCACAGCAGCGGCGGTGCGTCCTCGGGCGCTGCGGTGACGGTGGCCGCCGGCCTCGCCAGCGCTGCGGTGGGCGTCGACACGCTGGGCTCGGCGCGAATTCCGGCCTCGTTCTGCGGCATCTATGCGCTGCGACCGACGCTGGGTGAAATCTCCACGGCGGGCTCCTGGCCTGCCTTGCCGCGCCTCGACACGATTGCACCGATGGCGCGGTCGCTCGACGACCTGACCCTGCTGTTGCAGGTCATGCGCGGACATGACCCCGCCGATCCACGGTCGCGGCGTCGACGGGTCCCCCTGCTGGCCCCCGACTGGGAGCCATCCGCGCTGCGCTGCGGCATCGTCGATGATCTGGAAGCACTGGGGGTTTCCGC
>JAGRJY010000006.1 GCA_020442465.1 Lysobacterales bacterium
GCCGCCGGCTACGTCACCGGCGACGGCATCGACGACCTGATCGTGGGCGCTCGCAGTGCCGATCCGTCCGGCAACCCCGACTCCGGCAGCAGCTACGTGGTGTTCGGCCGCGCCGCCGGCGACACCTTCGCCGCGACCCTGGCGCTGTCCGGACTCAACGGCAGCAACGGCTTCCGCATCGACGGTGTGGCCGCGGGCGACGGCTCCGGATTCGCGGTCAGCGCTGCCGGCGACGTCAACGGCGACGGCATCGACGACCTGATCGTGGGCGCCCCCGGCGCCGATCCGTCCGGCAGCTATTCCGGCAGCAGCTACGTGGTGTTCGGCCGCGCTGAAGGCACAGCCTTCGACGCGGCCCTGGCGCTGTCCGACCTCGACGGCGGCAACGGCTTTCGCATCGACGGCGTGGCCGCGGTCGACCGCTCCGGATTCGCGGTCAGCGCCGCTGGCGACGTCAACGGCGACGGCATCGACGACCTGATCGTGGGCGCCTATCGCGCCGATCCGTTCGGCGGCGAATCCGGCAGCAGCTACGTGGTGTTCGGTCGCATCGGCGTCGCCGTCAGCGACCTCAGCACCTCCGTGCTGGACTTCGGCGAGGTCGACGTAGGGCTGAGCAGCGCGACGCAATCGGTCACGCTGTTCTCCGTCGGCACGGCACGCCTCGACGTGACGGAAATCCAGATGCCCGACCCCGGCTTCGATCGGGTCGGCGGCAGCTGTCCTCAGCCGCCGTTTCGCCTGGTGTTCAACGGCGAATGCACCCTCGACTACCGCTTCACGCCTACCGCGATGGGCAGTGTGCTGGCGACCATCGACATCGTGAGCGCCTCGGTCACCTCGCCGGATGAGATCGTGCTTTTCGGCACCGGCATGGCGCGCCCCGACGCGATCTTCGCCGACGGTTTCGAGCCGCCGCCCTGAGGCGCCTTGGGCTCAGCGGTCCCTTGCCGCCGCGGTGAGCAGCGCGCGGCGCCGAAGGCCGGGGCGAAGCGCGCGCCGTCGAACCGGCTGGTCGCGGTTAGGCGCGGGCGCAGGCCGGCGCGAAGGCCCGGCGAGCACTTCACGGCGACCATTCCAACCCAGCGCCAGGCGCAGCAGTTCGTCGGGATCGACGGCGGTGAAGACGTCCAGGCCGGCGCTGGCGTTGATGCCCACGCCCATGCGCGCGCAGAAGCCGCGGCCCGGCAGGGTCAGCAACGGCACGTTCCTCCGGAACCCGCTCGATCGCGCGGGGCAGCAGCCCCGCCGCCTCGGCATGCCGGTTCGCCCGCCGCAAGGCCGAGGCACAGCCGGCCAGCACGGGCACGGCGTCCGGGTCGCGCCCGATCAGTCCCTCCCAGGCGGCGAGCGCCTCGCCGAGCCGACCGCGCTGCTGCAGCGATCGCGCGGTCTCCAGCTCAGCCCGCATCGGGTGGCAGCACCAGCGTGCGGCGTATCTCGTCGGACTGGAAGCCGATCGCGCCAGGGTTGCGGCAGCCCGGCAGCACGGCGGTGTCGAACAGTTCAGTGACGGCGCCCTCGATGCGCAGCTCATGGGCCACGTCGCCGCGGCGCAAGTCGATCACCTGCACCGCGCAGCGCGCCTTGACGCCGCGCTCGCGCAGGCGCTCGTCGAGCAGCAGGTCGCTCATGGAGCTCTTCTCGCGCTGCTCGGAGATGCCCACCACCGCGTAGTCGCCAACGAAGCTCAGTCCGCGCATGAAGCCCGGGCAGAACGCCACCGGCACGAAGCGTCCGCTGTCGATCTCGACGTGGCCGAACTCGCCGGTGCCGGCATTGAGCAGCCACAGCCGATCCCGGTACCAGCGCGGCGAGTGCGGCATCGACAGGCCTTCGGCGACGACCTCGCTGCTGGCGACGTCGATCAGCAGCCCGCCGTCGCGACGGTGCTCGCGCCAGCCCTCGTTGGCGTCGCTGCGCCCCACGCAGGTGACCAGGGCCGGCCTGCCATCACGCATCGCCAGGCCGTTGAGGTGGCAGCGGTCCTCAGCGGCGTAGCGGCTGACGAAGGGCGGCTTCCAGAACGGCGCGAGGCTATAGCGCGGGTGCGGTCGCGCCAGGCAGGAGAACAGCGTGCTCACGAACAGCGGCTCGCCCTCTCCGTCCACGGCGACGTCGTGGATGTCGATGTCGCCGGTGGTGAAGGCCTGCTGCGGCACGTACCAGCGGTCGTAGGCCTGGTGGCGCTCGCCGGGCTGCAGCGCATCCTCGAAGCGCCAGAGCTGCCACAGCGTCGCCACCCACAGGCTGCGCTCATGAACCGCAAGGCCCATCACCCGCGCCAGCGTGCGGTTGAAGATCGCGAGCTTGCCCTTGTCGTCGATGCCGACGAAGAACAGCTTGCCTGCCTGGTAGGTGGAGAAGGCAAGCGCGGCCTGCTGCTCGGCGAGCCAGCCGACGAAAAGGCGCGATGCGCTGAAGGCGGTTTGCGATCCGCTCAAGGTCATTCCGACATTCGGGGCAAAGCCACATTTCGCCCTAGACGCAGGCCGAGCACAAGTCGGCTAGCCGCGCGCTGCCCGCGCCTGCCGCGCGACGGGGTGGCGGCGCAGGCGACGCTCCAGCGAGGCGCTGAGCGTCCTGGCCAGCAGCGGGTGCTCCAGCGGACTGCGCGCAGGTTTTTCGGTGTTCGTTGATGTTCTTTCGCGGCACAGCCGCCTGTTTCGGCGCCAGGTTCCGAGATGGGCGTCTGTGGTAACCGAACACCCCGACTCTGCGTCCGAACGTCCGCTTTCTGGCGGCGCTTCAGAGATCAACGCGAAGCTCTGAAAGTGGCCGAATCTGCCGCGGGGCAAGTCTGACCCAAAGGAGACTCTCGCCCGCAGCCCGAATCACCGCGCTGCCGATTCCCCGGGGGAGCCAAACCGACACCAAGATGCAAGAACCTCTGCTCTTGAAGTGTCGGCTGACCTGAGAGGTTCGTCCCGTGCTGGATTCCTGGGAAGTCGCTCGCGCGCAGGCTGCAGGAGGTGTTACCCGAGTTGGCGTTGCGCTATGCGAATCGCAGAAATGCCAAGCATGAGCGAGAGAAGAAGCAGCGTCGCGTTGCTTCCAGCCGGGATGTCCCTGGCTTCAGGCGGCACGGAGAAAATGATGCGGTCCAGATCCGTGAGGTCCGTTCCCCCTGTCGATGTGGTCACACCGATCAGATTCAGTTCGTAGGTCCCGGAGCGCAGCGGGCCTAACTCAAGGGTGAAGACGAACGGACTTTCCGGCGTCGGACATCCGCCGACGATACCGTCAGCCACAAAGCCGATGCGCACTTCAATTGCGGCACCAGCAATTGTGATTTCAAGGAGTCCCCCATCCTGTGGTTCGACGGGTGGGGTGAGAACGGCGTCACAGCCATCGGCAATCACGAGCAGAGCCCACGTGCCGCTCACTTGTTGAGAGGTCACAACCCCGCCAATGTGAACGCTCGGGCCCTGGGCATTGACGGGCTGAAGCGCAGCCAGAAGGAAGTAAATTGCCAGCGGAAACGAAATACGAGCGAATCCCTGGAAGACAGTCCGTCTTGATGTGCTGATCATTGCTCAAACCCGTCCTTCAAGATGGTGTTGGGCAGAGGCATGCAGAGACTTCAGGACCTTGGCATGGGTCGCTCACTGGTGCGCCCGCTCGAGGATACTCGAACCGATCCAACACTGTGTCGCCAAAGCGGAACCTGAGCGACCTGTTGATTGTTCGATCCTGGGATCTTCGATTGCGAGTGATCGGCTGTAGGAGGGAATTCATTCCCGACCCCAGCGCTCGGAAGCGTCTCGGCAAGACCGGGCCAGAGGATTCGGTCGGGGATGAATTCCCTCCTACAAGGGCCTAAGCGGTCTACGAGGAGAGGCGCCGACTTGAGCATCCGCCTGTGGCCGCATTCGGTTGAATTTGCGCTCGCCGCCTCGCCACCCCGGATAGCCAAGTGCGCGCCGACGCCCTAGTCTCCGCGCGTGGACCTCGACAGCCAACCCTTCCGCGCGCTGGATCACCTGCGCGTGCTCGAGATCGCCGAAGCGATGGGCTTCGACGTCGATGGTCGCGTGCTGGCGTTGAACAGTTTCGAGAATCGCGTGTTTCGCGTGGGTCGGCACGACGCGGCGCCGGTGGTGCTGAAATGCTACCGGCCCGGGCGCTGGAGCAACGCCTGCATCGAGGAGGAGCACGCGTTCGCCACCGAGCTGGCGGCGGCAGGCGTTTCGGTCGTCGCGCCGATGGCGATGCATGGTCGCACGCTGCATCACCTCGAAGGCCATCGGGTGGCGGCATTTCCGCTGTGCCCCGGTCGCGCTCCGGAACTCGGCCATCGCGAAACCTTGACGTCGATCGGTCGCATGCTCGGACTCCTGCATGCAGTCGGTGCGCGCAGCGCATTCGCCCATCGCCCTCGCATCGATGTCGTGCAGCATGGCGACGATGCGCTGGAACGGCTGCTGGCGGCGACGCAGGTGCCCGACGACCTCAAGGATTCGCTCGCCGAGATCGGCGACGCGGCGCTCGACTTCGTCGACCAGCGTTGGGATGCCATCGACCCGGCCTGCATTCGCCTGCACGGCGACTGCCACCCCGGCAACCTGCTGTGGCGCGATGGCCACGCCCACTTCGTCGATCTCGACGACTGTGCGACCGGGCCGGCGGTGCAGGACATCTGGATGCTGCTCAGCGGCGAGCCGACGACCCAGCGCGAGCAGCTCGAATGGCTGCTCGAAGGGTATGAGCAGTTTGGTCGTTTCGATGCCGCCGAGTGGGCGTTGATCGAGGCCCTGCGTCTGCTGCGCATGCTGCACTACCACGCCTGGATCGTCGCGCGCTGGGACGACCCGGCGTTTCCCGCGGCGTTTCCCTGGTTCGCCGATCGCACGGCCTGGGAGCGTTTCCTGCAGCAGCTGCAGGAGCAGCTGGGTGTGCTGCAGGAAGCCTGGTGAGGCACCAGACTTCGAAGTACCGGAAACCATCGCGCCCATCCGTCTGGCGACGGTTTTGCCGCGCCGACCGGCCGCGGTACTCTGCCCTGCCCCGAATCGGAGATCCCGCGATGCGCGCTGCCTGGACCCTGTCCCTGCTGTTCGTGCTCGCCGGCCTGCGCCCGGCCGTGGCCGAGGACTCGCCGGCGCCCGAGCCGCCGACGATGGGTTCGGTGCTGGCAGCGACCACCGCCGCCGACTGGCAGGCCGTCGATGCCGACGATCTGCTGGTGATGACGGTTAACGGCAAGCAGGTGCTGATCGAGCTGGCCGACGATTTCGCCCCCCGCCATGCCGACAACATCCGCAAGCTGGCGACCCAGCACTACTTCGATGGCCTGAAGATCATGCGGGTGCAGGAAAACTACGTCGTGCAATGGGGTGACCCGGCCGAAGAAGAAACTGCGCGTCGACCGCTGGGCGAGGCCGCGGCCAAGCTGCCGGCGGAATTCGACCGCGCCTGGGGCACCCTGCCGTTCGCCGCCATCCCCGACCGCGATGCCTACGCCGACCAGACCGGATTCACCCACGGTTTTCCGGTCGGACGCGATGCCCAAGCCGAGCGCGGCTGGCTGCTGCACTGCTACGCCATGGTCGGCGCCGGCCGTGGCAATGAGGCCGACAGCAGCAACGGCAGCGAGCTCTACGTCGTCAGTGGACACAGTCCACGCCATCTCGACCGCAACATCACCCTGGTCGGCCGGGTGATCGAGGGCATGGAGGCGCTGACCGTGTTGCCGCGCGGCACCGGGCCGCTCGGTTTCTACGAACTGCCGGAGCAGTACGTGCCGATCACTTCGGTCAGGCTCGCCAGCACGCTGCCCGAGGCCGAACGCCCGCGACGCGAGCGACTGCGCACCGAGTCGCCGGCGTTCGCCCGCCTGATCGAGGCCCGTCGCCATCGCATGGAGCCCTGGTTCATCCATCCGGTGGGGCGAATCGAAGTGTGCAATGTGCCGATTCCGGTGCGCACGCCACAGTGAGCCGGTCTCGCGCCCACTGCGCCGTCGTGCCCGGGGCCACCGAGCGTTGAAGCCGCGTCTCCGCTGCGACAGACTTGCCGCGTCTCCCTGCAGCGGCCGCGCGTGAACAGTCTCATCCTCTACATCCCCCTGGTCATCCTTGCGCTGGCGTTCGTGGTGTTCGGCGGCAAGCTGTGGCGGGCACGCACACGGCACCGCGCCTTCGTGCGTTTGCTCGACAATGCCGACGCGCTGGAGAAGGTGCTGCACCAGGCGCGCGATCGCATGCAGGCGATGCGCAAGGTCGTCGGCCGCGTCGCCCCCGACATCGGCGCCGAAGCCCAGGCCTCGCTCGACGCCGAGCCGCTGGTGCAGCAGGGCTTGCGCAACGTGCTCGAACACCGTCTGTGGATCGCCAAGCACGCCGAACAGGCGAGCGTGGGCGAGCTGCGACAGGCCGCGGCGGCCCTGGAACGCTCGCATGCGCAGATCGCAGGCCAACTCGGCCAGCTGGAACGTGCCGGCGCCGAACTCGATGAGGCCGCGCGCGCGGTCGCCGAGCAGGAAGCGCGCGAACCGGCGGCGCTGCGCCGCACCGGCGACTGAACAGGCGGCTCCATCATGTTGAAGACGTCGCCGTGGCGGCCCTGATCCTCGCGTCCACCTCGCGCTACCGGCGTGCGCTGCTCGAACGGCTGCAGCTCGCCTTCGATTGCGAGGCACCCGGCACCGAAGAACGACGACACGACGGAGAGCCAGTCGCCGACATGTGCGCGCGCCTCGCGCGCGAGAAAGCCTCGGCAGTGGCGGCCCGGCACGCGGATGCGTGGGTGATCGGCTCGGATCAGGCCGCCAGCCTCGACGGCGTGGCCCTCGGCAAACCCGGCACCGAGGCGCGCGCACACGCCCAGCTGCGCGCCTGCGCGGCACGCAGTGTGCTGTTCCACACCGCAGTCGTGCTGCAGGGCCCGGACGGCAGCGTTCGCCTGCACACCGATCACACCGAGGTCGGATTCCGCGACCTGCAGGACGATGAAATAGCCCGCTATGTTGAGGCCGAGCAGCCACTCGACTGTGCGGGCAGCTTCAAGTGCGAGGGCCTGGGCATCAGCCTGTTCCGCTTCGTGCGCAGCGACGATCCCAGCGCCCTGGTGGGACTGCCGCTGATCGCGCTGGCCGGCATGCTGCGCGAGGCGGGCTTCGCGCTGCCCTGATATCCAAGATGCGAGATCCGGGATCCGAGCCCTGAGCGCTGCGCACTGAGAGCGAAGCGACTTTGCCGCAGCCAGCACTCAATCGTCGCGCAGTCGACTCGCGGTCACCGCACGCCAGGGCCCGGTCCCCGCGCGCGCTTCCAGGGTCATCCAGCCCGAGGCTTCATCCGCCACACGAGCGCCCACCCCGACGTTGGGCAGGCGTGGATCAGAGTCGGCGGGAAGGCGATGTTCCAGACCGGCCACGGCCATGCCGACCTGCAGCGGGAGCGTTGTCGCGCCGATCCGTGCGCGCGCCTCCAGCGCGTCCCCGCCCGGGCTGAGCAGGAACCCCTGCAGCTGACGGCCCGGTCCGAGCCGCCCGTCGAGATAGCCGAATACCGGCAGCGTGCAAGTGTCCGCGCCACCGTCCCAGCGCAGCAGAAACAGGCGCTTCTCGCCGTGATCGACGAACCGCTCGTCGATCAGACTCATGCCAGGATGGTCCGCACACCAGGCGGCGGCGCGTTGCGCCCGCGCGCGCAGCGGCGTGGCACTTTGGTCGGCGAGCAGCCAGCGCGCACTGTCGCTCGATGCCGCATCGAATGCGGCGCGATCGCGCCGCATCGTCGCCAGCACGGACTGGCGACCGTGCTTGGTGTTGTTCGGATGATCGGCCGCGTAGACGGTGAAACGCGGACCCAGCGCGAACTGCATTTCGGCAGCAAGCATGAAGTCGTCGGCGAGCAGCGGGACGGGCTGCGACGCTGAAGCCTCCACGTTGGCGCGCACCATCGACGCCGCGTCGCGCCATCCGGAAAAGTTGTGCTGGTACACCGCGGTGCCGGCCAGTTGCCCGGGCGCACGCATCACGGTGAGCAGGAACACGCCGCACACCGCCGTGCACGTCCACGCGACCAGCATGCCGGCGCGCTCGAAGCGCTGCCGCTCGGCCGACGCCAGCAGCGGCGTGAAGGCCAGAAACGCCGGCATCGGCCAGTGCAGCCAACTGCGGGTATCGTCAGTGAACAAGCCGAGCGACCAGTAGGCGGCTAGCAGTCCGATACCGCTGGCGGCCAGCCAGCGGGAAGGCGATGACGCACGCCAGCTGCGGATCGCGGCGATCCACAGCAGTCCGTACAGCACCGGACTGACCACCAGCGCCTGCAGCAGGGGATCGGCGAGCTTCTCCCACTGAAAGGTCCATGGATGGCGATCGACCAGCTGGAACAGCAAACCCCGGCCGGCGGCGTGCCACTGCTGCCAGGCCAGCGGCAGGGCACCCAGCAGCAACCCGCCGACGCCGAACAGCCAGATGCGTGGTCGCGCCAGCAACGCGCGCGTCGAAGGCAGCCACAGCACGACCGCGCCAGCGACGCCGAGCGGCACCAGCCAGCGGTAGTGACTCGCCGCCCCCAGGGCCATGCCGACGGCGAGCAGCCACGCGCCTTCACGACCCTGCGACTGCAGCAGTCGCACCATGCCGTACAGGGCACACAGGATGGCGAAGGTGAGCGGCACGTCGGGCACGGCCAGCAGACCATTGAAGGCGGCGAGCGGCATCGCACTGGCGATCAGCAGTGCGCGCTCGAAGCGGGCCGGATGACCGTTCAGGCTGTGGGCGATGAGGCCCACCAAGGCCGTGCTGGCCGCGGCGATCAGCAGGAACGGGAGCCTGACTGCCCACGCGCTGTCGCCGAACACGCCGGTGGACAGCGCGATCAGTGCGGGTGTGGCCGCCGGCACGTCGTCGAAGGCCCAGTCGAGATGCTGGCCTTCCCACCAATAGAACGCCTCGTCGCCGAACAGGTCCAGCTGCGTGGCCAGCAGAACTTTCAGCGACCACAGCAATCCCAGCAAGACCCATCCAAGCCTGCTCACCCGCATGACGCCCCCCGCATCCAGCGAGCCCACCACGACCGGATGGATCGACACGATGGCGGCGCCGGACGCGCTCCCGGCCGCGCGGCGGACACGACGTTCATCGACATCCGCGCCGGCCTCGCTTCGGCAGCACGCCACGCCTCGCGACGCGCGACGCGCCCCGCCCGGGGAGATAGGTTCTACACTCGTAGATCAGCGGCACAGCAATCGTTCCGAGGAATTCAACGCAATGAATGCACAAGCGATCGTACCCGAGACCACGCGTGACGCCCTTGCCGACGCGATCCGCCAGGTCAACGGCCTCGTGTTGGGCAAGTCGACCCAGGTCGATCTCGCGTTCGCCTGCCTGCTCGCCGGCGGTCATCTGCTGATCGAGGACCTGCCGGGACTCGGCAAGACCACCCTGGCGCGCTCGATGGCGGCCACCCTCGGGCTGAGCTTCCAGCGCATGCAGTTCACCGCCGACCTGCTGCCGTCGGACATTCTCGGCGTATCGGTCTATGAACAGGACCAGCGCGCCTTCCGCTTCCACCCGGGCCCGTTGTTCACCCAGCTGCTGCTGGCCGACGAAATCAATCGCGCGCCCCCGCGCACGCAGAGCGCACTGCTCGAAGCGATGGCAGAGCAGCAGGTCACCATCGACGGCACCTGCCATCGGCTGCCGGCACCATTTTTCGTGATCGCGACGCAGAATCCCACCGATCTTGCCGGCACCTTCGCACTCCCCGACTCGCAGCTCGACCGATTCCTGATCCGGGTCGAGCTGGGCTATCCGGATGCCGAGGCCGAGCGCGTGATGCTCTCCGGCGAGAGTCGTGACGAGATGATCGCCCGCTGCATCCCGGTGTTGGGCACCGACGAGGTGCTCTCGCTGCGACGCGCTGCCGCCAACGTGCACACCAGCCCGCACCTGATCGGCTACGTGCACGGCCTGGTCCAGCAGAGCCGCAAGCATCCCGGCGTGCGGGTCGGGCTCTCGCCACGCGCGGGCCTGGCACTGCTCGGCGTCGCGCGTGCGCTGTCGCTGGTGCGCGGCGACGATCACGTGGCGCCCGAGACGGTGCAGGCGGTGTTCGCGCCGGTCGCTGCCCATCGTCTGGTCGTCGATGGCGATGGACCCGGTGCGGAGGAACGCGCGCGGGAAATGCTCGGAGCCGTGGCGCTGCCCTGACGTGGACGCCGTCCGGCCCGGCCTGTGGTCCCGGCTGCTCGCGGTCGCCGAGCGGCGCCTGCCCGCGCTGACCCGCCTCAAGCAGCCCGAAGCGCTGCCGCTGGTGCTCAACCGGCACCGCATCTACGTACTGCCCACCCTGCATGGCGTGGCCTTCGGCAGCCTGCTCGTGGTGCTCGGCGTGGGCGCGCTGAACTACGACAACAACCCGGCGCTGATCCTCGGCCTGATGCTCGCGTCCACCGCGCACACCGGGCTGCTGATGGGCTTTCTCGGCCTGCGCGGCCTGCGTCTGCGCGATGTCGATGCGCAGCCGGTGCACGCGGGCGAGGTCCTGACCATGCGCTTTCACTTCGATGCTGTGGAGTCACGCCGTCGAGCCGGCCTGTGCCTGCGTCGCGACGGCGCTGTCCGCCATTTCGACCTGCCCGCCGAGGCAGGGAGGATGGTCGAAGTGCCGGTACCGACCCGCGAGCGTGGCTGGCTGCGCGCCGGCCGCGTCTCGCTGTCGATGCGGCGACCCTTCGGCATGTTCGTGGTGTGGAGCTGGCTGCATCCGGATCGACGGGTGATCGTCTACCCGCGGCCCGAACGCAGTGCGCCGCCCCTGCCCTTGCGGGGCGACGTCGGCGCACCGCGGCGCACCCGCGGACCCGACGAATCCTTCCACGGCCTGCGTGACTACCGCAGCGGCGACGCCCTGCGCACGATTGCCTGGAAGCGCAGCGCGCAGTCCGGCCAGCTGCAGGTCAAGGAGTTCGAAACGCCGCGCGGGCAGGAAGTCGTGCTGCGCTGGGCGGAGTTGGACGGCCTCGCCGTCGAGCCGCGCATCTCGCGGCTGACCAGCTGGCTGCTCGAGGCGGAACATCGCGGCATGCGCAGCACGCTGGTGATGCCCGACGCGGTGCTCGGCCCGGCGCGCGGCGACGCGCATCTGCACGCCTGCCTGAGCCGGCTCGCCCTGCACGGCCGGGAGGACGCCGCGCATGAAGCTTGATCGCGCGGCGGTGTACTGGTCAGTGCTGGCGGCAGCCACGTCGCTGTTGCCGCTGGTGCTGTTGCTGCGGCCGTCGAGCCAGATGCTGGTCGCCGCGTGCTTCGCCATCGGCGCCACTGCGGCGCTGACCGGGCGACGCGTGCCCACCTTGCTGCGACTGGCCCTGATCGGCGCGGCCGCCCTCACTGTGTTCTGGCTGTTCGGCATCGGCTTCGGCGCGCGCACGTTCGGGCGCGACGCGGGTTCGGTGCTGCTCGCCTCGATGCTCGGTCTCAAGCTGTTCGAGTTGGCGACCATTCGCGACGGACGCAGCGTGGCCAGTTTCTCCCTGTTCTCGCTGATGTCGGCCTTCCTGCAGGACCAGGGACCGCTGACCCTGCTGCTCTCGCTGCTGGCGGGCGCCTGCATCATCGCTGCACTCGGCCGACTGGCCGAATGCGAATCGCCGGGCGAGTCCGCGCCCGACTGGCGAGAGGACGCGCGCGATCGCGTGCGCGGCGTGGGGCGTGTGGTGGCCTATTCGCTGCCGCTGACCCTGCTGGGCTTCGTCCTCATTCCGCGATTGGCGAGCCCGCTCTGGGGGCTGCCCTCGAACAGCAACGAGGCGCGCACCGGCCTGTCGGAGCTGATGTCACCGGGCGACTTCGCGTCACTGTATGCCGACGACACGCCGGTGCTGCGGGTGAGCTTTCCCGACGGCGTACCGGCGCAGAACGAGCTGTACTTCCGCGGCCCGGTGCTGGCCGATTTCGACGGCCGGCGCTGGACCCGTTCGTACTGGAGCCGCGGCGGCGATCCCTCACCCGAAGTCGGCGGCCGCACGATCGTGCACGAGGTCGAGCAGGAGCCCACCGACAGGCGCTACCTGCTGGCGCTCGACCTGCCGGGCACCACGCCGTCGGATGCGTTTCTCAATCGCGAACGCAGCGTGCTGGTGCGCGAGCCGCAGTCGAAGCTGCGGCGGACGCGCTTCGAGTCTCGCGTCGGCGCGCGCTTCGACATCGACCTCCCGCGCACCCTGCATGATGCGTTCGTCCGTCTGCCGGAAGACTTCAATCCGCGCACGCACGAGCTGATCGCGCAGTGGCAGAGCGAAGACGCGCGCCCAACCGCACTGATCGAACGCGCGCTGGCGCTGTTCCATGCCGAGTTCACCTACACCCTCGAACCCGGCCTGCTCGGCCGCGACACCGTCGATGCCTTCCTGTTCGAGACCCGTCGTGGCTACTGCGAGCACTTTGCCGCCGCGTTCGTGGTGATGATGCGCGAGGCCGGGCTGCCCGCGCGCGTGGTCACCGGTTACCTCGGCGGCGTGGTCAATCCGATCGGCAACTACCTCATCGTGCGCCAGTCCGACGCCCATGCCTGGGCCGAGGTGTGGATAGATGGCCAGGGATGGCTGCGGGTCGACCCCACCAGTGCGGTCTCTCCCGAACGCATCGAGCGCGGCACCGACGCGCTCGACCCGCCCTCCGACTTCGCGCTGTGGATGCGGCCACTGGGCAATGCGGCCGACTGGCTGCGACGCGGCTGGAACGACTACCTGCTCGGCTTCAATGCCGCCCGCCAGCGCGACCTGCTGCGACCCCTGGGACTCGAGTACGCCGACTGGCGGCAGATCGGCGCCGTGCTCGGCGTCATGGCCATGCTGGCGGTCGGCTTGACCCTGTACTTCCTGCTGCGGCCGCTGCGCGACCCGCGCGGGCCTGTGGTGGAGGCGTTCGCCCGATTTGCCCAGCGCGTGGCCGGACGCGATCCGTCGCGACGCGCCGACGAAACGCCCCGCCAGTTCGGCGCGCGCATGGCCACGTTGCGTGGCGACGCCGACGGCATACGTCGACTGTGCGAGCAGTTTCACCGCTGGGCGTACGCGGGCGAGTCCGCCTCAGCGCAGGCCGAAGCCGAACTCATTCGCGCCTTGCGCCGCTATCGACCGCGCCGCAAGGCGGCCTGAGCATCGAGGCCCGGGGTCGGGCCACTGCGAGCGGATTCGCCGATGCGCCGTCTGTGCCGGCCGGATGCGCGATGCCGCGTCAGACGCCCTGCAGCGGATCCTCGCCGTAGCCGCCAGGCACGCCCTTGCACGCCACCGCCACCGCATCGTGCGGATGCAGGCTTTCGTGGTGGGTCGCGCGCACCTGGAAGTCGGCGATGCGCTCGTCGTCGTTCAGCGCGGCCTGCATCCGCCGCGCCGCGTCCTCGCAGAACATCAGGTTCTGCCCGTTGAGGCGCGCAAAGGCCTGCTCGTCTTCGCGTTTCACCGCGGTCTGCACCGGCGTCGCCAATGCGGCCTCGATGCGGTCGATCAGGTCGACGACAGGGAAACTCTGGAAGGACGGCAGCAGGCGCACACGCACCGACGCGGTCGATCGCTGGCTGTGCGGCGTGGCGCAAATGCCCTGTTCGCTGCCCAGCCATTGCAGTACGAGTTCCGGATCGAGTGCCTCGGCGTCGGCGAAGTCGAGACGGAAGCGCTCCTGGATGAGCTGTCGGGCCAGCGCCGCCGAGCACGGGCAGGTGCTGGAATACACCACCTCCACGCCCAGCTCGAGCGCGAACTGGCCGCGATCCATCACCGCATGGATCTCGATCGGATACGCGCGCCAGCCGCTGTGGTCACTCTCCAGCGCAGGCCGACGCAACATCTGTTCGAATCGCAGACTGACGCGCGCGCGATCGGACAGGTCGGCGTGCGAGTCGAGGAAGTCCTTCAGCAGCCGGCGCAGGCTGCACGGGCTGACCGCTTCTTCCGACAGCATGCGATCGACGTGCAGGTACAGGCGCGACATATGGATGCCACGCACTTCCGGACGGTGCAGGTTCACGAACGCGGAGACCCGCGCCACGCTGGTCAGCTCACCCTGCGGCCCGGGCACGCGGACCGGCGCCTCGATGTCGCCCATGCCGACCCACTGCAGGCGCCCGGCTACCGCCGGCTGGGCTTCGTTGGCCACATCGGGCATGAGGCGGGCGACGTTTTCGGCAGACTTGGGCGACACGGGAAACTCCTCGAAACCATGCACAACACGGCCGCTTTGGCGCAGCGACTGTGTCGGGGCAGGCTAGCTTTACATATGTGAACGACGGGTCGCCATCGCAACCCGTCCTTCGCAACGCAGCGGTGCAGGGCTGCAACGACCATCGGCGTGGCGCGACGGGCTCACTCCGCCCGACCCGCGCGCGCAGCCTGCCAGCTGTGCCAGAGCAGTCCCACGGGCCGCAGCGCAACCGCCTGTTCAGGCTGCCGACCCGCGCACAGCCTGCGCCAGAAGTCTCGCTGCAGACGGTGACGCAAGTGCCGGAGCATGCCGCCGCGGCTGCGCTCGGGTTGCCCCCATTCGGCATGCAGGGCCCGCCAGCCGTCGGGCAGTCCCTCGCGCCACCGCTCGATCGCGCCGAATCGCGCGCGCAGGTTCATCGGCAGGAGAGGCGCATTCGCCGCATGCAGCTGGCTGAGAAGGGTTTCCGTGCGCCACTGCGCGGAGACGGTCTCGGCATCGACCGGCTGACCGAGCAGACCCTGCTCGATCGCGGCGACCGCCTCGGCCAGGGGGCGCCAGCGCGCGCAGCCAGCTGCCGCATCGCTGTCCACATCGTCGTGGATGGCCAGGACGCTCGCGGCGTCGACCGCTGCCGTCCAGCGCGCCGCGTCGAGGCCGCGCTCGGCACCGGCACGGGCGACGATGCGGCCGAGCGGATGCTGGGCGGCGACGCCCTGGGCCAGGTCGCGGCCCCACCACGCCAGCTTGGTCAGCCGAACGCGCGCATCCTGCGCACCGAACATGGACTCATGCCATTCGGCCAGCACGCAGGTCCAGGCGAGCTCCAGTTCGCCCTGCGGCCCGCGCAGGAAGACGTCGGCGAGGCGCAGCTCGGCACGTCGCTGCCGCCACTTGTCGATCATGCTGGCTGCTGCGGCATCCACGCACGGGACTCAGAGGCCGCACACGGCTGCGAGCGACTGTGCCGAGTCGACGAGATGGTCGGCGCCCCAGGATTCGATCGGATCGTCCGGTGCGAGGTAGCCCCAGCGCACCGCGACGGAGGTCATGCCGGCCGCGCGTGCCGCCATGACGTCGCGACGGTCGTCGCCGACGTAGATGCAGGAAGCCGCGGCGACGTCGAGACGCGCGCAGGCCACGTTGAGCTGCATCGGATCGGGCTTCTTCGCCGGCAAGCTGTCGCCACCGATCAGCACGCCACAGCGCGCCGCGAGTCCCAGCCCGGCCACGACCGGTTCGGCAAGGTGAAACGGCTTGTTGGTGACGATACCCCAGCGCATGCCGAGCGCTTCGAACCGGTCGAGCAGTGCACCGAGGCCGGGAAACAGGCGCGTGTGCACGCAAGGCGACTCGGCGTAGCGCGCCAGGAACGGCGCGAGCAGCTGCGCCCGCGCCTCGTCATCCATATGTGCAAACGCGAGATCGAGCATCGCCCGGCCGCCACGCGACACCCAGGGGCGAAACTGCGCCAGGGGGATAGGCGGCAGACCGTGCTCGTCGCGCATGGCATTGGCCGAAGCGCACAGGTCGGCGGCAGTGTCGGCCAGGGTGCCATCCAGATCGAACAGCACCGCCGCGGGACGATCGCCTGGCCCGCTCACGGACCGCGTCGCGCCCAGAGCAGGTAGTTGACCGATGTCGAACCACCGAGAAAGGCACGACCGAGCGGAGGCACGTAGTGCAGCCCGCGAATCTCGCGCACGCTGCAGTCGGCGTCGCGCAGCCAGGCGGAAAGCTCAGAAGGCCGGATGAAGCGTTCGTACTGATGGGTGCCGCGCGGCAGCAGGCGCAGCACGTACTCGGCGCCGACGATGGCCGCGGCGAACGCCGCCGGCGTGCGATTCAGCGTCGACAGGAACGCCGCGCCACCCGGCTTGAGCAGGCGGGCGATGTGACCCACCATCGCCGCCGGGTCGGGCACATGTTCGAGCATTTCCATGCAGCAGACGACGTCGAAGGATGCCGGCTCGGCCTCGACCAGCGCCTCGACGTATCCGTGTCGATAGTCGACCCGGGCACCGGATTCGAGCGCGTGCAGGCGGGCGACTTCGATCAGCTCCTCGGCGAGGTCGAGCCCGACCACGTCTGCGCCTTCTGCTGCCAGGGCCTCGCTGAGAATGCCCCCACCGCAGCCGAGATCGAGCACACGCGCGCCGCGCAGGGGGTGCCGCTCGGCAATGAACTGCAGGCGCGCCGGGTTCAGTTCGTGCAGCGGGCGGGACTCGCCCTTGGGATCCCACCAGCGCGCGGCCAGTCGATCGAACTTGCCGATCTCGGTGGCGTCTGCGTTGGCGCTGGCCGCGCTCACTCGCCCGAAGCTCCGCGCTTGGGCAAGGCTTCGATGCGGCCCTGCCACGAGCGCGCCTTGGCGATCAGCGCCGCGGTGTCGATGTCGACCAGGCGACCATCCTCGAGCTTGCGCTGACCCGCGATCCAGACGTCCTGAACCTGCCGGCGATGGCCGCTGTAGACGATTTGGGAAATCGCCTCGAAACAGGGCACCGCCTCGATCTCGTCCTGACGAATGACGATCAGGTCGGCCTGCTTGCCGAGCTCGATCGAACCGACCTGCTGCTCAATGCCGAGCGCTTGCGCTGCGCCCAGAGTCGCCATGCGCAGCACGCTGGGCGCGTCCATGGCTGCCGCATCGCCCGCGACCGCCTTGGCGACCAGAGCCGCGGTGCGCATCTCGCCGATCATGTCCAGGTCGTTGTTGCTCGCGCAGCCATCGGTGCCGAGCGCCAGATTCACCCCGGCACGACGCAGTGATTCGATGGGACAGAAACCCGACGCGAGCTTGAGGTTCGATTCCGGGCAGTGCGCCACGCTGACGCCACGCTGCGCGCACAGCGCGATCTCGGCCTCGGTGAGCTGGGTCATGTGCACGGCGATGAGCTGCGCGTTGACCAGTCCGAGACGGTCCAACCTGGCCAGCGGGCGCACGCCGTGATCGCGGATCGAGTCAGTGATTTCCTGCGCAGTCTCGTGGACGTGGCAATGCACCGGCAGGTCGAGCTGATCGGCCAGCATGCGGATGCGCTCGAAACTTGCGTCGCTGACTGTGTAGGGCGCATGCGGGGCAAAGCTGGTACGGATCAGCGGGTGGCCCAGATACTGGTCACGCACCTCCAGGCCCTTGTCGAAATACTCGTCCGCGTGGCGGGCCCAGGCGGTCGGAAACTCGATCACCGGCAGGCCCACCGTGGCGCGAAAACCGTGCCGGGCGTACGTGGCCGCGATGGCGTCGGGAAAGAAGTAGTTCTCGTTGGCACAGGTGGTACCGCCGCGCAGCATTTCCGCGATCGCCAGCTCGACGCCATCGGCGACGAAATCGGGGCTGATCACCGCTGCTTCGGTCGGCCAGATGTGCTCGGACAGCCAGACGTGCAGCGGCAAGTCGTCGGCCACGCCGCGCATCAGCGTCATCGGATTGTGCGTGTGCGCGTTGATCAGGCCGGGCAGGAGTATGCCGTCCGGGCGCTGCAGTCGCGGCACGTCGGGGTAGCGCTCGACCAGTTCGCTGCGCGTGGCGACGGCGACGATCCGGTCTGCCGCGACGGCCACCGCATGATCACGCCACACCACGCCGTGCGGCTGCACCGGGATCACCCATCCGGCCTCGATGATCAGATCGGGCGAGCGGGCGCCAGAATTCGGGGTGCGGGATGTGGATGTCGTCAACGTCGGAGCTCCCGGGCCGCGTGGCGAAGCGGACCACCTGACAGACTACGTACTCGAACCGTCATCGGCGCGCCAGCCTCAGCGCACGGGCCATCGGATGCCTGAAGCCCGGGCCGCCCGTATGCCGACTCGACCACGTCTCGGCCCACGACGTGCATGGCGACCACGGACCGGGAGCAAGTGCCACCCCGCTTTCGAGACCAGGACACCGTGCCTCGGCCTCGGGTCGCAATGCCCGGCTGCGCCCTCACTTCACCCGCGAGACGTATTCGCCGGTACGGGTGTCGACCCGGATCACTTCTTCCTGACCCACGAACAGCGGTACGCGCACCACCGCGCCGGTCTCGAGCTTGGCCGGCTTGCCGCCACCACCGGAGGTGTCGCCGCGCACACCCGGGTCGGTCTCGACGATCTGCAGTTCGACGAAGTTCGGCGGCGTCACGGACAGCGGGGTGCCGTTGAACAGCGTCACCACGCAGGTTTCTTCGCCCTTGATCCATTGCGCCGCGTCCGCCACCGCATTCTTGTCGGCGGTGTGCTGCTCGAAGGTGTCGGGCTGCATGAAATGCCAGAACTCGCCGTCGGTGTAGAGGTACTGCATGTCGGTATCGACGACATCGGCGGCGTCGACCGTGTCGGTCGACTTCATGGTCAGCTCGACCACCCGGCCGGTCTTGATGTTGCGGTACTTGACGCGGGTGAACGCCTGACCCTTGCCCGGCTTGATGTAGTCGGTGTCGACGATGACGCAGGGCGAACCATCCACGAGGATCTTCATCCCGTTCTTCACGTCGTTCATGCCATAGCTGGCCATGCGGTCACTCCTGGAATCTTGCGTGCCAGCCGGGCCGGTCTGAACGGTTGCCCGCTACACTGTGGGGAATGGAGGCGCCTGCGGCAGGCCGCCCGGAAAAGCCCGCAATGATACCTTGCCCCGTGCGCCCCGCCCAGCCTGAGGACTGGCGCCGGGCGTTTCGTGACGCCATCGACGACCCGCTGGTTCTGCTGCGCCACCTCGACCTCGCCCACCTCGCCGCACGCCTGCCCGGAAGCGATCACACCTTTCCGCTTCGCGTGCCGCGTGGATTCGTCGCGCGCATGCGCCGCGGGGATGCCGACGACCCGCTGCTGCGCCAGGTCTTGCCACTGGATGAGGAATTCCGGCCGCAGCCAGGATTCATCGCCGACCCGGTTGGCGATGTGGCGGCGCGCGGCGCACTGGGCGTGCTGCACAAGTACCGAGGCCGGGTCCTGCTGCTGGCCACCGGCAGCTGCGCCGTCCACTGCCGCTACTGCTTTCGCAGGCATTTCGCCTACTCCGACGACATTGCGGCCGCCGCCAACTGGCGTGGCGCGCTCGACTACCTGCAGCAGCACCCCGACGTCGACGAGGTCATCCTGAGCGGGGGCGACCCGCTGTCGCTGTCGACAGCCAAGCTCGCCGCGCTCACCGATCAGCTGCGCGCGCTGCCGCAGATCCGCCGCCTGCGCATCCACACGCGCTTGCCGGTGGTGATCCCGGAGCGCGTCGACGACGCCCTGGAAGCGTGGTTGCGCGCGTTGCCGTGGCGGGTCACGGTCGTGCTGCACGTCAACCACGCCCGCGAGTTCGACCCCGCACTGGTCGACGCCTGCGCCCGCCTGCGGCAGACCGGAGTGTGGCTGCTCAACCAGTCGGTGCTGCTGGCCGGGGTGAATGATTCGGTCGAGGCCCTGGTCGAGCTCTCGCAGGCGCTCGGCGACGCCGGCGTGCTGCCGTATTACCTGCATCTGCTGGATCGGGTCGCCGGCGCCGCCCACTTCGAGGTCGAGCGCGACGCCGCCATCGCGCTGCATGAGGCGGCCCGCGCCGCGCTTCCCGGCTATCTTCTGCCCCGGCTCGTGCGCGAAATCGAGGGCGAGCCGTCGAAAACACCGATCTGGGATCCGGCACACGGACAAAGGTAGTCTTGGCGGCGACTGCCAATCGTGTGAGACTTGCCCGACTTCGACTCATCCGCGGTCCATGTCACCAAAGGAATCCGTCATCCGCCTCCTGACGATCGAAGATCGACAGGAAGACGCCGAACGTGTCATCAGTGCTCTGCGCAACGCCGGGGTCGCCGTGCGTCCGGTGCAGGCGAAGAACGAAGCCGAGCTCATCGAGGCGCTGAAGAAAGACGCGTTCGACGTGGCCGTGATCGGCGCCGAGAACAAGGCGGTGGCGCTCGGCCAGGCCAGCAAGCTCATTCGCAACAGCGGACGCGACGTGCCGATCGTGGCCGTGCTCAGCGAGCTCACGGAAACCGCGATCCTGCAGGCCTTTTCGGCGGGCTCGCCGCATCTGGCGCCGCGTGACGAGCCGGAGATGCTGCATTTCGTCATCACCGCCGCCTACACGGCGCTGCAGAACCGCCGCGCGGTGGGGCGTCTGAAGCAGGCGCTCAAGGAAACCGAGAAACGCTGCGACGCGCTGATCGAGTCGTCGCGCGACCCGATTTCGTACGTGCATGAAGGCATGCACATCCGCGCCAACCAGGCCTACCTCGAGATGTTCGGCTTCGAGAGCTTCGAAGACGTCGAGGGGCTGTCGGTGCTCGACCTGATCGCCCCATCCGACGCCGCCGAGTTCAAGGATCTGCTCAAGCGGCTGAGCAAGGGCGAACCACCGCCCGAGATGATGCAGCTCGACGCCGTGCGCAGCGACGGCAGCGAGTTCGAGGCGACCATGGAGTTCGCCCAGGCGAGCTACGAGGGCGAACCCTGCCTGCAGATCATCTTCCGCCGCCGCGAGCTCAGCGCCGAGGTGGCGCTCGAGCTTGACTCGCTGCGCCAGCGCGACCAGACCACCGGGCTGTACAACCGGCAGTTCTTCCTGTCTGACGTCGAGAAGCTGGCGCTGGAGGTTTCCGAAGGGCGCGGCGCCTGCTCGGTGATCCTCATCGAGGTCGACAATTACGACAAGCTGCTGTCGGACGTGGGCATCGGTCACACCGACGATCTGCTCGAGGCCACCTCGACGCGTCTTCGCAAGGTGCTCGGCGACGATGACCTGCTGTCGCGGTTCGGCGAGCACACGTTCTCGGCGGTCCTGCGCGACAGCGACCATTCGTCGACGACCGCCAAGGCCGAGGCGGTGCGCGACGCATTCTCCGGAAAGTTGCTCGAGTTCGCCGCGAAGTCACTCACGGTGACGGTCTCGGTGAGCGCGGTGCAGGTCACCGACCGCAATGCCGAGGCCACGCAGATTCTCGGTCGCGCAAGCGCGATGCTGCAGAACCTGGTGTCCTCCGGCGGCAACAAAGTCGAGCTGTACGACCCCTCGGCGCGCGACCGCGCCGAGGAAGAACGTATCCGCGCCCGCGTCAAGGCGGTCGAGGACGCGATCACCAACAACACCCTGGTGCTCTACTTCCAGCCGATCATTTCGCTGCACGGCGAAGGCACGCAGTGCTACGAGGCGCTGCTGCGACTGCGCGGTGACGACGGCGAGATGGTGCCACCGGGTGTGTTCCTGCCCGATCTCGAAGAACACGGCCTGAACATCCGGCTCGATCGCTGGGTGATCGGCAAGGCACTCGCGCTGATCGCCGAGCGCCAGGCCAAGGGACACGAAACCACCCTGTTCGTGAACATCACCACCGAGACCCTGCTCGACGAGAAGCTGCCGGCCATGGTGTCGGCGATGGTCAAGAAGCTCGGCGTCGACGGCAAGAACCTGGTGCTCGAGATTCCCGAATCGAAGGTCTTCACCAACCTCAAGCGTGCGCAGCAATTCTGCGCGGGCCTGTCGCAGGCTGGGGTCACGCTCAGTCTCGAACACTTCGGCGCGTCGAATCATTCGTTCCACGTGCTCGAACACGTGCCTGCCTCGTACCTGCGCCTGGACCGCTCGTTCATGGTCGATCTGGCGAAGAACGCCGAGAGCCAGAAGAAGGTGCGCGAAATGGCCGACAAGATCACTTCGGCCGGGCGCAAGAGTATCGCCGAGTTCGTCCAGGATGCCGCGTCGATGACCGTGCTGTTCACCAGTTCGGTCAACTACGTGCAGGGCAACTTCCTCGCCCCGGCGGGCCCGGAGATGAACTACGACTTTGGCTGAGGCCGGGCGGTTGTAGCTATGCAGACCTCCTTGCAAAGCGTACTTTCCGGCCCGGGCTGCCTGATCGAAGGCTATCGGCTGCTGTCGAGGGGCTCCCTGCGGCCGTTCGTGATCGGGCCGCTGCTGGGCAATGTTCTCCTGATCGCCGTGGCCCTGGCGCTGTGCTGGTTCACGGTCGACTGGGCGGTGGCAGCCTGGCTGCCTGCATCGTGGGGCTGGCTGACCTGGCTGCTGCTGCCGGTGGCGATCCTCGCCCTGCTCTGGCTGTTCATGGTCGGATTTGCCGCGCTGGCCAACCTGCTGCTCGGCCCTTTCCTCGACCGCTTGGCCGTCGCCACCCGCAATGAGCGCGGCTTTGCAGCACTGGAGCAACCCCACGCCGTCGGCTGGTTGGCCTTCGCCCGGCAGGAACTCAGGCGCTGGGCCTATCTGATCGTGTGCCTGCTTGGCGTGCTGGTCATCGGCTGGATTCCCTTCGTGCAGGTGGCGGCCGCGCCGCTCGCCCTGCTGGTCTCGGCGTGGTTCCTGGTGATCGAGACCTCGGCGCACGCGTTTGCGATTCGCGGCGTGAACTTCTCCGGCCAGTTGGCCGTGCTTCGCCAGCACCGCGGCTCGGCGCTGGCGTTCGGCCTCGCTGCGAGCGGCGCACTCCTGCTGCCGGTGTTCAACCTGCTGCTTGTTCCCGCCGCAGTCATCGGCATGACCCTCTGGGTCGAACAACGCATCGCCGAATAGTCGGGCCACGCGATGGGCTATCGCGGTCGCTTCGCCCCCTCCCCCACCGGCCCGCTGCATCGCGGCTCGGCCTGCGCCGCGCTGGGAAGCTGGCTGGACGCACGCGCGCACGGCGGCTCGTGGCTGATTCGTATCGAAGACGTGGATCGTCCGCGCACCGTGGCCGGCGCGGCCGAGTCGCAGCTGCAGATGCTCGCCGCCATGGGCATGCTGAGCGACGAGCCGGTGCTTCGACAGAGCGAGCGCGATGACGCCTACCAGCGCGCGCTCGACCAGCTGGTCGACCAGGGACTCGCCTTCGCCTGCAGCTGCTCGCGCACCGACCTGGCCCTGTACCACGGCAGGCATCCCCGTTGCGTGCGCGCGGCGGACCCCAGGCAGCACGCCTGGCGATTGCGTGCCGGGGAGTCGCCGATCGAGTTCGCCGATCGACGTCTCGGCGCACAGCGGTGGTCGCTCGCAGACCTCTGCGGCGACTTCGTGATTCGGCGCAACGACGGGCTGTTCGCCTACCAGCTGGCCGTGGTGGTCGATGACGCCGCGCAATCGATTTCCCACGTCGTCCGCGGTGCGGACCTGCTCGACTCCACGCCGCGGCAAATCGCCCTGCAGCGCGCGCTCGGCTTGCCGACGCCACGCTATCTGCACCTCGATCTGGTGCGCGACGGGCACGGCGCGAAGCTGAGCAAGTCCGAGGGCGCGGACGCGCTCGACCCCGCGCAGCCGCTTGCCGCACTGCAGCATGCGTGGCTCGACCTGGGCGGGCACGCAGAAGCGGTCCGCCACGCTGCGACCGTCGGCGACTTTCTGCAGTGCGCACTGCGCACGCATGCGGAATCTTCGCTGATCGAACGCCGCTGACCCGGCCCGGGCATCGGCGGCGTGTACACTCGGCGCAACGCCCCGTTAGCGGGCGGAACCACGGAGGAGGGAGCATGAGCAAGGCACGCGTGGCCCTGGTGACGGGCGGCACAGGGGGCATCGGCACGGCGATCTGCCGACGACTCGCCCAGATGGGGCACAAGGTGGCGACGAACTATCGCGACGAGGGCCGCGCCAAGGCGTGGCAGGACGCGCAGAAGGCCGCCGGTTTCGACATCACGATCGTTCCGGGCGACGTCGGCTCACCTGAGTCGGCAGCCGCGATGGTGGCTGCGGTCGAACAGGCACTCGGCCCGGTCGATGTCCTGATCAACAACGCCGGCATCACCCGCGACGGCACGTTCCACCGAATGAAGCCCGAGCAGTGGAACGACGTGATCAATACCAACCTCAACTCCTGCTTCAACGTGACCCGTCCGGTCATCGACGGCATGCGCGATCGCAAGTGGGGCCGCATCGTGCAGATCAGTTCGATCAACGGACTGAAGGGCCAGTACGGCCAGGCCAACTACGCGGCTGCGAAGGCCGGCATGCACGGGTTCACCATCTCGCTGGCGCGTGAGAACGCCAAGCTCGGCATCACCGTGAACACCGTTTCGCCGGGGTACGTGGCCACCGACATGGTGATGGCCGTTCCCGAGGAAGTGCGTGCCAAGATCGTTGCCGACATTCCCACCGGCCGCCTCGGCACGCCGGAGGAAATCGCCTACGCCGTGGGCTTTCTGGTCGCCGACGAGGCCGCCTGGATCACCGGCTCGAACCTCGACATCAACGGTGGCCACCACATGGGCTGGTAGCCCAGCGCGGAACTGGCGTCATGCACGACCCGCACGACCCGCTGGACGCCTGGGATGACGACGATCCGGCCCTGCTGCATGCTGCAGTGGGGCCGGTGCGTCGCATCCATGCCGAGGAGGCGCCGAAGCGGCCGCGTCCGGATGCCCGCGCGCGGTCGCTGGAGCAGGACGAACGCGAAGCGGTGCGCACCGCGCAGCACGCGCCTTTTTCGCTCGCCGAGCCTGGAGAGAGCAGTCGCTATCGTCGTGACGAAGTGCCCGCCCGCACGCTGAAACGATTGGCCAAGGGCCTGTTCGCGGTGCAGGACGAATTCGACCTGCACTGGCTCGGCGCCGAACAGGCGCTGGCGGCCACCCGGCGATTTCTCGCCGAAGCGCGCGCCGCCGACCTCCGCTGCGTGCGGCTGATCCACGGCAAGGGCACGCGTAGCCAAGGCGGCGAATCCGTACTGCGTCCACGCGTGGAAGCGCACCTGATGCAGCGTGCAGACGTGCTGGCTTTCGCATCTGCCCCCACCAACCAAGGCGGCACCGGCGCGCTGCTGGTGCTGCTCAAGTCAGACAGGGGCGGCTGAGCGCATCGCGCCCGATTCGTCGCCTAGCCCACCAGGCATGCCGGTCATCGATACGCGCCGCGTAGACCCGGCGAGCACAGTCGGTGCCCCACGTGGCGTCGACTGGCGTCGATCTACCCAATGCCCGCCCGCGAGACTCGACAGCCTCGTTGCCAGCCACCGCAAGCTCGGATGCCGGTGCGCCGGGGGCGCACCGCAGTCTCAGCGCTTGGCGACTTCGTCTTGGCCAACCCGCGGTGGATTGACCCAGTGCACGTCGACGCCGCGCCTGCGTGCGATGGCCTCGACCTGCCCCATATAGGTTTGATCGACCGAGAAAGGGCTGACCTTGGTCGCCGCATAGGACGAGCCGCTGCTCGCGCAACCTGCCGCCAGCAGAATCAGGGATGCCACGCATGCCATGCGAAGGAGCGTTTTCATGAGACCTCCGTCGATTCGGTGTGCCGCAGGCATCGTGCAGCGTGCCTGCAATGCCGAGACTACGCCTCATCGCCGCTTCGACTCGTGGCCGAGGTCACGCCTGTTTCGTGAAAATTCAGGCTAGGACCGGCCTCGGCCCCCATCCAGGCACGGACCGAGGGCGTCCAGCACCGTCGTGGCATACGCACCGGCCGGCAAGGTGAAGGCGAGGCGAATCTCCGCCGCGCCAGAGCGAGCGACGCTCAGGCTCGCCACGCTCAGCCGCAAGCTACGGCGTTCCTGGCGCAATCCGGCCGCTTCCAGACCACGCAACAGATCGGAACAGTTCTGTTCGGGGCCGAGATCGAAGACCCGCGCCGCCGACTCGGAACGCAGCGTGCCCTGCCCCCACAACGCGCCCGTGGGATGCACATCGCCGCGCGCCGCGCGGGCCAGCAGTTCGTCGCTGATCGGCTCGGGTCCGAATACGCTCGCGCTGCCGGCGAGCATGAACACCTCACCTTCGACCGGCGACTCCCAGCACCCCGCCGCCACGCGTGCGGCCAGAATGCGATTGAACACGTCAGAGCGTGCCGCGGACAGCAGGATGCTGCGCTTCTCCCGCGAGACCCGCCGGCCGGCGAACATCCGCCGCGCGGCGTCCAGGTTTCCCCCATCGATGCCGAAGCGCTGCTGACCGAAGTAGTTCGGCACGCCGCGCTGGGCGAGCAGCTGGGCCACCCGTTCCTCGCCACCAGCGGGCAGTCCTTGGATGTCACGCACCACGATATCGAAGCGATTGCCCGACAGCGCGCCGCGCTGCAGCTTGCGCCGATGGCGGACGGCACTCAGCACCTTGAACTCTTCGCTCTGTGGTGGCGCCTCGGGCGCTTCCTTTCCCGGCAGGTGCAGCGAAAACCACTGCGTCGTCACCGCATGGCGGTCCTTGAGCCCGGCGTATCCGACGTCGCGTTCGGTCACGCCAGCCCAGCGCGCCAGTTCGGTGGCCACCCAGGCTGTATTCGCTCCGCGCTTCTCGACGTGCAGCCACAGGTGTTCGCCCTCGCCCTCAGGTTCGAACCCGAGTTGCTCGTCGACGCGGAAATCCTCGGGACAGGCCTTGATCAGCGCGGACTCCCACAGCGCCGGCCAGGGACGCGGCAGCTCGGAAGTCAACGCGGCACCACGGCCACGACCGCTTGCGCCGCCATCCCTTCTTCACGTCCGGTGAAGCCGAGCCGCTCGGATGTGGTCGCCTTCACCGATACGGCTGCGATGTCCACCCGGAGGTCCTCGGCCATCAACTTTCGCATGGCGTCGACGTGCGGCGCGAGCTTGGGCCGCTCGCACACAACGACGGCATCGACGTTGTGCACGCGCCAGCCGCGCTCCTGCAGCATCGCCTGTACGGCCCGCAGCATCAGCCGGCTGTCGGCGCCGCGCCAGGTGGCGTCACCCGGCGGAAAATGACGGCCGATATCCCCCAGGGCCAGCGCGCCCAGCAGGGCATCGCAGACTGCGTGGATCAGCACGTCGCCATCGGAATGGGCGAGCAACCCCTTGTCGTGTGCGATGCGCACACCGCCGAGCACTACATGATCGCCCTCGGTGAACGCGTGCACGTCGTAGCCGATACCGACCCGCGCCGTCACGCCGATGACCTCGCCAAGCGCCCGAGGATCGACTCGGCCAGCGCCAGATCGCCGGACGTGGTGATCTTCAGGTTGTCTTCCGACCCCTCGACCACCATCGGAAACAGGCCCAGACGCTCCACGGCGCTGGCTTCGTCGGTCACGCTCAATCCGCCTGCGCGCGCTGACTCCAGCGCCCGGGTCAGCGTGGCCCGCCGGAACATCTGCGGGGTGAACGCGCGCCACATGGCGTCGCGCGGCTCGGTGCGCAGCACCTCTCCGTTCTCGTCGACCCGCTTGATGGTGTCACGCGCGGGCGCCGCCAGCAGCGCACCGACGCCGTGTGCGGCACCGTGTTCGAGCAAGCGTTCGAGGTCTTCCTGCACGAGGCAGGGGCGTGCCGCGTCATGCACCAGCACCCAGTCGCGTTCGCGCACGGACTTCGGCAGCGCCTGCAGCGCGGCCAGCACCGAATCGGCGCGCTCACGCCCGCCGTCGCACTGCAGCACCGGCTTGCCCGCCAGCTCGCGGAACCCCGGCCAGTGCGGGTCGCCCGGCGCCAGCGCAACCATGATGCCTTCCACGCTGCGATGGCGCGCCAGGGCAAGCAGCGTGTGATGCAGCACAGTGCGGCCGTACAGGGGCGCGTACTGCTTCGGCAGGTCTCCGCCGAAGCGGCTGCCACGTCCGGCCGCCGGCACCACGGCCCAGATCATCGCGCTCCTCCAGCGTCGGCTGTGCCTTCTTCGTCTGCCTGCGGTCTCGCCTCCGCCGGCGGCTTGGTCTCGACCACGCGGTAGTAGGTCTCGCCCGGCTTGATCATCCCCAGCTCACTTCGCGCACGCTCTTCCACCGCCGCGGTGCCGCCCTTGAGGTCGGCGACCTCGGCGGCCAGGTCGTCGTTGCGTCGTCTCAATCCCGCGTTCTCCTTGTCCTGCCGCGCGACGGTCGTGCGCAGGGCATCGACTTCGGCGCGCCCGCCATCGCCCCACCACAACTTGTACTGCAGCCCGGCCAGAAGGAGCAGCAGCAGAAGCAGCAGGATCCTGAACACGCAGATCCGTCAGCCGGCGTTCTTGAACGCCGACGCGCCGGCATAGCGCGCGGCGTCACCCAGGGCTTCCTCGATGCGCAGCAGCTGGTTGTACTTCGCCACCCGGTCGCTGCGGCACAGCGAGCCGGTCTTGATCTGGGTCGCCGTGGTCGCCACCGCGATGTCGGCGATGGTGGTGTCTTCGGTCTCGCCCGAACGATGCGACACCACTGCCGCATAGCTCGCCGCATCGGCCATGGCGATCGCCTGCAGCGTCTCGCTCAGGGTGCCGATCTGGTTGACCTTGATCAGGATGGCGTTGGCGATGCCCTTGTCGATGCCTTCCTGGAAGATCTTCGGGTTGGTGACGAACAAGTCGTCGCCGACCAGCTGGATACGCTGACCCAGCGCGTCGGTAAGCGCCTTCCATCCGTCCCAGTCGTGCTCGGCCATGCCGTCTTCGATCGTGATGATCGGATAGCGTCGGCACCAGTCTGCGAGAAAATCGACGAACTGGTCCGAGCTCAGTCGCTTGCCCTCGCCGACCAGGTTGTACTTGCCGGACTCGAAGAACTCGGAGCTGGCGACGTCCAGGCCCAGCGCGATGTCCTCACCGGCCTTGTAGCCGGCCTTGCCGATGGCTTCGAGAATGGTCTCCAGCGCTTCCTCGTTCGAGCGCAGATCAGGGGCAAATCCGCCTTCGTCGCCGACCGCGGTCGACAGGCCACGCGACTTCAGCACCGACTTCAGCGCGTGGAACACCTCGGTGCCGGCGCGCAGCGCCTCGGAAAAACTCGGCAGGCCGAGCGGAAGGATCATGAACTCCTGCAGGTCGACGTTGTTGTCGGCATGCGCGCCGCCGTTGATGATGTTCATCATCGGCACCGGCAGGGACACCGCGCGATCGCCGGCCAGATGCCGCCACAAGGGCATGCCACGGGATGCAGCGACCGCATGCGCATTCGCCAGCGATACGCCGAGCAGCGCATTGGCGCCCAGACGACCTTTGTTGTCGGTGCCATCGAGTTCGATCATGCGCGCATCGAGGCCGGACTGATCGGCCGCGTCAAAGCCCTTCAGCGCATCCGCGATCACGCCGTTGACGTGGCCTACTGCGCGGGTGACGCCCTTGCCCAGATAGCGGGTCTTGTCGCCGTCACGCAGTTCGACGGCCTCCTTGGTGCCGGTCGAGGCCCCAGAGGGGACGGCCGCGCGGCCGGTGTGGCCGGAGCTCAAGCTGACTTCGGCTTCGAGAGTCGGATTGCCGCGCGAGTCGAGGATTTCCCGGGCGTGGACTGCAGTGATCGTGGTCATGTCTTGGATGATGGTCTCGAGGGGATACGGATGGGCGACGATCGGGCGTCAGGAAGGGCTGCTGGTCCGCGAAAGTCCGCGAAGAACGCGATGCATCGGCGAGATGACGGAACCATTCGCCCATTGAGGCGCCCGAGACTGGATGCCTCTGACGCAGCCGGCACCGGATCCTGACCGGCTTCTTGCGTGCTTCGCGGACGGGCGCTCTGGCTCGGCGCAGCGACGTGCGGCGTCCGAGCAAAGGTCCGGGCTCGTCTTCGCGAGCGTCATGTCAGCCCGCCTGCTCCAGAAAGCCGGCACGCTTTACCGCCCGGTCGAGTTCGACCAGGGTCTCGAGCAGCGCCCGCATTCTCGGCAGCGGCCAGGCGTTGGGCCCGTCGGAGAGCGCCTTGTCCGGATCGGGGTGGGTTTCCATGAACAGGCCGGAGACGCCCGCGGCGACGGCAGCGCGCGCCAGTACGGGCACGAATTCGCGCTGTCCACCCGACTTGCCGTCGGCGCCGCCGGGCAGCTGCACCGAGTGCGTGGCGTCGAATACCACCGGACAACCGGTGTCGCGCATCACCGCCAGCGAGCGCATGTCCGAGACAAGATTGTTGTAGCCAAAGCTCGCGCCGCGCTCGCACACCATCACGCCGGCGTTGCCGGTCGCCTTCGCCTTGGCGGCGACGTGTTTCATTTCCCAGGGGCTGAGGAACTGTCCCTTCTTGATGTTCACCGGCTTGCCGGTGCGCGCCACGTTCTGGATGAAGTCGGTCTGCCGGCAAAGGAAGGCCGGCGTCTGCAGCACGTCGACGACGGCGGCCACCTCGCCCATCGGCGTGTACTCGTGCACGTCGGTGAGCACCGGCACCCCAACCTGACGTTTCACTGCGTCGAGCACCTTGAGACCCTCTTCCAGGCCCGGCCCGCGAAAGCTCGTGCCCGAGGTGCGGTTCGCCTTGTCGAAGCTCGACTTGAAAATAAACGGCACGCCGAGCGCGCCGGTGATCTCCTTGAGCTGACCGGCGGTGTCGATCTGCAGCTGCATCGACTCGATCACGCAAGGACCGGCGATCAGGAAGAACGGCCGGTCGAGCCCGACTTCGAATCCGCAGAGGTTCATGCGCAGGCCTCCCGGTCAACCTGGTGCAGCTCGACGAACCCACGGCGAGGAGCGAACAGCATCCGTCTGTTCGCGAATGACGCCATGGGCGCGAAAGGCTGACTGAGCGGAGTGCTCACGTGCTTCGTGCGACTGGCCCGCGACGTGCACTTCGCGCTATTCGCGTCATCGGCGGAAAGTAGTTGCTGGATTCTCCACTTCCCCGCGCCGTCGACAGCACTCACGCGCTGGCCTCCTTGAGCAGTTTGCCACCAGCCTTGTGCTCGCGCGCGGCGCGGACGAAGCCGATGAACAACGGATGCCCGTCGCGCGGAGTGGAGAGGAATTCGGGGTGCGCCTGGCAGGCGACGAACCACGGATGACTGGGCAGCTCGATCATCTCGACCAGCAGGTCGTCCATCGACTTCGCGGCAATCACCAGGCCAGCGTCTTCGAGCTGGGTGCGATAGCGGTTGTTGAACTCGTAGCGGTGGCGGTGACGCTCGGCGACCACGTCCTTGCCGTACATCGCGCGCGCTTTCGTGCCCGGCTTGAGCCGGCATTCCTGCAGGCCGAGGCGCATGGTGCCGCCGAGGTCGCTCTCTTCGTTGCGACGCTCGACGTCGCCACCCGAGGTGCGCCATTCGGTGATCAGGCCGATCACCGGGTGGGCGCAATCGCGGTCGTTCTCGGTGCTGTTGGCACCCTCCAGACCGGCGACATGGCGGGCAAAATCAACCACCGCGGCCTGCATGCCGTAGCAGATGCCGAAGTAGGGCACGCCGTGTTCGCGGGCAAACTGCGACGTGGCCACCTTGCCTTCGAACCCGCGGTCGCCGAAGCCGCCCGGCACCAGAATGCCGTCGACGCCGGCCAGCAGACGTGTGCCGTCGCGCTCGATCTGCTCCGACTCCAGCCATTTCAGCTTGACCCGCGAGCGCTGGCGCAGGCCGCCGTGCTTGAGCGCCTCGGCCAGCGACTTGTACGCGTCGGCATGGTCGACGTACTTGCCGACCACTGCGATCGTCACCTCGTCGACAGGATGCTCCATCGCGTCGACGACGGCGCGCCATTCGGACAGGTCGGCTTCGTGCGCGACCTCCAGACGCAGCGCCTCGACCACGATCTGGTCGAGCTTCTGCTGGTGCAGCCACAGCGGGATCTTGTAGATGTTGTCGAGGTCGACCGCCGAGATGACGGCGTTCTCCGGCACGTTGGTGAACAACGCGATCTTGCGCCGCTCGGAATCCGGCAGCGGCTGTTCGGAGCGACACAGCAGCACATCGGGCTGGATACCGATCGACCGCAGCTCCTTGACCGAGTGCTGGGTCGGCTTGGTCTTCAGCTCGCCTGCTGCGGCAATCCAGGGCACCAGGGTGAGGTGCATGAAGACCACCTTGCTCGACCCGCGCTCGGTGCGAATCTGGCGGATGGCCTCGAGAAAGGGCAGCGATTCGATGTCGCCGACGGTACCGCCGATCTCGACCAGACCGATGTCGAATCCTTCCGTGGCCTCGTCGATGCAGCGCTTGATCTCGTCGGTGATGTGCGGAATCACCTGCACGGTTGCGCCGAGATAGTCGCCCCGACGTTCGCGACGGATCACGTTCTCGTAGATGCGGCCGGTGGTGATCGAGTGCTTGCGGGTGAGGTGCACCCGTACGAAACGCTCGTAGTGACCAAGGTCGAGATCGGTCTCGGCGCCGTCGTCGGTGACGTAGACCTCACCGTGCTGGAACGGGCTCATGGTGCCCGGGTCGACGTTGATGTAGGGGTCGAGCTTCATCATCGCCACGCGCAGGCCGCGCGCTTCGAGGATGGCCGCAAGCGAAGCCGAGGCGATGCCCTTGCCAAGCGAGGACACCACGCCGCCGGTGACGAAAATCAGGGGAGTCATGAGAAGAGGCGCTGCGGGAAAGCCGTATTCTACCGGAAGCGCCGCCTTCCGGCCGCTGATCAGACCCGTCGACCGGGCCCGCGAGGGTCGAGGGCTGGAACTCGGCGGCGAAAATCCCCATGCTCTGCGCCCTTCGAGCGCCTGAATGCAGTCCGAAACATGAGCAATCGCTACAACGCCGCCGACATCGAGGTCCTCTCCGGGCTGGATCCGGTCAAGCGCCGCCCCGGCATGTATACCGACACCACCCGGCCGAACCACCTGGCCCAGGAAGTGATCGACAATGCGGTGGACGAAGCGCTGGCCGGCCACGCGAAAACGCTCGAGGTCACGCTGCATGCCGACGGCAGCTGCGAGGTGAGCGACGACGGCCGCGGCATGCCGGTCGATGTGCATCCGGAAGAAGGCATTCCGGGCGTTGAGCTCATCCTCACCCGCCTGCATGCCGGCGGCAAGTTCAGCGGCAAGAACTACACGTTCTCGGGCGGCCTGCATGGCGTCGGCGTCAGCGTGGTCAACGCGCTGTCGAAGAAGGTTGAAGTCTTCATCAAGCGCGACGGCCAGGAATTCCGCCAGGAATTCCAGAACGGCGACCCGGTCACGACGCTCGAGGCGGTAGGCACGGTCGGCAAACGCAACACCGGCACCCGACTGCGCTTCTGGGCCGACGGCAAGTACTTCGACTCGCCGAAGTTTGCCCTCAAGCCCCTGCGCCATCTGCTGCGGGCCAAGGCCGTGCTCTGTCCGGGACTGACCGTGCGGCTGTACGAGGAGTCCAGCGGCGAACGCCATGAGTGGTTCTACGAGAACGGACTGCGCGACTACCTGCGCGGGCTGCTGACCGACCAGACCGTGCTGCCGGCCGAGCTGTTTCTCGGCAGCCTGGCGCGCGAACACGAGGCCGCCGACTGGGCCATGGCCTGGTTGCCCGAGGGCGAGCTGGTGCAGGAAAGCTACGTCAACCTGATCCCGACCGCGCAGGGCGGCACCCATGTCAACGGGCTGCGTACCGGCGTGACCGACGCGCTGCGCGAGTTCTGCGACTTCCGCAACCTGCTGCCGCGCGGCGTCAAGCTGGCGCCGGAGGACGTCTGGGACCGCGTCTGCTTCGTGCTCAGCGCGAAGATGAGCGACCCGCAGTTCAGCGGCCAGACCAAGGAACGACTGTCGTCACGCCAGGCCGCGGCGTTCGTCGAGGGCGCGGTACACGATGCGTTCTCGCTGTATCTGAACCAGCACCACGAAGTCGGGCTGGCGATCGCTCAGCTGGCGATTGATCGCGCCCAGGCGCGACTGAAGACCGAGAAGCAGGTGGTGCGCAAGAAGGTCACCCAGGGGCCGGCGCTGCCCGGCAAGCTGGCCGACTGCATCTCCCAGGACCTGTCGCGTACCGAACTGTTCCTGGTCGAGGGTGACTCGGCGGGCGGCAGTGCGCGCCAGGCGCGCGACAAGGACTTCCAGGCCATCCTGCCCTTGCGCGGAAAGATCCTGAATACCTGGGAGGTCGAGAGTTCGGCGGTGCTGGGCTCGCAGGAGGTCCACGACATCGCGGTGGCGATCGGCTGCGACCCCGGGTCGAGCGACCTGTCGGGGCTGCGCTACGGCAAGATCATCGTGCTGGCCGATGCCGATTCGGACGGCCTGCACATCGCCACCCTGCTGTCGGCCCTGTTCCTGCGCCATTTTTCGGCCCTGGTCGACGACGGACGGATCTATGTCGCCATGCCGCCGCTGTTCCGCGTCGACGTCGGCAAGCAGGTGTTCTATGCGCTCGACGAGGAGGAGAAGAGCCTGCTGCTCGACCGCATCGAACGCGAGAAGCGCGAGGGCAAGAAAGGCATGGGCGGCGCGGTCAGCGTCACCCGCTTCAAGGGTCTGGGCGAGATGAACCCCTCGCAGCTGCGCGAATCGGCGATCCATCCGGACACGCGTCGTCTGGTCCAGCTCACCCTGGAGCAGGCCGAACAGACCCGCGCCACCATCGACATGCTGCTGTCGAAGAAGCGCGCATCCGACCGCAAGGCCTGGCTGGAAACCAAGGGCGATCTGGCGACGTTGGACAGCTAGTTTTTGTGCGGGACCGGGCATCCTGCCGCGGCCCGCACGGAAACGGCCGCGGCAGAGCCGCGCCACCTTTCCCGACTCCGCCGCTACGCGGCTTCGTCGTTGGCACATCCCTGTGTCAAGCCGGCTCCGTCGATGCTCCCGAGCAAGGCGGGACCGGGCATCCTGCCGCGGCCCGCACGGAAACGGCCGCGGCCAAGCCGCGCCACCTTTCCCGACTCCGCCGCTACGCGGCTTCGTCGTTGGCACATCCCTGTGCCAAGCCGGCTCCGTGGTTGCTTCCGAAGGTCGAGAGACCGGCCATTGCCGAGTCGAGCCCGGGGCAAGGTCTGCCACGATGCAAGATCAAGTGCTCACAGCGAAGCCGCGCCGGCGACTGCGTCTTGCGGTCAGTCGGGTTCGACTTCGACCCGGTTGCGGCCCGAATCCTTGGCCCGGTAGAGCGCCGCATCGGCTGCCCGCATCAGGCTGCTGCGGTCGGCACGGTCGGCCCGCGCACACGCGATGCCGATGCTGACGGTGATCTGCCGCGCCTCGCCATCGAGCTCGAAGCGCTCCTCGGCGACAGCGGCACGGAATCGCTCGGCGAACTGCTGCGCCATTGTGACATCGCACTCGGCGAGCACGACGGCGAACTCCTCGCCACCAATTCGTGCCACCAGGTCTTCCTGGCGAACAAAGCGCTTCAGCACGTCGGTCAGCTGACGCAACGCGCCGTCACCCGTGAGGTGCCCGTAGCGGTCGTTGACTGCCTTGAACAAGTCGATGTCGATCATGCACAGGCTCAGCGGCCGCTCGTGCCGCTGCGCGCGCGCCAGTTCCTTGTCGAACAGCTCGGCGAAGTGCCGACGATTGCACAGGCCGGTGAGCGCGTCGTGGGTAGCGAGCTGGTAGACCTCTTCGTGGTAGTCCGCCTCGACCGACACGTGGCTGATGAACTTCAGGATCACTTCGCCGAGCCCGATGTGATCGCCGTCGGCCAGCGTGGCCTCGTCGATCTTCACGTCATTGAGTCGGGTGGTGTTGGTCGCGCCCAGGTCGGCCACGCGATAGCCATCACCTTCGCGCCAGATCCTGCAGTGGCGACGCGAGACACTTTTGTGCGGCAGACAGAGATCGGTTTCGTGCGATCGCCCGATGACCACGGCATCGGCGCCGATGTCGGCACGACGACCCAGCCCCTCACCGCGAATCACGACCACACAGGCCGAGCCATGCAGGGGGCGTCCGGGCACGTCGTCGGCGGCGATGCGCTGGGTGGTGAGGGTGGATTCCGGTGCGGCGCTCATGACCATCGATTCGGCGGATCGTGCAAATGATCGGTTACGATCGGATCGCAAGCAACCTCGCCGCGCGTGGCGCGGATCGGGCCAGGGGTCGATTGAGCCAGGAAAGCCTGCCAACCCAGAGCGTCGAAGCCACCAGCCCCACTTCGCCGGCTGGCGACCATCTGCCGCGTGGTGCGCGCATCGGCCCCTATCGCATCGAGGAGCTGCTCGGCGCCGGCGGCATGGGAGAGGTCTACCGGGCCGAACAACTCGAGCCGGTGCGCCGGACGGTCGCGCTCAAGCGCATGCGCTCGCGTGCGCTCGATCTCCATCAGCGCGCGTTCTTCGAGGTCGAGCGCCAGCTGCTCGCGCAAATGCGCCACCCCGGCATCGCCCAGGTCTTCGATGCCGGCACCACCGCAGAGGGCGACCCGTACTTCGCGATGGAGCTGATCGAGGGCAGCCCGATCACCGACTGGTGCGACCTGCATGCGCTGAACCTCGACGCGCGACTGCGGCTGTTCGCCAAGGTCTGCGCCGCCGCCCAGCACGCTCACCAGAAAGGCGTCATCCACCGCGACATCAAGCCGGGCAACATTCTGGTGGCGGAAGTCGACGGCGCACCGATGCCGAAGATCATCGACTTCGGTATCGCCACGGCGAGCGGCAGCGACCAGCGTGAGCGCGCCGGCACCCCCGACTACATGAGTCCCGAGCAGACCGTCGCCGGCGCCGACATCGACACGCGCAGCGATGTCTATGCGCTGGGGGTGGTGCTGTGCGAGCTGCTGACCAGCCAGCGTCCGGCCGATTCGTCGACTTCGGGCACCGGGAGCAGTCGCGCCCACACCGAGACCAAGCCGCCCTCGCAGCGACTGGCCGATCTCGGTCCGGAGCGCGCCACCCGCCGCGCGGCCATGCTCGGCATCAGCCCGGGCCGTCTGCGTCATCTGCTGCGGCACGAACTGGACTGGGTGGTGCTCAAGGCCGTCGCCCAGGATCGCAACGAACGCTACGCCTCGGCGGCGGCGCTGGCCGACGACCTGCAGCGCTACCTCGACGCCAAGCCGCTTGAGGCCGTGCCGCGAAGCTGGGTGTACACCGCCGGCAAGTATCTGCGCCGTCATCGGGTGGCGGCAGTCAGCGGCGGCCTCGTGCTGGCCGCGCTCGTCGCCGGCCTCGCGGCGGCCCTGCAGGGCCTGACCGAGGCCGAAGCACAGCGCGCCGTGGCCGAGCAACGCCTGCAGGATCTCGAACGCGTCTCGACCTTCCAGCGTTCGCTGCTGGAACGCCTCGACATCGGCGCGATGGGACAGACGTTGCAGCAGTCGCTGCGCGAGCAGGCGCTGCAGTCGCTGCAGCAGCGCCCGATCGAAGGCCTCGACGGCGAGCATTTCGAGCAACTCGCGCTGCGCTGGAACGCCACCGACATCGCTCGCGAACTGGTCAACCGGCACGTCCTCGCCGACGCCGAGGCCAGCATCGAGCGCAGCTTCGGCGGCAACCCGCGGGTGGCGTCCGACCTGCAGAGCGCCCTGGCCGAGCTCTACATGACGATCGGGCTGTGGGACGAGGCCGTACGATTGCACCGCAGCGTGCTCGCCACGCGCTCCTCGCTGTTCACCACCGAAGACGACAAGGTGCTGGAAACCCAGTCCCTGCTCGGCCATGCGCTCAGCCGGGCCGGCGACGCGGACGCGGCGATGGCGGTGATGGCGCCCGCGATCAAGCAGGTCGAATCGCGTCCGACCGATGATCCGATCCGGGTGCGCCTGTTGATCCACCATGCCCAGGCGCTCTCCGACCTGGGCCGCAGCGCCGAGGCGATTGCCGGGCTGGAGTCGATCAACACGGCTCTTCAGGCACTCGATACCGCCGAGCCCGGGCACCGCGAACTGGTGATCAACAACCTCGGCATCGCCCTGTTCCGCGCGGGCGAGCGGGATCGCGCGGTCGGGCTGATGGAAGCGCTGCTGGAACTGCGCCGTGACCGCCTCGGCCCTGAACATGCCGATACGCTGGCGACGCAGGCCAACCTGGGCAACATGATGGCGGTACATGGCGACCTCGAGCGTGCGCTCGAGGTGCAGCGCGGCGTCGCGGAACTGCATCGACGCACGCTGGGCGATGAGCATCCGCTGACGCTCGGAGACCGCAACAACGTGGCTGCCACCCTGATCTCACTGGGCCGGCTCGAAGAGGCCGAGCCCGAGCTGCGTGACGTGTACGAGCTGCGCAGCCGCGTGCTCGGCCCGTTCCATCCCATGACCCTGCGTTCGGCCGTCAACCTCGCCGCCCTGCACGCCGAGCGCGGCGACGACGCCACCGCGATCGAGATCCAGCGCGACGTGTGGCAACGCCGCCAGGCACTGCTTGGCGCCGAACATCCGGACACGCTCGGCGCGGCGATGAATCTGGCCTCGAGTTTGAGCAACGTGGGCCGACTGGAGGAGGCCAAGGCCATCGCGGTGCCGCACCAGCACCTGCGCGAGCGCGTGCTCGGCCCGCAGCATCCCGACACCCTGACCTCGCTGGAAGTGCTGGCCGATATCGCTCGCCAGGAAGGCGACATCGACACGGCGCGCACGCATCTCGAAGCGGCACTGTCGGGCTGGGAGGCGCAGTTCGGTCGCGAGCGCCCGCAGACCCTGCTCAGCGCGGCGCGTCTGGTCGAGCTGGAGCGAACGGCTCGCCCCGAACGCGCCGCCGTGCTTCAGGCACGCTATCTCGATCCGTTTCTCGATCAGCCCGAAGATCAGCTGCCGCCGCCGCTGCGCAACGCGCGCAAGGCGGTCGAGCAGCGTCTCGGCATCCGATCCGATTGATCAGGGCGGTCGGCTCGCGTCGGCCCGGGGCTCAGTCGCCGTCCTTCTCCGACGCATACAGGATGTTGCGCAGCAGCGGCGCCGGTATGCGCTCGCGGCCGGCACCCAGGCAGGTCTGCAGCAGCTGGCCGAGCACTTTCTGCAGACGCTCGGCCTGACGCGACAGATAAGCCGTGCTCGATTCGTCCATGTATGTGCACTGCGCGAGCTCGAGCTGCACCGCGTCGACACCCGCCGAGGGGTCGCCGTAGTGGCGGGTGATGAAGCCACCCTTGAAGCGACCGTTGATCACCCAGGTGTACTCATCCTGGCTGGCGCAGACCGACAGCAGCCGACCCTGCAGCCAGCTTGAACAACTCGCTCCATCGGCGGTGCCCAGATTGAGATCGGGCAGCGCACCGTCGAACAGGAAAGGCACCACCGAACGAATCGAGTGCCCTTCCCACAGCACGACCTGACCATGCAAGGTCACCAGGCGGTCGAGTTCCTCGGCCAGCGCGCTGTGATAGGGACGCCAGTAGCGCTCGACGCGCTCGGCGATCTCCTCCGGGCCCGGCTGCTCGCCATCGAGATAGACCGGCTCGCCGGAGAACTGGGTGACCGGGCACAGCCCGGTGGTGTTCTTGCCCGGATAGAGGCTGGTGTCACTGGGCGGCCGGTTCAGGTCGACCACGTAGCGCGAGTAGTGCGGCGTCAGGATCGACGCCCCCAGTTCGCGGGCAAATCCGTACAGCCGCGACACATGCCAGTCGGTGTCGGGCACGCTGCGCGCGGCGGGTCGCATGCGGCGCAGCAGCCGCTCGGGCACGACGATGCCGTCGTGCGGCAGACTCACCAGCAGGGGCGCACGGCCGCGATGGAGAGTGAACACGTTCATGCCCCGAGTGTACGCCTTCGATGGCGGGGGCTGGCAGCCCGTCGCTCAGGCGAAACGCTCGACCCGGTAGGGCGCGGCATCGAACTCGGCATCGCGACCGCACAGCCTGTCCACCACCAGATCCGCGGTGGCTGCGGACATGCTGACGCCGAGCATGCCGTGACCGGTGGCCAGCACGATATCGGGCGCGTCCGGCAGCGGGCCGATCAGGGGCAGGTCGTCCCAGGTCATGGGCCGCCATCCATGCCAGGCTTCGCCCCGTGCGCGATCGACCGGCAGGTCGAGATACTCCTGTGCGCCACGCGCCAGCGCATCCAGGCGCACGGGATTGGGGCTGTCGTTGTAGCCGGAGAATTCCATGGTGCTGCCGAGGCGGAACCCGTCCGCCCACGTGGTCACGCACACCGCGCGCTCGCGCAGCACCATCGGCATCGCCGGCGCGCTTGCGGGGCGCTCGAAGGTCAGCGAATAGCCCTTGCCGGGCTGCAGCGGAATCGGCACGCCGAGGTCCGCCGCGAAGCGCGGCGACCAGGCGCCGGTCGCCAGCACGATCTTGCCCGCGCCCAGCCATTGGCCGTCCGCCAGCTGAACCCGCTTGCCGCGGCGGTCGATACGGACGACCTCGGCGGATCCGCGAATCGTGCCCTGATCTGCCTCGATGAGGCGCACCAGCTCCGCCACGAGCCTGTCCGGACGCAGGCAGGCGTCGTCGGGAAAATGGATGCCGCCGGCAACCGCGTCGCGCAGCAGCGGCTCACGCCGATGCATGGTCGCGGCATCCAGGACCTCGAAGCGAATGCCCAGCTGCGCGAGCGGCGCATGCGCGGCACAGTGCGCGTCGAATGCCGCCGCATCGCGGTAGGCGTAGAGCAAGCCCGAGGATTCGAAACCGCACGCCACCGCCTCGCGTTCGATCCAGTGCTGCAGGCGCTGACGGGACGCATTCAGCAGGTCGGCTTTGGCCCGCGCCGCCTGCCACCAGTCGCGCTGGTTGCTGCGCCCGGCGAATTTCCACAACCAGCGCCACAGATCCGGATCCCAACGCAACGGGATGTACAGTGGCGCGTCGGGCCGGAAGGTCCATCCCAGCGCCTTGCGAATCACGCCCGGCGCGGCCAGTGGCGGCGCGTGGCTGGGCGTGATGGTGCCGCAATTGCCGTGCGAAGCGCCGGCACCGGGGTGCGCGCGATCAACGACGCAGACCGACCGGCCCGCGCGCAGCAGCCGGTGCGCGATCGACAGCCCGATCACGCCGGCACCCACCACCAGCACGTCGGGACGCTCAGCCTGCACGTGCGCCGGCCGGTTCGGTCCGCGAGGCAGAGGTCGGCTGTCCTGGTCTCAGCCGCTCTGCGCGCATCCGAGGTTTCGTGTCAGTCGTGGTGATGACCACCAGCACCGTGGGCGTGCCCGTGCGCGCGCTCCTCCTCGGTGGCTTCGCGCACGTCGACCACGTCGACGGCGAACTTGAGGGTCTTGCCTGCCATCGGATGATTGAGGTCGACGTCGACCACGCTCATGCCGACCTTCAGGACGGTGACCAGCCGCGCACCCTGGTCGGTACTGACCGCCGTCTGCATGCCCGGCTTGAGTTTGGCCGGATCGCGAAAGTACTTCTTCGGCACGCGCTGGACGAAATTCGGACGCAGCGGCCCGTAGGCCTGCTCCGGCTCGATCTCGACCTCGAACTGCTCACCCGCGGCCTTGCCGATCAGGGCGGCCTCGAGGCCGGGAATGATGCCGCCGTGACCGAGCAGCACCGCCAGCGGCTCGCCGCCCACATGCGAGCTCTCGATGTCGGCGCCCGAACCGGCACCGCCCTCGGCCACGCGGTAGTGAAAACGGACGACGGTATTGGCGGCGGCTTGCATGACGGTTCTCGATGTCGGCGGAATGCGGGGCGCGATGCTACCGCGGGCATGCCGCCGAGGCCAGCCGCGACGCGTCGGCGTCGGCGGCAGCGAAACCCACTGCGCTGCGGCCCGCTCCGGAACGCTTCGGCGGGACAGCGATGGCGGTGGACCAGCCCTCGCTGGCGCGGGCGGCGCAAGACAGTTTCCCGAGGCGGCCTCTGGCGGCGCGCTACCGGACCTGCGCTGTCCTGACGTCGGGCAGGCCGCGCTCAGCGATCAACGTGGCTGCATCGACGCCGTCTTGTGCTTGGCACGCAGACGGATCAGCGCAGCGGCCACGGCGCCGTCGTGAGCGCGGCAGCGCTTCCGGCGCTCCTTCTCCAATTCGCGGCGCAAGGCGTGCGTGGCTTTCTCACCCGCGGCATGACGCAGCGCCGAGCGGGTCAGCCAGAGGTCGCCTTCGATCCCCAGCTTGCGTGCCAGCTCCTGCAGCTCGCGGGCATAGCGATCCTGCCTGCGGCAGAGCTGTGAGGCCTCGACACGCATCACTGCATAGCGGCGCAGCAGCCTGCGCGCCTCGTGTCGACTGGTGCGCTGGTCATGGCCCAGCGCTGTCTTCAGGGCCTGTCGTGCGCGCATCCTGGCCCGATCCACGGTTTCGGCCAGATCGCCCGCGGTCAGACCGCTTGCCGAAAGCTTGAGCGTGGTGCGGCGAAGTCGGTCGAACTGCTCCGTCAGGTGCGTCCAGAAGGCCTGGTCGTGCTTGCGCCAGACCGCTGCCAGCGCCTCGGTCAACGTGATCTCGGCGGCGCGCAGTGCCGCCTGGCCCTCGGCGTCGCCCTGTTTCTTCAGCTGGGCCTGCACCAGCTCGAGCCGCACGGCGGCATCGCGCAGGCGGCCCATTCGTCGACGCAGTCGCTTCCAGCGCGCGTCGACGCGTTTCAACCGCATCGGATCGAGCGGCCGGATCAGCCGCAGCCATCCGCGCACGCGCTGGATAGCCTTGCGCGCGCGGTGCACGCCGCGGTCTTCCCCGGCGATGGCGCGCTCCAGCTCCCTGCCCAGGTCGGCAAGGTCGGCGGCGAGGCGCTTGTGCCAGCGCGCGCCAAGATCGATGGTCGGGTGCGAGGCCAGGTTTCCTGCATGCGGTGCGGGAGCGTTCGCCACCGTCCGGGCCCTCAGAATGGCTTGCCGAGCACGAGGTAGATCAGGGCCAGCAGGAGCACCACCGGAATCTCGTTGAACCAGCGCAGCTGCTTCGACGTGGGCAAGGCGCCGCCCGCCGCACTGCGCTTGACCCAGCGACCGGCCACGATGAAGTGCGCAAGCAGAAGGCCGACCAGCACGAGCTTCGCGTGCATCCAGCCGGTGCCGGGGGCGACGACCGGTGGCAGGGCATCGATCCAGCGCGGACCGAGCCAGAGCAGCAGACCGAATCCGAATCCAATGCCGAAGATCGTGTGCCCGAAGCGGTACAGGCGGCGCCCCATGAGCTGCAATCGTGCCCGCACCGCTTCCGGCTGGTCTGCCGTTTCAGCCAGATTCACCAGGATGCGCGGCAGATAGAACACGGCCGCCATCCAGCTGATCACGAACAGGAGATGCAGGGACTTGGTCAGGACGTACATGCGTGGCGTTCGGCAGTCGGTTCAACCGGGGGTGCCCGCGGCGGCGGCCACGGCCAGCGGGGATCGCAGACCATAACAGGATCGCGATGGCGTGATGTGTATGCTTGGTCCGCCGTGCCCGGCGCGTCTTGATCCCGATCAAGGACGCCACGCCGGGTCGACACGACCCGCACGGGCGTGCGGACGCGGCCGCCACATCCCCACGAGCACCGAGCAGCCCATGAAATTCCAAGGTACCGATCGCTACGTCGCCACCGACGCCCTCAAGCTGGCCGTCAATGCGGCGATCACCCTGCAGCGGCCGCTACTGATCAAGGGCGAACCCGGCACCGGCAAGACCTTGCTCGCCGAGGAACTGGCCCGCGCGACCGGCGCACCGCTAATTACCTGGCACGTGAAGTCGACGACGAAGGCGCACCAGGGCCTCTACGAGTACGACGCCGTCAGCCGCCTGCGCGATTCCCAGCTGGGCGACCCGAGGGTCGAGGATGTCCGCCACTACATCCGCCGCGGCAAGCTCTGGGAAGCGTTCGAATCGGAACAGCGGGCCGTGCTGCTGATCGACGAGATCGACAAGGCCGACATCGAGTTTCCGAACGACCTGCTGCAGGAACTCGACCGCATGGAGTTCTACGTCTACGAGACCGACGAAACCGTCCGCGCGAAACACCGTCCGGTGATCGTGATCACGTCGAACAACGAGAAGGAACTGCCCGACGCGTTCCTCCGCCGCTGCTTCTTCCACTACATCGCCTTCCCCGACCGCGCGACCCTGGAACAGATCGTCGCGGTGCACCACCCCGACATCGAGAAACACCTGGTCGACCGCGCACTGGAAGTGTTCTTCGACCTGCGCGAGGTGCCGGGGCTGAAGAAGAAGCCGAGTACCTCCGAGCTGATCGACTGGCTGAAGCTGCTGCTGTCCGACCGCATCCCCGCCGCGGCGCTGATCGAGCGCGACCCGGCGAAGGCGATCCCGCCGCTGTACGGTGCGCTGATCAAGAACGAGCAGGACGTGCAGCTGCTCGAACGCCTCGCCTTCATGCACCGGCGTGCTGCGCGCTGAGACCGATCGATGCTGCTGGGGCTATTCGAATCGCTGCGCGCCGCCAGGCTGCCGGTGAGCCTGCGTGAATGGGTCGACCTGTGCGCGGCGCTTGACGCCGACCTCGCCTTCGCCGACATCGACGCGTTCTATGCGCTGTCGCGAACGATCCTGATCAAGGACGAGCGCCACTTTGACCGGTTCGACCAGGTCTTCGGCGCCTACTTCCGCGGGGTGCAGAGCATCGATCTCGCCGACGCCGCGCAGATTCCCGAAGACTGGCTGCGGCAATCGCTGCAGCGCCTGCTGACCGATGCGGAGAAGGCACAGATCGAGGCCCTCGGTCTGGACAAGCTGATGGAGGAGTTCCGCAAGCGGCTGGAAGAGCAGCAGGGTCGTCACCAGGGCGGCAACCGCTGGATCGGCACCGGCGGCAGCTCACCGTTCGGCGCCGGTGGCTACCACCCGCAAGGCATCCGCGTCGGACCGAAAGGCGGCGCCCGCTCGGCGGCGAAGGTGTGGGAGCAGCGCCAGTTCCGCAACTACGACGAGAACGCCGATCTCAGCCCGCGCAACCTGCAGATCGCCCTGCGTCGGCTGCGCCGCTTCGCCCGCACCGGCGCGCCCGAGGAACTCGATATCGACGGCACCATCGACGCCACCGCGCGCGAAGGCGGACTGCTCGACATCAAGCTGCGGCCCGAGCGCCACAACGCGGTCAAGGTGCTTCTGTTCCTCGACGTCGGTGGATCGATGGACGATCACGTCTATGCCGCCGAAGCGCTGTTCAACGCCTGCAAGAACGAGTTCAAGCGCCTGGAGCATTTCTACTTCCACAACTTCGTCTACGACTCGGTCTGGCGCGACAACGCACGTCGTTTCAGCGAGCGCACGAAGACGCTGGAGATCCTGCGCACCTTCAATCCGGACTACAAGGTCGTCTTCGTCGGCGACGCGGCGATGGCTCCCTACGAAATCACCCATCCCGGCGGCAGCATCGAGGGCTGGAACGAAGAGGCCGGCGAGGCCTGGTTTCGCCGCATCAAGCAGCGCTTCCGCAAGCTGGTCTGGATCAACCCCTCGCCGGTGCAGAGCTGGGGCTATACCAGCTCGACCCAGATCGTGCGCCAGCTGGTCGAAGACCGGATGTACAGCCTCAGCCCGGAAGGACTGACCGAGGCGATGCGCGTGCTTGCCAAGTAGCGCGACGCCCCGGTCCGGCGTGACTCACTCCTCCTCGTCGCGTGCCTCGGCCTCGGCGCGCTCGATGCCGCCGTCCTCGGCGTCGTCCTCGCTGTCGACCACCGGCTCTTCGACGCCGCGGCGGGCGCTGCCCTCACGCGCGGGGCCACGCTCGACGACTTCAATGGTCGGCTCGTCCCAGCTGCCCTGCACCGAATAGAGCGTTCGGGTCATCTGCTTGAACGGCTTCTGCAGCACGGCCTGCGCCACCGCACCGAGCGCCGCGCCAGCCGGGCCGGCAGCCAGCGCCCCGACCACGGGCAGCACGTTGCCGGCACGCGGCAGCACTTCCATGGTCTGGTCGTAGCTCTGATCGGCGAGCCCGGTGGTGCCGCGAATGCGGATCTCGGCAGCAGGGCTGTCGATCAGCAAGCCGTCCGTGGTCGCGGTGCCGGCAGCGAGGCGGAAGTTGCCCTCGATCTTGTCGAACGCCAGTCCCTGGCCGAAGAAGTCGCTGAAATCGAGCGCCAAGCGCCGCGGAATCTGCCCCAGGCTGAGCAGCCCGAGCAAACGCCCGGCACCGGGCTTGACGTTGGGAATCTGCCCCTCTCCGACCGACAGCTTGAGGGTGCCGGTAGAACGCTGCAGGGAAAACCCCGACGGCGCACCCGGCCAGGAGGCGTCGAGCGAGACCAACGACTGCCCGCCTTCCACCAGATCGGCAAAGCCCAGCGCGGAGAGCATCGCGCCCAAGTTCTCTGCGGCGAACTCGGCGGTGAACTGCGAGCGTTCGGCGTCGCCGCTTCCGCTCCAGCGACCGCGCGCCGAGAGCTGCAGCGCCTCGGAACGTGCATCGAACTGCTGCACGCGCATGCCGTCGAGATCCGGAAACGTCTCCAGTCGGGTGTCGCCCAGTTCGGCTTCGCCCAGGCGAAACTGCTCGATGTGCAGGTGCAGGGGCGGCACGCTGCGCGGATCGATGCTTGCCGAGGACGCAGTCTCGCGTTCGGCGGTGCCCCAGTGCAGACGCTGGAAGCGCGCAGTGATGCCCCGCTGGGCGAACTGCTCATCGCCCGGAATCTCGATCTCGCCGGCGATGTGCTCACCCTCGAGACGAACGCGCTGCTGTCCGGCCTGGCGCGCCCATCGCAGCGCAGTCTCGGAAAAGCTGCGGCCGAGCACGGCGAGATCCCCGCTGTGCAGGTCCACCGAATCGATCAGGCCTTCACCCGAGTTGTGCAGGGCCAGGCCCAGCCAGCCATCCACATCGAGTACCGGCACCTGACCCAGTACCGCGATGCCGCGCTCCGGCCGCTCGTCGACTTCGGCACCACCGAACGCCGCCACGCCGGTAAATGCCGGCTCCGTGCCGGTTTCGCCCACCAGCTGCAGCAGCTCGCCCAGGCGCAACGACACGATCTGCCCGCCGGAGAGCAAGTCGAGCTCCAGATCCATCGGCATGGGCGTTGCGGCCGACTTGCGCAACGGCGCGGGCAGCGTCAGCGAGACGCCGACCAGATCCGAGCGCAGGCGCAGGTGAGGGGGCTGCACCTTGTCTTCGGGGATCTGCAGATCGATGGTGAACTCCGCCTCGCCCTCGATCCAGGGCCGCAGCCAGGTGAGTTCGGGCTGGGTATCGATCAGTGCCCGCAGGTCCAATCGGCCGACCAGAGAGGACTCCACCTGACGCGACGGATCGACGACGAAGCTGCCCACGTTCAGGTCGAACGATGCGCTGCGACCGGTCTGCAGGATCTTCATGTCCTCGATCCGCACGCCGCGGTTGCTGAACTGGACCACACCCTGCGCAGCATCGAAGGCGATGCCCCACCCCGCATGACGCAGGTCGGCACGCGGAAAGGTGACGGTGCCGTGCACCTCCGGTGGCGGCGCGCCATGCTTGAGCGAGAGTTCGAAGGCGAGGTCGACGTCGCCCTGGCCAACGATTCCGATCTGCGCCATGCCGGATTCGAGCTTCGACCACAGCGGCGAGTCGCGCAGGAACTGCAGCAAGGCTGCGCCGCGCTCGCGGGTACTCAGCTGCAAAGCCAGCACGGCGTCCTTGAAGTCGCTGATGCCGCCACGCACGTGCTCTGCGCGCACCCCGCCCACATCCGCCGAGAGCTCGACCTCCATGCTGCTGTTGACGAACCACGCGGTGCCCGTGAGGTGCTCGCCGCGCGGCCAGTCGCGGTGGTAGGCCAGTTCGACATCGGCGACGTCGGCCCGCGCCTGCATGCGCCCCGCGCCATCGCGAAACGGCCAGTGCCCGAGTTCGCCGTGCAGCAGCAAGGCCCCGGAGGCGAGCCGGCCACTGACCAGCGCATCGTCCAGCCACTGCACCGTGCGTTCGGGCATGCGGTTGGTGATCCAGAATTGCTTGGCGTGGGTGATGTCGGTCGGACCGACATCGACGCGCAGGTCGGCGGTCAGCCCGCTATCGCCGCGACACACGCCGCCTTCTGCGCGTATGTGGTAGGCCGGATCGTCCAGCGCGAGGTCCAGCGCCGCCGCGCACAGGCCCTGCTCCGGGTCGCGCCAGGCCACGCCATGACCGTGTGCACGCGGACGCATGGTCTGCCGCAGGGACACCGGCCAGTCGAACGCGAAGTCCGGGGAGTCGGTCTCCCACAGCACGCGGTCGGCGTCGCCGTGCACGACCAGATTCAACCCCGACACGCCCGGGTGCTTGCCGACCGCAGCCATGCCGAGCTGTTCGACGGATGCCGACAGCGACGCCAGTCCGTCCTCGCCGCCAGTCATTCTGAGCCCGCGCAAGGTGCCTGCAGGCTCGAGCGCCCGGATGCGTGCAGGCCACTCCGAGGAGCGCTCCTCGTCCCACACTGATGCCAGTTCGGCGGCCCAGGGCAACCAGCGCGCCAACGACATGCCCGCGGCCTGCAGGGACCAGTCCTGCTCCGAACGGCGTGCCTGCCACCAGTCGCCGTGCTCCGGATCGGACACCGTCAGCACCACGTCGTCGCCGTCGCGGGCCAGACCGGCCGAAAGCATCAGCGGCGGCAAGGTCGCCGGCGACGAGGGTGGACCTACCGCCGGACCATCGCTGCCGGGCAAGGTTGGCCGCCCTTCGAGCCTGATCTCGGCGGTACCCGACTCGATGCGACCCGCCGCCACATCGACCCAGGCCCGCACGCTCGCGCGCGCGTCGCCCTGCATGGTCCCGTCGGGCAGCCAGTCGCGGAGCGGCGCGTCGACCACCTCGACGTGCATGCGCCCCGAGGCCATGTCGGCGGCAAGGTCAAACTGGATGTTAATGGGCTGCGGGTCGTCCTGGTAGGCCAGGGCGCCGACGCGCACGCGCCCGCCCTGGGTGCGCACCCGCGCATCCACCCGCGGCAGGCTCCATTCCACGTCATGCAGTGCGTCGTGCACCTGCACTTGGGCGCGATCCAGCAGCAGCTCGCCGAGGCGGTCCACCAGCTCGAGCTGGGCGGGGGTCTCCTCGCGTCGACCGATGCCCAAGCCACGCACCCGCCAATGGCCTTCGGCGTCACGCTCGAGATCGAGCTCAGGTGCAGTGAGCTTCAACGAAGTAAGCGGGCGTCCCGGCATCCAGCCGGTCATCACGTCAATCTGCAGACGGGCGAGGTCTACGGACGGTCCATCCACATCGCCCATGCGCAGTCCGCCGAGTTCGAGCAGCACGCCGCGGCCATTCCAGGCGCCGTGTACCGACTGCAGCGACACCGGCTGTCCGATGCGCTGCTGCAGCCAGCCGGCCACGGCATCCGGGTGCGCCTGCAGCGAGGGCAGCAGCTGCGACAGCAGCGCCACCAGCACACCGGCGAGAATGACCAGGGCAATCAGGGCGCCGAGCAGCGCGCGCTGCAGCCGTCGAAGCCGGCGCATCATGTCAAGGTCCCGCCCAGGCCAGACGGAGCCCCGCATGCATCCCGGTGCATGCGACGCTGCACCCGGTCGTGGCCTGCTGCCGTGGCATGGACTAGTGCCGCGCGCCGTCAGTCGGAGGACACGGCCCCGCCCCATCCGCTGGGCGGGCGACGACGTCGATGCCGGATCCGGTCACAGCAGCACCACGTCGTAGCTTTCCTGCGTATAGCGCTCGTCGGCCTGCAGGCGAATCGGCTTGCCGATGAATTCCTCGAGCTCGGCCACCGCGGCCGACTCCTCCTCGAGAATCTTCGCCGCCACCTTGGGTTGCGCCAGCACCAGCACGGTCTTCGCCTCGAACTGCCGCACCGCGCGGGTGATCTCGCGGAAGATCTCGTAGGTCACGGTCTCCATCGACTTCACGCTGCCGCGCCCGGCGCAGATGTCGCAGGGTTCGCAGAGCTGTCGCTCCAGGCTCTCGGTGGTGCGCTTGCGGGTCATCTCGACCAGACCCAGCGGCGAGAAGTCGTAGACCGTGGTCTTGGCGTGGTCGCGCGACAGCGACTTCTCCAGCTGGCGCAGCACCTGGCGGCGGTGCTCGGCATCGCTCATGTCGATGAAGTCGATGATGATGATGCCGCCGAGATTGCGCAGGCGAAGCTGGCGTGCCACGGCCTGGGCAGCCTCGAGATTGGTCCGGTACACCGTGTCCTCGAGATTGCGGTGACCGAGAAACGCCCCGGTGTTGACGTCGACCGTGGTCATCGCCTCGGTCTGGTCGATCACCAGGTGCCCACCCGACTTCAGCGGCACTTCTTTCTGCAGGGCGCGCTGGATTTCGTCTTCGATACCGAACAGATCGAAGATGGGGCGCTCGCCGGGGTAGTGCTCCAGACGCTCGCCCAGCTGCGGCATGAACCGGTCGATGAAGCCGCGCATGCGGTCGAAACTCTCGCGTGAATCGACCCGCACCTTCTCGACGTCGCGGCGAAGCAGGTCGCGCAATGCACGCAGCGGCAGCGAGAGGTCCTCGTACACGCAGCGTCCGACCGGCGACCCGCGCAAGGCCTCGTCGATCAAGGCCCAGGCCTTCTTCAGATAGCGGATGTCCTCGGCCAAGGATTCGCCGCTCTGCCCTTCTGCATTCGTGCGCAGGATGTAGCCGGGAGCGTCCTCGTCAATCATCGACTGCAGCAGGCCCTTCAGCCGCTCACGCTCGACTTCATCCTCGATGCGCACCGACACGCCCAGCACCTTGGCGTGCGGCAGGAGCACCAGATAGCGGGAAGGAATGCTCAGCTGCGTGGTCAGCCGCGCGCCCTTGCTGCCGATCGGATCCTTCACCACCTGCACGACCACGTCCTGGCCTTCGCGGACGAGCTCGTGGATGGGAGGCGTCGGCAGGTTGGTGTCGTCGCCATCCGCGTTCAGTCCCTGCAGCGGACGAACGATGTCCGAGGCGTGCAGGAAGGCCGCACGCTGCAGGCCGATCTCGACGAAGGCCGCCTGCATGCCCGGCATGACGCGCTGCACGCGGCCTTTGTAGATGTTGCCGACATAGCCGCGCTTGGACGCGCGCTCGATGTGCAGCTCCTGCAGCATGCCGTTTTCGACCACGGCAACGCGGGTCTCGCGCGGCGTGACGTTGATCAGGATCTCTTCAGACATTCGGTTCCATCCGCATCTTCCTGACGCAAGTCTGACCAAGGCGAGGCAGCGAGGAAAGCCGCACGCGTCCGACGGCCATCATGCCCCCTCCCGCAGACCCGTTCCGCGAAGCAGGCTCGCGGTCTCGAAAAGAGGCAATCCCATCACCGCCGAGTAGCTGCCTTCGAGATGACTGATGAATGCGGCGGCGCGCCCCTGGATGGCGTAGCTGCCTGCCTTGCCGAAAGGTTCACCCGAGGCCACGTAGGTATCGATGTCGGCGTCCCCTAGAGCCGCGAAGCGCACGATCGACCGCTTGCTGAGGACACGCTGCACACCATCGCGCATGCAGCACACCGCCGACAGCACCTCGTGGTCACGGCCCCGCAGCCGGCGCAACATGCTGCGCGCCGCCTCGGCATCGGCGGGTTTGCCGAGCACCTGCCCGTCGATCACCACCTCGGTGTCGGCCGCCAGCACGCAGGCCTCGACCTCCGCGCCGACTTGCGTCCATCCGGCGGCTGCCTTGTCACGGGCCACACGCTCCACGTAGGCCGCTGCGGCCTCGTCATCGCCGGGACACTCGGGCACCTCAACGTCGAGCACGCGAAACCGGTAACCCAGCTGCTCGAGCAGCTGGCGGCGACGTGGCGATTGCGAAGCGAGATAGAGCATGCGTCAAGGATAGGGCAGCCGGCGGGTTGCCCGCTGAACGGCACGGCGCGACGCGCGGCGCGTGGGATACTCCGAGCATGCCCAGTCAGGTTCTCATCGCCGATGCGCTGGTACTGGTGCGCAGCCTGGCGGCCGACTCCGGCGTGCATGCGCACCGCGCACTGCAGCTGGTCTGGAGCGTCGATACGCCGATCGAGGTAGACCTCGACGGCGACACCCGATCCACCCAGTGGGCGGTGCTCGCGCCGATGCAGGCCCACCGTCTGCGCGGCAGCGGGCAGCGGCTGGCGCATCTGTTTCTCGACCCAGGGCCAGCACCCTACCGGCGCTGGTTGCGCGCACAGACGCCCTGCCCTCCCTCGGGCGATCTGGCCGGGCAGCTGGCCGAGTGGTGCAGCGGGGGCTGCGGTCGCAAGCAGGCCGGCAGCCTCGCGCGCGCCTGGCTGGTGCACAGCCTGCCGGGTCTGGTTGCCACCCGATGTCCCGACGAGCGCATTGCGCGCACGCTGGATCGCCTCGACGCCGACCCCGTCGGCAGCGACGCGCATCATCGTCGTCTCGCCGCACAGGTCCACCTGTCGCCCAGCCGCTTCCAGGCGCTGTTCCGCGCCCACACCGGGCAGTCAGTGCAACAATATGTTCTGTGGCGACGGCTGTTGCGCGCGCTCGAGCGCCTGACCGAAGGGGACAGCGTGACCCGCACCGCCGCCGACACCGGCTTCGCTGACGCCGCGCATCTCAGTCGCAGCTTCCGCAAGGTGGTGGGCGCCGCGCCGTCGGAGATCCGGCCGCTGGACTGAGCTTCGGCGGTGCCGTACCCAGGCGTTGGCGTGATGTGGAGCGGGTGATGGGAATCGAACCCACGTTAGCAGTCGGGTGGGAGGATGGCCTCACGGCCACCCTCCCCCCTAAGAACCGTACGTGAGACTTTCGCCTCATACGGCTCAAGCAGCCACGAACCAACCCCGCCTAGCGGGAGTCAGCGGCAGCCATGTCCCCTTTGGCACGCGCGTGCAGCTGCGTGTGACAAGCGGGGTGGAGCAATTGCAGGTTGGACAACTTGTCCGAGCCGCCGAAGACCCGCCAGTGCCGGTGATGAACGTGCCATCCCGTGGCCTTGGTGATCCCCTGGTGGCAGATTGGGCAGCACCCTTCCTGCTTTTTCCAGAGCCAAAACAACTTCCTACGACCCATGAGGCTTTCCAGCATCCGACGCTTCAGGCGCTCGTCGAAGTAGCTTTCGGCCAACGGGTCGTACGGGTTAGCGTCGCTCCGGATCTTGATGTGCTTGCCAACCTTGAGGGCGGACAGCAGCACCAGAGAGCCGGTGGAACCGTTGAAAAGCCAGTCGCGTGAGTCGTGAACCTTGAAATAGCGTTTCTTGACCCAGCGCTTGCCCTTGTTCGGATGTCGACGCTTGGCCCAGCGCCACAACGCTCCGTGGATGAGGTGGTCCATCTTCGCGAACGGACGCTTGGCGTGAACGACGCGATGGTAGTTGCCCCACCCCCGAATGATCGGGTTGAGCGCAAACACCACGTCCTCCTGCTTCGCGCCACGTAGCTGACGAAGACGAATCCGTACCTTTTCGAAGAACGCTGCGGAATTCTTCTTCGACGGCGTGATGCACAGAAAATCCTTGTGCTTCCGGATGTTCCAGCCGAGAAAGTCGAACCCTTCCGACACGTGGGTGATGCGGGTTTTAGACTCCGAGAGCACAAGACCGCGCTCGGCGAGGAATTCCCTGACCATCGGTTTGACTTGCGATTCCAACAGCTCTTTCGAGACTGCCGTGACCACGAAGTCATCCGCGTACCGAATGAAGTTGACCTTGGCCCGTCTGGGCAGAAGCGACAAACGCCGCTCCAGGCCATCCAACGCCAGGTTCGCCAAGGTCGGGGAAATGATCCCGCCCTGTGGCGTCCCGGCGACCGTCGGGAAGAGCCGGTGACCCTCCACGAATCCGGACTTGAGCCACTTCGACAAGACGGTCCGGTCCATCGGAACGTGTTTCAGCAGCCAGTCGTGGCTGATGTTGTCAAAGCACCCTTTGATGTCTCCCTCGAGTACCCACTGCGGTGAAGCGCCGCGACTCAGTGCGTTGTGGCACTGGGCAATGGCATCCGCAGTGGAGCGGTGAGGGCGAAAACCGTAGGAGTTTGGATCACCGGTGGTCTCGGCAACCGGATCGAGCGCAAGCCAGTGCAGCGCCTGCATTGCTCGATCCCGCATTGTCGGGATGCCCAGCGGTCGTTGTCCCCCGTTGGCCTTCGGGATGTGGACCCGGCGTAGCGGAAGCGGTCGATATCCACGACTGTTCATCGTGTGCATGCCCGCCCGCTTTGCCTCCGGAGTCGACCAAGTAATGCCGTCGACGCCGGGTGTCTTGCGGCCCTGATTCTCCGTGACTCGACGTACAGCCACCGCTTTCGCGGCTGTCGAGCGGACGAGCAACTGCTGCAGGCGGGATACGCCTCGCCAGTTCTCGTCCTTGGCTGCCTTCGCTATGCGTGTCTGCAACCTCCTGACGCTTCGGTGCACGCGGGCCCACTCGATGGAGTGCCAGGTGTCCAGATGCGCGGAGGCGACATCGCTATCGTTGATAACGCCCATATCTGTCCTCCAGATGTGGAGCGGGTGATGGGAATCGAACCCACGTCGGAGGCTTGGGAAGCCACTGCTCTACCATTGAGCTACACCCGCCCATGATCCCGAGGGAAAACGGACGTCCCCTGTGGGGAAACGTCCCCCTCAGGGTGGATGGTTGCGCGACCTGTCTAGCGACAGACCACTATGCGGAAGTCTGCACCCTTTCGGGTCGGGGCGATCATTTCATCCCCTATCCCGATCATTACAACCGGGCATTCGCTTTTTCCGCAATCCTTGTCCCGCCGAGACTTCAACGACTCTTGCGAGTCGCCTTGTCGAACGACCAATGCCTTGGCCGACCGACATCCCGTCGGGGTTTCCACGTTCCGCACAAGTAACAGGGTTGGGAGGGTTCTGCCTTTCCGCCGGAGGCTCCTTGTCAGCGTGTACCGACCAAGCAGCGTTACAACCAGCCTCGTCCCATTTTGGGCAGGGCCTACGCAGTCGAGAAGACCTGCATCAGTCGTGTTTGGCCCCTTCAGCTTGACGACGTTTGACGGCAGTTCGCTTGTGCTAACCCTTCAACCCAGCCTAGCGCCTCATCGGGATACGACTTCCCGAATCACACTGACCCCCTCGCGGGTTCAGCGTACCCGCTTGGGTGGCTACATTGCGGAGCGCTTGGCACCGGACCGTTACCAGTCCCGCACCGCTCCGTTGGCTACCGGTGGCTGAACACCGGGTCGGTCATGGGCGATAAATTGCCCACGCCGACAATTACTTGCGCGGCCTTCGCCGCGTAGGACATTTGCACCCGCGGGTACAAATGCCGGTCCTTTTCGACGGTGGAGAAGATGGTGAGGCCATCTTTCGCACCGCGCCTTCCGACGTAACGTCGGTTGGCTCCTTGCTCCTGTCTTGGGTTAAGAGGTGACAGGGTTACCCCTTCTAAACGCACGACCGTGGCTACGCGGCTCGTGTCGCACGCTTGGGAAGCTGCAGTTCTACCATTGAACTACACCCGCACAGGGCAGCGATAATATCGCTCCCTTCACTCCACCGGCAATTCGGAGCGCACCATGCGGACCTGGCATGCAGATTGAGCTCAACGGCAGCCCGACCCGGCTCGACGCCGACGCCACGGTGGCGGTGCTGATCGAATCGCTCGGCCTGAGCGGACGGCGCGTGGCGGTGGAGGTCAACCGCGAGATCGTGCCGAAGAGCGAGCACGCGACCCGCGCACTGGCGGACGGCGATCGGGTTGAGCTGGTGCACGCCCTGGGCGGAGGCTAGGTTCGGCAGGCGCCGTGGCCCGGGGCACAGCGCCGGCGCGGCGGTGATTCTGCACGTAGGGGCAGCGCGCCGACCTTGGGCGATGCGCTGGCCAAGCCGGCTCTGCCACATGCCACGCCACGACGGCTCATGCCATCGCTGACGACCCTGAAGCGGCGCCTCAGTGCGTGCGATTCGGCCCCGGCATCGTCGTCCACGACCCGGTCACCGACGAGGCCAGCACGACCTGATCGCGGCCGGAGCCCTTGGCGTGGTAGAGCGCTGCGTCGGCCTCGTCGAACAGGTCTTCCGGACGCTTGAGCTCGCGGCCTTCGGTACCGGCCACGCCTATGCTCACCGTCACCTTGTCGAGACCATCGCGACGGATCGCACCCACCGCCTCGCGCACCCGCTCCGCCAGCCGCGCGCCCACTGCGACCTCGGCGCCCGGCAGCAGGATCACGAACTCTTCACCGCCCCAGCGCGCGATCAGGGTGCCGCTGCGCACCGACGACTGCAGGGTGCGGGCAATCGAACACAGCACTTCATCGCCGACGGCGTGCCCGTAGGTATCGTTGAACTGCTTGAAGTGGTCGACGTCGACCACGAGCATGGTCAACGGCGTTCGCCGCGTCTGCGCGTCGTCGAACTGCTGTGCCAGCCGCTGGGTGAACTCGCGCCGGTTGGCGACGCCGGTCAGCGGATCGGTGCTTGCTGCCCTGGCGAGCAGATCGGCGCGCTTCTCGAGCTCGCGATGGGCCTGTGACAGATCTTCGCGACTCGACACCAGTTCGGAGTTGGTGCGCGACAGCCGGCGCGCAAAACGGCGGCTCTCGGCGTAGCGCCAGGCCAGCAGCAGCGCAGCCAGGCCCAGCGTGGCGATGACCAGCAGGCCGCGCCACTGCCGCGTCTCCTCGTCGCGCAAGCGCAGCGCCTTGATCTCGTTGTCGCGCTTGAGGATCTCGATTTCGCGCTCGGCCGCCTCGGTGCGGTGCTGCGACTCCAGCACGGCCAGTCGGCGATTCATGTTGAGACCGCTGATCTGCTCCTGCAGGCGCAGACTTTCCTCGGCGATGTCCAGCGCCCGGTCATGCATGCCGCGTTCGCGCAGCACCGGCATCATCGCCCGGTAGCTGGTCAGCAGCTGCGGCTGATCGTGCCCACGCTGGTACATCGGCAACGCCAGCTCCCACAGCGCGAGGGCGTCCTCTTCACGGCCCTGGCGACGGGCAATCTCGGCCAGCAGCGCGCGAAAGTCGGCGAGGGTGCCGTGCTGCTCGATGCGCTCGGCGATGGCCGCACCCGCCTCGAGGGCGGTACGCGCCTCGTCGAGCCGGTTCAGCCCGAGCAGGGCGCGCCCTTCTTCCAGCCGTGCATAGGCGCGTCCGGGCGGGCTGTCGAGGCGCTCGACCAGACTGAGGGAGTCGCGCGCCAGTCCAAGTGCTTCGGAGTAGGTGCCGCGCAGGTTCGAAATCTTCGCCATGCTGCCGAGCAAGGGCGCCTCACGCGCAGCGTCGGCCTGCCGCCGTGCCTCGGCCAGGCCCTGCTCGAGAAACTTGCGCGACGTTTCGTACTCGCGCAAACCGGCGTAGAGCAGGCCGAGATAGTGCAGGGTGCGATCGAGTTCGGCCTTGGCGCCTTCCGCCTGCAGGCGCTGGCTCTCGCGCAGCGACTCCAGTGCGGTCGAGTACTCGCCCTGATTCAGACGGATGAGCCCGATGTGGGTCAGCACGGCAGCAATGCCGTCGCGATCGCCGAGCTGGCGGAACAGCGACAGCGCACGCTCGAAGCCACCGATCGCTTCGTTCAGCGCACCCTGGCGACGCTCGAGCAACCCGATGTCCAGCTCGGCCTGCGCGACGCCCGACAGGTCGCCGCGCTCGGAGGCCTGGTTCAGCAGCGCGCGGTGCCGGTCGATGGCCTGGGTGTAGCGACCACGACGGAAGTCGATCTGCGCCAGGGCGCGCTCCACCGCTTCGCGCTCGCTCGGCTGCTTGGCGTGCTCGGCCGCCTCGCCCAACACCCGCTCGGCCGATTCGAAATCGCCGGCGGCCAGCAATCTGCTCGCATCGGCCAGCCGCGTACGCACCGCTGCCGCCATCGGAATGGCGGACGCCGCGCTGACGTCGGAACCGGTTTCCGACGGCGTGACCTCGTCAATGTCGATGTTGGCGCGCGCATGGCACGTCGCGAGCGCCAGCAGCATCGCGGCTGCCAAGCGCCAGATCGATGAATGATGCATGCCTGAGCCCATCCCCCGCCCTTGCCGCGTACTGTACCGCGTTCGAGCGCGCGGCCGGCGTTCCTCCCGTCGGTTCGCAACGATTGCGCCCTTTCGCCGGCGCGCCGGGCCATAATCGCGGTATGAATGCATCGACCGAAGACACGCTCACCATCGCCGGGCGCAGCTACCGCTCGCGCCTGCTCACCGGCACCGGAAAATTCGCCGATTTCGACCAGACCCGTCTCGCGACCGAGGCGGCAGGCGCGGAAATCGTCACCGTCGCGATCCGTCGCACCAACATCGGCCAGGAGCCCGGGCAACCCAACCTGCTCGACGTGCTGCCTCCGTCGCGCTACACGCTGTTGCCGAACACCGCAGGCTGCTACAGCGCCGACGATGCCGTGCGCACCTGCCGCCTGGCCCGCGAACTGCTCGACGGCCACAAGCTGGTCAAGCTCGAAGTGCTCGGCGACGCGAAGACGCTGTTCCCCGACGTGGTGCAGACGCTGTCCGCCGCCGAAGTGCTGGTGCGCGACGGATTCGACGTCATGGTCTACACCTCCGACGATCCGGTGCTGGCCAAGCGTCTGGAGGAAATCGGCTGCGTGGCAGTGATGCCGCTGGCGGCGCCGATCGGCTCGGGGCTGGGCATCCAGAACCGCTACAACCTGCTCGAGATCGTCGAGAACGCGAAGGTACCGATTCTGGTCGACGCCGGCGTCGGCACCGCTTCGGACGCGGCCGTGGCGATGGAGCTGGGCTGCGACGGCGTGTTGATGAACACGGCCATTGCCGGCGCGCGCAATCCGGTGTTGATGGCCGGCGCGATGCGCAAGGCTGTCGAGGCGGGTCGCGAGGCCTTTCTGGCCGGAAGGATCCCACGCAAGCGCTACGCCAGCGCGTCTTCGCCGGTGGACGGCCTGATCGGCTGATGGTTCGCGAGGAGTCCATGCCGGACGGCGCGCGTCGGCGGCCCATTCGCAGCTTCGTCCTGCGCCAGGGCAGGCTGACGCCGGCGCAGCAGCGGGCGATGGACGAGCTCTGGCCGCGCTACGGCCACGACCCGGTCGGCGCGCCGGTGGATTGGGATGCCGTGTTCGGCCGTCGGGCCGAGCATGTGCTGGAAATCGGCTTCGGCAACGGCGAGGCGCTGGATCACGCCAGTGCGCACGAGGCGCACCGCGATTTCGTCGGCATCGAAGTGCACCGCCCGGGCGTCGGTCGCCTGCTCAACGCGCTGGCGGCGCGCGATGCCAGCAACGTGCGCGTGGTCTGCCACGACGCGGTCGAGGTGCTGCAGGGCGACTTCGCCGAAGGCTCGCTGGACGAAGTACGGATCTGGTTTCCTGACCCCTGGCACAAGAAGCGTCACAACAAGCGGCGACTGATCCAGGCCCCCTTTCTCGACCTGCTGGCCAGCCGCCTGCGGGGCGGCGGCTTGCTGCATCTGGCGACCGACTGGGAACCCTACGCCGAACACATGGTCGAGACGCTGGAGGCCCACCCGAGCTTCACCAACCGGCTCGGTCCGGCGCGTTCTGCGCCTCGACCCGAGTGGCGTATTCCCACCCATTTCGAGCAGCGCGGCCAACGCCTGGGACACGGCGTCTGGGACCTGCTCTACGACCGGCGCTGACCGGTGGACGAGATCGGCGGTCTGCCCACTGACGCCATCCTGGTGCTGGCGCTGGTCGGCTTCACCATGTTCATGTTCACCTGGGAGCGCCTGCGCCCGGACGTGACCGCCCTGCTCGTGCTGGTCACCCTCGGCTTGAGCGGGCTGGTTCCTGCCGAGCAGCTGTTCGCGGGATTTTCGGGCAACGCCGTCATCAGCGTCATGGCGACAATGATCCTCGGCGCCGGCCTCGATCGTGCCGGCGCGCTGAACCGGCTGGCGGGGTGGCTGCTTCGGGTCTCCCAGGGCTTCGAGGAGCGACTCATTCTCGCGACCTCGGTGGTCGCCGGCGGCATCTCGGCCTTCATGCAGAACCCGGCGGTCACCGGGCTGTTCCTGCCGGTGGCGTCGCGCCTGTCCACGCGCACCGGCGTCAGCCTCGGTCGCATGCTGTTCCCGATCGCGGCATGCGTTCTGATGGGTGGCGGCCTGAGCATGGTCGGCAACTCGCCGCTGATCCTGCTCAACGATCTGCTGAGCTCCGCCAACAACAATCTGCCGTCGGGTGTGGCCACGCTCGAACCGCTCGGCATGTTCGCACCGTTGCCGATCGGCCTCACCCTGCTGGCGACCGCGCTGATCTTCTTCCGTCTGTTCGGCCGGCGCCTGCTTGGCGGCGGGGAAGAGAAATCGGTGGCGCCCGGCCGTACCGAAAGCTACTTCGCGCGCACCTACGGCATCGAAGGCGACGTCTTCGAACTCACCGTCACCTCGGAGAGCCCGCTCGTCGGTATGTCGGTGGGCGAAGCCGAGGCACAGCGGGGAGCGCCGCTGCTGCTGGCGTTGAAGAACGGCAACGAATCGCGTCTGTCACCGCCGGCCGACAGCATGATCTGGGTCGGCAGCGTGCTCGGGGTGATGGGACGACGCGAACAGATCCAGGACTACGCGCAGAACAACCTGCTGCGCCAGCACGCGCGCCTGCGCCACTTCGGCGACCTGTTCAACCCGAGCCGCGCCGGCATTTCCGAGGCCGTCGTACCGCCGACTTCGCGATTCATCGGCCAGACCTCACGCGAGATCGGTTTGCGCAAGCGACTCGGCATCAGCCTGCTCGCGATCAACCGCGGCAGCGATGTGTTTCGCGAAGACGCCCGCCAGGAGCCGATCCGCGCTGGCGATCTGCTGGTCTTCCACAGCGTCTGGCGTGACCTCGCCCAGGCCGGCAGCTCGCGCGACTTCGTGGTGGTGACCGACTATCCGAAAGAAGAGCAGCGGCCGCACAAGCTGATGCACGCGGTGCTGATCTTCATGGGCGCGGTGCTGCTCTCGTTGAGCGGACAGATCTCGGTGCCGGTCGCACTGATGGCCGGCGTCGTCGGCATGCTGCTCGCCGGCGTGCTGAAGATGGATGAGGCCTATGCCTCGATCAACTGGAAGACCGTGTTCGTCATGGCTTGCCTGATCCCGCTCGGCTGGGCGATGGATTCTTCCGGCGCCGCGGCCTACATCGCCGGCGAACTGTTCGAACGTTTCGGCGAAGTACCCCACTGGCTGCTGCAGACGCTGATCGCCATCCTCACCACCCTGTTCGGGCTGATGATCAGCAACGTCGGCGCCACGGTGATCATGGTGCCGATGGCGATCAACCTCGCGATCTCGCACGGCGACGCACCGATTCCCTACGCGCTGATCGTCGCGCTCTGTGCATCGAACAACCTGATCAGCGTGTCGAATCCGGTGCTGTCGATGGTGGCCGGTCCCGGCGGCTACCGCGGCGTCGACCTGATCAAGATCGGCGCACCGCTGAGCATCATCTACATCACCGTCGTGGTGCTTATGGTCAACCTGGTGTACTGAGCCACACCGCCTCGTCGGCGCGTTCGACCGCCACCGATCGCAGGTGCTCTCCGCGGCAGGGACCGGAAACGCAACGCCCCTCTTTCAGCTCGAAACAGGCGCCATGGGCGGCGCAGATGAGCAGGCCGTCTTCGAGCATGAAGCGGCCCGGCGACCAGTCCAGTCGCCGACCCGCGTGCGGGCACACGTTCAGGTAGGCACGCACAGACTGGTCTTCGCGCAGCAGGATCAGCGACTCGGGGCCATCGGGCGTTTCCACCTCATGGGCGCTCAACCCTTCCGGCAGGGCCGTCCAGTCGCAGATGCGGATGTCTGTGGGCAATGTCACTTGTGGGCCTGTAGCAACGTCGGGATACTGCAGCGCCCGCGAAGACGCGGGCGAAGTGTGCCATGAGGAGCGCAAGGTGATCAGGATGCATAGCAGTCGAATCTTTGTGGCCAGGCCGTTTGCAGTGCGGCGTGGGCGCGGCTTCATGCGCATCCTCGGCGCCGCCGCCGGGCTCGTCCTGCTGGCCGCCGCCTCGACCGTGGTGCTGGTGGTCGCCGTCGGCGTCGGCCTGGTCTGGGGCGTGCGCCGTCTGCTCGTCGGCGCGTCCGACGGCGCTGCGCCGCGCGAGCAGCGCGCGCACGATCCGCAAACCCTGGAAGGCGAGTTCCGCGTGGTGACTCCCGAATCGCTCGAACAGTCAACGCGGGAGCGCTGAGCATGAGCTGGCTGTTCGAGCCCGCCGCGACGCCCTCGCTCGCGGTACACGGCGAATCGTCGCGCTTCCCGCTCCATCGCATCTACTGCATCGGCCGCAACTACGCTGCCCACGCCCGCGAGATGGGCGCCAGCGTCGACCGCGAGCATCCGCTGTTCTTCTGCAAGCCGGCCGATGCGGTGGTGACCGACGACGCAGACGTGCCCTACCCCTCAGCCACCCACGACCTGCACCACGAAGTCGAGCTGGTCGTCGCGATCGGTCGCGATGCGGAGGGACCGGTCGAAGTCGAGCAGGCCACCTCGTTGATTTACGGCTACACGGTGGGCCTCGATCTCACTCGCCGCGACCTGCAGGGCCTGGCCAAGGCCAAGTCGCATCCCTGGGACGTGGCCAAGGCCTTCGACGCGTCCGCCCCGATCGGCGCGCTGCGACCGGGCCTGCCGCCGGCGGATGCAGCGGTCTGGCTGCGCGTCAACGACTCGCTGCGCCAGCAGGCCGCGCTGCGCGACATGGTGTGGAGCATCGCCGAAATGCTTGCCGAGCTGTCACGACTGTTCCGTCTGCGCGCGGGCGACCTCGTATTCACCGGCACCCCCGAGGGTGTCGCCGCACTGCATCGCGGTGACCGCTTCGTCGCCGGCCTCGACGGCGAAGAGTTGCTGTCCGGTCGGATCGTCTGAGCACGCGCGGGCGCGCTCGACGCGGCTGAGCACAAGCCCGGGGAGACAGCGACCGAGGATGACTGCCTCGCGCTTCCGCTGCCCCGAGACAGCGGCTACAGTGCAGGCTCCCGCAGCCCTGACGAGGACGTGTGCATGAGCCTGATGAGCGAGTTCAAGACGTTCGCCATGCGTGGCAACGTGGTGGATCTGGCGGTCGGCGTGGTAATTGGCGCCGCGTTCGGCAAGATCGTGTCGTCGCTGGTCGACGGCATCGTGATGCCGCCGCTCGGCCTGCTGATCGGTGGGGTGAATTTCTCCGATCTTGCGGTGACGCTCAAGGAAGCAGTGATGGCGGCCGACGGCACCGTGGCGGCACCCGCCGTCATGCTGAAGTACGGCGCCTTCCTGCAGACCGTGTTCGATTTCACCATCGTCGCCTTCGCGATCTTCATGGTGATCAAGGCGATGAACAGCATGCAGAAGAAGGCCGAAGAAGCGCCCGCCGCGCCACCGGAGCCCTCGAAGGAGGAGAAGCTGCTCACCGAGATTCGCGACCTGCTCAAGGAGCGCGGATAGCGTCCTCCGACAGGCGCGAGTCCGAAAGAAAAAACCCCGGCATGCCGAGGTTTTTTCCGGCCGTGTCGCGTGCTGGCGCCTACTTGGCCGCCATCAGCGCCTGGGTCATGTCGAGCATGCGGTTGGAAAAGCCCCACTCGTTGTCGTACCAGGCCAGCACCTTCACCAGCGTGCCACCCATCACCCGGGTCTGCGTGCTGTCGTAGATCGAGCTGTGCGAGTCGTGATTGAAGTCGATCGACACCAGCGGCTTGGTGTTGACGCCGAGAATGCCCTTGAGCGGGCCGTTCGCCGCTTCGTTCACCGCCGAGTCGATCTCGTCCTTGCTGGTGGCGCGCGCCGCCACGAAGCTGAGGTCGACGACCGACACGTTGATCGTCGGCACGCGCATCGCGAAGCCGTCGAGCTTGCCGTTGAGCTCGGGCAGCACCAGGCCCACCGCCGCCGCTGCGCCGGTCTTGGTCGGGATCTGGCTCATCGTGGCGCTGCGCGCCCGGCGCAAATCGCTGTGATAGACGTCGGTCAGCACCTGATCATTGGTGTAGGCATGGATCGTGGTCATCAGACCATGGACGATGCCGATCTTGTCGTGCAGCACCTTGGCCAGCGGCGCAAGGCAGTTGGTGGTGCAGCTGGCGTTCGAGATCACCTGATGACCGGCTGTCAGCTGGTCATGGTTGACGCCATAGACGAAGGTGCCGTCGACGTCGCTGCCACCGGGCGCCGAAATCACCACCTTCTTGGCGCCCCCGGCGATGTGCGCGCCGGCCTTGGCCTTGGAAGTGAACAGCCCGGTGCACTCGAGCACGACGTCGACACCGAGATCGCCCCACGGCAGCTTCGACGGGTCGCGTTCTGCAAACACCTTGACCCGATCGCCGTTCACCACCAGATCGCCGCCCTCGACCACGACCGTGCCGGGGAACTTGCCGTGCGCCGTGTCGTACTGGGTCAGGTGGGCATTGGTCTCGGCATCGCCCAGGTCGTTGACCGCGACCACGTCGAAGTCCTTGTTGCGGCCCGACTCGTGGATGGCCCGCAGCACGTTGCGTCCGATGCGGCCGTAGCCGTTGATGGCGATCTTGATGGCCATGCGATCAACTCTCCTGAATGAATGCGGGCTTGAGCCCCGGAAAAGCTGGCGATTATACCAAGGGTGCCGGCATCCCCCGACCGCATCGGGTGGCATGTCGGCATGCCCGAACGGGCTTGCCCGGCGCTGCCTGTCCTGCCGATGCCGCGGCGAAGGCACAGGGCCGAAGCCTTGATGGTGCGCTGTGCGGCCACGCCAGCGCTCGCGTCTGCGGTAATCTGCCGCCCGCATGAACACCTCGACGCCCGCTCCCGCACCGCTTGCCGCCGCGACGCTTGACGCAGCGGTCGCCGCCCTGCGTGCGGGCAAGCCGGTGGGCATGCCGACCGAAACGGTGTACGGCCTCGCCGCCGACGCGCGAAACCCCGAAGCCGTGGCGCGCATCTTCGCGCTCAAGGGCCGGCCGCTGGACCACCCGGTCATCGTGCACCTGCCGGCCGGAGCCGCGCTGCACGACTACGCGAGCGAGGTTCCCGCGTTTGCCGAAGCGCTCGCGAAGACGTTCTGGCCCGGCCCGCTCACCCTCATCCTGCGCCGGCAGCCGTGGGTCAGCGACGCCATCACCGGTGGTCAGGACACCGTCGGCCTGCGCATGCCGGCACACCCGGTGGCCCAGCAGTTGCTCGTTGCGTTCGGCGGCGGGCTCGCCGCACCGTCGGCCAACCGCTTCGGCCACATCAGTCCCACCACGGCGACGCATGTGCGCGACGAGTTCGGCAGCGACCTGCCGATCGTGCTGGACGGTGGTCCCTGTGCGATCGGCATCGAAAGCACCATCGTCGACTGCAGCGGCGCGCGTCCGCGCCTGCTGCGCCCGGGCATGCTCAGCGTCGACGCCATCGAACGCGTGGTCGGCCAGCTGGATGGCGACACCCAGCTGGCGCCGCGGGCATCAGGCATGCTGGAGAAGCACTACGCGCCCCGCGCTCCGCTGCGCCTGGTCAGCCGCGCCGAACTCGAGCGCGCCGAACTCGAGCGCGGCGATCGGGAGCACGGCGAGCTGGCGCGAACGCCGCATGCGCGCGTGATCGCGTTGGGCAGCATGCCCGCCGGGTGCTCGGGTGTGGTGTTGCCGGACGATCCCGATCGCTACGCGCGCGGCTTGTACGAAGCGTTGCGCGCGCTCGATCACGGCGGCGACGCACCGATACTGCTTGAATCACCGCCTCGCACCCCATCGTGGCTCGCCATCCACGATCGTCTCGGCCGCGCCGCGGCGGGATCGGGTGAGCACTGAACCCATTGATTCGACTTGACCCACGGAGTGGACATGCCTCGACCCACGCTTTGCGCCCCGCTCGCCGCAGCCGTCATCGGCCTGGCCGCCCTGCTCTCCCCGACGATGGCTGATGCCCTGGACGCAGAGACCCGTGCCGAAGCGATCGCCGTGCGCGAAACCGCCATGCAGGGCTCGCAGGCCTACCGCATCGTCGAATCGTTGACCACCGAGATCGGCCCCCGCCTCGGCGGCAGCCCCGACTACGCGCGCGCTGTCGTATGGGCCGAGGCGAAACTGAAAGCGCTCGGCTTCGACCGGGTCTGGACCCAGCCGCTGACCATGCCGCTGTGGACGCGCCGGCACGAGCGCGCACGCGTGCTCGGCGCACATGAGCAGGCGCTGCTCATTACCGCGCTCGGGCATTCGGTGGGCACCCACGGGCCACTGCGCGGCGATGTCATCGAGTTGGCCGACATTGATGCCCTGAAGGCGATCACCGACGACAGTCTGCACGGCAAGATCGTGTTCCTGTCGCACGACATGGTGCGCGCCCGCGATGGCTCCGGCTACAGCAAGGCAAGCAGTGGACGCGGAGATGGCCCGGCCGAGGCGTCGAAGCGCGGTGCGGTCGCGTTTCTGCTGCGCTCCGCCGGCACCGACGGCCACCGCTTTCCGCATACCGGCAACACCAAATTTCCAGACGGCGTGACGCCGATTCCCGCTGCGGCGCTGTCGAATCCGGATGCCGACCAGATCGAGCGGCTGCTCGACCGCGGGCCGGTCGAGGTCGAACTCGACATCGACGTCGGTGTCGTCGGCGAGGTCGTGACCCACAACGTGATCGGCGAGATCCGCGGCCGCAAACGCCCCGACGAAATCGTGCTGCTGGGCGCGCATCTGGACTCCTGGGACCTGGGCACGGGCGCGATCGATGACGGCGCCGGCATCGGCATCACCTTTGCCGCGGGCGCGCAGATCGCCGCGATGAAGACGCGCCCGGATCGCAGCATCCGCGTCGTTGCGTTCGCCGCCGAAGAGGTGGGCCTCTACGGCGCCAAGGCTTACGCCGACGCGGCGCAGCTCGACGGCAGCGCCGCCGGACACCTGATCGGCTTCGAAAGCGACTTCGGCGCCGGTCGCATCTACCGCATCCAGGCCGGAGTGCGCCCGGATGGCTGGGACGACCTGTCACCGATGACCGAGCTGCTGCGCCCGCTGGGCATCGTCGAGGAACGCCGCGGCGGCGGGCCGGGCGCAGACATCGGCCCGCTGCGCGATCTGGGCGTGGCGTGGCTGTCGCTCAGCCAGGACGGCACCGACTACTTCGACTACCACCACACTGCCGACGACACTCTGGACAAGATCGACCCGCTGGCGCTGGACCAGCAGATCGCCGCCTACGCCACCATGGCCTGGCTGCTCGCGAACGGCAGCGTCGATCTCCGCCCGCCACCGCCGAAGAAGCCGTAGGCCCCATGCTGCATGCAGGCAGGCATCAAGCCGCTCCCCTGACGCATCGGATCATCGACCACGGCGTCACGAGCTGCATCCTGCTTGCGAGCATCAACCTGCTCGCAACGCTCAGCCGCCTCGCCGGGGTCGGCCGCCTCCCGAACTAGGGCGCGATCAATCCGCGGCGCGTCGCCTCGATCGTGGCCTCGGCCCGACTGGTGACGGCGAGCTTGCGGTAGATGTCCTTCAGATAGCCCGCCACCGTGTGCGGCGAGAGCTCGAGCGCCTTCGCAGCCTGCTGCACGGTGAACCCCTTGGCCACCCATCTGAGCACATCGGTTTCGCGCGCGGTCAGCGGTGCCTGTTCGGCGGTGTCCGCGGGACGGAAATGCCCGAGCACCCGGCGCGCAATGGATGGTGACAGCGGCGGCTGGCCGTCGACGATGCCGCGCAGCGTCTGAGCCAGTCGTTCCACCGGCTGGTCCTTCAGCAGGTAGCCCTGGGCGCCGGCACGCAGGGCGGGAAACAGATGGCCGTCATCATCGAACACGGTCACGACCACGCAAAGCGTGTCGGCGCGTCGGCGCTGCAGCGCGCTGATCAACTCGGTACCGGAGCCATCAGGCAAACCCAGATCCACCAGCGCAATCGGTGGCGGCGGATCGCAGGCCAGCAGTCCGCCGGCCAGGCTGTCGGCCTGCTCGACACGGACACCCGGAAACGCCGACTCGAGCGCGGCCGCCAACCAGGCACGGGTGGCCGGCTGGTCTTCCACCACCAAGGCACGTTCGAACTCGACCGGCATCATCGCCTTCGACAGCAAGCGGGTACGACCGAATGCTAACCCGGATCGCCGCCGCGCCCCTCGGGCGATTCGCCCGCTTCCTCGTCCTCGTGCAGCGGCACGGTCAGGACGACCTTGGCACCGCCGGCGCTTCCACGCGTCCATCGAATCGCGCCGTGCAAGGCCTCGGCACGCTGCTGCATCGAACGCATGCCCTGGCCGGGGATGCCGAGGTCCGCATCGGGCGATCCGTCGTCGCTGAGCTCCAGGGCGAGCAGGTCGCCGATGGCGCGCAATCGCACACGCAGCAGACTGGGCCGGGCATGACGAAGCGCATTGCTGATCGCCTCGCGGACGATGCGGTACAGGTGCAGGGCGCGGCCGCGTGGCAATTCGATCTCCGGCAAGGCGCCATCGACCCGCCAGTCGAGATCGATCCCCGCCGTGGCGAGGCGCTGGCGCGCCTCACTCTCGATATCGGTCACGACCTCATCGAGCGTGCCCGCGCAACTGCGCGAGCGGCTGACGACGTCACGCAGATCCTGCAGGGCGGCGCGTGCCTGATCCGCCAACTCGGCGTTCGGCGCCGCATAGACCAGCTGCAACAGTCGGGCGCCGAGGTCGTCGTGCAGGTCGTTGTAGATGCGCTCGCGCTCGGCCGCCGCGGCGAGCCGGGCGCGCTCCTCGGCAAAGCGCTGCGATGCCATCGTCTGACGCGCGATCTCGACTTGGCGCCGCCGTGCCGCCGAATGATGCACCCATGCAGCGCCAGCCGCCGTGCCGAGTACGAGGCCGCTGACCAGCGCGACCAGTGCGACCAGTGCGTCAGGCGGCATCGGCCTTCAGTTCGGATTCGATGCGCAGGGCATCGGCGTTCAAGCCCAGTCCACGGTAGGCCCGTGCCAGGCGCTCGTTCGCCTTGACGGTTCGCGCGTGCTGCATGCCCAGCACGTCGATGAATCGCTGCCGGACCGGTTCCAGGATGGCGCGTGCCTCCTGCCATCGTCGAAGCTGCAGCAGGCTCTCGGCATGGTTGCTGCGAAAAATCGCCAGCGTGATGTCGTCCTGGTCGAGCATCGGCTCGGCCCAGGCCATCAGCCCCTCGAATTCGCGCAGGGCATCCTCCGGCCGCCCCAGTTCGAGCAGGGCCATGCCGAGATCATTGCGCGGCGCAAGCAGCAAGGGCTCGCTCGGCCCACCTGCCACGACCTGCGCGTCGACCACCTGACGAAGCACCTGTTCAGCCTCGGCGAAGCGGCCAAGATCCTGCAGCACGTACGACTGCAGCTGCCTGATCGACAGCGTCTGCGGCGCATCGGCACCGCGCGCCGAAGACGAAATCGTCGCCAGCTCGGCGAGCACGTTCAGCGCCTCGTCCAGCCGCCCGGTCTGCACCATCAGCACGGCGAGGTTTCTGCGGCTGGTGATCGTGGCCGGATGTTCAGGCCCGAGCACCCGCGTGCGCGCGTCGATGGTTTCCCGCATCAGCCCTTCGGCGTCTTCCACCTTGCCCTGGCGGAAGTACAGCGCCGCCAGATGGTTCATCGAATACAGCGTTTCGGGATGGTCGTTGCCGAATACTTCGCGCCGTTTCGCCAGCACCTGCTCCGAGAGTGCCTGCGCTTCGTCCAGTGAACCGGCTTCCTGCAGCGCGGCCGCCAGATTGTGTCGCGCGGTGAGGCTGAGCTTGTGGTCGGAACCGAGCGCCGCTTCGGCGACCGGCACCAGCGCACGATTGGCCTCGATGGCCTCGCCCAGCTTTCCGCTCATGGCCAGCGCATGGGCGTGCGCGACGCGCGCGTTGATGCGTGACTCGGGCGCCATGCTCTGTTCGCGGGCAAGCAGCGGCTCGACCCGTTCGAGTGCAGCGCCGTAGTCGGCGCGTCCGTTGGCCGCGTTGACCAGGTCGACGTCGATGCGGTCGCGCAAGTCCTCCTTGCCGGCGCCGCTGCGCTCCACGCGCGCGCGCGCCGCCTGCAGCAGGCGTTCGCCTTCCACGGCATCGCCGAGGTTGAGATGGGTCTGTCCCAGCAGGTGCAGCAGCCGCGCCGCGACCGGGTCGGGCAAGGCTGCCGAATCCAGCTCGCGTGCAGCGCGTGCGACCACGTCGAGTACGCGGATGTCGCGGCCGATCGCCTGCTCGGGATCGGCCGACGCCAGGGTATCGGCCAGGAAGTCGCTAACCGCGCGTGCCTCGTCGGCGCGTTGCTCGGCCAGCGCGCGCGCTTCGGATTCGCGCCATGCGTAGCGCAGCGACACGAGGGTGGCACCGACCAGGATGACCGCGACCAGTGCCGCGGCCGCGGTCAGCGCACGATGGCGGCGCACGAACCGCGCGGTGAGGTAACCCAACGTCGGCGGGCGCGCCTCGACCGGCCGGTGGTCCAGCACGCGCTCGAGATCGGCGGCAAACTCGGCCGCCGAAGCGTAGCGGCGCGCTGGTTCCGACGCGAGCGCCTTCATCACCACCAGGTCAAGGTCTCCGCGCGCTTGCGGCGCCAGCGTGCTCAGCCGCGGAGGCGACTCCTGCCGCACCACGGCCAGGGCTTCGAGCACGCTGCTCGTGGACAGTCGCGGATGCGGCAGACGTCGCGCGATCAGCTCGTAGGCGATCACGCCCAGTGCGTAGACGTCGCTGCGCACATCGACCTCGCGCGCTTTGCCGGCGAGCTGCTCGGGACTCATGTAGGGCACGGTGCCGAGCACCTGACCGTGCTGGGTGACCCCGCTCTCGTCATCGAGGAGTCGAGCGATGCCGAAGTCGAGCACCTTGACCTGGCCGCGTTCGTCGACCAGTACGTTGCCAGGCTTGAGATCGCGGTGGATCACGCCACGACCATGGGCAAAATGCACCGCGCGACAGACATCGATCAGCAGCTGCACGCGCCGACGCACGTCGAGGGTGCGCTGTTCGGCGAAGCGCAGCAGATCGACGCCGTCGACGTACTCCATCGCCAGCCACGGCAGACGCACGCCGCCGAAGTCTTCCTCACCGGTCGCATACAGACGCGCGATACCGGGATGCTCGAGCGCCGCCAGCAGCTGGGCTTCGCGGCGAAAGCGTGCCAGCAGGTCGCGATCCATGCCGCGCACGAGCTTGAGCGCGACATCGCGCGATGGGTTCTCCTCATGGGCGCGATAGACACGACCCATGCCCCCTTCGCCAATCAGACCGAGCAATCGATAGCCGGCGACGCGCTCGGGAAAGTCGACCCCCTCACCCAGCGGCGTTGCCGTCGTCGTGGTTGCCGTGCCGCTCGAATCGTGCGTCATGCACTCTCGCCTTCCACCCAGGATCGACGATCCTGCCACAGGAGCCGTGGCCGACACACTCGTCCGAAAGAATGGAGTCGACCGCTCCCGCTGCCGGCCTGTCCCGGGGCGGCAGCGAGAGTCGGTCGGGCCGCTGCGCTGGCGGCCAGGGCGAAACAGTAGCGATACGCGCTGGACCCGCGCGGGGCGAAGCGCGCCGCCGATGCGGCTATCGGGTGCTGGCTCCGCCGACCGTGGCCGAAATGAGCTCTAGTTCGCCGGCAACCGGCGTCGTGGTGGTACCGACAGGCGTGGTCACCGTCGACGTGCCACTGTCCTCTCGCCTGAGCATGCCGAACTGCGGGCTGGTCCATTCGAATCCGGTACGTCGGACCTGCACCGTGGTATTGAACCCACCCGCGGACACGCTGGAGTCGAGGTCCGTCTCGATCGCGAACTTGCAGGCCTGGAACGTGCCGGCTTCAACCGTGACGCTCTCGCGACCGAGCAGCGTGTACTTGCTGCGCAACTGCTCGCTGGTGTTGAAACCCTGCGCGCTCGAATTCACGGTCCAGTTCAGCTCGTGCGACTGGCCGTTCGAGAATGCGCGCGGCATCTCGATGCGAATCGGACTGTTGACGCTGCGCGAGATCAGCGCACCGCTGGTGGGGTGATAGGCCTCTGCGCCGAACGAGACCAGCGTTCCGTCACCGTTCTGCAGGTAGTTGCGCGCATACATGCCATTGCCGGCGCTGGTCTGCCCGCTGACTTCCTGGACCAGCGCCTGCTGCCCTTCGAACTGTCCTGTGCCGACGATGCGTTCGGTGCGCTGGCCTGCGCCGTCGGTGCCCTCGTCGAATCGCACTTCGCGAACGTCACCCACCGCATAGGGAGGCATGCAGTCGTCGCCCGACGTGCCGCCGCCACCCCCACCACCATTGCCGATGCTTCCGTACTCGGCGACGGCGCAGACGTTCGCCGTGCTGCCGAACACGAAGCGCTGAATGGTCTTGGTTTGGGTGACGCCACCGATGGTGTACTGGAACGTGGCGTTCTGTCCGTCGCTGAAGACCAGACGCATGCTGCCGATCACGTCGGAACCGGTGCCGGCAGGCGCGCCATCGATGTCGAGGAAGGGCGTGCCGTTGCGGGACCGATACAGTTCGCCGCTGAAGCTGCCGTCCGCCTGCTTGCTGGTGACACCCTGCAGAAACAGCGGTTCGCGGTCGTTGTCGTAGGTATACCAGGTGGCGTAGAGATCGTCGCCGATGTGGGTCAGGTAGATGCCCCAACCGGACGACGCCGGGTTCCACCAGATGTCCGAATAGTTGGTCAGACCCGCACGTGCCGAGGGACCGGCGTCGCACACGACGTCATCCTGGCCGAACGCGAAGCGGGTCAGCTGCTTGGTCTGGCTCTGCCCGTTGACGGTGTAGTTGAAGTCGAGGGTGTAGTCGTCGACGAAGCTGACGGTCGCATTGCCGATGGTGACACCCGGGTCGGCAGCCTGACCCACGATCTGCGCCAGCGGCACGCCGGTGATGCGCTCGATCGTGCCGGTGTAGCGACCGTCGGCCTGCGGCGCGGTCGGCGCGAGGAACCAGGCCGGCTCGCCGTCGTTGTCGTAGGTGAACCAGAACAACGCGAGCGTGCTTCCCTGGTCGGCGATGTAGACACCCCAGCCGGATTCCGCAGGGTCCCACCAGATCGCCGATTTGAGCGGCGCGGCGGAAGCGGAACCCATGGCGCCGAGCAGGGCGGCGCACAGCGCGGTTCGAAGACGGGGGCTACGGCGGCGGCGGGACATGACATTCTCCTCAGCTCGTGGGATGCACTGAGGCCAGTATCGATGTCGGGTCTTCGGCTGTGACCCCCGCATTCAGGGGGGCTGGGTGTCAGCGCTAGCCTAGCCGTCGATCGGCGTATAGAAAATTAGCCGATTGCCTGCCGGATCGTGCACGCCCAGCTCGCGCATGCCCCAAGGCTGGTCGACGATGCTTGGTCGCGCGTGCTTGTACTGCTTCGCGATCAGTTCGGCCTGCAGCGCATCGAGGTTGTCCACCTCGATACGCACCGCGCTCCCCGGCGTGGCATCGCCATGGTGCCCTGAGAGATGCAGCAGCAGTGCATCGCGACGAACCTGCATGTACAACGGCAGGTCGTCGGCGAAGCGATGCTCCCAGTCGACCGCGAAGCCGAGAAAATCGACGTAGAACGCGCGCGTCACCGCCTCGTCGAACAGACGCAGGATCGGGATGCAGGGCAGCATCCGGATCACCGGGACAGGGTCCGGCCGACAGACGCTGGCAACCTCGCGCCTAGTGCCCGCCCCCGCCGTCGAGCGCCTTCAGTTCCGAGATCAGCTTGTTCGCGGCTTCCTGACCGTCCGCATACAGCATGCGGCAGTTCTCGGCGTAGAACAGCGCGTTCTCGATGCCGGCAAAACCGGTACCCTTGCCGCGCTTGATGACAATGACCTGCTTGGCATCGATCACGTCGAGAATCGGCATGCCGTAGATCGGGCTCGACTTGTCGGTCTTGGCGACCGGATTCACCACGTCGTTCGCACCGATCACGATCGCCACGTCGCAGGTCTTGAACTCGGGATTGATGTCGTCCATGTCGGCGATCAGATCGTACGGCACGCCGGCTTCGGCGAGCAGCACGTTCATGTGGCCGGGCATGCGGCCTGCCACGGGGTGGATCGCAAACTTCACGTCCTTGTCGCGCGCGATCAGCTGTTTGCACAGCTCCCACATCTTGTGCTGCGCCTGGGCAACGGCCATGCCGTAACCGGGCACCACGATCACGCGCTCGGCCAGGTACAGGAACGACGCCGCATCCGGCGCTTCGACCGGCTTCATCGAGCCCTTGATCTCTTCCGCGCTCGCGCCGCCTCCGCCGAAGTTGGAGAACAGCACACCACTGATCGGCCGGTTCATCGCCTTGGCCATCAGCTGGGTGAGCAACATGCCGGCGGCGCCGACCACGGTGCCGGCGATGATCAGCGATTCGTTCTGCAGCACATAGCCTTCGAAGGCCACGGCCAGGCCGGTGAAGGCGTTGTACAGCGAGATCACCACCGGCATGTCCGCGCCACCGATCGGCAAGGTCATCATGACGCCGAACAGCAGGGCCAGAGCAAAGAAGGCGATCACGATCGGAATATCCAGCTGGAACACCAGGTAGGCGCCCAGACCCGCCGAGGCGAGGAAGACCAGCAAATTGATGACCTGTTGGCCCGGGAAGGTAAAGCGCTTGTCCAGCCTGCCGTCGAGCTTGGCCCAGGCAATCACCGAGCCCGAGAACGAGATCGCACCAATCAGGGACCCAAGAATCGCCAGCACGGCAAACGTGCGGTCCAGACACTGATGCCCTTCCAGAGCGTGCGCGTCGCAGGTTCCCGTGAACGACGCAGCCTGGATCATCGCCGCGGCACCGATTGCCGCTGCCGAGCCGCCGCCCATGCCGTTGAAGATCGCCACCATCTGCGGCATGTCGGTGATCGGCACCTTCTTGCCCCAGATCCAGAACACCCAGGACAGGGCGATGGCCACGACCATCAGGATCAGGTTGATCTGGTCGAAGTGACCGCCCCAGGTGCTCGGCGCCGCGAACGTCACCACGGTGGCGATCACCATGCCGACGCCGGCCCAGCGAATGCCCTGTCGCGCCGACACCGGCGAGCCCATCTTCATCAGGCCGAGAATGAACAAGACCGCCGCGGCGAAGTAGCTCGCCTTGGCGAGGAAATCGAGAAGGACAGACACGCTCATCACTTGTCTCCCTTCTTGCTCGACTTGAACATCTCGAGCATGCGCTCGGTGACGACGTAGCCGCCGACCGCATTGCCGGCGCCGAGCAGGACGGCGATGAAGCCCACCGCGCGCTCGAGGTTCGTGTCCGCATGGGCCAGCGCAATCATCGCGCCGACCACCACGATGCCGTGCACGAAGTTCGATCCGGACATCAGCGGCGTGTGCAGGATCACCGGCACGCGCGAGATGATCACGTGGCCGGTAAACGCGGCCAGCATGAAGATGTACAGCGCAACGAATCCGTCCATGTGTCAGGCTCCTTCGACGCGTGTCTTGGTCGCGGCGTGCTTGATCTCGCCGCCGTGGGTCAGGCAGGTGCCCAGCACGAGGTCATCCTCCCAGTCGAGATGCAGCGCACCGTCCTTGACCATCAGGGACAGGAAGTTGAACAGGTTGCGCGAGTACATGTCGCTGGCGTGCAGCGCGCCCATGCTCGGCAGATTCAGCGGGCCGACGATCGAGACGCCGTTGTGCTCGATGGTTTCCCCCGGCTTGGTCAACGCGCAGTTGCCGCCGGTCTCGGCTGCCAGGTCGACGATGACGCTGCCGGGCTTCATGCCCTCGACCATGGCCGCACTGATGATCTTCGGCGCAGGACGCCCCGGCACGGCGGCCGTGGTGACGATGACATCGACGTTCTTCAGGTGCTCACCAAGGCGGCGCTGCTGTTCGGCGCGCTCTTCCGCAGTGAGTTCGCGGGCATAACCACCGGTTCCCGCAGCGGACACGCCGAGGTCGAGGAATTTTGCGCCGAGCGATTCGATCTGCTCCTTCACCTCCGGACGCACGTCGAAACCTTCGACCTGGGCACCGAGGCGACGGGCGGTGGCGATGGCCTGCAATCCTGCGACACCCGCGCCCACCACCAGCACTTTGGACGGCCGGATCGTTCCGGCGGCGGTGGTCAGCATCGGGAAGAACTTGCCGGAGACCTGGGCGCCGATCAGCACCGCCTTGTAGCCGGCCATGCCAGCCTGCGAGCTCAGCACGTCCATGGCTTGTGCGCGGGTCGTGCGCGGCAGCAGTTCCATGGCGAACGCGGTCACCTTTCGATCACGCAGTGCCTTGATGCGCTCGTCGTCGGCATGCGGAGAGAGGTAGCCGATCAGCACGCTACCTTCGCGCAGATCCTTGATCTGCTCGAGCGTCGGCGGCTGCACCTTGAGCAGCACGTCCGCCTTGACGATGACCTGATCGCCGTGTTCGCCGATCGCCGACCCCACCGCGGCATAGGCTTCGTCGTGGATGTGCGCGCGTGCACCGATACCTTGCTCGACAAGCAGGTCGGCTCCCAGCCCTTTCAGCTTCTTCGCAATCTCGGGCGTGAGCGCAACCCGGCGCTCGTTCGGCGCAGTCTCGCGGACCGCAGCAATGGTGATCGGCATGGCACCCCCAAGTGGAACTCCCGGCGGAGGATGCTAGCGCAAGCCGCGGAACTTTGTATTGAGCCATGCGCTGCCGACACACGGGCAACCCGCCGGCAGTGGTCCCGGGGCGGTCCGCCCGGGACGACAGAATGAACGAGGCCCGGAACCCTTTGCAGGGACCGGGCCTCGCGGACACTCGGGATGCCGCCCGGGATCAGCCGGTCTGGCTATCGGGGAGCGAATCCCTCAGCTTGCCAAGGACGTTCGTCAAGGCGCGCTCGAACGCGCTGTCGGCCACGCGCAGAGTCAGCTTGCCCTGCTTCATCATCACCGCCAGCTCTTCTACCGACGCCGCGCACTGGCGCGCACCACGACGGTTGACGAACAGCAGCCGGGACGAGATCGGGCTGATCCAGCTCAGCTTGGCCGGATGCGACTCGCCGGACTCGTCGACGAACTCCACCCAGGCACCCAGGGTCAGCGCGCGGATCCGCTCGGCGTCAGCCGGATCGAACTCCATCGTATCCGTGCCGCCCACCACTTCGAGCGCGGGCTGGGCTTCGGGATCGGCCGCGGGCTGGTCGCCTGCCGGGGCAGACTCGGCCGCGGCAACCGGCTGCTCCGCCTCGACTTCGGGCGCCTCGGTCGGCGCGGTCTCGCCGCGGATCGGCATCGGCACCACCACGGCGCTCGGCTGAACCGGACGCGCGGCCACCGCAGGCGCTTCCGGCGCCGGCGCTTCCGGCGTCATCGAGCGCATGGCCACGGGCAGGGCGATTTCCTTGGCGAGCTGCAGCTGGCCGAGGCGAATGTGGTCGAGCACCGTGCGGGCCGCGGCCAGCACATCTTCGGCGCCCGGACCGACCACGCCCGAACTCGCCAGCACGGGCAGCAGCATGTCGGCCAGGTCGGCCGGCGGATGCGCGCCGTTCTCGCAGTCGAGGAACGCCCACCAGAGCGCCTCGCCGCCACGCCGGGCTTCGATATAGCGCTGCGACGCAGGACCCTCGCGCAGGAAGGTCACGGCGAGGTGATGCGTCCAGAATCGGCTCAGCAGCACGTCGTACACCGGCGGAAGCTCGCGCGCGCCCATCAGGCTGGCGAGCTCCATCGACGCCATGATGCGCGCCTCTTCCAGCCGCTCCTTGCCACGCTGGGCCTCGGCGGCGCGGCGCTCGGCAAGCTCGACGCGCTTGCGATACTGCTCGAAGTAGGCTTTGAACTCGCCCTCGAGCTCGGTGAAGATTGCCAGGTCTTCGTTGAAATCGGCGTTCAGTCGGCTGACCACCTGGTTGACCTGGCTGAGCAGGTCGCGCTCGGAGGGCGTGTCGCCCTTGTTGCCGTCGCAGGCTTCGGCCAGCTCGTTGAGTAGCTGGCGCGCCGGATGCGTCTTGAGGTCGAACAGGTGCTGGTCAAGCATGGCCGCGCGGGCATAGGGCACCGACATGCGGACGAAATTGCGGCGGACCGACTGCTCGTAGCTGCGCTGGCTGAGCAGTACGTCGAACAGCATGCCGATCAGGAACACCGAGTGCTCATCCTGCTCGGACAGCTCGCCGCCGGTGACGCCGGTGATGCTCGTCACCTGACGCAGCACTTCCTGCCGCAGCAACGAGCTCAAGGAAGCCTGCGGGTCGTCAGCGGCGCGCAGCAGCGCCGAGCTCGGCTCCTGCTGCATCACGCGCATCGCAGAGCGAACTTCGGGCGTGGCGACCACGCGCTCCTCGGAGGGGCGGTGGCCCACCGAACGCTGCGCGGCCAGCACCGCATGACACAGGTCACGGACCGACGCGTAGATGTCGTCGATCGACTCGTGCGGATGCTGTGAACCGCCCTGGGTGACGCCACTCGGCCGCATCGCTGTGCGCTTGGCGCCAGGCACGTAGATGGAGCCCTGGTCCTGGCGATCACCCACCAACTGGCGGGTGATGTTGGGATCCGGCTCATGCGCGGGTCGTGCGGCTTCCTGCGGCAGCTCGATGCCAAGCTGGGTAAGACGCAGATTGACTTCGGTGTACAGCGCCGCCACCGCATTCGACAGCTCGCGCTCGAACAGCTTGTACAGGACGAGCTTGGTGTTCAACACCAGGGCCAAACCTTCCAGGCCGTGACGGAACGCCAGGCTGGCGTGCACCGGACCCACGGGGTTGGCGCTCGATTCCAGGGATTCGACGCCACAAAGCACAGCGATGCGCTGATTGAGCTGAACCAGGGCCTCGGTGTGCTTGCGTTCGACGAAGGCGGCGATCTGCTCGGCCGCGAGCTGCTCTTCCAGCTCATCGGCTTCGACCAGGCTCAGGCCCTTGCGGCGCAGTTCGATCTGCTGCGCGACGGTGCCGATCAACGGTTCGCCGCGTTCGAAGGCGTCAAAAGCGTGGGTCAGGTGCTCGCGAAAACGCTGCTCGATCTGCGGCCGATTCTTGCGCAGCTCGCGCATGGCGCTGAACAGTGAATTCTGCTCGTCCGGATTCGATGTCTTCTGCACCTTGTCGAACAGCGCATCGTCGGCCTGATCCAGCACTTCGGCGACGGCGGCAGGAAGTCGACGGAAGGCAAGCGTCCGAAACGCACCCATGGCGTCGGCACGAATAGCCCCGGTACGGGCTGTGCTACGGTCGGAAGGGTTGACGGGCGCGTTCATGGCAATCTCGAGTTGGACACGGGCGAATCGCCTCGGAAGCAATGATGGGCGGGGCGACCGCAATATATCGTGACGCAGTCAACGGATGATGCCGGGTAAACCGCCAACTCCGTTACAGTTTGCAAATCATTTTTGGCCGAATCCCGCCTTCAGGTGCCGCAGCGGGTCACAAACGGAGCGTGCATGCACCGCAAACACAGCCTGCTGGACCTGCTCGCCGGGCGACGATCGACCCCTTCCCTGCAGCTCTCCGGCCCGGGGCCGACGGACGCGGAGCTCGATGCCATGCTTCGCGAAGCCGTCAGGGTACCCGATCACGGCAAGCTCGCGCCATGGCGCGTCATCGCGATCCGCGATGCCGACGTCGCCCGCTTCGGCGAATGGACTGCCGCCCATCACGCAGCGGTTGATCCGACGCTGCCCGATGCGGCGCGCGAGAAAGACCGCCTTCGCTACGCGCACGCGTCCTGTGTGCTGGTCGTGGTGGCTTCGGTCACGCCCGGCCACAAGGTGCCGGAGTGCGAGCAGCTGCTCTCCGCCGGCTGTGTCGCATTCTCACTCCTGCTTGCAGCCCACGGCCTGGGATTCGCGGCGCAGTGGCTGACCGGATGGGCAGCGTACGACGCTGCAGTGCATGACCAGCTCGGACTGGCGCCCAACGAGAACATCGTCGGATTCATCCACATCGGGCGCAGCACGGTCGAACCACCCGAACGGGTGCGCCCCGACCCTACCGCCAAGCTCACCCACTGGAGTCCAGCGTGATGCAGCCGGTCCTACTGGTGGACGCGAGCGTCTATGTGTTTCGCGCCTGGCACTCGCTGCCGGAGGACATCCTTGATGCCGACGGCGAGCCGGCCCAGGCCGTGCACGGTTTCTCCCGCTTCCTGCTTGAACTGCTGGAGCGCACGCGCCCGCGGCACGTACTCGTCGCCTTCGATGAAGCCTTGGAGAGTTCATTCCGCAACGCCTGGTACCCGCCCTACAAGGCCAATCGCGATCCCGCGCCCGAGTCGCTGAAACGACAGTTCAAGGGCTGCCGTGCGGTCGCCGAAGCGCTGGGACTGACAGCACTCAGCGACAGCAGCTACGAAGCCGACGATCTGATCGGCAGTGCGCAGCATCGCTTGCGCGCTGCCGGGTTTCCGGCACTGATCGTCTCGGCGGACAAGGATCTGTCGCAGCTGCTGCGGGATGGCGACGAGCAATGGGACTACGCCCGGCAGAATCGTTGGGGGCCGGAAGGCGTGCGTGAGCGATACGGGGCGGTGCCGGAGGCGATCGCCGACTTTCTTGGCCTGACCGGCGATGCCGTCGACAACATTCCCGGCGTGCCGGGCATCGGCCCGAAGACGGCGAGTGCCCTGCTCGATCATTTTGCCACGCTGGAGCAGGTGCTCGAGCGTGTCGACGAGGTGCCTTTCCTGCGCATTCGCGGCGCCGCCAGCCATGCCCGCCGGCTGAAGGAGCACGCCGACCAGGCGCGATTGTCAAAGCGGCTCGCGACGATCGTATGCGACGCCCGCGTGCCCGAACAGCCCGAGGACTACCTGCGACGTCCGATCAATGAGGCTCAGCTTCACCAGGTTTTCGACCGCTATCGGATCGGCCCACTCAGTCGACGACGGGCGCTGTCGCTGTCTTTCGACTGATCGTCCCGCGCGTCGCAGTCCGGGTTCCGGCGCCGAACGCCGAGCGACTGCGACACCGCGGGAGGCGACGCTCAGTCCGGCTTGGCCGCCTCGGTCTCGCCGAACTTCAGGTCGGTCGCGAATACCACCTGGGACTGCAATGCTTCGGCATCCCGGGGCAGCCCGAAGCGGTCGTATTGACCCTTCTGGCTATTGCCGAGTACCAGCAGGCGGTCGCCATCGAGGCTGGCCGCGGTGGGCCGTGGCATCGCAGTCCGATTGGCTTCCAGGGGCTGGGTGCCGACCACGCTGCGCCCATCTTCCGACAGCTTGACGCGCATGATCCGGGGCGGATTCATGCCGCCTTGCACGAAAGCGAGCTGATTGCGCCACCACACCAACCCCTCGATGCCACCCAGCGCGAGATTCGGGCCAGGTAGCACTTCGAACGGCTTGCCGGCCACCAGATCGAAACCGAACAGGCCGCGCTCGTGGTCGGCGAAGTACAGCGTCTTGCCGTCGCCGGACACCGCCATGCCACGCACGCTGCCGAGAATCGGCGCATGGAACAGGCGCTTGAGCTGGTCGTCCTTGATCAGATAAGCCGCGTTGTTCACGCCATCGGCGGCGAACACCGTGCCGTCGGGCGCCAGCGCCAGGCTCGACATGAAAAAGTTCTGCCCGGGCACCGTCGGCGACAGGAACCGCTTGATGAACTTGCCGGTCTTGAGATCGAACTTGAACACGCCCGCGCGGCCGAGATCGCGTTCGGCGTTGTAGCGCTTGAAGTGCGGCACCGCGGTGGAGGCTACCCAGAGCAAATTGCGCTGTGCATCGACGGCGAGGTCGAGCACCGCCCACATGCCGTTCTCTTCGTTGGCCTCGACAAGAGTCTTGAGCGTGCCGTCCGGCTGCACCACGGAAACGCTACCGTCGCGTGCGCTGCCGACCAGCACTTTCTTCCGCGTACTGTCCCAGGCAAGGCTCTCGAGCAGAAGGTCCTGGGCCGGCAAGTTCGCCACCACCTTGCCCTCGCCGAATTCCTGGCGATTGGTCGCCAACCCCTTGACGATGTACTCCCAGGCTTCGGTCGTCGCCACCGGCTTGAAGCGCGGGTCATCCTCGGCCTTGTACGCATATCCCTGGGCCTGGAGCTCAAGCAGGCCGTTGTAGGCCTCGGTCTTGCGGTCCAGCGAGGCAAACGCCGCAGACATGTCGTACTTGTACTGACCGATGTGTGGGCGGAGCGCCACCATGCGACGCCATGCACGCGCCTCGCTGTCTGCGTCGCCGGCCTTGCGGTAGCCGAGTGCGGCCCGCATCACTTCGGCCGGCTCTTTCACGGTGGCCAGCTTGTAGTCGAGCTCGTTGAGCTCGGCGGGGCGTCTGGGTTGCTTCAGCATCTGGGCCTGGCAACCCAGGCTGCTGACGAACAGGATGACGAAGAGCAGTACACGCATCGGCGATGACTCGAACGCTGGGAGACCCCGCTGCGACCGCAATTCCCGGCCAAGGTTCCCCGTAACCTGTCAGAGGATCAGCGCGTCGCCGGGACCTGCCCGCTCCTGCTCCTGCGCGAGCACGTGCACACGGTTGCGGCCCGAACCCTTGGCCCCGTCCGAGGCCCGTTCGGCGCGGTCGAGCACGCGTTGGCCGACCGTGTCGGCTGGCGCCGCTTCGGCAACACCGATGCTGACGGTGATTTTCACCGTGCCGTTCCCGGCCGGCACACGCAGCGCCGCGACTTCGGCACGAATGTTCTCGGCGACTTTGCGCGCTTGCTCCGCACTGTGATTGGGCAACAGCACGGCGAATTCGTCGCCCCCTTCGCGAAATACCGCGCCCTGCTCGTCCAGCTGATCACGGATCACATCGGCAATGGCGCGCAGGCACGCATCACCGACCGGAATGCCCTGCTTCTCGTTGAGCGGCTTGAAGTGGTCAAGATCGACGAACAGGACAGTGAGGGGCTCCTTCTGCTTGGCGGCCTCACGCACCAGCGAGTCGAGCCGAGTCATGCCCGCGCGCTTGCTGATCACCCCGGTCAGCGCATCGAGATCGGCTTCGCGCTTGAGCGCCACCCGTTCCGCAGCCTCTTCGATCGTGTCCATGGTCAAATCGACGAGATCGGCCATTTCTTCGAGCTCGGATTGGCTGAACTGCGCACCGCTGCGCCGGCGCAGGATCAGCGCGCCCCAGCCCGGACGCGGCACGCCCAGCGGCACCACGGCGTACTGCGGCGCGGTCGCCGCATCGGCCTTTTCCTCCAAGGTCAGCGGCAACTGCACGGGCCGTCGTGAGCGGCAAATGCCCTGCAGCGTGACCGATCGCCCGGCCAGCAGGGCGGCGAATGCTTCCTTGCTGCCCATCGGCTCGGTGAGTTCGTAGTCGAAGTCGCGGTAGCCCTTGGCCACCACGGCGGCGAACTCCGCGCCAATGCGGCCCTGCACCGACTGGGCAAGCAAGCGCCACGCCTGCCATTCCAGATCGGTCTCCAACTGCGAAGTCTTGCCGAGCTCTTTGAGATCACCGGCGAACTGCTGGCGATGCCGCACCACGGCCAAATGGGCGCTGCTCTGCGCGTGCTGCTCGAGGGTGGCCTCGTGGGCGACCCGCAGCGTCACCAGGCGGTCGCTCAGGGCAATGAACAGGCCCAACACCGCGATCGCGCCCAGCGGGGCGAACGCCGCGCGCAACCCGGCGCCGTTGTTCCACCAGCCGTGCGCTTCCGCCAGCGGCACCCATGCGGACAGGGCCAGCATCACCGCCAGCAGACTCATGAACCAGGCCATCCGCGAGCCATTGAGCGCGAAACGGAGGGCGAGCGGCACGCACAGCGACAGCCCGATCGCGCCGACTGCTCCCACAGCGCCCAGTGCGGACGCCTGCCCGACGAAGGGCAGCAGCCAGGACACCACGCCAAGCGCCGCCAGCGCCCAACCCAGTCGATCCAGCCAGGGCGACCATGCGTGCGGCCCCGAGTCGGCCGCCAGCATCGTCGACGAGAACATCAGCGCGGCGCCCGCTGTGAGCAGCACCCATCCGGACACCCCGTGGCTGCTGGCAGCTGCGCCGAGCATGCCGCCACATGAGGCAAACAGTCCGGCGAGCGCCAGCGCGAGGATGCACAGCCGTCGATAGGCGCGCACGCGCAGGCCGATGGCCAGTGCCATGCTGGCGGCGGTGACGCTGACCAGCGAGGCGATGCTGGCCACCAACGGGGTAAAGATTTCCGCCGCCATCGACGGACCGGCGGTGGCCTCGGCGCTGCAACACAGCGCGCCCAACAGCAGCCAGCGCATGCCCGGCGCGTGGTTCCGCCCGGTTGGAATCATGCGAACAACACCGTCATGCCATCCGCGCCCGACAGGTCTTCGGCCGCCTCGTCGTCGGTCTCCGCGAACTCCTCCATCTGCTGCAGCAGCGCTCGCGCCCGCTCGACGTCCTCGTTCTTGACCCAGACTCCGACCAGACCGGTCACCGGCAGCTCGCCCAGCGCGCCAGTCAGCCACTCCCCGCGAACCTCGGCTCGCAGCCCATCGGCCTCAAGCCGGCCGCGCACCAGATGTGCTTCGAATGCGTTTTCCGCCGTGAAGATCTGGATCATGGCTCCCCCGACCCGGTTCAACGCGAGCATACCCCCAGATGCGCACCGAACGAAACGGCAGGCCGCAGCCCGCGATCCCTCATGCGGGACTCGTGGAGCGGGCGCACGGGTAGAATGGGCGCATTCATCCGCTGAACCGATCCATGACCTCTGCCGACCCCATCCCCTCCTCCGCGTCCGACCATGCCGCGGAACCGATCCGACGCGACTTCATCCGACAGATCATCCGCGACGACCTCGACGAACGACGGCACGAAGGCGTGCATACCCGGTTTCCGCCGGAGCCCAACGGCTATCTGCACATCGGGCACGCCAAGTCGTTGGTCCTGAATTTCGGCATCGCCGAGGAGTTCGGTGGCACCTGCAACCTGCGGTTCGACGACACCAACCCGGCCAAGGAAGACCCCGAGTACGTCGAAGCGATCAAGGACGACGTCACCTGGCTCGGGTTTCACTGGCACGAACTGCGCCATGCTTCGGACTACTTCGAGGTGTTCTACCTGGCGGCCGAGAAGCTCATCCGCGACGGCGTCGCGTTCGTGTGCGACCTCAGCGCCGACGAAGTGCGAGCGTACCGCGGCACGCTGACCGAGCCCGGCCGCCACTCGCCGTTCCGCGATCGCAGTGTCGAGGAGAACCTCGAGCTGTTCCGGCGCATGCGCGCCGGCGAGTTTGCCGATGGGGCACGCACGCTGCGCGCCAGGATCGACATGGCCAGCGGCAACATCAACCTGCGCGACCCGGCGATCTACCGGATCAAGCACGTTGCACACCAGAACACCGGCGACGCGTGGTGCATCTATCCGATGTACGACTACGCCCACTGCCTGAGCGATGCGATCGAAGGCATCACGCACTCGCTGTGCACGCTGGAATTCGAGGACCATCGCCCGCTGTACGACTGGTTCGTCGATCATGTCGACCTGGTGCACCACCGCGAGCTGCTCGCACCCCTGGACGCGCAGGGCTGGCACGAAGAGGCCGCCAAGCCGAGACAGATCGAGTTCTCGCGTCTCAACATCAATTACACGGTGATGAGCAAGCGCAAGTTGATTGCGCTGGTGCAGGAGCAGCTGGTCGACGGCTGGGACGACCCGCGCATGCCCACGCTGCAGGGATTGCGCCGGCGCGGCTACACGCCGTCGGCCTTGCGCCTGTTCGCACAGCGGATCGGCATCAGCAAGCAGAATTCGCTCACCGACTTCGGCCTGCTCGAGCAGGCGCTACGCGACGATCTGGATGCGCACGCGCAGCGCCGCATGGGCGTGATCCATCCGCTCAAGCTGGTGATCAGCAACCTCGACGAGAGCCACGAAGAGACGCTGAGCTTCCCCAACCACCCCAAGGATCCCGAGCAGGGCACGCGCAGCGTGCCGTTCTCCCGCGACGTGTGGATCGAGCAGGATGACTTTGCCGAGGTACCGCCCAAGGGCTTTCACCGCCTGCGCCCCGACGGAGAAGTCCGCCTGCGCGGCGTCGGCATCGTGCGCTGCCAGGAGGTGGTCAAGGAGGGCGATGTCGTGGTCGCCGTGCATTGCACGCTCGATCCGGAGACCCGTCCGGGGATGCCCGGGGCCGACCGCAAGGTGAAGGGTACGATCCACTGGGTCAGCGCCCGACATGCCGTCGCCGCCGAGGTGCGCCTGTACGACCGTCTGTTCGACGTGCCGACCCCGGACGACGAAGATGACGGCGGACCCGGCTATCGCGCGCACCTCAATGCCGCCTCGAAGCGGATCGTGCAAGGCTGGGTGGAGCCCGCCGCGGCGCAGTTGCCTGCGGAACACAGCATCCAGTTCGAGCGCATCGGCTATTTCGTCGCCGATCGATGCGACCACGCTGCGCAGGCGCCAGTGTTCAATCGCAGTGTCTCGCTGCGCGACACCTGGGCGACGAAGTCCTGATGCGCGGTCTGATCTGGATCGTGCTGGCCTGCCTGGCGCTGGCAGCCTGCGCGAGCTCGCGCGCTGCAGCCCCTGCGGGCGATGCAGCGTCGCCGCTCAGCCAGGCCACCCCACTGACTCCACCCGACCCCGATCGAAGCTGTCAGGTCGATGCCGACTGTGCGGTGAAGAACGTCGGCAACTGCTGCGGCTACTATCCGGCCTGCGTCAATGTACGCGCCGAAACCTTTCCCGAGCAGGTGAAAGAAGCTTGCGCGCGTGAAGGGCGGATGGCGGTTTGCGGCTACCCGGAGATCGCGGCCTGCCAGTGCGTCGAGCAGCGTTGTGAGCCCGCCCGCTCCGGCGGCGAGGTGATGTGATGCTGTACGCGCAGGTTCACCTCACCCTGCCCGGTTGGCTGCACGACCTGGATCTGCTGGATCGAAAGTACGTCGGCGACGAGGCCCAGGTCGCGCTGGCCATCGAGCTTTCGGAGCGCAATGTGCTCAACCAGTCGGGAGGTCCCTTCGGCGCGGCGATGTTCGACGGCGAAGGACGGCTGCTCGGCGTCGGGGTCAATCGGGTGGTGCCGCAGAACTGCTCGGTGGCCCACGCCGAGATGATGGCCTTCATGACGACGCAGCAGCGCGTGCAGCGGTTCCGTGTGAACGACACGGCACCGGGCTCCGGCAGCCCTTTCACCCTGGCGACGTCGGCCCAGCCTTGTTGCATGTGCTACGGCGCCAGTTTCTGGGCGGGCATCGACCGGCTGCTCATCGGCGCCCGCGCCGAGGATGTGATGGAGCTGACCGAATTCGACGAGGGCCCGCTGCCCGCCGACTGGGTCGGCGAGCTGGAGCGACGCGGCATTTCCGTGCATCGCGACCTTCTGCGCGATCGCGCCCGCGACGTGCTGCGGCGCTACGGCGAATCCGGTGCAGCGTACTGATTTGCAAGGCGTACTTGGATTCTGCCGCGCCGGCTTCGAGGCCGAACTCGCCGCCGAACTGACCGAGTACGGCGCGCAGGCAGGAATCTCCGGCTATGCAAGGGCCGAACGGGGCGCCGGCCATGCGCTGTTCCTGCTCACCGAATCGGACAGTCCCGGCCTCGAACGCAAGCACAGTGCACCGCCGCTGATTTTCTCGCGCCAGTCGCTGGAACTCATGGCCGAGCTGACCGAGCTCGACACCCGCGATCGGATCAGTCCGATTCTGGCAGGCGTGGCGAATCGCGCAGGCAGGTTCGGCGATCTGGTAGTGACTCATCCGGACAGCGATACCGGCAAGCCGCTCTCAGGCCTGGCCCGCGCGTTGGGCAATGCGTTGCGTCCCGCACTGGTGAAGGCGGGCATCCTGTCGAAAACGACCGATGCCGCACGGCCGACCCTGCACGTCGTGCTGCTGGGCGGAGCGCATATCCTGCTCGCGCAGTCGCCGCCGTCGGATACTCCATCGTGGCCCGGCGGTATTCCGCGTCTGCGCCTGCTCCGCGAGGCGCCGTCGCGGTCGGCGCTGAAGCTCGAAGAGGCGATCCTGGTCTTGCTCAGCGCGCGTGAGCGCGACGCCTGGCTCAAGCCCGGCATGCGCGCTGCCGACCTCGGCGCCGCGCCGGGCGGATGGAGCTGGGTACTGGCACGCCATCACCTTCGGGTCACCGCCCTCGACAACGGCCCCCTTGCCGAATCGGCGCACGCCACCGGTCTGATCGATCATGTGCGCGCCGACGGCTTCACCTGGCATCCCCCGCGACCGCTCGACTGGGTGGTCTGCGACATGGTCGAGCAGCCGCGTCGGGTGGCCGAGCTGATGGCGAACTGGCTCGTACAGGGCTGGAGCCGACGCGCGCTGTTCAATCTCAAGCTGCCGATGAAGAAGCGCTGGGCCGAAACCCGACTGTGCCTGGACCTGATGACCGACCGCTGCGGCCCGCAGCTGCGCTGGCGAGGGCGCCAGCTGTATCACGATCGCGAAGAAATCACCCTGTTCGCCGATCTGGGCGGCTGAGCATAGGGTTTCATCGACAAGGCAGCCTGGCTGCTCCAGTGCCGACGTCCAGCGCCACGGGCACTAGGGCCCGGAAAAATCGAAGTCGGGCTCGCTGAGTTCGTCCGACACCGCACTGCCGGTCACGTAGTGCACGGGGGTGGCGAACAATGCCGTGAGCGCCTGAGCCTGGGTCAGGCCGGCGACGGCAACGGTCTTGCCGTATTCGCGCCCGGTTTGCAGCAATGTCGTCAGCGCCTTGTCGGGCGCTGGGTCGCCTTCTACCCAGTTCATCACCAGCGTGTGCAATCCGCCATGGCGGGCGAGCTCCACGCCGGCATCGGCCGGGGTGATGCCGGTCAAGGCGATGCGCACACCCAGCTCCCCCAACCTTTCCCACGCCCGCTCGGCCAACGCCTGGCGGCCGGCAAGTTCTTCGAGCGCGAACGCCAGGGTCATGTCCGAGAGGCGCGCGCCGCGTCGCGTCGCCTCGGCGCGCAACCACGCCGGCAGCCGCTCACCGCGCGCGGTATCCAGCGACACCTGCACCCAGGGAAGGATCGACCTGCCCTGCTGAGCCAGGCTCGCCTGCCACTGCAGGCACTGACCGAGCACCGCGCGCTCGACGGCCTCGAGACGTCCGGTGTCTGCGGCACGCTTGATCACCTCGTCGTGCGGCACTTCGAATCCGGTTTCCAGCCTCCAGCGTGGCCGCACCAGGTACTGGTCGCGCAGGCTGCCGCGCACCGGCTGCAACGGATGGAAGCGCAGCAGCATGGCGGCGCCGTGCTTCGGCGCTGCGGGACTTGCCAGCAGCGCCGTCCACGCCGGGGGCAGGTCAAGCGCCGAATGTGCACTCGACCGCTCGAAGGCGATGTGCTCGGGCTTGTCCGCTGCATGATCGAGCAGGACGAAGAGACGCTGCAGGCCAGCTTCGAGCCTGGTTTCGCCGGGCGCCAATGCGAACGCAGCCAGCGACCATTCGCAGCTGCGCTCCTGCGCCGAGCCCAGCCAGCGCCGGCGGTTCCAGCGGGCGAGCCAACCGTCGAACTCGGACTCGCGCGCCTGTTCGGCCTCGGCCAGGAACAGCACCGTATCGTCGTTGACCGTGCACACGGCGGAGCGACAACCCGGCAGCGACGATGCGGCCTGGGCCATCTCCGCAATCAGTGCTCCGGACTCGACGAACGACAATCCGGCCCGCGACGCATCGAGCGCCCGCATCGCCACGAGGACCCAGGGCGTGGTGGCCTGCCGGGTCAGCACCAGCCGGGTTTCCTGCATCCAGTGCTCGCGCCGGTTCGATGGTGCTTGCGGCAGCTCCTGTCCCGCCCGCTCGCGCATGGCACGGGCCCGCACGGCACGGGTTTCCACCACCGAAAGCAGGTGGCGTGGACGAACCGGCTTGGCCACCCAGTCGTCCGCCCCCAATCGAATCGCGCGAATCTGCTCCTCCCGATCGGACTCGCCAGAGAGAAACACGATCTGCGCCCATTCGAATCCGGGCCGATCGCGCAGCATTTGCGCCACCTCGATGCCGTTGCGATCCGGCAGGTGCAGATCGAGCAACACCAGGTCGGGCGGCCCCTGCTCGGCCAGCTTCAATGCCTGCTCCGCATCCTCGGCCCAGTCCACCTCGATGCCGCGATAGCCCAGCGCCGAACGCACGAACATGGCCTGACTGCGGTCGTCCTCGACCAGCCACACGCGGAAGGCGGAACGCCGGTGCTGCCGGGCGCACTCGAGCAGAGCCTGCGCGGTCTCCGCGGCCCCACGCAGCTCAACCACATGGTCCACGCCAGCACGCATGGCATACATGCGTCCCTCCACGTCGTCGGCATGCAGCATGATGACCAGTGCAGGGCGATCCAACCTGCCTTGGCAGGCAGCATCGATCGACTGAAGCGCCTCGGCGGCGCGCGCCAGGCATGCGGCCGTCATGACCACGAGTTCCGACGCGCGCTGCGCGAGCCGCGCGGTCAGTTCTTCCAGCGATTCCGCGCGATCGACCCGGTACTGCGCGCGTCCGAGCTCGCCGGCGAGTTCGAGCATCGACTCACCGGGCGTGCCGAGCAGTACGACGCCCGGCGTGCGCGCCGACTCCGGCCTCGGCGCCCGCGCCTTGCCCGCGGTCGACTTGCGGACACTGCCGGACGCAGCAAGCCCGTCGCACAATCGGACCAGCTCGGCGTAGGCCGGGTCACTGGGCGGACGCCCGAGCTCGACCAACGAGCAGGCAAACACGAAGAGTTCCAGCGACGCGGCCGACAGCGCCGCGCGACCGGCCGCCTCGCCGAGCTCAGCCAGGCGTTCGATCTGTTCGTGCAAGGCCACCGCGCGATCCTGATCCCAGGCAGGACCGAACACGAGCTTGGCCTCTTCGGCCAGCCGGCGCACGCTTTCAGGGCTGAGCGGATCGCTGGGCATGGCGGTTCATCGGGCGCGGACCGCCATGTTAGCGACTCGGCGCGATCAGGGTCGGTGTCATCACCATCTTTGACGATTCAACCCGGATCCAGCGATCAGTGCATCGAGAAGTTCGATCTGTGCTTGAGCATCGAGACGCATCGGAACTCCCTTCGTCCCGTTCAGTGCTCGCGCCAGTTCTTCTCCATCTCGAGAAACGTGAATGAAGCGGACCAGGTGATCAACACGAAACCGAGCAGAGACTCGGTGCCGATGAGGAATCGTATCGGCCCACTTGGCGCGACGTCGCCGAACCCTACGGTTGAGTAGGTCACCGCGGACAGGTACACCGAGTCGAGCAGCCGGGCATCGGACATGCCGATGACGTGCCCCGCGTCCGCCAGGTGCAGCAGCAGCCAGATGCCCAATCCGAACAGCCAGATCTCGGCGATGTGCAGACACACGGCACCCAGCACGGCATACAGCACGCGCGGGCGCCGCGGCCCCTGACGGCGCGCCAGCCGCCGCGCGAGCAGGTTCAGCCCCTCGTAGTGCCCCACCACGCAGGCGAGCAGGAGCACCAGCGTGGCCAGCACAATCCAGGTATTGGTCAGCCAGTTGGAGTAGTCCATGGCCAACCCTTCCGGCCTCAGCCGCGATCCGCGATCGGCACGAACTTGCGATCCTCAGGGCCGGTGTAGTTCGCGCTGGGGCGGATGATCTTGCCGTCGACGCGCTGTTCCATGACGTGAGCGGTCCAGCCCGAAGTGCGCGCAATCACGAAAAGCGGAGTGAACATTGCGGTCGGCACGCCCATCATGTGGTAGCTCGAGGCGCTGTACCAGTCGAGGTTGGGGAACATCTTCTTCATGTCCCACATCAGGGTCTCGATGCGCTCGCTGACTTCGAAAAGAGTCTTGTTGCCGCCCTCGCTACACAGCTTGCGGGAGATTTCCTTGATGATCGGGTTGCGCGGGTCGCCAATCGTGTAGACCGGATGGCCGAAGCCGATGATGATTTCCTTGCGTTCGACGCGGGCGCGGATGTCGGCTTCCGCAGCATCGGCGCTGCCGTAGCGGGCAATGATTTCCATCGCCACTTCGTTGGCCCCACCGTGTTTCGGGCCGCGCAAGGCACCGATCGCGCCGGTGATGCAGCTGTGCATGTCGGACACCGTGCCTGCGATGACCCGCGCGGTGAACGTACTGGCGTTGAATTCGTGCTCGGCGTACAGGATCAACGACTGGTCGAGGGCGCGCGCATGCAGCTCGCTCGGCGGCTCACCATGCAACAGGTGGAGGAAGTGCGCGGCAATCGAGTCGTCGTCGGTCTCGACGTCGATACGGCGGCCGTTGCGAGTGAAGTGCCACCAGTACAGCAGCATCGATCCGAAGCTGGCCATGAGCTGGTCGGCGATGTCCCGCGCCTCATGCATCGGGAAGCCATCTTTCTCCGGAAGCACAGTGCCGAGCACCGAGCAGCCTGTGCGCATCACATCCATCGGGTGCGCGTTGGCGGGAATCAGCTCCAGCGCTTCCTGGACGATGGCGGGCAAGCCGCGCAGCCGCTTCAGTTTGGTCTTGTAGGCGCGCAGCTGATCCGCCGTCGGCAGTTCCCCGTGAACCAGAAGATGAGCCACTTCCTCGAAGCAGGCGCCTTCGGCGAGGTCCTTGATGTCGTAGCCGCGGTAGGCCAGGTCATTGCCGGTGCGGCCGACCGTGCACAGCGCCGTGTTGCCCGCCGCGGTTCCGGACAGGGCCACCGACTTTTTCGGCTTCGGAAGTACCGAGGTCTGTTCGCTCATCTTGCTCGCCTCTCGATTTCGTAAGCGCGCCATTTTAGCGGGTCGGGAGTGCGCGGTCCTCCCTGCTTCAGTGGTGAATTCACCCGAAAAACCAGTAGCCCACCGCGATGGCCGCCATCACTCCGGCAGCCTCGGCAGCCAAGGCGCAGCCCACGGCATGGCGCACGCGCCGGATGCCTACCGCGCCGAAGTACACCGCGAGCACGTAGAACGTGGTTTCGGTGCTGCCCTGTACGGTGGCGGCAAGCAGCGCGGGAAAGCTGTCGACCCCGTGGGTCTGCATGGTCTCGATCAGCATCGCCCGTGCGGCGCTGCCCGAGAAGGGTTTGACCAAGGCAGTGGGCAGGGCATCGACAAACCGCGCGTCCACGCCGGCTGCGGATGCGGACCAGCGGATCACATCCAAGAGGGCATCCAGCGCCCCGGATGCACGCAGCACACCGATGGCACAAAGCATGGCGACCAGGTACGGCAGCAGGTCGCGCGCGACGTCGAAACCCTGCCTGGCGCCGTCGACAAACGTTTCGTAGACCGGAACCCGACGCCAGGCACCGGCGAGCAGGAACGTCAGCACCACACCGAACAGCACCACGCCGCCCGCCTGGGAGGAGACAGCGGCCAGCGCAGTCGCGCTCAGCGTTGCGAGCGTCGCGACCAGCCCGCCGATCAGCAGCCCCGCGCCGCCGAGCCAGGCCAGCACGACCGGATCGAGCAAACGAAGTCGCTGCATCCACGCCACAGTCAGCAGCCCGACCAGCGTCGATGCGGAGGTGGCCAGCAGGATGGGAAGAAACACCAGAGTGGGGTCGGTCGCGCCCTGCTGGATGCGGTACATGAAAATGCTGACCGGCAGCAGCGTCAACGACGAAGCGTTGAGGACAAGGAACAGAATCTGCGCGTTGCTGGCGGTGTCGCCCGACGGGTTCAGCGACTGCAGCTCGCGCATGGCGCGCAGCCCGATCGGTGTCGCTGCATTGTCGAGTCCAAGCCCGTTCGCGGCGAAGTTCAACGTCACGAGACCTAGCGCGGGGTGGCCGCGCGGCACCTCGGGCATCAGCCGTGCAAATAGCGGTCCCAAGGCTCTGGCAAGGGCGTCGACCAATCCCGCACGTTCGGCGATGCGAAGCAAACCCAGCCAAAGCGTCAGCGTGCCGAACAGCAGCACCATGACTTCCACCGAAACACGCGCCATCTCGAACAGCGCGGCGACCATGGCGGCAAAGACCTCGGCGCTGCCCGACGTGACCCACTGCGCCAGCCCCGCGACCGCCGCGACGAGGAAGAAGCCGAGCCAGAGCCAATTGAGCACGACGGTCTTCGGGGCTTACTTGCCCTTGCCGACAGCGAACAGCTGGTCCAGCTTGTCTTCGTAGCTGTGGTAGTCGAGGTAGTCGTACAGCTCGGCGCGCGTCTGCAGCGTGTCGATGATGTTCTTCTGCGTGCCTTCCCGACGAACCGTCTCGTAGAAGTGCAGCGCCGCCTTGTTCATCGCCCGATACGCGCCACAGCAATACAGCGCGATATCGACGCCTGCCTCGCGCAGCTCGTCCGTCGTGTAGAACGGCGTCGAGCCGAACTCGGTCAGGTTGGCCAGGATCGGCACCTTCACCGCGGCTTTGACCTTGCGGTAGTCATCCAGCGACCGCATCGCTTCGGGGAACACCATGTCGGCCCCGGCCTCGACATAGGCCACGGCACGCTCGATGGCAGCGTCCAGCCCTTCAACCGCAGCCGCGTCCGTTCGGGCCATGATCACGAAGCCGGGATCGGTTCTGCCATCCACTGCCGCCTTCACGCGATCGACCATTTCCTCCATCGACACCACTTCTTTGCCGGGGCGATGACCACAGCGCTTCTGGCCGACCTGATCTTCCATGTGTACGGCAGCGACGCCCGCACGCTCGAAGCTGCGGATCGTGCGCGCAATGTTGAATGCGCCACCCCAGCCGGTGTCGATATCCACCAGCAGCGGCATGTCGGTCGCTTCGACGATGCGGCGTGCGTCGATCAACACGTCTTCCATGGAGCTGATGCCCAGATCGGGCATGCCCAGAGAATTGGCGGCGACGCCGCCGCCGGAAAGATACAGCGCCTTGTAGCCAACGCGCTTGGCCATGCGACCTGCGTAGGCGGTGATCGCACCCATGACTTGCATGGGACTCTCTTCGCTGAGCGCTGCGCGGAAGCGCGCGCCGTTGGATGTCAGACTCATCGGGGTTCCTCGACAGACCCGTTGTACAGGCCAGAAAGCAGAAGGCGGCCTTGCGGCCGCCTTCGGTGGATCGTTCTCTTACAGCAGGTGCGCCACGCCGGCACGCTCTTCCTCGAGCTCGGCCAACGTCTTGTTCATCATCTCACGCGAGTAGTCATCGATCGGCAGGCCCTGAACGATGGTGTACTCGCCGTTTTCGCAGGTCACCGGGTAGCCATACATCACTTCGTTCGGGATGTCGTAGCTGCCGTCCGAGGGGATGCCCATGGTCACCCACTTGCCGTTCGTGCCCAGCACCCAGTCGTGAATGTGGTCGATGGCGGCATTGGCCGCCGAGGCGGCCGAAGACAGACCGCGCGCCTCGATGATCGCCGCACCGCGCTTGCCGACCTTGGGAATGAAGGTCTCGCGGTTCCAGCTTTCGTCACCGATCTTGTCCTTCAGCGACGCGCCGCCGACGCTGCAGAAGCGGTAGTCCGGATACATGGTCGGGCTGTGGTTGCCCCATACCACCAGCTTTTCGATGTCGGCGACGGGAACTTCGCCCTTGGTCGCCAGCTGCGAGAGCGCACGGTTGTGGTCGAGGCGCAGCATGGCGGTGAAGTTCTTCGACGGCAGATCCGGCGCCGACTTCATCGCGATGTAGGCATTGGTGTTGGCGGGGTTGCCCACCACCAGCACCTTCACGTTGCGCGAAGCGACCTTGTTCAGAGCCTTGCCCTGCACGGTGAAAATCTCGGCATTCTTGAGCAGCAGGTCTTTGCGCTCCATGCCCGGACCACGCGGCATTGCACCGACCAGCAACGCCACGTCGGCGTCCTTGAACGCCACTTCCGGATCGTCGGTACCCACCATGCCGGCGAGCAGCGGGAAGGCGCAGTCCTCAAGTTCCATCATCACGCCACGCAGCGCGGCTTGGGCCTTCTCCATCGGCAGCTCAAGCATCTGCAGGATGACAGGCTGGTCCTTGCCCAGCATTTCGCCGGACGCAATCCGGAACAGGAGCGAGTAGCCGATCTGGCCTGCGGCGCCGGTCACTGCAACGCGCATCGGGGTCTTCATCGAGGTATCTCCGCTATTCGAGAGTCGGTTCAGTGGGCTTCGAAGCAAGCGATGGTCAGCTCAGTTCGAGGAAAAAGTCCTTGATGCGCTGCATGCCGTCACCCAGCTGGGCCGTCGGGCAGGTATACGAGATGCGCAGCGCGTTCGGCTCACCAAAGGCCGATCCCGGCACGCAGGCCACGCCCTTGGCTTCGAGCAGCGCATTGCACAGATCGACGTCGTTGGCGATCTTCGTGCCGTGGTGCGATTTGCCGAAGGCGCAGGAGATGTCCGGAAAGACGTAAAACGCGCCCTGCGGACGCGGGCAGTGCACGCCGGGAATGCTCTCCAGCACCGCGAGCACTTCATCGCGCTTGTTCTGGAATTCCCGGGTCTTGGCGTGCGGCACATCCTGCGGACCAGACAGCGCAGCAACCGCCGCAGCCACGGTGATCTCAGGGATATTCGTGATGTGGTTCGAGTTGAGCGTCGTGACCGCCTTGGCCACCGATTCGGGACCAGCCATGAATCCGACGCGCCATCCCGGCATGCCATAGGTCTTCGACAGCGAGTCGACGAAGATCACACGATCACGCAGCTCCGGCTTCACGTGCAGGAAGTTGTGATAGCCGACGCCGTCAAAAATCATGGTGTTGTAGATATCGTCGGTGACGATCCACACATCCGGATGTTTCACCACAACATCGGCGAGCGCGGCAATCTCGTCGCGCGTGTACACCATGCCGGTCGGATTCGACGGATTGTTGAACAGGAACACCTTGGGCTTGTGCTCGGCCAGCGCGGCGTCGAGCTGGGCAGGCGTCAGCTTGTAGTGCTGCTCCGCCGGGCAAGGCAGGGTGACGATCTTCGCGTTGACGATCTCGGCGATGTCGAGATAGCTGGTCCAGTACGGCGTCGGGAACATGATGGTGTCGCCATCGTCCAGCAGCGCTTCGGCCAAGTTGTAGAGAATGTGCTTGGCGCCGATGCCGGTACTGCAGTGCGCGCGGGTGTAGCCGGTCAGGCCCAGCGCCTCGATATGGGCGAGAAACGCGTCAAGCAGCGGATCAGGGCCGCGGTTGCTGCCATACTGACCCGAGTCCTTCGCCAGCGCCTCGCGCGCCGCCGCATACACATGCTCACCGGGAAGAAAGTTTGGGACACCAATCGAGAAGCTGATGATGTCGCGGCCGGCGGCCTTGAGCGCCTTGGCCTTCTCGGCCACGGCCATGATCGCGCTGGGCTTGGCACGGCCCATGCGGCGTGCGAGCTGAGGCATCGACACTCCCGGATTCGTCGCAGGTGAAGGGCGGCGATTTTAGCACAGGGTCCTGCCTTTCCTGCGCTGCAACATGGCGTCCCGACGCGGCGCAGCTCCGCCCTCGCGGCGGGTTCGTCGCGCTGCTTGCCGCGGCATTGCTCGCCTGCTCTGGCGTGGAGGATCGGCGCCCGCCAGTGTGGGTCGCCGCGGAAGCGACTCAGCATGCTCGAGAGTGGGTCTGCGCGCTGGCGGACGACTGCGACGAGGTCCGCATCCGGCTCGAAGACACCGAAGCACCGTCAGCCACGCTCTGGTTCGGCGTCGAGCTCGGCCTCAGCCGAGGCTTGTACGTCGCCACCCAGGAGGAGTCGGAATGGGTGTTCGTCGTGGCCCACGAGCTTGGACATCGTGCACTCCGACATCAGCCTCCCCGTGATCTCGCGCGCCGGTTACCGTTGGAATTGGAGGCTGACCAGTGGGCGATCGATCGCCTCTGCTCCAAGGGGCTCGACCCCACATCGGGGCGCGCGCTGATTTCCCGGTTTCTTGCTGAAGAGAAGCGGCTGCAGACGCTCGGCGACCAGCGCGCCAAACAAGCCGACCGGCAACGCAGCGAAATCGCCGTCCGCGAACTCTCCGCCCGCCAGAGCCTGAACTTTAGCTGCGGGGCGACTCGGTCGTCGAATCCCGCACCCCTACTGGATCCGGATCGATTCGCTCGCATCCGACGACTGGCGACCCTGGTCCCGCCATCCAGATAGGGTCGTTGCGCACGCTCGGGCGCGGGAGTGCCGCGCCCGGGTGGCTCCATTCCGCTTCGCCGTCAGCCGGCCTGGTCGAGCACCGCATTCCACTCCGCGACGCGCGCGGACTGGGCGGCGAGCGCCGCATCGGCGTCGCCCTTGATCGTGATGCTGGCGATCTTCTCGCCCTGACGCACGGCGTCGACCAACTTCTGGTCATCCGACCCCACTACGCTACCGAACACGGTGTGCTTGCCGTCGAGCCACGGGCAGGCCACGTGGGTGATGAAGAACTGGCTACCGTTCGTCGAAGGCCCGGCGTTGGCCATCGACAGCACGCCACGCTGATGGGAGAGCCCGGTGTTCACTTCGTCTTCGAATCGGTAGCCGGGGCCGCCCGTACCGGTACCCTTCGGGCATCCGCCCTGAATCATGAAGTCGGGGATCACCCGATGAAACGACAGGCCGTCATAGAAGCCGCGCTTCGCGAGATTGACGAAGTTCGCCACGGTGAGCGGAGCCTTGTCGGCATGCAGCGTGACATGGATGGTGCCGCGGGCGGTGGCGATCTCGGCGACAAGCTGGCTCATGGTGTTCTGGACTCCTGCGAAAACCGACATTATGCCTCGTTGGCACCGCCTCAACGCCCTGCGCGTCTGTCGCTCAGCGGTGGCGACGGAGCGAACCGATAATCATCGCCGCAGCCAGCGCTGCGCCCGCGCCGCCGACACCAATCAGGCTCCAGTGCAGCGCAGGGTCGGCCAGCACAGCCATGGCCCCGCCGGGCTTGGCCACCTTGCCGAACACGCCGAGCGCCAGGCAGGCCATCGCTAGACCGTCCAGCAGCAGCCATGCGATGGGCAGCGGATGAGCAGAGCGTTTCATGGCGTGACCTCACCGTTCCGAATCATGTTCTCGCAGGGTACCGGCGATTGGGCTCGAGCTGCGATGCCGGATCAACGGCCAGGAACTGGAGCCCCTGCTCTAGCGACACAACCGCTATAATGGGCGGCTATCCCTCTCCCATCAGCGCCCCCGAGGCGCCATTCGTCATGTCCATCCAGAACCTGCGCAACATCGCCATCGTCGCCCACGTCGACCACGGCAAGACCACCCTCGTCGATCAGCTGCTCAAGCAGTCCGGCACGTTCAGCGAACGGGCCCAGATCGCGGAACGCGTCATGGACAGCAATGACCTGGAGAAGGAGCGCGGGATCACGATCCTGTCGAAGAACACGGCGATCCGTTGGAGTGCACCCAACGGCGAAGAGTATCGGATCAACATCGTTGACACTCCGGGGCATGCCGACTTCGGCGGCGAGGTCGAACGCGTGCTGTCCATGGTCGACTCGGTGCTCATCCTGGTGGACGCGATGGACGGCCCGATGCCGCAGACGCGCTTCGTGACCCAGAAGGCGTTCGCCATGGGTTTCAAGCCAATCGTCGTCGTCAACAAGGTGGATCGCCCGGGTGCAAGGCCGGACTGGGTGGTGAACCAGACTTTTGACCTGTTCGACCGACTCGGCGCCACGGACGAGCAGCTCGACTTCCCGATCGTGTATGCGTCCGCACTGAACGGCTACGCCGGGCTGGAACCGGACGTGCGCTCGGGCGACATGACCGCGCTGTTCCAGACCATCGTCGACAAGGTCAGCCCGCCGCCCGTGGAGTCGGAGGGGCCTTTCCAGATGCGCGTGACCTCGCTCGACTACAACAACTACGTGGGCATCATCGGCGTGGGCCGCATCCAGCGCGGACGAATCAAGCCGAACTCGCAGGTCACGGTCATCGACCGTGATGGCCAGACCCGGCAGGGCAAGATCCTGCAGGTCCTCGGATTCCATGGCTTGGAACGCCACGAAGTGCAGGAAGCCCAGGCCGGCGATATCGTCGCGATCTCGGGCGTCGAGAAGCTCGGCATCTCGGAGACTCTCTGCGACCCCACAGCAGTCGAGCAGCTGCCGGTGCTGAAGGTCGACGAGCCGACCATCAGCATGACCTTCCAGGTCAACGATTCGCCTTTCGCCGGCCAGAAGGAACACAGCGGCGGCAAGTTTCTGACTTCGCGACAGATCCGCGACCGCCTCACCCGCGAGACCCAGCACAACGTTGCGCTGAAGGTCGAGGACACCGAGGACGCCGACAAGTTCAAGGTCTCCGGCCGCGGCGAACTTCACCTGTCGATCCTGATCGAAACCATGCGGCGCGAAGGCTATGAACTGGCGGTTTCTCGCCCGGAAGTCATCATCCGCGAGATCGACGGACAGATGATGGAGCCCTACGAACAGCTGGTGGTCGATCTGGAAGAGCAGTACCAGGGCGGCGTGATGGAAAAGCTGGGCACGCGCAAGGCGCTGCTGCAGAACATGGAGCCCGACGGCAAGGGTCGCGTCCGCCTTGAGTTCCTGATTCCGGCGCGTGGGCTGATCGGCTTCCAGACCGAATTCCGCACCCTGACAGCCGGCACCGGCCTCCTGTTTCACGTGTTCGACCACTACGGTCCGCGTGCCGAAGGCGCGATCGGCCAGCGCCCCAATGGCGTGTTGATCTCGAACGACACCGGCACCTCGACGGCCTACGCCCAGTTCGCCATGCAGGAACGTGGTCGGCTGATGGTGGCGCCGCAGGAAGAAATCTACGAGGGGCAGATCGTCGGCATCCACGCCAAGGACAACGACCTGACCGTCAACGCCCTGCGCGCGAAACAGCTCACCAACTTCCGCGCGGCGGGCAAGGACGACGCGCTGTCGCTGACCCCACCGATCCGGATGTCGCTGGAGCAGGCCCTCGAGTTCATCGACGACGACGAACTGGTGGAAGTAACGCCCAAGGCGATTCGCCTGCGCAAGAAGCTGCGCACCGAGGTCGACCGCAAGCGCGCCTCCCGCGCTGCCTGATCCCGTCCCACCGCACGAGCGACGGGCGTTCAGGCGCCCTTGCAGGCCGGACGGCATACTCCGGCCATGCGCCTTCCAGTCGCGTGCCTGTTGTGCCTGTGCCATACCGCCGCCGCCAGCGAGTCCATGCCCGCTCTGGACAGGTGGTCGTTCGCTGCGGGCACCTTCGACAACACCTTCCACATCAAGGGTCGGGTCGATGGCGCGTTGGACCATGACGGTAGCCTGATCGATTTCGGCGAACGGTTCGGGTTCGACCGAAAGCGCGTCACGCAGCTTTACGAGTTCCAATACCTGTTCGCCGATCGGCACCAGGTCGAGCTGCGCCACTACAGCGACCAGCGCACGCGCACCGCAAACATCGACGAGACCATCGAGTTCGAGGGGCAGCGTTTCCCGAGCCAGGTGAATTTGCGCGGCAATGCCGGATTCTCCGTCTCCGAGGTGAGCTACGCCTACTGGTGGGGGGTCGAGACGCGGACACCATGGGCTGCGCAGGCCGGCGTGATCAGGCTGCGTGGCTCGCTCGGGCTGCGCGGCCGCATCGAAGTAGACGATGTCGGCGAAGCCGAGGGCTCTGCATCGGCAAATGATCATGTCGATGCGCCGGTGGTCGGCGTGGCCGTGCGGCACGCATTCAACGAACACTGGCGCTGGTTCGCGACCGGCAGGCTCATTTATCTCGAACTCGGCCGGCTGTCCGGGTATGCCTACACGGCGAGATTCGGGCTCGAGTGGCTGCCAACCCGACACGTGGGAGTCACCCTGCAATACGGCGAAAGCGCCTGGAATGCCGAGCGTCGCGGGAGCGGATTCAACGGCGAGCTGGAAGTAGGTTTTCGCGGCCCGCAGCTGCTGTTGAGGCTCCGCGGCTGAGCGGCCTGGCGGCGGCAAGCCGATCCCACAGCTGAAGCGAATTGGCCCGTCTCAGATCGCGGTCCACGGCCGCGTGAGCATTCTCGACGCGGTCGCTGGCTCGTGATTCACTGTCCCAAGTTCTCCCCAGGCGAGCCGCACGCATGTCTTCCATTTCGAGCATCGGTCAGATCGCGATCAACTGCCAGGACGTCGAACGCGCCACGACCTTTTACCGCGAGGTGCTGCAGCTCCCGTTCCTGTTCGGTTTTCCCGGCCTGTCGTTCTTCAGCTGCGGCGAAGTGCGACTCATGCTGAGCAAGCCGAGCTCGCCGGAGCTCGACCATGCAGCCTCTCCAGTCTACTTCCGCACCGACGACATCGAGTCCAAACTGGCGTCCATGAGAGAAGCGGGAGCAGACATCGAGCGCGAAGCACAGATGACGCACAAGGACGATCGCCACCAGCTGTGGATCGGCTGGTTCCGGGACACAGAGGGAAACCTGCTCGCGCTCATGGAAGAGCGTCCGATCTGACCGGACGCCCCGTGCTTCCCTTCCCGCCCGCAGGCGTTCGGCGCAACAGGACCGTCTAGGCGCCGCGCTTCTTCACGATGAGCATGGCCAGCTCCATCGACTGCTCGTAGTTCAGCCGCGGATCGACACTGGAAAGGTAAGCGCGCTCCAGGTCGCGCTCGGTCAGCTCACGCGCCCCGCCCAGACATTCGGTCACGTCTTCCCCGGTGAGCTCCAGATGCACGCCGCCCAAGCGCGTGCCAGCCGCCGCGTGCACATCGAACGCCGCATCCAACTCGCCGAGGATGTTCTCGAAGCGGCGGGTCTTGTAACCGTTGCTGGTGCTCTCGGTGTTGCCGTGCATAGGATCGGCCACCCACAGCACGCGGCGCCCCTCACGTTTGACGCATTCCAAAAGGGGCGGTAGAGCAGTTTCGATCTTCGCCCGGCCCATGCGATGAATCAGCGTCAGCCGCCCCGGCTCATCATGCGGATTCAGCGCATCGACGAGCCTGATCAATTGCTCAGGCGTGACACTGGGCCCGACCTTCACCGCGATGGGATTGCGCACACCGCGCAGGTACTCGACGTGGGCGCCCTGCACGTCGGCCGTACGCATACCGATCCACGGGAAGTGCGTCGACAGATTGAACCAGCCCCACTGTCTGGGAACCTGGCGTGTCAGACCTTGTTCGTATCGCAGCAGCAGCGCCTCGTGCGACGTGAAGAACTCGACCCGGTTCAAATTGTGGATGGACTCACCGGACAGCGTTTCCATGAAGCGCACGGCGTCGCCGATCGCATCCACGCGGCGCTGGTACTCCTGCGCGAGCGGCGAATGGGCTACCCAGGCGAGATCCCAGTATTCCGGATGATGAAGATCCGCGAACCCGCCATCGATCAAGGAGCGCACGAAGTTCATCGTCATGGCCGAGCGCGAATGACCCTCGATCATGCGTCGCGGATCGGGAGTTCGCGATTCGGGGGTGAACTCAGGCGCGTTGATCAAGTCACCGCGGTAGCTGGGCAAGCTGACGCCGTCGCGCGTCTCGAGATCCGCGGAACGCGGCTTGGCGTACTGACCTGCAAACCGGCCCACGCGCACTACCGGCAGCCGCAGTCCGTGCACCAGCACGACGCTCATCTGCAGCAGCACCTTGAGGCGATTGGAGATCAACCCGGACTCGCAATCCTTGAAACTTTCGGCACAGTCACCGCCCTGGAGGAGAAAGCGTTTGCCCTCCTGCGCTTCGGCCAGTTGGCGTCGCAGCGCCAACACTTCCCAGGACGTGACGAGCGGGGGCAGCCTCGCCAGCTCCGCCTCTGCGGCAGCCAATGCGCCCGCATCGGGATACTGCGGTTGTTGCAGTGCTTCGCGGTTCAGCCAGCTCTCCGGAGCCCAGGCTTCCGGCAGGTGGACGGGTTGCGGACCTTGCTCATTGGCCATGGCGGCATATCGTATGGTGCGGTGCATCAACCGATGATGCCATAGCTATCCCCGCGCGCAACCGTTGCGCGCGGAACCTTCAACCCCGCCGCGGTTGGCGCAGAGAAACCCAAGCGAAGCCCAGCCCCATCGCCAGATACCAGACGAGCGTCCAACTCGGCATGCTCAGACCGAGAAACGTCCAGTCGACGACCGCGCATTCGCCCGATCCGTTCAGCACTTTGTCCACGACGGTGCGGAAGGGAAACGCTTCGAGCATGTAGTCCAGCGGCAGCGACGTGCACGCGGGCACTTCGTCCGCCGGAAGGTTCTGCAGGTAGATGTGACGGCCCGCGACCGCGACGCCCGCCGCGCCGCCGAGCGCGACGATTCCCGCATACATGACGCGCACAGGCCTTGACCTCGGGCCGTGAAGCATCGCCAGCAAGAACCCAGCGCCCATCACCATGAAGGCCACGCGCTGAAGAATGCACAAGGGACAAGGGTTGTAGTACAGGACGTGCTGCGCGTAGAGCGCATAGCCGAGCAGCCCGGCGCAGCACAGGAAGCCGATTGCCGCCTGCGCACGGTACGACCAATTCAACGGGTTCATCTGCGAAGCTCTCCTGGAAACTTGGCCGTCCAAAACGAAAAACCCCGGACATGCCGGGGTCTTTCGACAACCAATCGCGCGAAATTACTCCTCAGCGCTGGCCGAAGCCGGACGATCGAGCAGTTCGACGTAGGCCATCGGCGCATTGTCGCCATCACGGAAGCCGCACTTCAGGATTCGCACGTAGCCGCCGGGACGGCTGGCGAAGCGAGGACCGAGCTCGACGAAGAGCTTCCCGACCGCTTCCTTGTCGCGCAGACGCGAGAACGCGAGGCGACGATTGGCCACGCCATCCTTCTTGGCCAGCGTGATCAGCGGCTCGGCCACGCGACGAAGTTCTTTCGCCTTCGGCACAGTGGTGCGGATGAGTTCGTGCTTGATCAGCGAAGCGGCCATGTTGCGGAACATGGCGTTTCGGTTCGAGCTGTTGCGGTTGAATTTGCGACCGGACTTCTGGTGACGCATGAGTTGGGTTCCTTCAAACGTTGAATCTGGCTTTGTTGATGTCTTCCTGACGCAACATTATTGGTCTTGTATTCCGGCCCGACGATCCGTGTCGGCTTCCGGGGAAGTCGGGCGAACCCGCTTCCTGGCGGCCGAGGATGCTAACGCCTCGGCCTTGGGGGCATCAGCCCATCATGCCTTGCTGCAAACCCGCCGGCGGCCAGTTTTCAAGCCGCATGCCAAGAGAAAGGCCACGCTGGGCGAGCACTTCCTTGATCTCGGTGAGCGACTTCTTGCCGAGATTCGGGGTCTTCAACAGCTCAACTTCGGTACGCTGGATCAGATCACCGATGTAGTAGATGTTCTCGGCCTTGAGGCAGTTCGCCGAACGCACCGTCAACTCGAGATCGACGATCGGACGCAACAGCACCGGGTCGACGCCGGCAGGCGTTGGCTTGGAGGTACCACGATCACCGCGCGAGAAGTCGCCGAACACCGAAAGCTGGTCGGTCAGGATATCCGCCGCCGTCCGCACTGCTTCCTCTGCATCGATCGTACCGTTGGTTTCAATGTCCAGCACGAGCTTGTCGAGGTCGGTGCGCTGTTCCACGCGAGCCGATTCCACTTCGTAGGCCACGCGACGAACCGGACAGAAGGAGGCGTCCAGCATCAGGCGGCCGATGGCGCGCGACTCTTCTTCGGGGTTGCGACGCGAAGCGGCCGGCTGGTAACCGAATCCGCGCTCGACCTTGATCCGCATATTGAGTGCGGTGTCCTTGGTCAGATGGCAGATCAAGTGCTCGGGGTTGACGATCTCGACGTTGTGGTCGGTCTTGATGTCGGCAGCGGTGACATCGCCCGGGCCCTGCTTGACTAGCGACAGGGTGGCCGAATCCACGTTGTGCATGCGGATCGCGACGTCCTTCAGATTGAGCAGGACTTCGAGAACGTCTTCCTGCAGGCCTTCCACCGTCGTGTACTCATGCAGCACGCCGTCGATTTCGACTTCAGTGATGGCGAAGCCGGGGATCGAGGAAAGCAGGATGCGACGCAGCGCATTGCCCAAGGTATGGCCGTAGCCCCGCTCAAGCGGTTCGACGATCACCTTCGCACGGTTGGGGGACACACGTTCGATGCCGATGCCGCGCGGGCGCAGCACCTGGTTGGCAGACACGGACATTCGGGAGACTCCGTTGATTACTTCGAGTACAGCTCGACGATCAGCGCTTCGTTGATGTCGGTGGGCAAGTCGGAACGTTCCGGCATCGCCTTGAACACACCACTGAACTTCTTCGCGTCGACTTCGATCCACGCCGGGGCGAGATCCATCTCCTGCGAGAGGGTCATCGACTCCTGCACGCGCAGCTGACGCTGTGCTTTCTCAGTCAAGCTGATCACATCACCCGCCTTGACCTGGTACGAAGGCAGGTTCACAGGCTTGCCGTTGACCGACACACCGCGGTGCGACACCAGCTGGCGTGCCTGCGGCCGGGTGACGGCAAAACCCATGCGATAAACCACATTGTCGAGACGCGACTCAAGAAGCTGCAGCAACGATTCGCCGGTATTGCCCTTCTTCGACGAAGCCTTCTTGTAGTAGTTGCGGAACTGACGTTCGAGCAAACCGTAGATGCGCTTCACCTTCTGCTTTTCGCGCAGCTGGACGGCGTAATCAGACAGCTTGCCTTTACGCGCTGCACCATGTTGACCGGGCTTTTGCTCCAGCTTGCACTTGGAGTCGATGGCCCGGGCCGGGCTCTTGAGGCTCAGATCCGCGCCTTCACGGCGGGCGAGTTTGCAGGTGGGGCCGATATAACGTGCCATGGTTCAGTTCCTCAGACGCGCCGCTTCTTCGGCGGACGGCAGCCGTTGTGCGGGATCGGCGTGACGTCGATGATGTTGGTGACCTTGTAACCGCAGGCGTTCAGAGAACGCACGGCGGACTCGCGACCCGGACCGGGACCCTTGATGCGAACCTCAAGCGTCTTGAGGCCGTAATCGAGAGCGACCTTGCCAGCCTTCTCGGCAGCAACCTGCGCAGCAAACGGGGTCGACTTGCGTGAGCCGCGGAAGCCCGCGCCGCCCGAAGTGGCCCACGAGAGCGCGTTGCCCTGGCGGTCGGTAATGGTCACGATCGTATTGTTGAAAGAAGCGTGTACGTGCGCGATGCCGTCGGTGACGACGCGCTTGATCTTCTTCTTGGTCTTGGCAGCAGCCGGCTTGCTCATGGCAGCGAATCCTTACTTCTTGATCGGCTTGCGCGGACCCTTTCGGGTGCGGGCATTGGTACGGGTGCGCTGGCCGCGAAGCGGCAGGCCACGGCGATGACGCAGACCGCGATAGCAACCGAGGTCCATCAGGCGCTTGATGCTGATGCCGACTTCGCGGCGCAGGTCGCCTTCAACCACGTACTTCGCGACTTCAGCGCGCAGCCGCTCTACTTCCGGCTCGGAAAGGTCGCGAATCTTGGTCGAGGCAACGACGCCAGCGGCATCGCATACCTTCTTGGAACGGGTACGGCCGATGCCGTAGATGCTCTGCAATCCCACCCAGACATGCTTCTGGACGGGAAGATTGACACCGGCAATGCGTGCCATGTGTGGTCTCCGAAATCAAAAATTGCGCAGTGAACTAGCAATGATACAACGGCTTCGATGGTAAATAAACCCCGTGGGCGCGAAACTCCGCGTTCGCCCAGGAGCGGCACGGGTGTGTGGTGCCCGTGCTCTGGCGTTGTCGGTACCGGTCTCGCCCTCCGCCTCAAGGCAGAAGGAGCAATCCCGCCTGCCGACTATCCGCGCGCGAAGCTGCCGCGCGAACCGCCCTTCAGGTTGGCTTTCTTCATCAGGCTGTCGTACTGATGTGACATCAGGTGAGCCTGGATCTGCGCCGTGAAGTCCATGACCACGACGACCACAATCAGCAGGGATGTACCGCCGAAGTAGAACGGAACCCCCCACTGTGCCTGCATGATGTTGGGAAGCAGGCATACTGCAACAAGGTAGAGCGCACCTGCGCCCGTCAATCGGGTCAGCACGCCGTCAATGTATTCGGCAGTCGCTTTGCCGGGTCGAATGCCGGGAATGAGCGCACCCGACTTCTTCAAATTCTCGGCATTCTCCTGGGCGTTGAAGACGAGCGCCGTGTAGAAGAACGCGAAGCCGATGATCATCGCCCCGTAGAGAACCATGTGCAGCGGCTCGGTCGGTGACAGGGCATTGGAAATCTGCTGCAGCCAACGCGCATCGGAGGCCGAGCTGAACCAGCTGGAGGCGGTCGCCGGAAACATGATGAGGCTCGACGCAAAAATCGGCGGAATGACACCCGACATGTTGATCTTGAGCGGCAAGTACGACGTCTGATTCATGTAAGCCTGACGGCCGCCCTGCCGCCGGGCATAGTTCACGGTGATGCGGCGCTGACCGCGTTCCATGAAGACGACGAATGCGGTGACAAGCAGCACGATGGCGAAGACCAGGATCACGCTCAGCGGGCCGAGTTCGCCGTTGCGAGCCAACTCGAGGGTGCCGAACACTGCCCGTGGAAGCCCCGCGACGATTCCCGCGAAGATGATCAGTGAGATTCCGTTTCCGATGCCTCGCTCGGTGACCTGCTCACCCAGCCACATCAGGAACAAGGTGCCCGCAGTGAGCGATACCATGGCCGTCATGACGAAGCCCGGCCCCGGGTTGTAGACGATCGGCGTGCCGCCACCCGACTGCTGCAGTGCCACGGCCACACCCATGGCCTGGAATGCAGCCAGCAACACCGTTCCATAGCGCGTGTATTGGGTAATCTTGCGCCGACCGGACTCACCTTCCTTTCGCAGAGCCATCAGGCCCGGGAAGATGTGCGACCCCAACTGGATGATGATGGATGCCGAAATGTACGGCATCACGTTGAGCGCGAAGATGCTGAACCGCTCCAGCGCGCCGCCCGAAAACATGTTGAACAGGTCGACGATGGTGCCGCCCTGCTGATCCATGAACCGAGTCATAGCCGCCGGATCGACACCCGGCACCGGAATATACGTTCCGATCCGGAAAACGATCAGCGCTCCGAGCACGAACAACAGTCGCTGGCGGAGCTCGGTCAACTTGCCGATCCCTGCCAGCGCCTTACCCGAGTTGGGGGCTTGGGCCACGACTTACTCCACCCGACCGCCGGCGGCCTCAATGGCTGCCTTCGCTCCAGCCGTCGCAGTGATGCCCTTGAGCACCACGGCGCGTGCGATTTCGCCCTTCTTCACGACCTTCGCGAACTTTGCGGTGGACGGAACAAGCTTGGCGGCACGCAGTGCAGCGAAGTCAATTTCGCTGGCTTCGATCAGTTCGAGCTTGTAGAGCAGCACTTCGGCCGTGTCAGCGGCCATCCGCGAACGAAAGCCGACCTTCGGCAAGCGCCGCTGCAGCGGCATCTGGCCACCTTCGAATCCGGCCTTCACCTTGCCCTTGCCGGCGCGGGCGTACTGACCCTTGTGACCGCGGCCACAGGTCTTGCCAAGGCCGGAACCCATTCCGCGACCAACGCGTACGCGCTCCTTACGGGCACCTTCGGCGGGCTTGAGATCATTGAGACGCATGTCGAAACTCCTTCTCGGCCGATTACTGCTCGACCCGAACCAGGTAGTAAACCTGATTGATCAGACCACGCACGCTAGGGCTGTCTTTGAGCTCGCGTACATCATTGAGCTTGTTCAGGCCAAGTGCCTTCACCGAGAGGCGATGGCGGGCCTGAGTACCCCGAAGGCCCTTCACCAGACGGACCTTGATCGTTTTTTCGCTCTTAGCCATGAGCAAGCTCCTCGACCTTCTTGCCGCGCTTCGCAGCGATCTGCGACGGCGAATTCATTGCTTCGAGACCCTTGAGCGTGGCGCGCACCAGATTGATCGGATTGCGCGAACCAACGGCCTTGGCGAGGATGTTCTTGACGCCAACGGCCTCAAGTACAGCGCGCATGGCACCACCGGCGATGACGCCAGTACCTTCCGATGCAGGCTGCATGAACACGCGCGCTGCACCGTGACGCGCCTTGATCGGATACCAAAGCGTTCCGTTGTTCAGTTCGACGTTGATCATGGCGCGCCGCGCATACTCCATCGACTTCTGGATGGCCACCGGCACTTCGCGCGCCTTGCCATAGCCGAAACCGACTTTGCCTGCTCCGTCGCCGACCACAGTCAGCGCAGTAAAGGTGAACTGGCGTCCACCCTTGACCGTCTTGGAGACGCGATTGACGGCAATCAGCTTCTCCAGCATCCCATCGCTGTTCTCGCGATCATTGGTGCTCATGATTGACTTCCCATTGCTTACGGCATTCGCCGCTTATGATTGTGGTTTAGGCGTAACTGACAGCTCGCTTAGAACTGCAAGCCACCCTCGCGAGCAGCGTCGGCCAGAGCCTTGACGCGCCCGTGAAAACGATAGCCGGAACGATCGAAGGCCACCGTCTCGACGCCGGCCGCTTTGGCGCGCTCAGCGACGAGCTTTCCGACGCGCGCAGCAGCTTCGAGATTCTTCGTACCCTTGAGGCCATCGCGAACATCGGCCTGAAGGGTAGACGCCGCAGCAATGACGGTGGAGCCGTCTGCGGTGAAGACCTGGGCATAAATGTGCTGACCCGAACGCAACACGGACAGGCGCGGAACAGCAAGCTTGCGGATGTGTGCACGCGTCTTCTTGGCACGACGCAGGCGAGCGACTTTCTTTTCCATGACTCTCTTGACCTCTTGGACAGCTGAAGGTTTGCTGGACTTGGCCAGACTTATGCCTTCTTGGCTTCCTTCATGATGATCTTCTCGCCCGCATAGCGGACACCCTTACCCTTGTACGGCTCCGGCGGACGGAAACCGCGGATCTTCGCGGCAACCTGACCTACGCTCTGCTTGTCGGCACCCTTGATCAGAATCTCGGTTTGCGTCGGGGTCTCGATCGTCACACCTTCCGGCGCCTGAAACACGACGGGATGAGAGAAACCGAGTGACAGGTTGAGATCCTTACCGCTCATGGATGCACGATAGCCAACGCCCACCAGCTCAAGCTTGCGCTCGAAACCCTGTGAAACACCGGCGATCATGTTGGCGAGAATGGCCCGCACGGTGCCTGCCATCGGGATCGAATCCGCATTCGCCGCTTCGACCTTGGCTTCCGCACCTTCGATGCTGACCGAAATGGTGGTCGGCTTGGCGAGGTTGAGCGTGCCCTTGGGCCCCTTGACTGCAACGTTGGTGTCGGTGACCGTCACGTCGACGCCCTTGGGCAGAGCGACCGGCTTTTTTGCTACACGAGACATGCGACGGCTCCTATCAGGCAACCAGGCAGATGACTTCACCGCCCACGCCCTCGGCGCGAGCTCGGCTGTCAGTCATGATGCCTTTCGAAGTAGAAATGATTGCAACGCCCAAGCCACCGAGAATCTTCGGGAGTTCGTCCTTTCCGCGATACTTGCGGAGGCCGGAGCGCGATACGCGCTCAAGCCTGTCGATGACCGGCTTGCCCTGGTAATACTTGAGCGCAATCTCAAGAACAGGCTTTGCACCGCCCTGGGCGACGTTGACGTCAGCGATGTAGCCCTCGTCCTTCAGAACGTTGGCGATGGCGACCTTGACCTTCGACGAAGGCATCCGTACCGCCTGCTTTCCGACCGCAAGCGCATTCTTGATGCGCACCAGCATGTCGGCAATGGGATCAGTCATGCTCATGGTTTGTTTCCTGTCTTAACTCAGCACCGATATCCGAAATCAGAAAACCCAACTTCGAAACGATTGTGTATCTGGATTACCAGCTAGCCTTGCGCAGCCCCGGCACGTCGCCGCGCATGGTGGCTTCACGAAGCTTGTTGCGACACAGGCCAAACTTCCGGTAGACGCCACGCGGACGCCCGGACAGTTCACAGCGGTTGCGCTGCCGTACCGGCGACGAATCGCGCGGCAGCTTCTGCAGGGCCGCCTGGGCCTCAGCCTTCTCGTCGTAGGACGCGGTCTGGCTGGAAATGATCTGCTTCAGCGCATCGCGCTTGGCCGCATACTTCTTCGCGAGCTTCGCCCGCTTGATCTCGCGGTTCACCATGCAAGTCTTGGACATGTCTATTCCTCGAGAATCAGTTGCGGAACGGGAAGCGGAACGCTTCAAGAAGCGCTTTGGCTTCTTCGTCGGACTTCGCCGTGGTGGCGATGGAGATGTCCATGCCACGCATCGCATCGACCTGGTCGAAGTCGATTTCCGGGAAGATGATCTGTTCCTTGACGCCCATGTTGTAGTTCCCACGGCCATCGAAAGAACGACCGGACACACCACGGAAGTCGCGCACTCGGGGCAACGAAATGTTGATCAGACGGTCGAGGAACTCAAACATCCGAGCCCGGCGCAGGGTGACCTTGCACCCGATCGGCCAGCCGTCACGAATCTTGAACGAAGCGACGGACACTCGCGCCTTCGTCACGATCGGCTTCTGTGCCGCAATCTTGGTCATGTCGGCGACGGCGTTCTCGAGAATCTTTTTGTTCCCGACAGCCTCACCAACGCCCATGTTCAGCGTGACCTTGGAGATGCGGGGCACTTCCATCACGTTCTTGTAGCCGAATCGCTCCATGAGCTTCGGCACCACTTCGTTCTTGTAGATCGTTTCAAGCCGGGTCATGGCCATATTCCTCAGGCGTCGATCGCCTCACCGCTCGAGCGGAACACACGCAATTTGCGTCCATCCTCGAGCACTTTGATACCGACTCGGTCGCCCTTTCCGGCGGCCGCGTTGAAGATCATCACGTTGGAAACGTGGATCGGAGCCTCACGTTCGACGATGCCGCCTGGCTGGTTGGCCTGCGGGTTCGGCTTGGTGTGGCGCTTGATCAGGTTGACGTTGGAAACGACTACCCGATCACCAGCGACGCGGATCACTTCGCCGCGCTGGCCTTTGCTCTTTCCGGTGATCACGACGACCTGATCACCCTTGCGAATACGGTTCATGTTCCGGACTCCTTACAGCACTTCCGGGGCGAGCGACACGATCTTCATGAACTTCTCACCGCGCAGTTCGCGGGTGACCGGTCCGAAGATGCGGGTGCCGATCGGCTCCTGCTTGTTGTTGAGCAGCACCGCGGCGTTGCCATCGAAGCGAATCAGCGAACCGTCCGGACGGCGCACACCCTTGCGGGTACGCACGACCACGGCGTCATACACCTCGCCCTTCTTGACCTTGCCGCGCGGGATCGCGTCCTTGACGCTCACCTTGATGATGTCGCCAATGTGCGCGTAGCGGCGCTTGGAACCGCCGAGCACCTTGATGCACATCAGTTCCTTGGCGCCGCTGTTGTCTGCCGCGGCCAGCGTGGACTGCATCTGGATCATGGTTCAGCCCTCTTACTGCGCCACGCGCGAAACGATTTCGACGACGCGCCAGTTCTTTGTCTTGGACATGGGACGGCACTCGGACAGACGGACCACGTCGCCTTCCTGGCAACCCTGCTCATCGTGCGCGTGCACCTTGGTGGAGCGCTTGATGTACTTGCCATAGAGGCCGTGCTTGACCTGGCGCTCGATGAGCACGGTCACGGTCTTCTGCATCTTGTTGCTGACAACTCGGCCTTCGACCGTGCGCAGCGTTTGGTTGTTCTCAGTCATGTCCCTAACCCTTACTTGGCCGCGCCGAGCAGCATCTTGGTACGCGCAACTTCGCGACGAACCTTGCGCACCTGATGGCTCTGATTCAACTGGCCGGTTGCCTTCTGCATGCGCAAACTGAACTGCTCCTTGCGCAGATCGAGCAGATGGGTCTTCAGCTCTTCAGCCGACTTCTGGCGGAGTTCCTTGAATTCCATTAGCGCACCGTCCGGACAACAAAAGTGGTCTTCACCGGGAGTTTCGCGGCGGCCAGGCGGAACGCCTCGCGCGCGGTATCTTCGGGAATGCCTTCGATTTCATAGAGCATGCGACCCGGCTGGATCGGAGCGACCCAGTACTCCACGTTGCCCTTGCCGTTACCCATTCGCACCTCGATCGGCTTCTGGGTGATCGGCTTGTCCGGGAACACGCGGATCCAGAGCTTGCCGCCGCGCTTCACATATCGGCTGATGGTTCGGCGGGCAGATTCGATCTGCCGTGCGGTCAAAGCTCCACGGCTAACGGCCTTCAGGCCGTACTCGCCGAAGCTCACAGCAGCGCCGTTCCAGGAAAGGCCCTCGTTACGGCCCTTGTGCACCTTGCGGTACTTGGTTCTTTTCGGTTGCAACATGGCTGCGCTTCCTTACTTCGCACCGCGCTCACGACGGCCTTCGCCCTCGCGACGCTCTTCTTTCGCCTCGGCACCCGCTGCGGCGAGATCAAACACTTCGCCCTTGTAGATCCAGGTCTTGATGCCGATGATTCCGTAGGTGGTCTTCGCTTCGGCGAATCCGTAGTCGATGTCGGCGCGCAGCGTGTGCAGAGGCACGCGCCCTTCGCGATACCACTCCGAACGTGCGATCTCTGCACCGTTCAGGCGACCGGCAACGTTCACCTTGATGCCCAGCGCGCCAAGGCGCATCGCATTGCCCACCGCGCGCTTCATCGCGCGGCGGAACATGATGCGGCGCTCGAGCTGCTGCGCGATGGACTCCGCAACCAGCTGTGCGTCGAGTTCCGGCTTGCGCACCTCGGCAACGTTGATGTGCGCCGGAACGCCCATCATGTCGGAGACCTGCTTGCGCAGTTTCTCGATGTCTTCGCCCTTCTTGCCGATCACGACGCCCGGACGAGCGGTGTGAATCGTGACACGCGCAGTCTTGGCAGGGCGTTCGATCTGAATCCTGGAAATGCCGGCCTGGGCAAGCTTGGCGCGCAGCATCTCACGGACCTTCAGATCCGCCGCGAGGTACTCGGCGTACTCACGCTTGTTGGCGTACCACTTCGAATTCCAGTCCTTGGCGATGCCGAGGCGGATACCGGTCGGATGTACTTTGTGACCCATCGTGCGTTCCCGTTACTTGGCAGAGCCGACGACCACAGTAATGTGGCTCGTACGCTTGAGTATGCGCGCACCACGACCCTTGGCTCGGGCGTGGAAACGCTTCATGGTGGTGCCCTCGTCGACGAACACCCGGCTGACCTTCAGCTCGTCCACGTCGGCACCTTCGTTGTTCTCAGCGTTTGAAGTCGCCGACCACAGCACCTTGTAAAGGAGCTGAGCAGCCTTCTTGTCGCTGAACTTGAGCAGGTTGAGAGCACGCTCAACCGAAAGACCGCGAACCTGATCGGCGACCAGTCGGGCTTTCTGAGGCGCGATGCGCGCACCACGCAAAATGGCTTTCGCTTCCATGGCGCTCTCCTTACTTCGACTTCTTGTCGCCGCTGTGACCCTTGAATGTACGGGTCAGAGCGAACTCGCCGAGTTTGTGGCCAACCATGTTCTCGTTGACCAGCACAGGCACGTGTTGCTTGCCGTTGTGCACCGCGATGGTGAAACCCACCATCTCGGGAACGATCATGGAGCGACGCGACCAGGTCTTGATCGGCTTCTTGCTGCCGGTTCCCGCCGATTCCACCTTCTTGACCAGGTGGAGGTCGACGAACGGTCCTTTCTTCAGTGAACGTGCCATGGCCGCTCCAATTACTTACGACGGCGCACGATGAACTGCTCAGTGCGCTTGTTGTTACGGGTCTTGTAACCCTTGGTCGGGGTACCCCACGGGGAAACCGGGTGACGACCGCCTGACGTACGGCCCTCGCCACCGCCGTGCGGATGGTCGACCGGGTTCATGGCCACGCCGCGAACGGTCGGGCGCACGCCCAACCAGCGCTTGGCGCCGGCCTTGCCGATCTTCTCGAGGTTGTGCTCGCTGTTGCCGACTTCACCAATGGTTGCGCGGCAGTCTGCCGGCACCTTGCGCATCTCGCCCGAGCGCAGGCGAAGGGTGGCATAGCCACCTTCACGCGCCACCAACTGAGCGGACGCACCGGCCGAACGCGCAATCTGCGCCTTCTTCCCCGGCTTCATTTCAATGCAGTGCACCGTGGCACCGATCGGGATATTGCGCAGCGGCAGCGTATTGCCGACCTTGATCGGCGCATCGCGACCGGCCATGAGCTGCTCACCCACCTCGATGCCCTTGGGCGCGATGATGTAGCGTCGCTCGCCGTCGGCGTAGCAAAGCAGCGCAATATGCGCAGTACGGTTGGGATCGTATTCGATCCGCTCGACACGGGCAGGAATACCTTCCTTGTCGCGCTTGAAGTCAACGACGCGATAGTGCTGCTTGTGGCCACCGCCCACGTGACGGGTGGTGATGCGGCCAGCGTGATTGCGCCCACCGGTCTTGGTCTTCTTCTCGACCAGTGCGGCGTGCGGCGCGCCCTTGTGCAGCTGCTTGTTGACCACGCCCACCTTGGCGCGGCGACCCGGAGAGGTCGGCTTGTAGTTGATCAATGCCATAGTTCTAAGCCTCAGGCCTGGGCCATCATGTCGATCGACTGACCATCGGCCAGTTTCACGTATGCCTTGCGCCAGTCGCCACGACGACCGCTGCGGAATCGGAAGGTCTTGCTCTTACCCTTGACGTTCACGACGTTGACGGCCTCGACCTTGACGCTGAACAGGGATTCGACGGCAGCCTTGATGTCAGCCTTGGTAGCGTCGCGCGCCACTTCGAAAACGTATCGGCCGGCCTCGGCGGCTCGCGCGGTCTTCTCGGAGACGTGCGGCGCAAGGATTACCGAGAGGATCTTTTCGCTGCTCATGCCAGCCACTCCTCAACCTTCTTGACCGCATCTTCGGTCATCACGACATAGTCGGAACCCACCAGGGCAACCGGATCGATACCCTGCACGTCGCGCACCTGCACGTGCGGCAGGTTGCGGGCGGCGAGATACAGCGACTCACTACCCGACTCGGTCACGATAAGCGGACGGGTCACTTCCAGCGCGGCGAGTTTCGCCACCAATTCCTTGGTCTTCGGCGCGGCGACGTCGATAGCATCCACGATCTTCAGACGACCGTGCCGATTGAGCTCGGAAAGGATCGCCGCGATCGCAGCGCGATACATCTTGCGATTCACCTTCTGCGCGAAACTCCTGGGCTTCGCCGCAAACGCACGGCCACCACCCACGAAGATCGGGGCGCGATAGTCGCCATGACGCGCACCGCCACCCTTCTGCTTCTTGAATTTCTTGGTCGTGCCGCTCAACTCGGAGCGCGTCAGCTGGGCCTTGGTTCCCGCGCGCCCAGCATTGCGGAACGCGACGACCACCTGATGCACGAGGTCTTCATTGAATTCGCGGGCAAAAATCGCGTCGGAAACCGACAGCGCGCGCCCAGCACCCATCACGGAGAGTTCCATCGTTCCGCTCCTCAACCCTTGGCCGCCGGACGCACGACCACGTCGCCGCCCGGGGCACCCGGCACAGCGCCGCGCACGGCGATCAAGCCACGCTCAACGTCGACCTTGATGACTTCAAGGTTCTGCGCCGTGCGGCGCACCGAACCCATGTGACCGGACATCTTCTTGCCCGGGAAGACGCGACCAGGCGTCTGACGCTGACCAATCGAGCCGGGTGAACGATGCGACAGCGAGTTGCCGTGCGTGGCGTCGCCCATGGTGAACCCGTGACGCTTGATCGTGCCGGCGAAGCCCTTGCCCTTCGTTACGCCCTGGACGTCAACGATCTGGCCCACCGCGAACTGGTCAGCCTTGATTTCGCTGCCAACGCTGTAGGCGCCGATGTCGGCATCCGCCACGCGCAGCTCCCACAGGTTGCGACCCGCATCAACCTTGGCCTTCGCGTAGTGGCCCGCAGAGGGCTTGTTGACCAGCGCTGCGCGCTTCGCGCCCGCCGTCACCTGGACGGCGCAGTAGCCGTCCAAATCCAGAGTCTTGACTTGAACCACCCGGTTCGGGGCGGCTTCGATCAAGGTAACAGGCACCGACTCACCGTTCTCGGTGAAGACTCGGCTCATGCCGCACTTGCGGCCAATCATTCCGATACTCATGGCAGCAACCTCAGTACAGCTTGATCTGAACGTCGACGCCGGCCGCGAGCTCGAGCTTCATCAGCGCGTCCACGGTCTTGTCGTTCGGGTCAACGATGTCCAGCACACGCTTGTGGGTGCGGGTCTCGTACTGGTCGCGCGCATCCTTGTCGACGTGCGGCGACACCAGAATGGTGTAGCGTTCGATCTTGGTGGGCAGCGGGATCGGTCCGCGCACCTGCGCGCCGGTCCGCTTGGCCGTTTCGACGATTTCGCTCGCGGAACGGTCGATCAAACGATGATCGAACGCCTTGAGCCGAATCCGAATCTTCTGGTCCGCCATGGGCCTGGTCCTTGAATCGTTAAAGAGCGTCGGGAATGGCCGCTGGGCATGCCAGTCCCCAGAAAAATTGAGCGAACCGCAAAGCGGTTCGCTCAGACAGAGAAATATAACGCGCGCAATTGCGCCCTGTCAACAGGGCGCCAGCCAATTGCGCGACATTCCGTGTCTGGCGAACACGAGGCTCCATCCGTGAGCCTCTTTTCGCTGTGCGTACCGGCCACTCGGGCCGGCGCGGGCCGAAGCCCGTATTACTTGATGATCTTCGCCACCACGCCGGCGCCGACCGTGCGGCCACCTTCGCGAATCGCAAAACGCAGACCTTCGTCCATCGCGATCGGCGCAATCAGCGACACCACCATCTTGATGTTGTCACCA
>JAGRJY010000181.1 GCA_020442465.1 Lysobacterales bacterium
ACCTTGGTGCGGGCCTTGGGTTGCCGGGACATGGGCCATAACTATACAGAACATTCTGTATAGAAATGTGAACGGTTCGACGCCTTGCGACGTCGCCTTGCCGCGGCGGACCGGCTCAGGCCGCGGCTCGCTCTCCGAGATAGCGCTGGCGCTTGGAGGCCTTGAGTCGGGCGATATCGACCCGGATCAAACCATCCACGCAGTGGCCGAAGGCCGGGTCGACGCCGAAGTCGAGGAAGCGGATGCCATCCGGCTCGCACAGATCGACGTACTGGCGATAGAGCACGGGCAGGTTCTCACCCAGCTGCTGCAGGCGATCGCGCAGCCAGATCAGCGCCGCGGCGCCATCGCGTCCGGCGAGCTGATCGGACACTTCGGCGACCACGGCCGGGTCGAGGCGCATCGGATTGCGCGAGCAGGCGAGGCCGTCGCGATCGGCGAACAGCTGCTTGTGCACGGCGACGATCAACTGGCGCGCTGGCTCGGAAAGCTGGGCGGACAGACTGACCGGACCGAACAGGTAGCGGACTTCCGGGTGCGCCACCAGGTAGGCGCCGATGCCCTGCCACAGGTAGTCGAGTGAACGGCTGCCCCAGTAGCGCGGCTGCACGAAGCTGCGGCCCAGCTCGATGGCCTCGCCGAGAAAGCCCTGCGCCGACGGTGCGAATTCGAACAGGCTGGAGGTGTAGAGGCCGGCAAGGCCGCGACTGGCGATCACGCTGCCGGCCGGAGCGAGGCGGTATGCACCGACGATCTCCTGCGCGCGTTCGTTCCACAGCACGATGTGCTGGTAGTGCACATCGTACTCGTCGAGATCACGGCGCAGCCCGGTGCCTTCACCGACCTTGCGGAACGCCAGTTCGCGCAGGCGACCGATCTCCTTCAGCACCGGACAGCCCCGCGCGCCCGGCAGCAGCAGGATCGCCTGCCCGTCCTTGGTGTGACCCAGCGCTTCGGCGCGTTGCAGGCCTTCGCGCACGCGCGCGGCCGGCTGCGGATGCGCCACCGTGGTGGTGGTGACAAAAAGCGGCGGCTTGCGCGTCGGCAGCCGATACACATGCCGGCGCATCGCGGTGGCGATCAGCGTCGAGGAACCCTGTTCGGCGGCCAGCGCCGACGAGGGCACCGGCGCGCCCAAAGTGATGCCGATCCGCGTCGGCACGCCGGAAAACAGCGCGCGCGGCAGCATCAGGGTCGCCAGCGACTTGGCCAACATCGAGGCGCCATAGAACATCGGCGAGTGGTGGGCGTGGATATGCACCGGCAGCACCGGCGCGCCGCTGCGCCGCGCGATGCGCACGAAACCATCCTGCCAGCGGCCGTCGCGCACGCCGTTGGGTCGCATCCGGCTGACTTCGCCGGCGGGGAACAGGATCACCGCCTGTTCGGCTTCGAGCGCACGGTAGACCTCGCGCAGCTGGGTCGGTGAGCGGCGACCGAACACGTCGCAGCCGATGAACAGCTCGCGCAGCGGATCGAGCTGCAGCAGCACCTCGTTGGCCAGGATACGCACGTCGCGGCGCACCGAGCCGACCAGCTGCAGCAGCGCGAAGGCGTCCAGCGCGCCGAGCGGATGGTTGGCGACGATCAGCACGCGGCCCTGGTCGGGCAGGTGGGCGAGATCGGTCAGCGCGGTCTGGCAGACCACGCTGCGGCGCTCCAGCGCAGCGTCGACAAAGTCGAGCCCGCGCAGGCTCTGCAGTTCGGTCAGCTCGGCGTTGATCCGCTCTTCGCAGATGAACTGCCGCAACCACTCGACCACCGGACGGCTGAGGGTGCGCCCGGTGCCCGCCGAGAGTTTCGGAAACGCCTGGTAGAACTGCTTTTCGACACTGATCATGCGCAGGCCCGCGAACGCGATACGCGTCAGCTTGCGCAGCCCATGTGACACGGTTCTTTCGGAAATGGGTCACGCCGCGGTCATGAAGGCTGGCTAGCGTGGCCGGGCCCCATGAGGACCCCGCACCGATGGCCACCTTGTCGTCTGCCCCACCGGCCGCGCATCTCCAGGCGCGCCGCAGCGACCGCCTGCACCAGCGGCTGTTCGATGCGCTGTACCGGCGCTGTCTGGTCTACAACGCCTGCTGGGAAGATCCGGCTGTCGATCGCCAGATCCTCGACATCGGCGAGGACGACGATGTGCTGGTCATCACCAGCGCCGGCTGCAATGCGCTGGACTACGCGCTGGCCGGAGCGCGCAGCGTGCACGCGGTCGACGCCAACCCGCGCCAGAATGCGCTGCTCGAACTCAAGCTGGCCGCCCTGCGGCGGCTCGAGTTCGAGGACTTGTTCGCGCTGTTCGGCGACGGCTTCCACCCCCACGCCGAGCGGGTGTACCGCGGTGCGCTGCGCGACGACCTCTCGGTGTTTGCCCAGCAGTACTGGGACCGCCACATCAAGTGGTTCCGCTCCGGACGCAGCAGCTTCTACTTCCATGGCCTCAGCGGCCTGGCCGCCTACGGCGCACGACGCTGGTTCGCCTGGCGGCCACGACTGAAGGACGCGCTGGAGCGCCTGTTCCAGGCCGACACGCTGGACGAGCAGGCGGCGATCTATCACCAGGAGGTGAAACCGCGCATCTGGACGCCGCTGACACGCCGCGTGCTGTCGAGCCAGTGGCTGATGAGCCTGCTCGGCGTGCCGCACGCGCAGCGGCGGCTGGTGGAGGCGCAGCATGGCGGCGCAGTGTCGGGCTTCATCGAAGACGCGATCGAGTACGTCGCGACCCAGCTGCCGCTGCGCGACAACTACTTCTGGCGGGTCTACTTCACCGGACGCTACACCCGGCGCTGCTGTCCTGAGTACCTCAAGGAAGCGAATCACGAGCGTCTGCGCAGCGGTCTGGTCGATCGCGTGCAGCCGCACACCGACACGGTGACCGGCTTCCTGCGCGGCCATGCCGGCACGCCGTCGCGCTTCGTGCTGCTCGACCACATGGACTGGATGGGTGAAGAGCAGCCCGATGCATTGCGCGACGAGTGGGAGGCGATCCTCTCGCGAGCCACGCCGGGCGCCCGTATCCTGCTGCGCTCCGCGCATGCGGCGCCGGGCTATCTGGACAGCGTCTGCCTCGGCCCCGATGACGCCGGCCTGGCGCGTTTCCTCAGCTTCCGCCACGAGGACGTGCCGCGGCTGCAGGCGGAGGATCGCGTACACACCTACGCCGGCCTCGTGATCGCCGATGCGATGGTCTGAGGGCGTCCGCGACGCGGGGGTGTTGTGGAAGCTGCTGCGCGGCATGCCCGGCGGCGGCAGCCACGCAAGTCGACTCGATCGCTTCTATGCCGGCCAGGCTGAACACTACGATGCGTTTCGCGAACGCCTGCTGGGCGGTCGACGCGAACTGATCGCCTCGCTCGACATCCGCCCCGGATCGCACATCGTCGAAATCGGCGCCGGCACCGGTGCGAACGTCGCCTTCTTCGACGCGGCGAGACAACGGGACTGCAGCTTCACCCTGGTCGACCTGTGCACGCCGTTGATCGAACAGGCGCGCCGTCGCTTCGCCGACCGCGCCAACCTGTCGGTGCTGCAGGCCGACGCGACCCGCCTGCAGATGGATCGACCGGCCGACGTCGTGCTGCTTTCCTACGCGCTGACCATGATGCCCACCTGGGATGCGGTGATGCGCCGCGCGGCCGGCCTGCTCGCTGCGGGCGGCCAGCTCGCCGTCGTCGACTTCTACCTGCTCGGATCCGACCCACCGCCGGCGTGCCGGGCCCGCCACGGCGCGCTGCAGCGCACATTCTGGCGCCACTGGTTTCGCCACGACGGCGTCGAGCTCGATCAGCGTCGTCTGCAGCGCCTGCTCGATCTGTGTCCGCAGCACGAGCTGTCGGAACATCGTCACCGCCTGCCATGGATGGCCGGGCTGAGCGTGCCCTATTTCCGATTCGTCGGCCGTCGCGCGGCCTGATCACGCAACGGCGGCGGCGTCGATGCCCGGACGCGCGAGGCTCCTGACCCGGAGCGAAGTCCGGCAGTGAAACGTGCTGCTAGGCCTGTTGGCCGATGACCGCAGGCCGACGGGGCGAACGCCGGCTGGGCTCATTGCCCTCCGCACTGCGCCGCCACGGCAACAGCTCGAAGCGGCCATCGTGGTGTTCGATCAGCGCCGTGCAATGCTCGACCCAGTCGCCGTCATTCATGTAGGTGAAGTCGCCGAAACGGCGGATGTGCCCGTAGTGAATGTGCCCACAGACCTGGCCGTCGAAGCCCGCATCGGCGGCATGCAGCGCAACCCGCTGCTCGAAACCGGAGATGTACTGCATGGCCAGGCCAATGCGTGTCTTGGCGATGATCGACAGCGGCAGGTAGTCCATGCGCAGGCGCCGGCGTGCTCGGTTCACGCCGACGTGGGCCCAGCACAGCGCCCGATGCGCGTGCTCGCCGAGCCAGGTCAGCCAGGACCTGCCGATGTGCTCGGGATCGAACTCGTCGCCATGCGAGACGCGCAGGCGGCGTCCATCGATGCAGGCGTGCTCGGCCTCCAGCGC
>JAGRJY010000182.1 GCA_020442465.1 Lysobacterales bacterium
CTGGCCTGCCGGCGGCTGATCGCCGCGCCCGGGGAAAAGGTGGGCGCCGCATTGGGCGCGACTTGTACCGTGACCGTGGCGTTGCGGGTGGCGCCGCAGTTGTCGGTGGCGCGGATCGTGATGGTGTGCGTGCCCGCCGGCCCGGCGTTGCCCAGGCTGAGCACGCCCGTGCTGCTGTTGACCGAAGAGGTGCCGGAGTAGGTGCCGTTCGACAGGATGTTGATCAGGGTGACGCTGCCGTTGTCGCTGGGGCCGCTGTTGGGAGCCACCGTCGTAGACAAACCCTGATTCACGCTGACCGTCGGGTAGCCCAGCGTTGGCGGCGGATTTTGCGCGAGGATGACGTTGAGGTCGTAGTCACCCACGGACAAGCCATCGTTGGCGCGGAAGCGCAGTGTGCCCGAGGTCGCCGCGCAGCCGGCGACAAGCGTACCGAGCAGGTCGTCGCCGCTGATGCTCAAGCCGCTGGCACTGACCCCGGTGGCGGTGCCGCCGGCGATCTGGCTGACCGCGATGGTGACCGAAGGACTCTCGAAGTCGATGACCTGGCCCAGGGTGATGGCGGGCGCGCTCTGCTCGCCCTGGGTGAGCGTCTGGCTCTGGTTGAAGATCAGACCAGGGGCCTCATTGAGCTGCGTGTCGGTACGAATGAACACCCGGCCTTCGTCGTCGTTGCCGGTGGCATCCACGCCGGGCGCGCCGATCGCCAGTTCGCCGTTCTCGATCGCGAAATCCTGGCCGTAGAAATCGTTCTCGGCGCCGGGTCGTGCATAGTCGCGCTCGAGATCGAAGCCCGGCCCTGCCGTGCGGTGCAGACGGTACAGGTTGCCCGGTCGACTGGCCGATCCGGACAGGCGTGCGCGGATGTCGGCGGCGTACAGGAAGTCGCCGTCGAAACGCAGTGTGTAGCCGTAGTTGGCACTGCTGACGATGGAAGGGCGGTCATTGAAGTCGTCGAACTGCGCCCAGTCGCCGGACACGTTGCGCTCGAACAGATAGACGCGGCCTCCACCCGAACTGGCGTAGGCGCTCACCGCCAGAGTGGCCGCGTCGTCGCTGAGGTCGATACCCTGGCCGAAGAAGTCCAAGCCGGGGACGCCGCTCGGGCGGAAGCGCTGCCGCAGGGTCCAGGTTGCCGCCGCCCCCGAACCGCTGCGCTGGAATTCGTAGGCATAGCCCGCTGCGCTTGATTCGCCAGGTGCGGCGACCAGCAGGCGGTCACCGCGCACGAGCACGCGCGTACCAAACTGTGCGTTGTTCGACGGGGTGGGCATCGGAATGACCGAATGAGGGACCCAGATTTCGAAGTCGCCGTCGTAGCGGAACAGCTGGACATGTCCGCCCAGGCCGGCACCGACCGCGCCGATGGCCAACCAGCCGCTATCCTGGGAGAGGGCTCCGCCGAAGCGGGCGTCGTTGTTCAGCGCCACGCCGGTGTCGATGGCCTGTGGGGCCGAGAACCCGGCGCCTTGGCGGGTGAACGCGTAGACACGCCCGCGGTTCGGACCGCCGACATCGGCGAACGGCGCGCCGACAATGACCTGACTCGCCGTCTGCTCCACGGCGTAGCCGAAGGCGTCATCGGTGACCACCGTCGGGGCCTGAAGGAGGTTGGCGAAACTCCAGCTGCCGTTCAGCTGCCGGCTGTAGACGAACACCGCGCCTGCCGGACCGGTGGTGACGTTGAAGTTGAGGTTGCCCGGAGCACCCACGGCCAGGCCTGCCCCCTGTCTGTCCACCGCATAGCCGAACAGTTTTACCGTGGGTGCCCCGGACAACTGAGGCGTCAGAGTCTGCAAGGGTTCGCCCTGGGCGAACGCCGGCGAGGCGAATGCCAGGAGCAGGCATGCCGCCGCACCCAGCGTCCGTCGAACCATCTGAACACTTCCGACCATGGTGATCCCCGAGATGAATGAGCCTCGGGGCCATTGTTCCGACGTGGCCGCATCGGCGAATCCCGAGAATTGGGGATGGCGATGTCATGGCCTCGGGAAGCGC
>JAGRJY010000183.1 GCA_020442465.1 Lysobacterales bacterium
CACTGCGCCCCCTCCCGCGGTGAAGCGTCAACCCCGCGCGGCATCCCTACCGGGCCGTTAGCTCAGTCGGTAGAGCAGCGGACTTTTAATCCGTTGGTCGAAGGTTCGAATCCTTCACGGCCCACCAGGTTCCGACAGTCTTTCATGCGACGCCGAATCGATCCGTTCGAAGGTCCGTTTCGTCGCGACTCGCCATGCTCAGCGGTCGACTGCCCGGCACACCATGCTTGGGCGCCGATCGCTCTTCATGCCGATGCGGTGTCTGACGGCGCCCGAGCTCGCCGGAACCCGCGAAATCGCCTCCCGGGCCTCGACTCGCACCGGGCCCATGGCTCGCCTATAGTTCGGAACTTTGTGCCTCGGCGGCCGGCTCTGCCGTGCCGGGGTGTTCTTTCGATTCGCGCCGCTGTGCGCTGGGGAGCCCTTGATGACTGCTGCACGCTTTCGACCGACCCTGCTTTCCGTGGCGCTTGCCGCGGCGCTGCACGCTGCACCGTCTGCCCAGGCAGGGGAGTCTTCGGCCATGCAGGCCGTGCGCCTGCCCGCGGCCGAGCGAGCGACGTTGACGGCACTGGGTGTGGCGGACGCGCGGGTGGAGGATTACGGCAGCTTCGTGTGGGTGAAGCTCAGCGGCGCGGAGCGCGCGCAGTTGAAGGCGCAGGGCGTGCGGGCGAGCGCGGACGTGCAGTCGGGGCTGGTGCAGGTCAACCGCTTCCTGTTCGATCCGATCACGCAGGGCGAGCCGGTGTCGTTGGCGAAGTCGTCCGCAGAAGCCGCGAATGGCGAAGGATTCCGGTTGGTGCAGTTCGAAGGCCCGGTGCGTGATGCGTGGCTCAAGTCGCTGCAGGATTCGGGCATTCGTCCGCTGCAGTACTACCCGCATAACACCTACCTTGTCTGGAGTGAAGGCGCCGCCCTGCAGCGACTCGAGAGCCTGAGCTTCGTGCGCTGGCACGGCGATTTCCACGCCGACTACAAGCTCAACAGCGATGTGCTCGAGCGCACCGGACGCATCGACAACGTGTCGATCGTGTTCTTCGCCGAAGGCGATGCCGAGGCCACGATTGCCCAACTGCGTGGCCTGGGCGCGGACGTGCTGGACTACCATCCGGCCCAGCCTGACCGCGCCTTCTTCGAGGCGATTGCACGCGTCGATGCTTCGACGCTCCCGGCGCTGGCCCAGGTCGGCAAGGTGCTCTGGATGGGCTACTCGCATCCGACGCCGGTACTGGAGGACGAGATGTCCGATCAGATCCTGGCGGGCAACCATCCGGGTGGCACGCCGGTGACCGGCTACAACGCCTACCTCAGTGGGCTCGGCTACGACGGCTCAGGCGTGCGCTGGGCGGTGGTGGATACCGGCGTGGACTACGACCATCCCGATCTGGGCCCGAGCATCGTCGAAGGCACGAGTTTCCCGGGCGCGTGCGCGCCGGCTGGTCAGCCGGGCAGCGATTGCTCGGGTGGCGGCCATGGCACGCACGTCGCCGGCATCATCGGCGGCACCGCGGCTGCAGGCCTCACCGACGGCGCGGGATTCCTCTACGGCCTGGGCGTGGCGCCGGGCTACGACATCGTCGCGATGAATTCGCTGTCGGGACCGAGTTGGCCGCCCGCTGGCGGCTGGCAGGAGCACAGCCGTGTGGCGCTTTCCCACGGTGCAATCGGCAGCAACAACTCGTGGACCACGGGCGAGGGCACGGCCCACGGCTATCAGGCCTCGGAGCGCACGCACGACCTCATCGTGCTGGATGGCGACTTCAGCACGGCCGAGCCTGAACCCATCATCCTGGTCTATTCGGCCGGCAACTCGGGGTCTGGCGCATCAACCCTGACTTCGCCGAAAGAGTCGAAGAACATGATCAGCGTGGCGTCGAGCCGCAACGCGCGGGTGGGCAGCATCGACACCATCTCTGGCTTTTCCAGTCGCGGTCCGGCCGTCGACGGTCGAATCCTGCCGACGATCGCCGCTCCGGGTGAACAGATTGCTTCGTCGCGCAACGATCTCGGCGGAAGCTGCTCGACCGCCATTTCCGGTACCAGCAATCTCTACGCGTTCTGTTCCGGTACGAGCATGGCTTCGCCGCATGTCTCCGGCGTGCTCACCGTGGCAGCCGAATGGTGGCGCGACATGAATGCCGGCGCCGACTTCAGTCCGGCCATGGCCAAGGCGTTGCTGGTGAATTCCGCGATCGATATCGGCACGCCCGATCGGCCGAACAACATCGAGGGTTGGGGACGCGTGAGCCTCGAGCGCCTCATCGTGCCGACCCAGCCGCGCTTGTACGTGGATCAGACCGAGGTGCTGGCCGATCCCGGTGACTTCTACGAAATCACCGTGGCGCCTGCCGACTCCGGCACGCCGGTCGAGATATCCCTGGCATGGTCCGATGCGCCGGGCGCGATCGGCGCCAACCCGGCACTGGTGAACAATCTTGATCTGGTCGTGAACGACGACGGCACGCCCTACCTGGGCAACGTGTTCAGCGCGGGCTGGTCGATGACCGGCGGCACGGCCGACACGATTTCCAACGTCGAGAACGTGTTCATCCAGTCGCCGTCGGGCAACGCGATCACCGTGCGTGTCGAGGCCACGAACATCGCCGGCGATGGCGTGCCGAACAATGGCGATGCCACCGATCAGACGTTCGCCCTGGTGTGCACGAACTGCGTGCAGAACCCCGACTACACGCTCAGCGTCGACACGCTGGCGTTCTCGGTGTGTGCGCCGAATTCGGCGGCGGCCGATATCACGGTGGGCCAGCTGCTGGGCTACACCGATCCGGTGGCGCTGAGCGTGCTCAATGCCCCGGCCAATCTGTCCACGGTATTCGGTGATGCCAATCCGACGCCGCCAGCCACCACCACGCTCACCTTGGGCAACACCGCGATGGTGGCGCCGGGCTCGTACGCGATGCAGTTGCAGGCCGTGTCGACCTCGGCAACCCGTCAGCGAGACCTGTCGCTCGACCTGTTCGACGCAGCGCCGGTCGCCCCGTCGGTGACGGCGCCGGCGCCCGCCGCCGTCGATGTGCCGTTGAGCCCGATGCTGAGTTGGACAGCGCCGGCGCAGGTCGCTGGCTACGTGGTCGAGATCGCCACCGACGCCGGCTTCGGCAACATCGTCTACTCCGCCAGCGAGGCCGGCACCACGCATCAGGTGACGGCGACCCTGGAGGCGAACACCGAGTATTTCTGGCGCGTGCGTGCAGACAATGCTTGTGGCAGTTCGCCGACGGCCGGCTCGAGCTTCACCACGGTGAACATTTCCTGTTCGACCTTCACCGCGAGCGGTCTGCCGCTGCCGATTCCCGCCACCGGTACGTCGGGCACCATGCAGTCGACGCTCAGCGTGGGCGGCAGCGGGGCGATCACCGACGTCAATGTGGTCGGGCTGACTGGCACACATACCTACATGGGCGACCTCGACATGGTGGTCAGCAGTCCGACCGGCACGAATGTCACGGTCATGAATCAGACCTGCGGCACCGACGAGAACTTCAACATCAATTTCGACGATGCCGCGCCGGCAGGAAGCTGGCCTTGCCCGCCGGTCGACGGCGGCACCTATCGTCCGTTCCAGGCACTGTCCGCCTTCAATGGCGAGGCCTCGGACGGAACCTGGACCCTGCAGATCAACGACAACGCGGGCGGCGACTCGGGCTCGCTGACGGGCTGGGGTCTCGAGATCTGCCGCGAGGGCACCAGCCAGCCTTTGATGATGATCTTCCGCAGCGGGTTCGAGGGTTGATCGAAGTGTTGTGGTGGGTCGGGGGCTTCAGGGCTCCCGGCCCCGCGTGACGGACGACTCATCGACCGTTTGATGAAGTGGGTCGATGAGGGCGTCCTATCCACGCCCGAGTGCGGTTTGAATCAGCGTGAGCCCGGCATCGCTCGCGTGCCTGGCCGAGATGAGCAGGAAGGCCAGCTGCCCTACGGTCGTCGCGGTTTGGCTATTGTGCCCGCTCAATGACGGTCAGCTTCGCATTGACAGCAGCTCAAGCCTGCCCTGCTGACGCTCGATCGCTCGCTACTCGAATCCGCTCTTCACCAGCGTGGCGGGAATCCACGCCGAGGCCCAGTGCGAGACGCCCTGGTCGAAGCCGATCTCGCTGTACACGAACAGGTCGATGCTGACGTAGCCGTCGGTGTCGAGATACTGGCGCGGCAGGGCGACGCTGAGCGCGACGCTGCCGTCGACGGCGAGCGCGATGCTGCCGTCGGGCTCGCAGGCGGCCATGAACTCGTCGCTGCAGGTGAATTCAATGGGAAAGCCGTTGGCGGCCACGTAGTAGACGAGCACGCGCGGTGCGTCGCCGGGGCCGTCGTTCTGCAGCCGGAAGCGGATGCGGCCGTCTGTGCCGATCGGTTGGTCGGGCGGGAAGTCGGGATAGAGATTGACGGCATTGACCAGCGCGGCGCTGATCGCCTTCGCATCGATGTCGTTGGCGCGCTGCGGGTCGACGAGGTCCGACTGGACGAATCCACCGAGGGCCAGCACGCCGTTTGCGCTCGTCGAGAGCCGGGTGTCGATCGGTGTGATGGTCTGCTCGCCGACGCCGAGGGGCGTCTCCACGGTGCACAGCACGCCGCTGCCGCTGTCGACGCAGTTGTCATCGACGATGTCGATGCCGTCGTCGCCCGAGAACCAGACCTGGAAACGAGGCACCGGATCGGGACCGTGATTGACAACCTCGGCGCTCATCGTGGTCGGCATGCCGGAGGTGCCTTCCTGGGCCAGGAACAGATCGAGGCTGAGGTCGGCGTAGTAGCCCTGCACCTTGAGCATGGCGCTCCAGCCGGGTTCGCTGACGGCGAACGTGCCGGTGGCCAGGCAGAGCGAGGTGAATGCGATCTTCGCCGTCAGTCGGGCGGTGCGTCGGGAGGGCTGGGAGTGCATGCTCGGATCAGTGGCTGTCGGTTGGCGCGACCCAGCCACCACGCCGCAAGCATCCACAGCCAGACCCGCAGGGTGCTGGCTTCGAGCATGCACAGGATGAGCGCCGGGATCGCGGCTGCCAGCTGCAGCAGCGCGGATGCGCGCCGGGCCGGAGGGCGAAAGGCGGCGCAGCCTATCAGGAGCGCCGCCGCGGCACAACCGAGGACACCGGTCTCGGTGAGGATCTCCAGCGGCAGACTGTGCGGCCAGGGGGTCAGTCGCGAGTCGAGGCGCAGGTCTGCGGTCGTCATCGCGTCGCCGTAGCGCAGGACGTAGTTGTGCGGCCCGACACCGGTCAGCGGCGCGTCGGCGAAAACCGCAAGCGCCGCCTGCCACAGCTCGCCGCGGGCCAGCAGGCTGCGGGTGCCCTTCTCGGCCAGGCCGGGCCACGCCAGCATGAGCAAGGCGCCGGCGAGCGCCACGCTGATGATCCCGATCCAGGCGCGGCGACCTGGCAGACTGCTCATCGCGGTGATCAGCCCGAGCGCGGCGAGCAGCAGCGCGAGGCGCGAACCCAGCGCCACGAAGGCAAGGCACTGCACCGCGAGCGCAAGCACGATCAGCGCGCGCTGGGGGTTGGTCCGCGTTCGCCAGTCCCGGCACCACACCGGCCACAGCACGGCGGCGTAGGCGACGTCATTCGGCACCACGATCCATGCGACATCCATCTGCGCCACGAGTTGCTCCGGCACCTGCACGCCATGCGCGTAGTGCCAGACGCATTGCAGGGACCAGAGCGTGGCCACCGCTGCCAACGACCACAGCAGGGCGGACGCTGCGGCCTCGCCGTGCCGATCCCTGCCCAGACCAACCAGCAGGATCAGGAACGCCAGCGTGGGCATGGACAGGCGCAGGGAGCGAAGCGGGTCGAGGCCCAGCGCTGCGCTGATCAGCCACACCAACGCCAGCGCCGCGGCGGCCCACTCGATCGCGGTGGGCGACCGGGCAAAGTCGAAGTCGTCCTTCCAGGTGCCGATCAAAGCGGCGAGCACGAGGACGGGCAGGGCCAAGGATGAGGTGGCCGGCGTCGCCTGCAGCAGCACGAACAGTGCAGCGCCCGTGCCGAGATAGCCGATGGGTGGCGTGCGGAACCCTACAGGCGTGGACACCGGCGGGCCGGCACTCATGATTCGATCGGCCGACGCGCGGCGCCGTGCCATGCAGCGACGGCGTGGCGCGGCAGGCAGAGATCGCGGACACGCGCCGCGGGGGTGCTAGTCCTCGAAGCCGCTGGCGAACAGGCGTGCACTGTCGACACCCATCAGATCGGCCAGCGTGGCGACGTTCATGCGCAGGGTCTGGTAGCCCATGTCGAGGCTGACGTTGGCGGCGACGTCGGTGCTGCGGTGGTAGTGCGGGTAGCTGTCCCAGTCGTTCTCGATGGTGAGCAGGGCAGGCATGCCCGCGTCGATGAAGGGCACATGGTCGGAGCCGAACGCGAACAGCGAGGTGGCGATACTCAGTGTGGTGTAGCGCGCCGCGGCGTCGGCGTAGGCGTCGAGCAGATAGGCGAATTCGTCTTCGGTTTCGAGCAGGCAGTCGAGCTCGGCGTCACCGGTGTAGCCGATCATGTCCATGTTGAGCATGTGCACGACGCGGTCGTCTTCACCCGATGCAATGAGATCGCCGACCTGGTGCTGGCTGCCGCGCAGTCCCTGCTCCTCACCGCTGTAGCAGACGAAGCGCATGGTCGACGGCGGCGGTTGCGCGGCGAACACGCGCGCGATCTCCAGCACGCCGGCGCATCCCGACGCATTGTCTTCACCACCCGGTGAGAAGCTGCCGCCGATCGCATCGTAGTGGCCACCGACGACGTAGATCTCATCGGGTCGCGTGGTGCCGGGCAGCGTGGCGATCACGTTGTGGATGGTCGTGCCGCTGAGCACGAACGGGTCGAGCGCGACGCTCATGCCGGACATGCCGGCGAACTGTCCCTGAATCCAGTCGCGCGCGTTGACGATGCCCGAGCGCAGGCTGTGGCGATCCCAGCCCGCCAGGGTGCCGACGTCGGCGAGCCAGCGCGCGCCGTCGATGGCGGCCACCAGCTGATCGGTGCGCGGCATCGCGGCGGCGCTGCGCTTGGCGGGTGCGGGCCGATTGGTCGCGCGTCGCACGACGACCGAATTCCAGGGCACTTCCTGGGACAGGCTGTGTGCGTGGGCGTGCGCTTCGACGTCATGTTCGTCGAGCGACGCCTGCATGGATGCAGCGGTGACCACGGCAAAGCGTCCGCCGCTCGCCAGCACTTCGGCGAACGGGCTGGAGGCGCGCTGAAACCCCTGGATGAGCAGCAGGTCGTCGATCGGCACGCTGCGCTCGCGCAGCACCGGCAGTTCGGTGGCGCGGGCTACCGGGCGTGACGAATCGGTGCACAGCAGCAACTCGTCGCCGAGCTCCAGCCAGCGTGCGTCGCTGCTGGACTCGATGCTCGACAACAGCTCGTTGCCCGCGGTCCGGATGCCCAGCGTCTGGCAGACCGGCGCAGCCTGGGCAGCCCACGGTGCGCACAGGGCGCCGAAAACCGCGCCCAGCCACGGGGCGCGCAGCAGTGCGGAGCGTGCCTGCGGTCGAGCCGCTGCCCCACGAGGGCGATCGGCTGGCGAGCTCCCGACGCAGCGCGCGCTCGCCCGAGGGTTGAAACGGAGGCGGGAAAAAGTCTGGGGCATCGGGCAGCAAAGCTCAGTGCGGTCGGGGGTCCGAGTGCGCGCACCGTCGGCGGCATGCGGGACAGGATGCGCCTCGGGCGACGATGACGCTCGGCATCTCGGGGCGCTAGTGTCGGCGATTCGTCTCCGATCGGCCAGCGCAATCCGCCCGAAGGAATGGGGTCTCCCGGGCCTCGCCCGTGCGGGTGGAAGGTTATTCCCGGCGGGGCGTGCGCGCGCGTCGACGCCGTCTACAGCCCGGATACGGCCTCGGCGGGCTCGATGCGCACCAGTCGGACCACGTTGTCCTCGACCTGCTCGAAGTGCATGTTGTGGCCGTCGATGACGATCGACTGGCCCTGCTCGGGAAGGGCCTCGAGATAGCTTAGGATCAGGCCGTTGAGGGTGCTCGCATCATCGGTCGGCAAGTCCCAGCCCATGCGCCGGTTCAGGCTGTGCACGGCGATGCGGCCATCGACCAGCACCGCGCCGCCTTCGAGCACCTCGACCCGGCGCATGCTGTGCTTCGGCGCGCTGGTGAACTCGCCGACGATCTCTTCGAGGATATCGACCAGGGTGATCAGGCCGACGATGTCGCCGTACTCATCCACCACCAGGCCGGACCGACGCTGCAGGCGCTGGAACTCCAGCAGCTGTTGGGTGAGCCGGGTGCCTTCGGGCACGTAGTAAGGCTTGCGCAGCGCGTGCTCGATCGCGTCGGTGGTGAGCTTGCCCTGCACCCGCGAGCCGAGCAGGGCGCGCAGATTGAGAATGCCGAGGATCTTGTCCGAGTGCCCGCGGTAGACCACCGCGCGGCCGAACGGAAACCGGCTGAGCTCGTCGGCGAGTTCTTCGATCGGCGTGTCGAGGTCGATGCCGCGAATTTCATTACGCGGCACCATGATGTCCTCCACCCGCGCCTCTTCGAGCGCGAGGATGTTCAGCAGCATCTTGCGGTGCCGCTCGGGAATCATCCGGCCGTCTTCTTCGAGCAGGGTGCGCAGCTCTTCGGGCGACACCGCCTCGTCGTCGCGGTGCCGCTGCCTGTGGCCAACCAGGCGCAGCACGCCGCGCGAGACCCAGTTGACCACCCGCACCACCGGGTAGCTGATCTTCAGCAGCGGCCACAGCACGTACGACGCCGGCAGGGCGACACGCTCGGGCGTGAACGCCGCCATGGTCTTGGGCGCGACCTCGGCGAAAATCAGCACCACCGCAGTCATGAACACGGTGGCAACCAGTGGTCCGCTCTCGCCGGCGATGCGCACGAAGGCGATGGTGGCGATCGAGGTGGCCAGGATGTTGACGAAGTTGTTGCCCAGCAGGATCAGGCCGATCAACCGGTCGGGCCGTTCGAGCAGGCGCGACGCCAGCACCGCGCCGCGATGGCCCTCGCGGGCGAGATGCATCAGCCGATAGCGGTTCAGCGCCATCAGCGCCGTCTCCGAGCCGGAGAAGAAGGCGGAACAGAGCAGAAGCAGGCCGAGGGCCGAAAACAGCAAACTGAGGGGTATGTCGTTCATTCCGACGGAATAGGGCCCGAGTGCGAGGCCGCACCCGACGTGCGGGTGCGCCACAGGTCCGACTATGAGGCATTTGCGGCCACGGGGCCAAGCGCTGTGCCGCGGAGCGGTCAGCGCCGAGGGCCGCTTCCCCGCACCGTTCGTGCGGGGAAGGGGGGTTCGGGCTCAGTCCCCGCGTTTGGCGGCGACGCCGTCGCAGGACTGTCCGGCCAGCCGGGTCAGGCGCTGCAGATCCAGGCTGCCGCTGCCATAACCATCGATTCCACTCTGCCAGTCGATGCGCGCCGTGTCGGCGCCGGTCACGGTGAAGCGCAGGTCGCCCCAGGGCACTTGCTCGACGTCCGCAGGATCGAAGCCGGGCGGGAAATCGGCGCCCCGGGTCAGGCTGACGTCGAGGTCGACGTGGTCGCCGTCCACCGCGCCCAGTCCGAGCAGCCATGCCGGCGTTCCGTCGAGGTAGTGGTACCAGATGGCGAACATGTTCTGACCACCGGCACCGTCATCGACCACTTCGACCTGCAGGCCGTGCCCGCTCTGGGTGGGCTGATACCAGCTGCCGCTGTGGCAGGCCGATAGCTCGGAGGCCGACGTGCTCGTTCCCGGTCGGGTCAGGCGCTGGAACGCCGCACTGCCGTCGGAGAACCCGGTCAGGCTGCTCTGCCAGGTTGCGAGGCCCTGGTCGGGCGTGTCGAACACGAACTCCAGCGTGCCCCAGGCGCGACTGGTGACCGCAGCCGGATCGAAGTCGGGCGGGAATTCGCCACCGGCATACTCGAACATCGGAATGCTGACCCGGTCGCGATCGACCGGAGCGGCGCCCAACAGCCAGACCTGGGCGCCGTCGAGGTAGGTGTACCAGCTCGCGGCGATCCAGCGCACGCCGTCGACGACCAGACTTTCGAGCAGCCAACCCTGGCCGCTCTGCGCCGGGTCGTAGAACGAGCCGCTGGCGCGCTCGTCGATGCGGTAGTCGGCTTCGCCGGTCAGGTCGGTGAGTTTGACCCGCCACGCGCCGCGTCCGTAGGTGAAGGCGTACAGCATGGGCGGCTGGCCGCCCACGCCATCGGTAGTGACCAGTCGCTCGACGATGACGTTGGCGAAGCCATTGTTCTCCGCCACCCAATGGGCGCCGTCGTCGAGGCTGACGAACACGCCGAGGTCAGTGCCGATGAACAGCCGCTGTGGATCGTCGGGATCGACGGCGATCGTGTGCACGGCGATGTCGGGCAGTTGGCCGTCGCCGCTGCCGTCGATCGGTTGCCACTGGCTGCCGCCATCGCTGGACTTCCAGACGTGCTGGCCGCCATAGGTCGAGTAGGTCGCGTAGACCACGTTCTGGTCGTGCGGACTGAACTTGATTGAAGACACCCAGCCCTGGCGCGGTGCGACGGCGCCCCAGGTCGTGGTCGTGCCGGCACCGCGTGCGGCGTCGTTGCGGTAGATGCCGCGGCGGTTCGCAGCGAGCACGCGGTCGGCGTTGAACGGCGAGACGGCGATGGCGGAAATGCGCGAATCGTAGTCGGCGCCGAAGCGGATGCTCGCCCCCGTCCACTGGTCGCCGCCGTTGCTGGTGGTCCAGACTCGCGTCGCGCCGGCCCACAGGCGGTTGGGATCGTTCGGATCCATCACGTAAGGCATGATGAAGATCGGCGTGTCGTTGAGCCCGTTGGTCACCCGCACGAAGCTGTTGCCGCCGTTCGTCGTGCGGTGGAGATTGACGTTCTGGTAGCTGACGAAGAAGCGCTGCGGATTGGTCGGATCGATCGCCACTTCAGCACCATCGCCGCCGAAAATGTGCTGCCAACCTGCGGTGCCGCGTGCGGTCTGGCCCAGGTGGGTGCCGTTGTCCTGGGCGCCTGCAATGTAGCGCTGACCGTCAGGCGTGGTGGCGCCGCTGTAGTACTGCACGGTGCCCAGTCCCGCACTCAGTGGCTGCCAGCCCAGCACCCCGTTGCTTGGGCCGCAGGCGGCGTTGATGCCTCGACTGACGGCGCCGCGGGCCTGATCGGTCTTCCACACGCCACCGTCGTTGACCGCGTAGAGACGCTGGTTGGTTGTGCCGTTGAATCCGGGGTCGAACATCAGCAGATGCTGGTCGGCGTGGATGCCCTCCGACTGCACGCCGTTGAGGTACCAATACGAGGCCATGCCGAAACTGCTGCCGCCGTCGTCGCTGCGGTAGATGTCCATGCCTGCGACCCAGACCGTCTCGGGATTCAGCGGATCGACCGCAATGGCCTGGTTGTACCAGCCTGCCGAGTAGTTGTAGAAGCTGCCGAATCCGCATCGCGGCGCCTCCATGCCGTCCGCGTAGCTGAACAGGTAGGTCGAGAGTGCGTCGTTGCTGCTGTTGCGCAGACGCGCCTGCCAGGTTTGCCCGCCGTCGTCGGAGCGGAACAGCGCGTGCAGGCCGTTTTCGTAGTCCCCGGCGCCGTCGCCGTTGCGGTCGAAGCCGGGCTGGATGCTCGCCGACACGGCGTACAGGATCTGCGGGTTGCTCGGGGCGTACGCCAAGGTCGTCCGCCCCATCCCGAACTCGCTCAACACGGTGTTCCACTCGCCTGTGCCACCGGCGTCGGCATTGAAGAAGATCGCGGCCGGGCATGGCGAGGTGCCGCAGCCATTCGGGGTGACCGAATCCGGCAGCCAGTAGCGGTCGTCGACCGAGCGCGACGAGCAGGCCGCAAACACCCGGTCGGTCGCGCCATCCGGGAGGATCAGCAGATCGTTGCAGCCCTCGTACAGTACGCGGTCGAGATCGCTGACCGGGCGCAGCACGCGTTCGAAGGTGGCGCCGGCATCGCGCGATCGCCACACGCCGCTGTTGGTCGCGGCGTACACGCGATTGTGATCGATCGGGCTGATCGCCACATCGGCCACATAGCGGAATTCGTCGTTGGCGGTCGAGAGCAGTTGCTGAAAGGTCTGGCCGCCATCCCGGCTGCGCAGAATGCCCCGACCCCACATTGCCGAGTAGGGGCGGGCGCTGTTGCGGTACAGCTCACCGGTGCCGGCATAGATCGTGTTGGGGTCGACCGGGTCGATGCGCAGGCTGGCGACGTTGATGTTCTCGGCGCCGTCGCTGAGCGGCGACCAGTTGCCGCCGCCGTTCTCGCTACGCCATACGCCGCCGGAGACGCCCGAGGTATACACCCGCTGAGGATTGGTCGGGTCGAAGGCCAGGGTGCGTCCGCGGCCGGCGATGTTGGCCGGGCCCAGCCACTCCCAGTCGCCTGCAGCCTTGGCCGAGCCGGAGAGCTTGGCGCGAAGCAGTTCATGGCGTTTGGTGCTGTACTGCTGCATCCGATCGCGCTGTTCCGTGGCCAGCGCCATGGTGGACATCGGCAACTGGTCCACGCCCTCGGGAAGGCGACGCTCGAGCTGGAAGGCCGCCCACTCGCCCGACGCGGTTTCGCGCGCAGTCTCGCCTTCGAAGGGTGTGTGGCCGTCGGCGTCGCGCTGCTGCGCCCAACCGGGATGGACCGCCACCGCCGCGTCGCGCGCGCCGCCGCCGCTCTGGCAGGCGGCAAGCGAGAGGACCATCCACGTCAGTCCGAGGCCGGCACGCAGCGCCTGCCGTGCCGAGTTGTTGATGCGCATGCTCATGTGTCCCATCCGGCCATGACCTACGAAGAATAACGTAGCCGGCTGAACCATGGCCTGTTGCGACCGGGCAGAAGGCGACGCAGCGTCGCCGCGGCGCGGCGAACGGAGCCTGTCCGGGAGCTTTCCCTCCTGTGGGCACAATGAGCTGGTCCATCGAAGCGAACCAGGTGCCTGAGTCGCGCGGGGTTCGCTTCTTGCCCATTGACAACAGCCAAGTGTATTGATGTACTGATACACATGGACGCATCGCTGTTCCGCATACAGCCCGCCTCGCCGGAGCCGATCTACCGCCAGATCGCCGAGCAGGTGCGGCGTCTGGTGTCGAGCGGGCAGATGCAGGCCGGCGATGCGCTGCCATCGGTGCGCGACATGGCAGCCGAGCACGCCATCAACCCGATGACGGTGTCGCGCGCCTACAGCCAGCTCGAAGCCGAAGGCGTGCTCGAGCGTCTGCGCGGCAAGGGCATGGTGGTCGCTGCGAGCGCGAAGCGACCCAGGCCGCTGTCCGAGCGCATGGAACAGCTTGACCATGCGCTCGAAGAAATCGCGCGCCGCGCCGAAGAGCTGGAGCTGCCGGCTGATCGCGTGCTCACGCGCCTGAAACAGTGGATGGCGCGGTCATGAGCGGCCGTCCTCGCAAGGCGCCGGAGGTCGAGAGGGACCGCGCGGTCAGGGACGGGTCGAGGCCTGGCCTCGAAGGCATGGGACTGAACATGCGGATGCGGCGCTTCCAGCGCGATGAAGGATTGGAGTGATGAGATGAACGCAATGCGGAACCCGGTCCACACGCTCGGCCTGGTCAAGTGCTACGGCAAGAAGCGCGCGCTCGACGGAATTTCAATGGAAGTGCTGCCGGGTCAGGTGCTCGGCCTGATCGGTCGCAATGGCGCCGGCAAGTCGACCCTGATCCGCTGCATGCTGGGGCTGACCCGCAAGGACGAGGGCGAGTCCTGGCTGTTCGGCGCGCGCAGCGACGAACTCGGTGATGAGGTGAAACAGCAGCTCTCGTACGTGCCTCAACAGCCCAGCGCTTTGGGCTGGCTGCGGGTGGGGGACATGCTCGACTTCATTGGCCGCTTCTACGCGCGCTGGGACGAGTCCCTGGTGAAGGACTTGCTTCAGCGTTGGGAGATCGACGCCGCCCAGCAAATGTCGAAGCTCAGCCCGGGCGAACGCCAGCGTCTGGCGCTGATTCGTGCGCTGGCGCCGCGCCCGCGGCTGATGGTGCTCGACGAGCCCGCCGCGGCGCTCGATCCGGTGGCGCGCCGCGACCTGCTGCGCGAGATCGCGGTGCGCGCGGCCGAGCACGGCACCACCGTGCTCTTTTCCACCCACATCCTCTCCGATCTCGAGCGCGTGGCGTCACACGTCGCGTTCATGGACCACGGGCGACTGCTGGTACACGACGATCTCGACGGGCTCAAGGAGCGTTTTGCCCGCATCGTTCTGGATGCGCGGACGCTGCAGGGCCTGCCGGATCGCCTACCCGGCGAGCTGCGCCGCAAGCCTGCGGGAGAAGGCCGCGTGGGTCTGCTTCTCGACCTCTCGCAGCGTGCAGTCTGGCCTGAGGCGCTTCGCCGAGAGGAATCGGGCTTCCACAGCCTCGGTCTCGAAGACCTGTTTCTCGAGGTGGTGGCGTGAGCGCAGTACTCGGCATCCTGCGCGCAGCCTTTCGGCTGAAAGGCTCGGCAGTCTGGTGGTCATTCTATCTGGCGCTGCTGGCGGTGGCCTGGTTGCTTCAAGGGCGCTCGCAGGCCGAAGAGGCCGCGCGGATCGCGCCGGTGGTTGCTGCGATCGGCGCCTGGATGGGCTGGTGCCTGTTTCTGCCGCGCATCTGGCAGCTGCAGCGCCATGCGGAGTCGTTGCAGCTGCCGGCCGCGGAGCGGGCCCACCCCACCGCTCTGGTGGTGCTGGGGCTGCTCGGCTGCACGGCGCCGGCGTTCCTGCTCGCGCTGCAGGGGGCGAATTTTCTGGTCGTGCTGGTGCACCAGCTCGCCGCTCTGGCCTCTGCCATGCTCTACCTGTTGGCCACGCCCATTCTCGGCGCGGTGCTGCTTGCGGGCCTGTTTCTCGCCATGTGGGCGGCCAATCAGTGGATTCCGCTCGACCGGGTGTCGGAGACGCAGTGGATCCTTGTGATGGGTGGCTTCGCGCTGGTCGCCTTCGCGATCAACGCCCGGCTGTGGCGGCGGGTGATGACCTGGGAAGGGCCGGAAGGCTGGTCTACGCCGCAGATGGTTTCGATGACGCAGCATCTGGGGCAGGCGATCGACAGCGTGGACGCTACAGTACGCGACCCCGCATTGCATTGGGTGTGGACCGGTCGTTCGCGCATCAGTCCGGACACCGGGCCGAAGCAACCGCTTCGCGCCATCGCCCTGCTGCTCTGCGGCCCCTTGTCGCCGCACGGCATGGGTACCTATCTGGTCAACACCGTGTGGCTGGTGCTTCCCGTGCTGTTCCTCGGCTGGTGGGCGCTGATCGGCAAGCCTGCGTCCAACGGCGCGCCCGCGTCACTGATCGTGCTGGTCAGCATCTGGTCGATGGGTGTGCCGCTGACCATCATCACCCGTCTGCGCAGCGAATGGCATGCGGGCGGGCAGGCGCTCGCGGAAGCAGCCCTGTTGCCCGGATTGCACCGGGACGATCGGGCCTGGCTGCAGGCCATGCTTGCTGTGCTGCGAACCACCGTCTACCGCGTGTGGCCACCCACGGTGCTCGCCCTGCTCATCCTCCTCGGAAGAAGCGGCATGGACCCGGCCTGGCTCGGGCCCTGGCTGATGGCCGGCTGGGGTAGTGTGATGATGGTGTTGTTGATGCCGATCGCGCAGCGCGAGGGCGCTCTGGCGACGGCGCTGTGGTTCGCGCTGAGCATGTTGATTGTGGTCGGACTGCTGCTCGGCGCGGCCTTTTTCGTACGTCACGGGGTCTGGGGCGTGCCCACCTCGGCGTGGGTGATCGGTCTCATCGTTGCGACATCGAGCGTGCTGGCGCAGCGCTGGCCCACACCGAATGGGCCCTTCGAACTGTGTTGAATGGCGGGCGCGAGGTGCTCAGGTGAACAACTCGCCCTGCGGGCTGTCCGGTCGCGGAGGCTGGAACTGGGTCGGGTCGATGTCGGGCATGCCGGGAAACGCCAACCGGCGATGGGCCTTGCGGAAACGTTGGGCGATGAGCTCGGCAAACGGGCCCGACCCGCGCATGCGGATGCCAAACTGGCTGGTGTAATCCTTGCCGCCGTGCATCTGCTGGATGATGCTGATGGCATGGCGCGCGCGATCGGGGTAGTGCAGCTGCAGCCACTCGCGCCAGATCTGCTTGAGCTCGTTGGGCAGGCGCAACAGCACGTAGCCTGCGTCGAGGGCGCCGGCGTCGTGCACCGCTTCGAGAATGCGTTCGATCTCGGCATCGGTCAGGGTCGGGATCACCGGTGCGACCAGCACGCCGGTCGGCACACCCGCCTCGCGCAGGGCCCGGATCGTCCTGAGTCGCGTGTGTGGCACCGCAGCGCGCGGTTCGAGTCGCGCCGACAGCCGGTTGTCGAGCGTGGTCACCGACACGTGCACGCTGACGAGGCCGCGCCCGGCCATGTCGGCGAGCAGGTCGAGATCGCGCAGTACCAGTGCGCTCTTGGTCACGATGCTGGTGGGGTGGCGGGTTTCGTGCAGCAGTTCGAGCAAGCTGCGTGTGATGCGCAAGTCCTTCTCGATCGGCTGATAGGCATCGGTATTGATGCCGAGGGCCGTGGTGATGGGCCGATAGCCCGGACGCGCAAGCTCCCTGCGCAGCAGCTCGGCGGCGTTCGACTTGGCGCGCAGCCGGGTCTCGAAATCCAGACCCGGTGAAAGGTTGAGATAGGCGTGGCTGGGCCGGGCGAAGCAGTACACGCAGCCGTGTTCGCAACCCCGGAAAGGGTTGATCGACTGCGCAAAGCCGACGTCGGGCGAGTCGTTGCGGGTGAGGATGGTCCGTGCCGATTCGAAGCTGACCTCGGTGGCTGGCCGGTGCGAGTCGGGATCGGTGTCGTCCGCGTGCAGATCCCAGCCATCATGCTCGCTCTCGGCGGTGGTGACCTCGAAGCGACCCGCGATCCGCGACGCCGCGCCGCGACCCTTGATCGGCTTGTCGGGGGTTCGGCTGTCGTGCATGGCTGCAGTGTAGTTCGTGGCCTGTCGCATCGCCTGCGACGCCTCGCGGGTTCGGGGATGCCGGCTCCTCTGCCTTCGGCCTCTGCAATCCAGCGCGCACATCCCGGCGCGCGCGTTCGCGAACGGTGGATGCATGGTGGCCGCGCGCGCCGGCGCCGAGCGGAAAACGCACCGAGGACGCGGTGTGGCGCCCTCGGTGCTGCAGCGACATCCGCTCGCTCTACGACTGGCCGGAAAGGCTCCGCGCCAGCTCGACCAGATCGCGCAGTTCATCGCGTGCGTCGTCCAGGTCCTGCTGCTTCGACGCGTCGAGCAGCCGCAGCACTTGTGTGTAGTCGAACCCGGCGAGTGCCGGGCTGCCACGCAGCTTCTCGGCAAAGCCCGCCACCGCCATCGCGAACTGCAACCGGTCGCTGGCCCAGGCCTGCAGCGCACCGCCGCGAACAGGGTGCTCGATCAGCTGGCTGACGTCGGATTGCGGCGCCTTGTAGCGGATGCGCACCATGGCCAGATCGTCGCGCGGCTGGATCGTGCGCGTGGTCTCGATCTGGTAGATCGCGGTGACGCTGTGGCCGGCACCGATCTCCCCGGCGTCGACCTTGTCATTGTCGAAGTCTTCGCGGCGCAGCGCCCGGTTCTCGTAGCCGAGCAGCCGGTAGGACTTGACCACGTCGGGGTCGAACTCGACCTGGATCTTGACGTCCTTGGCGATCGTCAGCAGCGTGGCGCCCATTTGCTCGACGAGTACGCGCTGGGCTTCCAGTTCGTCGTCGATGAACGCATGGTGGCCGTTGCCGACGTCGGCGAGCTGCTCGGCGATTTCTCCGTTGTAGCCCCAGGCGCCGAAACCCAGCGTCGTGAGCGCGATGCCGCTGTCGCGCTTCTTCGCGACCAGCGACTTGAGCTGCTCGACCGACGTCGTGCCCACGTTGAAGTCGCCGTCGGTGGCGAGGATGACCCGGTTGATGCCACCGGGAATCATCGTCTGCGCCGCCGTGCGGTAGGCGAGCTCGATGCCCGCGCTGCCGTGCGTGCCGCCGCCGGCCTCGAGACGATCCAGCGCGGCGAGGATGGTGCCGCGCTGGTTGCCCGGCGTGCTCGGCAGCACGAGGCCGGCGGCGCCGGCGTAGGCCACGATGGCCACCCGATCCTGCGCGCGCAGGCCCTCGACCAGTCGACGGAACCCGTGCTTCAACAGTTCGAGCTTGTCCGGTGACTGCATCGAGCCGGAGGTGTCGACCAGAAACACCAGGTTGGCTGGTGGCAGCTGCGCGGCATCGATGGGAAAGCCCTTGATACCGATCAGCAGCAATTTGTCCTCGGCGTTCCAGGGCGCGTCGGCGAGTTCGGTGCTGACCGCGAACGGCTGGGCCAGGTGGCGCGGCAGCGGATAGTGATAGTCGAAGTAGTTGAGGAACTCCTCGGTGCGCACCGAATACGCCGGCGGCAGTCGACCCTGCCCCAGCGCCAGTCGCGCTTGGCTGTAGCTGCCGGTGTCGACATCGATCGAGAAGGTCGAGAACGGTTCGTCCGCGGCCATCTTCAGCGGACTGGGGGTGACGGCGTCGTAGGCGATTTCGGTTTGAGGCTCTTCGTACGTAGCAATCGGCTGCGGGGCGGGGCGTGACGTCGCCGGCGCAACTGCCTTGTAGGCGACGGAAGGCGGCGGAGGCGGCGGCGCAGGGATGGACATCGGCGCATCGGCCAACACGGCTCCGCCCGGCTCGGAGGACTCGACGTCGGCGCGCTTGATGCGTGAGCCGGTCACCTCGATGCGATCGAGCGCCAACTGCTCGGCTTCGGCCTTGCCTCCGGCCGCGCCGCGCGCGCGCTGCGTGTACGCCGGCTCCGGCGCTGCCTCCTGAACTTCCTTGGCGCATGCCACGACCAGCAGCGCGGAACCCAATGCCACCATCAGCTTCGTCTTCATGACCACCTCCGTCGGGGGATGGCTCATGAAACGCGCGCGTCGGCAACGTGGGGTTAACCGGGGTGCACAATCCGCAACCGCAGCTGAGCGTGAGGACACGAAGCCGCGTGCCGCTCAGCGTGCAGACTGTTACCGGCGGAACAGGTAGCTCACGTTTCGCCGGGAATCCGACTCACCACACGCCGCAGCGGCCGCGCACGCGTTCGAGCAGGAAGGCCTGGGCCATCGCCTCATCGGCGTAGAGCTCTCGCAGGGAGCTTGGGCCGTGATGGCCGCCGCTGTCGCGCGACAGCAGGAGTGTCGGCCCCGGGTTGCTGCGCATCGCCCGAACCTTGGCCGTCCACCAGGCTGACTCCCAGAAGCCGACACGGGTGTCGTGCAGCGCCGTGGTCACCAGCAGGTCGGGATAGTCGATGGCGGCGACGCGCGAGAGCGGGTCGTAGCGCGCGATCCAGCGCTTGTGTTCGGGGTTGAGCGGGTTGCCCCACTCGGCGTGGTCGGTCAGGGTCAACGGCAGGCTGGTGTCGGACAGGCTGCCGATCACGTCGAGAAAGGGCGAGTCGAGCACCGCGGCACGCAGCAGGCCGGGGGCCTGCTGGAACGCGGCGACGACCAGCGTCGCGCCCGCGCTCGATGCGCGTCCCAGCATGCCGTCGCGCCGCCAGCCGCGTGCAGCCAGCGCGTCGATTCCGGAAATGAAATCTTCCACACCGCGATACTTGCGCGCGCGTTTTCCTGCACGGTGCCACGCGCGCCCGGCCTCGCCACCACCGCGCACGTGGATGGTCGCCATGCCGACGCCGCGTTTGAGCAGCGACAGATGGGTCGACACGAAGGCCATGTCGGAGGGGATGCCGTAGGCCCCGTATGCGGTCACCAGCAGGCCGCACTGCTGGCTTGGCGATCCGGCGCGGCGGATCAGGCTGATCGGCACGCGCGTACCGTCGTGGCTCTTGAACCAGAAGCGCTCTTCGATGGCGCCTTCGGCCTCCGGCATCTGGATCTCGTCGGCATGCACCACGGTCGAGGTGCCGGAGACGAAATCCCAGGACTTGGTCGTCCACGGACTCAGCGGCGTGCTGATCCGGTAGTGCACCTCGTCGTGTCGGTTGTCCTGGAAGTCGGTGAACTCAAGTGTGTAGGAGGGGGCGCTGAACTTCAGGCGTCGGCTCTCGCCCGAGCGCACGTCGATGACCCAGAGGCCCGGCAGCGCTTCTTCGCGATCCTGGATCGCCACGTGATGGGCGAAACCGACCAGCCCTTGCAGATCCTCGACGATGGTCACCAGAGTCCATTCGCCAGGGCGGCCGTCGTCGAGATCGAGCGCGGTCTCGACACGGCTCTGGCCCTCGGCGTTCGTACCGGTGCGCCACCAGCGGCCCGGCGCGTGGTCGACCTGCCAGGCGATGTCGTCGCGCTTCGGCGCGATCGCGACCCAGCGACCGTCGAGCAGGCAGTCGACGGACTCCGTGTCGAACACCCCTGTCAGGATGCACATGTAGCGTGCGTCGTTGGTGCGCTGCACCCAGGCTCCGCCGCCAGGCGGAATGTCCCGAACCGGAATGGACGCGGCTTCCGGTTCATTGAGGTCGATGCGCATGACCCGTTTCTCGGCCAGTGTTTCGGGCTCGATCGCGATGTACCAGAGCCAGCCATCCTTGAACGCCAGGGCCGTGCTGGTCTCGGCGCCGGCGATCGACTGCCAGCTGCCTTCGGCCATGTTGCGTACCCGCAGCGTGTAGGCCTCGTTGCCGACGCGGTCCTCGGCGACAGCCAACCACTGCTCGGCCTCGTCAACGGCCCAGGCGCCGAGCGAGTAGTACGCCGAACCTGCGGCCTCATCGACCCCGGACAGCAAACGCTCGGGCTCGCCGCCGCCCAGAGTGTCCCGCCAGAGCTCTCCCTGGTCGGCGTGGTGCACGCTCCATCGTTCGAAGTAACGGTGTTCGCCGGCGGTACGGTGATCCAGGTCGTAGTAGGCGGGCAGCCGGGCGAGCATTTCGTCGAGCAGGGTTTCCTGCAGGGCGCGCTCGGTGGTCAGCGCCTGCTCCGAGGCCTGGTTTTCCCGTTCGAGGAACTTGCCGACTTCCGGGTCGCTGCGGTCGGCGCTGCGCAGCCAGGCCAGCTGTTCGACCGGGTTGACCGGTTTGCCTTCGTCCGAGGCGCCACAGCCCGCAAGCAGCAGCATGCCGGACATGCCGAGCATCAGGAGAAACCGGGGGCGGGCCACGTGCGGCAACGGCATCAAAGGAGGGTGAAGAACCAGGGTCGGGGACTGTCGCACAGGCGCTCTGCCTTGTCAGCCGGGCCGCCATCCACGACCGATGCTGCAGCCGTCGCATCCGCGTGCTACCTTCCTCCGCCGAGACCGAGCGTTGCATCGTCCGAATCCGGTTTGGACGCCGCTGCACGACGAGGATTCGCCGGCCGATTGCCCCTGTCCCTAGGAGTGTAGCCATGCGTTTCTCAAAGTTCCTCGCCGCGGCCTGCGTGCTGCTCTGCGGAAGTGTTCAGGCCCAGAGCATTCTGTACGGCATCAGCTTCAGCGGGTCGGATGGTCAGTCGACCCTGCACCGCATCAACCTTGCCAACGGCGTCGCCTCGGCCGTCGGGCCGATTGGCTTCGAGCGCTGCGGCGCGATGGACGCCAGCCCCACCGGTGTGCTGTTTGCCGCCTGTGAGCGCTCCGACGGTAGCGATACCCCGGTGCTCATCACCATCGACATCGTGACCGGTGCCGGTACCGAAGTCGGGCCGACCGGCATGACCGGGGCGGTGGGCGACCTTTCGTTCCGGCCCTCGGACGGCGTGCTGTTCGCCTACGACGCCACCAACGATCCGACCCACAGCATCTTTACCGTCAATACGACGACCGGTGCGGCGACCGAAGTCGGCGATACGACCTTGTCGTTTGCCGGTGGCAATGGCATGGCGTTCAGCGCCGGCGGCACGCTGTACCAAAGCCAGTTCACGGTTGGGCCGAACTCGGACCTGAACACGATCAACACCACCACCGGTGCAGCGACCTTGGTGGCGCAGATTCCGGGCATCACCGGTCGTTTCAGCGCGATGGACGCAAATCCCGATACCGGCGTGATGTATGCCGCGCTGAACGAGGGCGGTGGTGGTGGCGGCCCGAATTCGCTGGTCACGCTCGATCCGACCGGCCCATCCGCTACCGTGCTCGGCGCAACGGTCAACGGGCTTGATGCGATCGCCTTCGGCCCCTTGCCGCCGCCTCCGGCGCCGATTCCGGCGGCCAATCTCGGCGGTCTGCTGGTGATCCTGCTCGGCGTGCTGCTGACCGGATGGGTGATGGTGCGTTCGCGCGACTGACGCCGCGCCAGGCGCAGCGTCACCGTGACTCAGGCCCGCCCTTCCGGCGGGCCTTTTTTCATCCCCGTTTTCGGGTGCGCGCCGCGATGGCGTGGGGCCGACACACCTGGGCGGGCCCGCTCCCATCGCGCGCAAGGCTCCGGGGCGTACCGACGGCGTGATGCAGGGTTTGCCGCGCTGAGTGCCGGAGGAGTGGCTCTGCTTCCTGCGGTCGCGTCCAAGGCTGCGCTCGCAGGGCGCTGAACCCGGGGCCATCTTTGCGAAGGGTTCCCGCAGCGCCGCGCAGACGCGATGGCACACGCCGTCTTGCGCCGTCGACAGCCGCCGACTGCCATGGGCATCCCGGCAGACGGTTGCGCGCACGTCGCGGCGCGAGTCGGGCACCGACGACGTTCTGATTGACCAGCATTGCAGTCGGGGAGAGCCGAACCGCGTAGCACTGGTTGGCGGCGGCCCGCGTGTTGTTCGCGTCGGAACGGTTCCGCCAAGAAAAAAGCCGGGCGCGAGGCCCGGCTATTTTTTCCCCGCCCGAAGGGGCAGAGCGTATTTTCCCGTCGATCAGCTCGGTCGACGCAGCTGCATGCCGCCGACCAGCAGGGTCAGACCGATCAGCAGGGCCAGGCCATACTGCGACAGTGTCGGGATCGCCGAAGCGCCGCCGCCGACCGAGAACACCTGGCTCGCCTGCGCGCTGCCATTGCCGGCACCGACGCCACCAAGCGGGTTGTTCAGCGCGTCGATGATGCTGTCGTCGTCGACCAGGGCCAGATTCAGGCTGCCGCGGCCATTGCCGACGAACGCTGTGACCGTCCAGGTGGTGCCACTGCCGCTCACCCCGGTGATCATGCCGCCGGCCAGCGGGAAGCTGAAGACCAGGTTGAAGTCGCTGGCATCGACGCCGGTCACGGCTTCCGAGAACACCACCGTCCACGACACCGTAGCGCCGCTCGGTACATCGGTGCTGCCCGACGGGGTGATCGACACGACCGTGGGCACCGACGCGTCGACGGTGTACACCTCGCCCGTGGCATCGCCGTTGCCCGCGCCAGCGCCACCCAGCGGGTTGGCGAACGAGTCGACGATGCTGTCGTTGTCGACCACGTTCAGGCCCAGGGTGCCCGTGCCGCTGCCGGTGTCGGCGGTGACGGTGTAGCTGGCGCCACTGCCGCTCACGCCGCTGATCGACGGGCCGGTCAGTCCGCCGTTGACGAGTGCGAAGTCGCCGCTGTCGACGCCGGTCACCGACTCGGAGAAGGTCACCGTCCACGACACCGAACCGGCACCGGTCGGATCGGCGTTGGCGCGCACGATCGAACTCACGGTCGGCGCCGGGTCGTTGAACGTCACCGTGTTGTCGGTGCTGGTCGACATCGCGGACGGGTTGCCCAGCGTGTCGCTGGCTGCCGCTGCCGGCACCGTGGCGGTGACCGTACCGTTCGCCGTCATGCCCGAAACCGAGACGGTGTAGGTGGTGCCCGAGCCGGATACCGCTGCGGTGGTCGCGCCGGCCGTGCCGGAGAGCGTGACGTCGCCGGTGGTGAAGTTGCTCACCGATTCGCTGAACACGACGGAGAACAGGATCGGACTGGTCGAGGTCGGGTCGGCCTGGCCACCTGCCTGATTGATGGTGACCGTCGGGCCGGTCTTGTCGATGGTGTAGATATCGCCGCCAGTGAAGCCGCCGGCCAGCGGGTTGCTGGCGCCGTCGATGATGCTGTCGTCATCGAGCACGTCGAGGCGCAGGTCGCCGTCGCCGGTGCCGGTATTCACCGTCACGGTGTAGGTGTCGCCGCTGCCGGACACGCCCGTCACCGACGCGCCGCTGAGGCCGAAGAACGGGGTCACCGCGAAGTCGCTGGTGTCGACACCGGTCACCGACTCGCTGAACGTCACGGTGAAGTCCACCGATGCCGCATTGGTGGGGTTCGCGCTCGCGAGGGTGCTGCTCAGCACGGTGGGAGGCGTGGTGTCGGGCGCGACGAAGGTCTGTCCCGTGTTGCAGGCGCCGAAGGTCGAAGCGCCTTCCGGCTGCCAGGTGAAGTCGGTGTAGTCGCTGCCCGATCCGCTCAGCTGCAAGGAGAACCCCGCCGGCGTCGCGCTGCCTTCTGCCTGGCCGATGTCCACGCTGAGCATGCCGTTCGCCGGACCATTGGTGGCCGTGAACGTGCCCTCGTAGCTGAGGAACTGGATCACCGTGCCCATGTCGTCGACCAGTGCCAGGCCATCCGGATTGCCGTTCTGGATGCCGTTCACGGCGTAGGTCAGCACCATCGTGCCCAAACCGCCGCAGTTGTCCGGAAGCGTGCCCGAAAGCGCGTCGGTGTCGTACGACGCGCCACCACTGCCGTTGTAGAGCACGATCGACCATCCGGTCAGATCCATCCCGGCCGGGCCAGCGACCTCAATGGCCTCGCCCGCATCGGTGCCGACATTGTCGTAGTGGATTTCGTTGATGAACACCGACTGCGCCATCGCGACCGGAGCGACGAAAAGCAGCGAGAGTGCGCCGAGCATCTTGCGCATGAGGTACCCCCAGTGAGATTGAAGCTGAACGAACAGGCGGGCGAGTGTACCGCGCTTGGATGACGAGCGACACCGACGCAGTGCGGCCCCGTCATGCGCCGGGAAAAAACACGGTGCAACAGTGGCTTGCACGACGTGGCCGAAGGCCTGTGATGGCGGCCGACAGTGCGGGTGACACGCCGTCGCGGTGCTGCACATGGTTGGGCCCCGCGCTGCGACCCTGTCGCCGCCGCCGTGGCTCCGAGCCGACGCGCGCGTGCGCGCCGACCGGATTCGGCGCGGGACGCGCATCCCGACGATCCGGTGACTTCGGCGAGACCCCGGGCGATGGCTTGCCGATCCGTTTGCGCGTGGGGCGCAAGGTGACCGTCCTTCGCAGTGCGTGCGTTCGCCAGGTCGTTCCTCGCTTCGCGCAAACGTGTGGTGATGTCTGCGAAGGCTCCGAATGGCTTGGGCAAGGCTTGATTCCCGCGATCCGGTGCCTTCCTTGCGCGCGGGAGATGAATACGTATGTACGTCCCTGACACATGCAGTTCCACCGGCTAGCATGGTCGGCGTGTTGGACAGAGGTGGATCGGCATCGGGAGGAACGATGCCGTGCAGCACCCATGCGCAGTGCGGCATGGGCCGCGGGTCGGGCAAGGGAGGTCCGGTGCTGCGGTGACGGGGCGTTTATGCGCGCCGACGATGACCTGCTGACGACTCGGGGAGAGATCACCATGGCCGTTGAATCGGGTGCGACGCGGGTCGCACACGCCGGGCGCGTGCGCCTGTTCGGATGGCTGCTGATGGGTTTCGTCGCGGTCGCTGCGTGTCCCGCGCGCGCCGACGTCATGCTGCATGCTTTCAACTGGCGCTACGAAGACGTGACCGCGCGGGCGGATGCGATTCGTGATGCTGGCTACAGGATGGTACTGGTTGCGCCCGCGTATCGATCCCAGGGCTTGGCGTGGTGGGCGCGTTACCAGCCGCAGGACTATCGGCTTGTCGATCATCCACTCGGCGATACCGAGCAGTTCGCGCTGATGGTGCAGGAACTCGATGCGCGTGGCGTGCGCGTGTATGCCGATGTCGTGTTCAACCACATGGCCAACGAGGCCGCGAGCCGTCCTGACCTGGACTACCCTGGCGCGTCGGTGCTGACAGCGTATGAGGCGAACCGCACCTACGTCGACCGGCAGCGCCTGTTCGGGGATCTGCGCTACAACTTCCTGAGCCAGTACGATTTCGGTCCGGCGGCGTGCGTCGGCAACTACGCCGACGTGTGGCAGGTGCAGCATTGGCGGCTGTGCGGCGGTGGCGGCGATCCCGGCCTGCCCGACTTGCTCGACAACGACTGGGTCGTGTCGCAGCAGCAGACCTATCTACGCGCACTCAAGACGTTGGGGGTGAAGGGCTTCCGGATCGACGCGGCCAAGCACATGACGTTCGGTCACCTCAACCGGGTGTTCGATGCGGGCATCAAGAGCGGCGTGCATGTGTTCGGCGAAGTCATCACCGGCGGCGGTGCGGGCGAGAGCGAGTACGAAGCCTTCCTCAGGCCCTACCTGCAGCACACCGATCATGCCGCCTACGATTTTCCGCTGTTGAACGCGCTTCGCGGCGCGTTCGGATTCGGTGGCAGCATGAACCGGCTGGTCGATCCGCTGGCCTATGGACAGGCGCTCGCGCCGGCACGGGCGATCACGTTCACCGTCACCCACGATATTCCGAACAATGCCGGATTCCGCTACCTGCTGATGGATCCGGTCGACGAGACCCTGGCCTATGCCTTCCTGCTGGGCCGCAACGGCGGCGTGCCGATGGTGTATTCGGACCACAACGAAAGCGGTGACAACCGCTGGGTGGATGCCTATGACCGGGCAGATATCAAGGGCATGGTCCGCTTCCACAACACGGTGCAGGGCAGCGACATGCAAGTGCTGTCGAACAGCGACTGCCACATCCTGTTTCGTCGCGGCAATCGCGGCATCGTCGGTATCAACAAGTGCGGCTCGACCGTCAACACCACGGTCGGCATGAACCACAGCGTGCTGTGGTGGTACACCGACTATGTGGATACGCTGGGCAGCGGCCACGTGGTGCGGATCGCCGGACCGAACTACACGTTCAGTCTGCCGGCGCGCACGGCGCGCATGTGGGTGCGTTGACCGGCTAGGTGGGTCGAACCCGATGGGGCCCGACCGGTTCATCCGGCTGACGGAAATGAGCAGGCCACCTGCCCAGCTTCAGGCTGGGGGCGGGGCGCTGAGCGCCCCGTCTCCCGCGCGCTAGGGCGGATCCGAGAGTGGCGCGACCGTCACCGCCGGCACCACACAGGCATCGTCGCTCGGCAGGATACGTTCGAGCGCGATCGTGCCGCTGCGCATCGGCTCGATCAGATTGAATGCAAACTCGGCGTGCGTGCAGTCGATCAGGGTGAAGGTTGCCGTGCCGATGACGCTGTCGGTGACTGGAGTCGGGTCGTTGAAGCGGCCGCCCACCACGCGGAACACGTCGACCGTGGCCGTCGGGCCTTCGAACAGCCCGGTAGCGACGAACCAGTCGTGATCGCCCTGGTCGATCCAGGTGAACCAGGCCAGAGTGAAGACGCTGGCGCCCGGGAAGGCCTCGACGAAGAAGCCCTGACCACTGGTCTGAGGATTGAACCAGGCACCGGAGGTGGCGAAGTTGATGTCGGGCGGCGTCGGCTCGGGGGGCGGAGTCGTGCCCTCGACAATGATGGTGCCCGCCATGCCCGCACCCGGCGAGCCGTGGATCGAACAGTGATAGCCGAACGTGCCCGGCGTGTTGAAGGTCACCTCGAACGTGAACGGTGCGCTGGTGGCAGCACCGGAACTGAAGCTGGTGTCATCGGCGACGACGTCGTGAAACCCGCCCTGGTTGCGCCAGCGTACGGTGTCGCCGACCTGGATGGTCAACGACGAGGGTGTGAAGGAGAAGCCGCTGAGCGTGACTTCGTGGGTCACTGCGTGAGCAGAGGCGCTCACGCACAGCAGGCCGATCAGTAACAGAGCGCCACGCAGCATGGGATCTCCTCACGCCTGACAGACGGATTTGATGGGGCTGACCGACACTCTGCGACAAGCCGGCCAAGTCTTCAAGTTTCGCTGCGATCGGGTCGAGCAACCGGACCGACTGATGCGCACCGTACGGCTCGGCGAATCAGCATGTTGGGGATGAGCGCGTGCTCGGCAAGGCAGTTGCGTACCGACCTTGCAAGCCTGGTGTCACGGTTTCCAGCGCAGCGCGACGCGCAGACTGAGCAGATCGTCGCGCTGGCGATGGAATGTCTCGGGTCGGCGTACGTGCAGCGGCACGTACAAGGCTTCCAGCACGACGTGCCAATGGGCGCGCCAGGCAAATCCGGTGCCGAGGGCGAGATAGCGCAGCGGTGCCGAGTTCAGCAGCCGGATGTGTTCCACGTACTGGGTGAGTTCGGCGTCGACCTGCACGCGTGGTTCGTAGCGCAGCCAGCCTGCGCTGAGGTGTCCGGACCACGCGGCGTCGCCGAAGTCGAACGTACCCTCGGCACCGTAGTAGTTGAGCTTGATGCGGTCGTCGGAACGGCGCGAACAGTTGAACGGATTGTCCTGCGCGCCGCGGCCGATCACGTCGGCGGGGCAGGTGACGTCACCTCGCGCGCGGCCGTGCTGGCCGAGCGCGCGAGCAGTCAGCCCATAGCGCGCGCCGAGCGACCAGCGGCGCGAAATCGCCCCGGCGAACAGGTCTTCCGGCTTGGTCCCGTCGATGCGTAGGGGCGGGGTGTAGCCGAGTTCACCGATCCAGCCGCCGGGCAAGCCGATCCACAGACGCCCGCGACCAAATACTGGCGACTTGTTCAGGTCTTCCTGCTTGCTGCCGCCGAGTCCCACCTGCTGCTGCGAAGCATCGAGATGCGGGATGCTGCCGACCTCCGCGGACACCGCCCACTCGCCGGCGGCGAGCTCGGGCGCCCGCCCCAGGGCAGTCATGATGGTCGAGGCGCCGACAAAGCGCATCGCCCACGCTTCGCCGCTGTCGTCGGCCACACGCTGGTCGCCTTCGCTGATGGGCAACGACTGTGCCAGGGTGCTGCCTGCCAGTGCGAAGCACAGCGACAGGGCCCACACTCGGCCGATCAGGCGCATGGCTGACCCTCCCTTTTGTCGACCGCATGATAGCCGTCCGTGGCGCGGCATCGCATTCGGCGTCGTGCCGTGCGTGCCGCGCCGGGTTGGGTCCGGGGCGCCGCAAGCAGGTCGGCTATGGCCGCCGCTGCGACCGCGGTCAGCCCGTGCCGCACTCCAGATCGAGGACGCGAATGGCGCGTTCGTATTGAGCCTGTGCCAGCTCGATGGTCTCGGCAACCGAGACGAGGCCGAGCTTGCCGACCTCCGAAATCGCACCGATGAGATTGAACACCACCCCGGACTGGGTGGTGTCGTCGAAATGCAGTCGGTGCTGCACGAGGATGTCGATCAGATCGTCGGGCAGCAGGCTGCGGTAGGCGGAGCTCTGCAGGTTGTCGGTGGCGACGTAGCAGCGCGGATGCCCGAAGGGCGTGTGGAAGACGCCATCGCTGGCGTCGTAGCTTCCGGCGGTGAGGAACTGCAGCATCTGGTAGGGCAGGGTGGTTCCACCCTTGCGCAGATTGATCTCGATGGCGAACAGGCGCGGCGTGCCGGCCACATGCGTGTGCAGGAAGTCGACCGAGAATCGCCCGAGCACGCCGCGCTGCGCCAGGGCTGCTCCGACGCGCAGCCCGGCCTGGTGCAGATCCGTACGGTAATCGTGATCGGCCGGAAACCGACTGCCGAGAAAAACCTGGCCGCTGCGCCCGCCCAGCAGCTGGTCATGCGTGGAGATCAATTCGACGGCGCCCAGCGGATTGATGCGCAGCTGCACCGATGGGGACGCGGTGCGCGCTCCGTCGATCCAGGCCTCGACGATGCCGCCGCAGCGATCGTACTTGCTGGCATAGTCGTCGACCGTGCTGTCCTCGGCTTCCGGCTCGATCTCGCGACGCAGGCGCGACTCGATCTCGTAAACGGAAACGGCGGCAGGCCAGTCGCCGCAGCGAATGCGCGCATTGCCGTCGCCGGAGAATCCTTCTTCGAGCTTGAGTACGGCGCGCGCGAGGCCGGGCTGTCGCGCGCGCAGGGCATGCAGCGCGGTGGCGGCATCGCGCAGATCCCGCAGGTCTTCCTGCCCGTCGGGCAGGTCGATGCCGCAGTCGCGGAACACTTCACGACTGCCGCTCTTGCTGCCCCAGCGCAGCTTGCGCGGGTCGCAGGCATACATCGGAATGCCCAGCGCACAGGCCAACCTGGCTTCCGACTCGGTCGCGTTGAACACCGAGAGGTGGGTCGTCATCGGGTCGCGAATCGATTCGCGGAGGCGTTGCAGCAAGCGCGGGCGATCAAGAATCTTGTCGGTCAGCGATCGCAGCGAGGCGTCGTGGGTGCACAGCAGCGTCAGTCGCTGCCGGGCGTGGCGCGAAGGAATACCGGGAAGCATGCCGAGGTAGTAGTCGACGATCGACGGGTCGATCGGCGAGCTGGTGACAAAGACCACGCGCGTATTCGGCAGGCGCAGCAGCATCAGCATGCTGAGCATCCGCTCCTCGTAGAAGCGCACGCCGCGCACCTTGACCAGCACTTCCGGGTCGAGGCTGAGGCCGGGCACGACCACCACGGTGCGTTCGGCGGTGCGGTGCGCGAAGACATCGCGGAACAGCGCGGGGAGCCGACCTTGCAGCCGGTCGAAGTCATCCCAGGCGACAGGGTCTGCGCCGAGTGGTCGGGCGTCGTGCTCGCGGGTCATGCGCTGGCAAGGTCCTCTCTTTCGCCGCGTCATGGTGACGCGGCCGTCGATGCCTGAACTTGCTCCGGATCAATCGTGCCGCAGCCCGGCATGCTGGCGCGACGGAGCGGCGCTCGGCACACTCTAGCCCATGACTTCCTGGCAGGGACCTTCTCATGTCAGGGCCGGCGGTCGCTCCGACTTGCTGCTGCTCTGCGATCACGCCACCTGTGCCGTGCCCCCCGAGCTGGACCAGCTGGGACTGCCGGAAGAAGCACTGCGCCGACACATCGGCTGGGATATTGGCGCCCTCGCCGTGGCCGAACGGCTGGCCGAACGGTTCGACGCGCCGCTCATCCATTGCGGCACCTCCCGACTGGTGGTCGACCCGAACCGCGAACCCGGTGGCGGCACGCTGATTCTCGCGCAGTCGGACAACGTGTTCGTTCCTGGCAACGAGCAGGTCACCAACGTCGAACGCGCGCGCCGCATTGCCCGGTACCACCGTCCCTACCACGACGAAATTGCGCGATACCTCGACGCTACGACGGCGATGGGCCGGCGGCCGCGCGTGGTGTCAATCCATTCGTTCGAGCCGCAGCTGGCGGAAATCCTGCGTCCCTGGCCGATCGGCGTGCTGTGGAAGCAGGGGCGCGAACCGGTGGCGGGGCTGATCGAAGCGCTGGTGGCGACGGGCGTGCAGGTGGGCGACAACGAGCCCTACGACGGTCGCGTCGCGATCGGCTACACGCTTGAGCATCACGCGATGCCGCGCGGATTGCCGCACGTGCTGCTGGAAGTTCGCAACGACCTGATCGCCGACGAGGCGGGGCAGGACGCCTGGGCCGAGCGCCTGGGGCAGGCACTGGTCCGGTCAGGCTGGGCCTCGGCACCGCCTGGGTGATCCTGTTTCCGCTCCCGTTGCGCGTAGTCCACCAATAGGCCGGCCTATGCGACGCAGGGCCCGGGCGATTCGTCCTGCTTTCGAATCAAGGCAGAAGGGAGCCGGCGAGGAAGCCAGATGCACAACAACCGCGACACGCAGAACAGGAGCTAAGAAGCATGATGAGTTCAGTACGGTGGACGTTTGCCGGGTGGGTGATGGCCGCGTGGACGGTAGTGGGTCTGGGCGCGCCTGGCATGGCCGCAGCGTGCAGTTGCGCTTCGTTGCCGACGGTGCAGTCGGAGGTCGACCTGTCGACCCATGTTTTCCGCGGCAAGGTGCTGCAGAGCGCCGTCCCCGTGCAGTACCCGGAGGCCAATCTCGAATACACCTTCCGCGTCGACGAAGTGTGGAAGGGCAGTACTGACTCGGTTCAGGTGGTGTCGGCAGGCATCGACGGCGCCCTGTGCGGCAGGAGCTACGAAGTCGGCGTCGAGTACGTGGTGTTCACCAGCGGCAACGCTGACAGCAGCTGTTCGCGCACCAAGAAGCTGAGTGATGCACAGGAAGAGCTTGCTGCGCTGGGTGACGGGCAAGCACCGGAGACCGCATCGGCGCCGTTGGCCATCCGCCATGCCCGATTCGACGGCGCCTGGTACGACCCCGAGCGGCCCGGTGAGGGTGTCGTCGTAGACATTCTCGAAGACGGTCGCGCGGCCTTGTACTGGTACACCTACAGCCCCGACGGGTCGGGTGAGCAGGTCTGGCTGGTGGGCGTCGGCAGCACGTCCGACAACCTGATCTACGTGCCGGAGATGTTCCTGGTCACCGGCGGGCAGTTCGGCTTCGGCTTCCTCAGCGCCGCGACACCGCCTACCGAGACCGCGTGGGGCATCGTCAGCCTGGACTTCATGCCGGATGGCACCGCCACGCTGTACTGGACGCCGAATGGCGAAGCGTTCGGTCTCGGCCGTGCGACCCTGCAGCGCATTGGCCGTCCGCCGGCGCAGCGCATCGACATCGACTAGCACCCGAGGAAGCACGCCGGGCACCGGCGTGCTTCCCGTCGCGGACCCCGGCACCTTGGGTAGTCAGGCCATCACGTTGGCCCGCGCAGTCGAATCGTCAGCGAATGCTACGGACTCGCACACATTGAGCATGGCGTGGCAGGCTGATGGCCCGCCGCATACACGGTGAAGCGGTTCGTCAGCCGAGCTTTTCTGCAGCGCCAGATGGACGCTTGAACCTAGGTAGCGGCGGCGCGCTGCGCGGCGAATGCACTGCAGAGCTTCTCGGCTTCCGACAGGCTGCCGGCATCGGCCAGTCCCTTGCCGGCGAGATCGAGGGCCGTGCCGTGGTCGACGGCCACCCGCGGATACGGCAGGCCAAGGGTCATGTTCACGCCATGCTCGAACCCGCTGTACTTCAGCACGGGCAAGCCCTGGTCGTGATACATCGCCAGCACCGCGTCGGCCGCAGCCACATGATGCGGCAGAAAGGCAGTGTCGGCAGGCAGCGGCCCGGTGATGTCCATGCCGCCTGCGCGCGCTGCATCCAGTGCCGGCTCGATGATGGTCAGCTCTTCCTGGCCCAGATGACCGGATTCACCGGCGTGCGGATTCAGACCCAACACCACGATGCGTGGGCGATCGATGCCGAAGTCCGTGCGCAGCGCGCGATGCATGATGTCCAGCGTGCGCAGGATCTTCGTCCCTGTGATCGCATCGGCCACGTCGCGCAGCGGCAAATGGGTAGTGACCAGGGCGACCCGCATGTGCCTGTTGGCCAGCATCATCACCACCTCACAACCGGCCAGTTCGGCGAGTAGCTCGGTGGTGCCGCGGTAGGGAATGCCTCCCAGGTTGATGCTGGCCTTGTGGATCGGGCCGGTGACCATGCCCTGGGCTCGGCCTGAGGCGCAAAGATGCGCGGCTTCGCGGAGCGCCTCGATTACCGAGGCCGCATTTTCGGGATCGGCGAAGCCGAACCGGGCCGGTGCGGGCTGCTCGACCGGCAGCACCGGCAAGACACCCGGCGCCGATGACGCACCGGCGTCGACCAACTCAAGGTTCAGACCGAGCGTCTGCGCCGCGTGGCGCAGGGTGCGCGGATCACCGATGGCCAGCAGGTCTCCCGCGGTTTCGCCCGCGGCAAGACGAACACACAGCTCCGGGCCGACCCCGCCCGGTTCACCGGGGACGAGGGCGATACGCGGACGCTGCGCGCCCAATGCGATCAGCTCTTCAGTCGGGTTTCGACGTAGGACTCTTCGCGCAACTGGCGCAGGAAGGACTCGAACTCCGACTCGGCCTTGCGCCGCGCGATGGTGTCGCGCGCACGTTCGCGCAGGGTCATTTCGGTGGTGTCCTGTTGGCGCGAACCCAACCGCTGCACGAGATGCCAGCCCACTTCCGAGCGGAACGGCTCCGACACCTGGCCGTCGTTGAGCTTCTGCAGCTGGTCGCCGACTGCCGAACCCCATGCGTACAGCTGGAACCAGCCCATGTCGCCACCGGCACTGCGGGTCAGCGCGTCTTCGGACACATCCTTGGCGACTTCACCGAAGTCCTCGCCGGCCTGGATACGCGCCAGCGCTGCCTCGACGCGCGCGCGGGCATCATCGGCGCTGACCACCTCGGAAGTGCGGATCAGGATGTCGCGCGCGTTGTACTCGGTCACGGTTTCCTGGGTCTTGTCGCGGGTGTCCAACGCTGCCAGCAGGTGGTAGCCGGTCGGCGTGCGGATCGGCTGGGAAATGTCGCCCTTGCTCATGCCCTGCAGCACGTTGGCGAACATCGGCGGCACTTCGTCGTAGCTGCGCCAGCCCAGGTCGCCGCCTTCCAGCGCGTTGGGGGCATCCGAGTAGCGGATCGCCGCGGCATCAAACGTCATTTCGCCGCGCACGATGAGGTCGCGCACGCCCTCGGTCTTGCTGCGACCGAGCTCGATCTGCTCCTGGGTGGCGCCGTCGGGAATCGCTACCAGAATCAACCCGACGCGAACCTGCCCCTGCTGCATCGACTCGCTCGCGAGGGCGATGTCGATCTCCGTCTCGCTGACCTGCACGCGGCTCTGCACCACGTTCTGGCGCAGGCGCTGCACGAGCATTTCTTCCTTGAGGCTCTGCTTGAAGGCGGAGAACTCGTAGCCGTCCTTGGCCAGCTGCTCGCGCATCTGGTCGACGGTCAGGCGATTCTGCTGGGCGATCCGGTAAACCGCCTGATCGACTTCGCTGTCGGCGATACGAATGCCGCCGGTGTCGGCGCGCTGCAGCTGCAGGCGCATCAGCACGAGGCGCTCGAGCACCTGCTTCTCCAGCACGTCGCGCGGCGGCAGCTGGCTCATCCGGTCCTTGTACTGGCCGAGGATATTGGCGACGGCCAGGTCGAGTTCGCTGCGCAGGATCACGTCTTCTTCGACCACGGCGACGATGCTGTCGATCGGGGCGGTCAGCGCCTGGGCGTGGGTGTGACTGCTGACGAGGAGTCCGCAGGCGAGCAGGAGGGAAGTCAGGATGGCTTTCATGGACTCGAAAAATCGTGGGGGAATCGCGCCGCCAGGTCGGCCTGCGCCGGGTCGAAAGGGCCGCCGGGGCGGCGCTCAGTCGGTGTAACCGAGGATAGCACGCTGAAGAAAATCCTCCGTTGAACGACCCAGGCTGCCCAGGCCCTTCAGTTCGAGCTCGACGAACAGCGCATTGCTGGTGTCGCCCTCGCGGTTGCGTACGTAGTGCCGGCCGAGCACGCGCCAGGCCACGCAGCAGCCCTGCCACTCGATACCGCCGAACGCCTCCAGCGTCGACTCGTCGAGCAGCGAATAGTTCCACCGACCGACCCAGCGCCAGGCTGCGCCCATCGGCAGGACGAAGGAACCGTCGACCTGCTCGAGGACGCCCCGACGGTAGCGGTAGGCGACGTTGGCCAGTGCTCCGCGATCACCGCGGTAGCTCAGCTGAGCGCCCGAAAGCAGGGTGCTGTCGATCTCGGGATCCCACTGCTGGGCCAGGCCGATCGACCATCGGTCACCCAGGTGCAGATCGGCACCGGCCACGTAGGCCGATCCGGAGCGGCGGTCGACCGGCTGGAAAGGCAGCTGCACGCGCAGGTCGTCGAAGTAGCGGATCTGCCCGATGTGCAGGGCCAGGCGTTCGCGGCCGTCTGCTTGCGCGAGCCAGCGACTGCTCAGCGCCACGGTCAGCTGGTTCGCATCGGCCTGGCGGTCGGCGCCGCTGAAGCGGTTGGTACGGAACAGCTGGTCGAAGCCGAAGGTCAGTTCGCGCGAGTCGAACACCGGCAGATCGTCCTGGTTCTCGTAGGGCACGCGCAGGTAGTACAGGCGCGGCTGCAGGGTCTGCAGCATGGCGTCGCCGAACAGGCTGGTCGAGCGCTCGAAGTTGAGCGCCGCATCCACGCTGGTGATCGCGGTCGAGCGGCTGGGTGAGCGATTCGGGAAAAACGGTGGCGGAGCGAAGCCGCAGTCGAACAGCGGGCAGTCGTCCAGGTCGGACAGCCAGTCGTGGCTCAGGCTGTAGCCGGTGTGCCGCCACGCCAGACGCGGGCGCACGTAGCCCGCTGCGCGTTCGAACGGAAATTCGACCCACGGCGTCAGGTCGAAGCGTGTTGCGTCGCCGCGCTGGAAGGTGCTCTCCAGCCCCGACAGCCGGTGCGTGAACGCCACGGCTTCGGCATCGATACCGAAGCGCAGCGATGCGTTGGGGGCGCGATCGAGCCCGAAACGCGCGCGCGGCAGCTCGCGATAGGGTTCGTTGAGATCGCTCAGCAGCGGGTCGATCAAGTCCCAGTTGCGCGCGACGATGCTGGCTCGCCAGCCCGGGCCGCGGCCGAATACGCCGAGTTCGCTGGCCAACAGGGAAATGCTCCGCCCCTGCAGGGAGTCACCGAAGTCCTCGAAATAGCGATCATCCGAGACGTCATTGAGGTCGGCGTGGACGCGCCAGTACTCGGCCAGACGGCCGTCGTGCCGCCAGCGGAAGCTGCCACGGTCGCGGCCCAGCAGGTCATCGTCAGGCAGCCACGAGGCTTCGATGCGGCCGCCGTGGGCGGCGGTCAGATAGCGGAACTCGGTGTCGAGCAGCACGCCGCGACGACCGAGCACCCGTGGGGTCAGGGTCGCATCCAGGTTCGGCGCGAGATTCCAGTAGAACGGCAGGCGCACATCGATGCCTGATTCGTCGGAATAGCCCAGCGTCGGATACAGGAAACCGGTCTGGCGGCGATCGTCGATCGGGAACCGGGCGTAGGGCAGCCAGAGGATAGGCACATCGCCGACGCGCAGGCTGGCGTGGCGGGCGACGCCCACCCCGCGCTCGCGATCCAGTTCAACGCTGCGCGCGCGCAGGTGCCAGGCCGGGTCCGGCGCATCGCAGGTCGAGTAGGTCAGCTGTTCGAGTCGGGCCTGGTCGCCCTCGACCGTCGCCCGCGCGGCCTCGCCATTGCCGCGCAGTCCACGCAGGCGATAGTGCACGGCGTCGAGGGTCACGGCAGACCGGTCGCCGCGCCCCTGCGCGCGATCAGCGGTCAGCGCGACGGCCGGATCGGCGTAACGCACCGATCCTTCAGCGGTGTAGGCCGAGCTCGAATGGGTGAACTGGACCCGGTCGGCAGCCAGCCAGCGCCCGGGCTGGCGCAGCTCGACGCCGCCCTCGAGCAGATAGACGTCCTTGCCGCGCACATCGACGCGGTCTGCCTCAATCAGGTCATCCTCGGCAGAGAGGTCGAGCGCGGCCAGCCAGTCGTAGCCCAGCGGGGCCGGGCACAGCGCCCAAGGGTCTGCAACGTGACCGCGATCCGATGCCGTACCCACGCTCGCCCCCGACGCTGCCCCTGCGAGGGGCGCGGACAGGGAAAGCACAGCGGCGCAGGCGGGAATCAGCAGTCGCATCGGCTTCAGCGCTGGTCGAAGAAGCGACGAAGCTTGCCGGAACCACCCGGTCAGGGCAATGACGACGCCCGCACCGCGCACGGTCAGGCTGGCCGCTTCTTCAGCCGTGGCTTGGCGGCAGCGGGTTTCTTCTTGCCCGGCGCAGACGGCTTCGCGCTGGCGGTGCGGGTCGGTGTCCGCTTGGCGACACGCTTGACCGCCCGCTTCGCTGCGGCCTTGGGCGGCGTCGCCGGTTCGGAAGCTGCCTTGCCGCCGCGCTTGCCCGCTGACTTGCCGGCCTTGCGACGCGGCTGCGACGCCGCCAGGGCGGCTTCGAGCTCGCGGAGCGCGTCACCCGTGTAGGTCGCGACCCGCTGCATGTGCGGCAGACTGTCGCGGCAGCCGGTGAACCCGAAGTTGAGATAGCCGTCGTAGCTCTGGCAGGTGATGTTCAGGGCCTGCCCATGCGAGACCAACGACACCGGATACGAGGCTTCGAGTCGCGCGCCGCGGAAGTACAGCGCGTGATCCGGACCGGGCACATTGGAAATCGTGATGTTGAACATCGGTCGCGTGCGGCCACCCACGCCGGTCAACAGGGTCGCCATGTAGGGTGCCATCAGCAGCAGCGTGTACTGCAGCATGGCCTGTCGCGGCAGGTTCTGAACATGTTCTTTCGCCCGCCGGGTGGAGGCGCACACCGCGCGCAGCCGTTCGAGCGGATCGGCAATGTCGGTGCCGAGTGTGGAAATGATGAAGGTGATGGCGTTGCCCGAATCGTCGTCGTCCTTCGGCCGCACCGATACCGGAATGCCCGCGGTCAGGGGCTTGTCGGGCAGCTCGCCGAGTTCGTCGAGGAAGCGCCGCAGGGCCCCGCCGCACAGGGTCAGAACGATGTCATTCAGGGTTGCATCGCCTGCGGCTGCGAGCGCCTTGAGTCGGGTCAGTTCGAAGCGCTGGGTGGCGAACCGTCGCGGCCCGCGGATGCGCCCGTTGAGGACCGATACCGGCGTGTCGAAGGGAATCTGCAGCACGTCATCCTTGTTGCGCACGGCGCCGAGCATGGCCCCGAAGGCGCGCGCGATGTCGGGAAAACTGCCGGCCTGACCACGCACGCGCTCGAGCAGATCGCTGGCCACGTGGGCGGCCGTGGCGGTGACGTCTTCCGCGCGCAGGCTCGGCTTCCTGGTCGCCTCCTTGCGCACTTTCTTGGGCTTGTCCGGCCCGATCGTCCAGAACGGCGCGATCTTCATGCTGGACTTCGGGTCGGCCGCCATCGCCCGCACGAGCAGTTTCACCCCGCCGATGCCATCCATCAGTGCGTGGTGCACCTTGGTGTACAGGGCGAATCGGCCACCTTCCAGTCCTTCGATCAACTCCACCTCCCACGGGGGGCGGGTGAGGTCCAGGGGCTGGCTGTGCAGGCGCGCGATCAGCTGGCCGAGCTCGCGCTCGCCACCCGGAGCGGGCAGCGCGCTGTGATGCACGTGGTGCTCGAGGTCGATGTCGTCGACTTCGGTCCAGACCGGAACCAGCCCCTTCAGGCGCGGCGATTTCAGTCGGCGGTTCCACGGCGCGCGCACGCCGGTCGCGCTGCGGAATTCGGCCATGATGTCGTGGACGAAGTCCGCGCCCGCTCCCTCCGGCAAGGAGAACGGCATCAGGGCGCCGACGTGCATCGGCGTCTCGGGCGATTCGACCAGCAGCCACGAAGCGTCGAGCAGATTCAGTGCGCGATGGGTCACGGCGATCTCCCGGTGTGCGAAGGTGCGATCGGGCGCGCAATCGATGATTGCGTCGACTGGGTCCTGCCACTAGAACCGATCCGATGCGTTCCCGCAAGCGACCGGGCAGCTGACAGATCAGCCGTCCGATGGCCTCGAGTTCACCACCATGGCGCTTCCGGCCATTCGGTGTCGGCATTGAGCTCGAGCGCCTGGCGGATGTCGCGACGGTCGAGCTGGGGGGCGATCGACACCACCAGATCCAGGGTGTAGTCGCGTAGCACGCGTTCACGCGGCAGCACGGCCCAGGTGGTGCAGGCCGGGATCGAGGCCGGCGCCGTGAGCGCGACCAGATCTTCGGCGTCGCCGCGCTGGATCGCCATTTCGGCCAGCAAGCCAACGCCCAGTCCCGCGCGAACATAGGTCTTGATGAGATCAGCGTCGCGCGCCGTGAGTGCCAGATGGATGTCGCTGCCGGCTTCGGCGAAGGCGCGCCGCAGCGATGAATCGGGACGGGCCGAAGACTCGTAGCTCAGCAGCGGATGGCGGGCGAGCGTCGCCAGGTCGGGCTCGGCGTGACTGGCCAGCGGGTGGCGCTTGGGCACCAGCACCAGGCGTCGCCAGCGAAACAGCGGCAACGCGAGCCCGCCCTCGGGTCGTGCGGCACCGGCCGTGGAGGTGATTGCGAGGTCCGCCGAGCCGCGCGCCAGCATCTCCAGGACGTCGCTGTCGCCCACCGGCTGCAAGTGCACGCTGACCTCGGGATAGCGCTGCACGACGCTGGCGATGGCACTCGGCAGCACGAAGCGGGCCTGCGTGTGCGTGGTGATGACCGTCAGTTCACCCTGCACCTCGTGGCGCTGGTTGGCCGAGAACGCCCGGATGTTGTCGGCCTCGGCGACGATGGTGCGGGCACGGTCGAGCACCTGCGCGCCCTCGGGAGTGACCGAGCCCAGGGAACGACCGCGCCGCGAGAACAGCAGGAAACCCAGCTCCTCCTCGAGCTGCTTCAGCTGTTTCGACAGTCCGGGCTGGGTGGCATGCACGCGTTCGGCCGCGGCGGTGATGTTCAGTCCGCAGTCGGCGATGGCAACGAGATAGCGCAGCTGGGTGAGCGTCATGACTTAAGGCTCAAAGCGAAGGCATAAGCAGGCGTGCAGCTTGCCTCAGTGCCGCGGCGCCGGGCGTCTGCAGCTTATAACCATGTGGAATGTATGTTGTCCATAAGGCCATTTCGGCCGCGCCACGGTGATGGATAGCGTGCCGCCATGCCCCCGGCCGATGCCCCGCTGTTTCCCCTCTTCGCCGACCTGCGCGGTCGCCGCGTGCTGGTCGTTGGCGGCGGCGCGGTCGCCGAGCGCAAGATCGAGCCGCTGATCCGCGCCGGCGCGCGGATCGACGTGGTCAGCCGCGACATCGGCAGCCGTCTGGCGCAGTGGGCTGCGGTCGGCCACGTTCGCTGGCTGGCGCATGCATATGAAGACGATCACCTGGACGGTGCCTGGCTGGTAGTGGTGGCGACCGGCGATCCGCTGCTGCAGAGGCGCGTGGCCGCTGCGGCCGAATCCCGGCAGGTGTTCGCCAACGTGGTGGATGCCTCCGAGCTGTGCAGTGTGCAGATGCCCGCAGTAGTCGACCGCGCGCCGCTCCAGGTGGCGGTGTCGAGCGGTGGCGCTGCACCGGTGCTGGCGCGTCAGGTGCGCGCGCAGATCGACCAGCTGCTCGACGATCACCTCGGTGCACTGGCCGGCCTGCTGCATCGGCACCGCAAACGGATCCGGCGCCGGCTGCCGGAGCTGGGCGCACGGCGACGCTTTCTCGAGTCAATGAGGGAGGGCGACGTCGGTCGTGCCGTGGCCGCGGGTGACGTGGTGGGTGCCCAGCAGCTGTTGCACCAGGCGTTGGCCGGTGCCCCAGCGCAGCGGTCGGGTCTGGTGAGCCTGGTCGGTGCCGGGCCCGGCGATCCGGGCTTGCTGACGCTGAAGGCGCAGCGCCGCATGCAGCAGGCCGACGTGATCCTGCACGACCGCCTGGTTCCGGCGGCCGTGCTGGCGCTGGCACGACGCGACGCACTGCTGATCGAAACCGGCAAGCAGTCGGGGCAGCATCACACCAGCCAGGCACGCATTCACGAGCTGATGCGCGAACACGCCCAGGCCGGGCGACGCGTGGTTCGGCTCAAGGGCGGTGACCCCTTCATCTTCGGCCGCGGAGGCGAAGAACTGGAGTTCCTTCGCGACGCCGGTATCGCCTTCGAGGTCGTGCCGGGCGTGACCGCGGCGCTCGCCTGCGCCGCGCATGCCGGTATTCCGCTGACCCACCGTGATCACGCGCAATCGGTGCGTTTTGTGACCGCGCACTGCCGCGATTCGATCGACGGTCTGGACTGGCCGTCGCTGGCTCGGGAAAAGCAGACGCTTGCGGTCTACATGGGCGTGCAGGGCATCGACGGCCTGGTCGACCGCCTGCTCGCGCATGGCCGAGATGCCGACACGCCCGCGGCGATCATCGAGAATGGCAGTCGGCCGGAACAGCGTGTGGTGCACGCGACGCTGCAGACATTGCCAGCCGCTGCGGATGCGTTCAAAGTCGCCTCGCCAGCGTTGCTGATCATCGGTGAAGTCGCCGCACTGGGGGCAACGCTTCACTGGTTCGGCGCCGCACCACTGAGCTATCCCGAGTCTGCGGCAGCAACGCGTGCCGATTCGCTCGCCGAAGCCGCCTGAACCGACAAGGAGTCGCGCCATGATCTACGACAACATCCTCGACACGGTGGGCCGCACGCCCGTCGTCCGCACGCAACGGCTGGCTCCCTCGGGGGTGGACCTGTTCGTGAAGGTGGAAGCCTTCAACCCGGGCGGATCGGTCAAGGACCGTCTCGCCCTCGCGATCATTCTCGACGCAGAGCAGCGCGGCACGCTGAAGCCGGGCCAGACCGTCATCGAGGCCACCTCGGGCAATACCGGCGTGGCGCTGGCGATGGTCTGCGCCGCGCGCGGCTATCCCTTCGTGGCGGTGATGTCCGAGACCTTCTCCATCGAGCGCCGCAAGCTGATGCGGGCCTACGGTGCCAAGGTCATCCTCACGCCTGCCGCAGCGCGCGGCAGCGGCATGGTCAAGCGCGCCGAAGAGCTGGCGGCCAAGCACGGCTGGTTCCTCGCCCGGCAGTTCGAGAATCCGGCCAATCCGGCCTACCACCGCAGCACGACTGCCGCCGAAATCCTGCGCGACTTCGCCGGCCGGCGGCTCGACTATTTCGTCACTGGCTGGGGTACCGGCGGCACGCTGACCGGCGTGGGCGAGGTGCTGCGGCTGGCGCGCCCCGAGGTCAAGATCGTCACCTGCGAGCCGGCCGGCGCATCCTTGCTGCAGGGCAAGGAATGGCAGCCGCACAAGATCCAGGGCTGGACCCCGGACTTCGTGCCCGCGGTGCTCAACCGCGATGTCGCGGATGAGGTGGTGCCCATCGACGACGTGCTCGCCCGCGACACGGCACGTCGTTTGGCTGCCGAGGAAGGCATCTTCGTCGGCATCTCGGCCGGGGCCACCGCGGCGGCGGCGCTGCAGGTCGCTGCCCATGCCGAGCAGGGCAGTGTCGTGCTGGCGATGCTGCCCGACACCGGCGAGCGCTATCTGTCCACGTTCCTGTTCGAAGGCGTCAACGAAGGTTCGGACGACGACTGGCTGGCCGCGCTCGGCGGCTGATCGCCGGCTTCATCTCGCGTCGCTCAGCGCGCCCGACGGGGCTCCCGCGTTCAAGCGAGCGCCTCGGGGCGGATGGCGCGTCACGTCATCCCGGTGGTCGTGCGGTGCTCGTCGCGTCAGGCGAGCATCGGTCCGGAGTCTTCAGCCGGTCCACCCACCCGGCGCGGCGCGCGCGCCGGGGTCGGGTCGCTGACCAAGCGGCCGAACACCAGGGAATGCTGGATCTCGCTGGCCGTGCAGAAGCGTTCGCGCAGCAGGCCTTCCTCGTGGAAGCCGCAGCGCTCGAGCACCCGTCGCGAGGGAAGGTTGTCGGGGTGGATGTCTGCTTCGACGCGATGCAGGCCGAGCACCTCGAACGCCCAGCTCACGGCCATGTGCACCGCCTCGCTGGCGAAGCCCCGGCCCTGCGCTTCGGGAAGGATGGCATAGCCGATGCCGGTGCGAAGATGCTGCGGCATGATCTCGTACAGCGTGCAGGTGCCAACCATGCGGTGCTCGGCGCGATCGACCACGATCCAGTTGATGAAGCTGCGCTCGTGGAAGCCGCGCGCGATGCCGTCGAGATACTCGACCGCCTCCTGCTCGTCGGTCATGGCCGAACGCGACCAGTAGCGCATCACCGTGGGGTCCGAGAACAGCGCGAAGGTGGTGGCCACGTCCTGCTCGCGCGGCGCGCGCAGCTGCAGGCGTTCGGATTCGAGCAGCGGAAACCCGTCCAGCGACTGCAAACGTTTGCGGCACGCTTCGACCCGTTGCGCCACGTCCATCGACCCGTCCTTGTGTTAGCGTGGCGCCAGCTTGCCTGAACCCCGAGACATGGTCGACCACCTTCGCCGCACCCGAATCCTTGCCACGCTTGGCCCCGCCACCGATCGCCCCGGCGTCGTCGAAGCGCTGATCGCCGCCGGCGTCAACGTCGTGCGATTGAATTTCTCCCACGGCACGGCGGAACAGCATGCTCAGCGTGTCGCAATGGTGCGCAATGCGGCGTCGCGACAAAGCAAGGAGGTCGGCGTGCTCGGCGACCTGCAGGGTCCGAAGATCCGCATCGAGAAATTCGCCGAGGGCAAAGTCATGCTTCGCGCCGGCGACCGGTTCACCCTCGACTGTCGCGTCGACGCGGCGATGGGCGACACCACGCGCGTCGCCTGCAGCTACCACGGCCTGGTCAACGATGTGGCGACCGGCGATACCCTGCTGCTGGACGACGGACTGGTGGCCCTTCGCGTGGAACGCGTCGACGACCAGCAGGTGTTCACCACCGTGCTCACCGACGGTGCGCTGTCCGACCGCAAGGGGCTCAACCGGCTCGGCGGCGGACTGTCGCTGGGCGCGCTGACCGACAAGGATCGCGAAGACATCTGCCACGCTGCGGCGTTGGATCTCGATTTTCTGGCTGTCTCGTTCTGTCGCAGTGCGGCGGACATCGACGAAGCCCGCTCGCTGGCACGTGAGGCCGGCAGCCAGGCGGCCATGGTGGCCAAGATCGAACGCGCCGAAGCCATCACCAACCTGGCCGAGATCATCGATGCCTCCGACGTGGTGATGGTCGCGCGCGGCGATCTGGGCGTCGAGATCGGCGACGCCGAGTTGCCCGGGCTGCAGAAGAAGATCATTCGCGAGACCCTCGAACGCAACAAGACGGTCATCACTGCCACGCAGATGCTGCAGTCGATGGTCGACAATCCGATTCCGACCCGGGCCGAAGTGCTCGACGTCGCCAACGCGGTGATCGATGGTACCGATGCGGTGATGCTCTCCGCCGAGACGGCCTCGGGGCAGTATCCGGTGAAGTCGGTGGAAGCCATGGCGCGCATCTGCCTGGGCGCCGAGCGGCAGTTCGTGCACGACACCGACTTCGAGGCCGCCAAGCGTGGACTGAACCGCACCGACGAGGCGATCGCCATGGCGGCGATGTTCCTCACCGAGCACATCCAGGTGCGTGCGATCGTGGCGATGACCGAGTCCGGCGGCACCGCGCGCTACCTGTCGCGATTCCGCTCGACGTCGCCGATCTACGGCATGTCGCGGCATGCGGGGGCGCGCCGGCGCATGGCACTGATGCGCGACGTGTTTCCGATCGACTTCGATTCGCGCGGGCTCGCCCCACGCAAGGCGGCCCGCGAGGCGGTTCGACACCTGTTCCAGCTCGGCCTGCTCGAGGTCGGCGACCGGGTGATCATTACCAGCGGCGACCACATGGAACAGCTCGGCGCCACCAACACCTTGCGCCTGCTCAAGGTCGGGCCAGAGGGCGTTGCGGAGGGCTTGGGCGAGCTCTAGCACCCGGCAGATCTTGCTGCGGTGCGGACTCGGGCCGCGTTTGCTGCGTAGCCATGCAGGCCGAGGGCTCCTGGCACGGCAGCCTGGCAACGAACTCTGGCGGATCGTCCAGGATTGCGTCGCCGCCCCGTGAGATTGCTCTGTCGTCGTGCTCATGGCGGCGCGGTCAAGGCGTCGAGCTTCCGGCGAGTGCGGCTCAATCCGTTCGTGTCTCGACTCGCCCAAAGTTGCCGCGATCGTCTCGGGTCTGTTCCGGCCACTGAACGCTTCCGTTGTCGGAGCCAGGCCGATGGCTGCGCAGCGGGTCGCTGCACTCGATGGCCTGCGCGGCGTCGCGCGACGTCGCACGGTGTCCAGGCCGGCTTTCACAAGTTCTCAGCTTTTCGCATCAGTTCTGACTTGCCGCGGCGCGGCGCGGCGATAGCGTGAGACCGACGCTGCCCGGGCAATCTCATGCCGCTGGTCGCGCGTGCCCTGACGATGCGGAGGAAGAACGATGCGCCGGATTTGGAAGCCGAAAGTGCGGGTGCCAGGCAGGTGGATATCGCAAGCGTGCGCGCTTGGCTTGTGCGTGCTGTTGGGGTGGCTGGGAATGGCCTGTGTGGTGCAGGCGCAAAGCCTGGTCAGCACCTACGGGATTGGCTGCTGCGCGTTTGGATGGGCGGTGACGGAGACGCCCGATCTCGACGCAGACGGCCGGCCCGACTTTGCCGTCGGGGCGATCGGGCAGGGGCGTCTGTTCGCCTACAGCGCTTCCAGCGCTACGCCTCTGGTCAACGTGCAGCTGTCCGGCAGCGACTTTGGCTATGCCTTGTCGTGGGTGCCGGACGTGGACGGCGATGGCCGCGCCGAATTGGTCGCTGGCGCACCCAATCTCGGCGCCGGGGTCGTCCAGCTGGTGTCGGGCGCGAACGGCAGCGTGCTGCGCCAGATCGCGGCGCCGGCCGGTGCCAGCCTGTTCGGATCCGCGGTGTCGGGCGTGGACGATATCAACGGCGATGGACGGGGAGACATCCTGGTCGGTGCGCCCGGTGGCGCCGGCAGTGCGCACTTCTTCTCCGGCGCCGATGGCAGCCTCTTGCGGAGCGTCAGCGCGCCGGTGGCGAACGGCGCGTTCGGCATGGGCATCGCCGCGGTGTCCGATCACGACGGCGACGGCAGGCCGGACGCGGTGATCGGCGCGCCGCGCGCCAGCGGCGGGCGCGCGTACGTGGTCTCGACCGCTTCCGGCAGCGTGTTGCGCACGTTTTCGCCGCAGAACTCGGGATTCAGCTTCGGCGAGTTTTTCGTCGCCGATGCCGGAGACGTCGATGGAGACGGGCGCAGCGACGTGTACGTTGGTGCCTACTCCGAGTCGAACGGAAGCGGTGCCGCCTACGTGTTCTCCGGCGCCGATGGCAGTCGCCTGTTGCGCATCGCCGGCGCGAACGCCGAAGGACTGGGGCCGGGGCGCGGTGCGGGCGATGTCGACGGCGATGGCCGCGCAGACCTGGTGATCGGCAGCTACACCTACAGCGGTTCGGGGGTGAGCCAGGGCGGACGCGTGCGTGTTTTCAGTGGCCGCGACGGCAGCGTGCTGGAGGAAGTCACCGGCAGCGTGGCCGGTGGACAGCTGGGCTTCGATGCCGTGGGCGTCGGGGATGTGACCGGCGATGGGCGGCTGGATTTCATCGCCGCGCAGACCGGTGCCGGCTCTGTCCATCTCTACGCCGGGAACGTCGATCGCGGCAATGCGTTCGTGATCAATCCCGGGCTCACCGGCGCGTGGAGCGATCCGGCCGCGAGTGGCCAGGGATTCCTGTTCGAGGTGATCGAAAGCCAGTCGCTGATCGCCGGTGGCTGGTACACCCACGTGGCCCAGTCGCCGGGCGCCACCCAGGAGCAGCGCTGGCTGACCTACGTCGGCGGCTACGATGGCGATCTCGCGACGATGACGCTCTACTTGACTCGCGGCGGCCAGTTCACCGTCGGTGGCGGCATCACCGACAGCGAAGTCGGCACGCTGACGATCCGGTTCATCGATTGCCTCAACGCCGTCGCCGAGTACTCGGTATTCGCCAACGCGATCAGCGGCGAGGGCGACCCGGTATCCGGTGCGGTGCTGACCGGCACCATTCCCCTGCGCCGGGTCACGCCGGCCGACCAGTGCGAAGCGCTGAGTGACTTCGCCGAGCTGAGCAAGCAATTTCAGCAGGTGCTCGACGACAGTGTCGCGGCCCAGGGCATCATCGGATCGCAGGCATCGGTGCGCGTGCCCGGCTATCCGGTATGGAACGGCGTCAGCGGCACCGAAGACGACGTCGCGCCGATGCGGCCGGAGCTGCTGATCGGCACCGGCAGCATCACCAAGATGATCACCGTGGTCGCGGCCCTGCGGCTGGTCGACCGTGGCGTGATCGATTTCGATGACCGACTGGTCCAGTGGTTTCCCGACCAGCCCAACCTGGACCCCGGCATCACCGTCCGGCAGGCGATGCATCAGGTCAGCGGTATCGCCGACTACATGGCGAACGCCACGCTCACCAACCAGGTCTTTGCCGACCTGCAGCGGGTGTGGACGCCCGACGAGTTGCGCCAGTTCATCGGCCCGCCCAACTTCGCGCCCGGCACGGCATGGCAGGCTTCGAACAGCAATTCCCTGTTGCTCGGGCGCATCGTCGAACTGGAAACCGGCAAGTCCCTGGCCGAATTCATGCGCGAGGAACTGTTCGGCGGGCTGCAGTCGATCTGGCTGGCGGGCTTCGGCGAAGCGCCATCGCCGGTCTCCACCCAGTGGTTCATCGACGGCGCCGGCACTCGCCTGAACGTGAACGAGAGCAACTTCGGGCCGTCACTGTTCACCTTTCGTCGCGAGGTGCAGGCCTCGGCGGGCGACGTGGCCGCGTTCACCGAGCGCCTGTTTCGCGGTGACCTGCTTTCTGCGCCGACTCGGGCCGCCATGCTCGAGATCGTCCCCGACGACGGCGGCATCCCCGGTCAGACCGGCGGCGGGCTTGGAATCCGGCGCTACAACCTGCTCGGCCGGACGCTGTACGGCCACAGCGGCGGCACGCCGAACTCGTCCGCCTTCGTTCTGTTCGATCCGGCCACCGGCATCGTCGCCTCGGTGAGCGTGAACCAGAATGGCCCGAGCCACGGGCAGAGCCATTTCCAGACTGCGCCAGCTTTGCTGCAGGCGGCGCTGGACTTTGTCGGCGGATAGAGCCGCATCGACTGTCGGGCGCCTACGGCGCCGGCGCGGCAGTGAAACAGAAGGTTGGATGCCCGGGCATCGCTGGCTATTCGGCCGCTTCGTCCTCGCCCTCCGGCACGTCGAGAATTTGCCGCAGATCCCACAGCATCAGATTGACGTCCAGCTGATCGACGCCGGCGGCGATGATCCGGCCTGCTCGATAGTCGAACGATGCCGGGGGCAGTGGCAGGGTCCACGAACGCAGGAATTCGGGTTCGGCCCCGGGTTCGCGCACCAGCACGAATGCCGGCGGCTGGTCGGTGCCCTGAGGGCCCAGGTACACGAGCCCTTCGTCGACCACGCGCCAGCGGTGCAGGGCATTGCCATCGACCGTGAGCCAGGGCTGCAGGAGTTTCCCGTCTTCGTTCCATTCGAAGTAGGCAGGCGGCGATCGACGGGACACGAAGATGCGCCCGTCTGCGGTGGTCTGGAGCGCCTCGAAATCGTCCCCCTCCTGCAGCAACTCCACCTCGCCACCGCGGTGCATTCTGAACAGGCCGCTGCGTCCGTCGAACCGCGTTCCCAGTGCCACTGCGTCGTCGCGGTTCGGCAGCACCGCGACGGCGGTCAGGCGGCTCCATCCCGGGCTGTCGAACGGGCGGGGTACATCCTCGCCGTCATCGCGCGTCCACAGCGTGATGCCATGGTCGGCCTGCAGGGCATACAGGACCTGGCGTCCGTCGTGGCTGACGTCGAAGCTGATGACGATCGCGTCGCGAAGATCCGACCATCGGGTCTCGCCGGCGCCATCCTGCTTGATCCAGAACTGCTCGCTGCCTGAGCGCATCGAGAGGAACAGCAGCGCATCGCGGCCGCCGAGAAATCGCGGACCGTAGCTGTCGAATGCGCTGTCCGCGACGGAAACGGCTTGGCCTTCGCCATCATTGAAGGCGTGCAGCGAGATGTTCGCGATGCGGCGCGGAAACACCAGCAGGCCGCCGCTGGCGCTGATGCGCGACAGCGTGTCGTTGCGCAGATGCAGCCATCTGCCGCGATCGATGTCGAGCCGCCATAGCGCGTTGCGCCCGCGAGCCTGGGCCGAAAGCAGCACGTGGTGCTCGTCTCCCCAGGTATGTCCGGCGAGGATGCGGGAATCTTCGGTCAGGTAGCGGTGCGCGCCATCCGGCCAGTCGGCCAACAGCAGCCGCGCGTGCGGGAACGGACCCACCCTTACGATCAATCTGTCCCCAGAGGGCGAAAACTCAGGGTCACTGATCCACTGCTCATCCGCGGCCGGCTCGAACAGGTCGAGCGCAGTGAGGCTGCCGTCGGCAAGGGCGACACGATGCAGGGAAACCTGTCCTTCGCCATCGTCCACGGCGGTGATGAGCGCCAGACCGTCCGGCGTCCAGTCCATCGAGCCAAGAAAATCCGCGGATACCACCAGACGGGACGCCCCTCCCGCCGCAGGAGCCACCCGGAGCTCGGATTCGGGCGCACCCGGCGCCTGGCGGAAGAACGCGACGTAGCGACCATCACGCGACAGACGCGGCCAGCGGTCGCGCGCGCCTTGGGTGAGGATCGACGTGCTTCCCGATGCCACGTCGAGCAGGTGGATTTCCTGGTCGGCGCCGCGCACCACCGCGAACGCGAGCGTGCGTCCGCCCGCGCCCAGATGCGGCATGCGTTCAGTGGCGCCCGACGAGGTCGCCGGGCGAGGGCCATCGAGCAACTGAAGCGCCGCCTCGGTCGCCGACGACGGGTGGGGTGGGGGTGGCGCCTCGGGCAGGGCGAGCCGGAGCGTGATGGCGAGTACGGCAGCCAGCAGCAAGGCAATCAGCATGCGTCCCGATGGCGAGCGCGGCATCGCCGGAGCGGCAGTCTCCGGCCGACCGGCCTCCGTTTCGGCAGATTCGCTCTCCTGCGCAAGCCGATAGCCGACTCGGGGCACGGTGAGCACGTGTCGCGGCGAGCGCGCCGATTCGCCCAACGCCTTGCGCAGCTCGACGATCACCTGCGACAAGGCCACGTCGGTGGGTATCTGCCCTGGCCAGGCGTAGGCGATCAGCTCGCTGCGCGAAACCGGCCGACCGTCAGCGCAACGCAGCCGCCACAACACCTGGCTTGCGCGGTAGCTCAGGCTGCGCGTGTCGCCGTCGCGCGACAGGGTCTGCGCCGTCGGGTCGAAGCGCCAGCCGAACAGACGCGTCGGTTCGGGCGACGGCGTGTCATCAGCGGCGACAGAGTGCGGGGTCGAGGAGGCCATGCCCTCGAAGCATAACAACGCCGAACGCCCCGGACGCCCGGCGATGGCCCGATGCGCCGGGCCGAAGCAGGAAACGATGTCGTCAGGTCGGCTCGGCGCCGCGCGAAATCGCCACCACGCCGGTGCGTGCGAGTTCGATCAGCCCCATTGGCACCAGCAGTTCGATGAAGCGCTCGATCTTCGCGTTGTTGCCGGTCAGCTCCAGCACCAGGGAGTCGTGGGTGATGTCGATCACCCGAGCGCGGAACACCTCGGCGAGCCGCAGACATTCGGCACGCTGTTCGCCGTTGCAGCGCAGCTTGGTGATCACCATCTCGCGTTCGATGCCGGGCTGGTCGAGGGCCAGGTCGACGACGCGGTGTACGGGGACCAGTCGGCCCAGCTGTGCCTTGATCTGCTCGATCACGTCGGCGGTGCCGGAGGTCACGATGGTGATGCGCGAAGTGTGCTTCTGGTGATCCGTCTCGGCGACCGTCAGCGACTCGATGTTGTAGCCGCGCCCGGAGAACAGGCCGACGACGCGCGCCAGCGCGCCGACTTCGTTGTCGACGATGATCGACAGGGTCGTGCGCACGGTGCGGGCGGCGGCGTCGGTGATGAAGTAGGCGGAAGCGGGTTGATTCATGGATGGGGATTCGGCCATGCGGAGGGGAATTTCGGGTGGACGTGTTGGCGATTCGGCAGGCGTGGCGGAACGGGCCATGCGACGGTGGGTGGCGAGCGCACGCGAGCCTGGCTCGCGGTCCCGTCCCGCAACCCGGTCACACCAGCATCTTCCCCTTCTCGGTGATCGCCGCGCCGTCTTCGGCATCGGGCAGGATCATCTCGTCGTGGGCGGCCCCGGACGGAATCATCGGGTACACGTTCTCGGCCTTGTCGACCACGCAGTCGAACACCACCGGGCCGGGGTGGTCGATCATGTCGAGAATCGCCGCATCGAGCTCTGCCGGCGTGGTGGCGCGAATGCCCTTGGCGCCATAGGCCTCGGCGAGCTTCACGAAGTCGGGCAGGGCAGCCGAGTACGAGTGGGCGTAGCGTCCCCCATGCAGCAGCTGCTGCCACTGCCGGACCATGCCCATGTACTCGTTGTTGAGAATGAAGATCTTGATCGGCAGCTGGAACTGCACCGCGGTGGAGAGTTCCTGCATGGTCATCAGCACGCTTGCCTCACCGGCGATGTCGATCACCAGCGCATCGCGGTGCGCAACCTGCACGCCAACCGCGGCCGGAATACCGTAGCCCATGGTGCCGAGCCCGCCCGAGGTCATCCAGCGGTTCGGCGCGTCGAAGTGGAAGTGTTGCGCGGCCCACATCTGGTGCTGGCCGACTTCGGTGGTGATGTAGACATCGCGTTCGCGGGTCAGCCGGAACAGACGCTCGACCGCGTACTGCGGCTTGATGGTCTCGTCCGAGTGCTTGTAGGACAGCGACTTGCGCCCGCGCCACAGGTCGATCTGGGTCCACCAGGTCGACAGCGCGTTCGGATCGAGCTGCTTCTTGCGCTCGCGCCACAGGGTGAGGATCTCGAGCAACACGGCTGCGCAGTCGCCGATGATCGGCACGTCGACCTTGACGTTCTTGTTGATCGACGACGGGTCGATGTCGATGTGCACCTTGCGCGAACCCGGCGAGAACGCATCCAGGCGCCCGGTCACGCGGTCGTCGAAACGGGCGCCGATCGCAATCATCACGTCGCAACGGTTCATCGCCAGGTTGGCTTCGTAGGTGCCGTGCATGCCGAGCATGCCCAGCCACTGCTTGTCCGAGGCGGGGAAGGCGCCCAGCCCCATCAGGGTCGAGGTCACCGGCACGCCGGTTTCGGCCGCCAGTTCGCGCAGCAGGCGGGTCGCTTCGTCGCCGGCGTTGATGACGCCGCCGCCGGTGTAGAACACAGGACGCTTGGCTTGCGCCAGCAGTTCGACCGCGCGTTCGATCTGGGTCGGGTCGCCATGGGTCTGCGGCCGATACGTGCGATGCAGGATCTGCGTCGGCCCCGAGTAGGCGCCGCGCTTGAACTGGATGTCCTTGGGGATGTCGACCACCACCGGCCCGGGCCGGCCGGTGCGCGCGATGTAGAACGCGTCGTGCAGGATGCGCGCGAGGTCATCGACGTCCTTCACCAGGAAGTTGTGCTTGCTGCAGGCGCGGGTGATGCCGACCGTGTCGCATTCCTGGAATGCGTCCGAGCCGATCAGGTGGGTCGGTACCTGGCCAGTGATGCAGACCAGTGGGATCGAGTCGAGCAGGGCGTCGGCCAATCCGGTGACCGCATTCGTCGCGCCCGGGCCCGAAGTGACCAGCAGCACGCCGACCTGGCCGGTCGAGCGGGCATAGCCTTCGGCGGCATGTGCCGCACCCTGTTCATGGCGAACCAGGATGTGCTCGACCTCGTCCTGCTGGAACAGGGCGTCGTAAATCGGTAGTACCGCCCCGCCGGGATACCCGAAAATGTGGCGTACGCCCTGCTCAACGAGGGCACGCACCACGATTTCAGCGCCGGTGGGGTTCTGCTCGGACATCGGGAGTCTCCTGGCTCCATGCTGCACTGCAACGATACGGCATGGAATGGCAGACCGCCGGCGCAAAGTCAACTGGTTCTTGCGAAACCGTCGCGCCTTGCGGGGCCGCTGGGTCTCTGCGGGTCGCGGTGCGCGCGACTGCCCGCAGTCCGGGCGCCGGCGCGTCCGTGGGCGCGTGGCGGTTCGGAAGGCCGCCGCGCCGCCGTATAATGTCGGGCTTTCCGCGATGGCTTGCCGAACCGGCCTGCCGCACACCTGGAGCATTGAATGAGCATCGATCAACTGGAAGCCACCGCACGGGCCATGGTCGCCCCGGGCAAGGGCATCATCGCCATCGACGAGTCGAACACCACGATCAAGAAGCGTTTCGACTCGGTCGGCATCGAGTGCAGCGAAGAGAACCGTCGCGCCTACCGCGAGATGCTGCTGTCGGCTCCGGGTATCGGTGAGCACATTTCCGGCGCGATCCTGTACGACGAAACCCTGCGCCAGTCGGCCAAGGATGGCACCAGCTTCGTCAAGCTGATGGAGAAGAACGGCGTCATTCCCGGCATCAAGGTGGACAAGGGCACCGCCCCGCTGGCCGGCTTCCCCGGTGAGCTGGTCACCGAAGGGCTCGATGGTCTGCGTGCGCGCCTGCAGGAGTACGCCAAGATCGGCGCGCGCTTCGCCAAGTGGCGCGCAGTGATCACCATCGGCGAGGACATCCCCAGCGGCACCTGTATCGAGGCGAACTGCCATGCGCTGGCCCGCTACGCCGCGCTGTGCCAGGAGTCGGGCATCGTGCCGATGGTGGAGCCGGAAGTGCTGATGGACGGCGACCATGACATCGAGGTCTGCTATGACGTCACCGAAGCCACGCTGCGCTCGCTGTTCGGCGCCCTGTACGAGCAGAACGTGATGCTCGAAGGCACGATCCTCAAGGCCAGCATGGTCATCTCCGGCAAGGACTGCCCGGAGCAGGCCGGCGTCGAGGAAGTGGCCGAGTACACCCTGCGCTGCCTCAAGTCGGCGGTCCCGGCCTCGCTGCCCGGCATCGTGTTCCTTTCGGGTGGGCAAAGCGACGAGGCGGCCACCGCGCACCTCAATGCCATGAATCAGATGGGCCCGAACCCGTGGCCGCTCTCCTTCAGCTACGGCCGCGCGATGCAGAGCGCCGCGCTCAAGCTGTGGTCCAAGGACATGGCCGGCAACTTCGCCGCAGCCCAGAAGACCGTGGCGCAGCGCGCCAAGGACAACGGACTGGCCGCTTTGGGGAAATGGTCGAAGGCCGCCTGATTCCGCGGCCATCGGCTTGAACGAAAAACGCCGGCATTACGCCGGCGTTTTTCTTGTGCGCTGGGCAGGCCTCGCGTGGTCGGGCGATGCCTGCTCAGGCAATCTCGTGGGCCGCGCGATAGATCTTGTAGATCTCCTCGGCGAAGCAGCAGAACGTCACCTTGAGCTGATCCTTGCGCGCGGCCACTTCGACCTTGGCTTCGCGCAGCGCGATCTCGGCGGCCTGTGCCCAGGGAAATCCGTAGACGCCGCAGGAGATCGCCGGAAAGACGATCGACTGCACGTTGTGCTGCTGGGCCAGCTGGAACGAGTTGCGGTAGCAGTTGGCGAGCGTCTCCGCTTCGCCCTTGTTGCCGCCGTGCCACACCGGGCCGACGGTGTGGATGATCCACTTCACTCTGGCCTTGAAGCCGGGCGTGATGCGCGCGATGCCTGGCGGGCAGCGGATCCCTGGCTGCAACTCCTTGAACATGTAGCAGGCATTGACGAGTTCGCCGCCGGCCGCCTTGTGGATTGCGCCATCGACGCCGCTGCCCCCGAGCAGGGAAGGATTCGCCGCGTTCACCCAAGCATCTGCATCCACTTCGGTGATGTCACCGAGCATGATCTGAATCGGCACCGGGCCCTTCCTCCCCTCGCGAAAGCACTAGATTAGCGGTCTGCGAACGTCGATGCCATGGGCGCGCGGCGCGCGGAGGCCGCGTGCCCGGCCTGAGCGAATCAGGCGCGAACACCGGACGCGTACGTCGGACGCGCATGCTGGAGAGGGTCCGCCGTCTCTGCAGCACGGCTGGCGTTCCGGCTCATGCGGCTTCAGCATGGGCGAGCGGGAAGCGCGACCGTGCGACACCGGTTCGCCGCGGCGGGCAGCTCCAGTGTGGTCGGCCGGGAGTGCGACGGCTATCGACGCACGATCGACACCTGCCGTGGCATGCTCCCCTGCTTGGCCGGCATGGTCCGTGGATTCCGCGCGCGGCGGAGTCTGCGCCCCGGCAGAGTTGCCTGGCATCCAACCATCGAGGAGCGGTATTCGTGCAGCAAGGAAGAATCTGGATCGGGTGGGCGCTGGTGACGCTGCTGGTCGCGGGGTGTGGTTCCGGAGCCACACCCGAGACGCCGGCGCGCGGTGGCGGGCAAACGGTGCCGGTGACGGCAGAAGCTGTGGGCGTGGGGCCCTGGCAGGAGCGCATCGAGGCGCTGGGCACCGCGCGCGCCAACGAATCGCTGACGCTGACCGCCAAGGTCACCGAGACCGTGGTGCGGGTGAACTTCGAGGACGGCGATCTCGTGCAGGCCGGACAGTTGCTGGTCGATCTCTCCGGCCGTGCCGAAGTCGCGGCACTGGAGGAAGCGCAGGCCGCCTACACCGAGGCATTGCAGCAGTACCAGCGCCAGGCCGAGCTGGTGAAACAGGGAACCCTGTCGAAGAGCGTGCTCGATTCTCTCGTGGCCACGCGGGACGCCGCCCAGGCGCGGCGCGAGGCGATCCGGGCGCGGCTGGCCGATCGCATCATTTCGGCGCCGTTTGCCGGTTTGCTTGGATTTCGCCGCGTCAGTCCGGGCACCTTGGTCACGCCCGGCACACCCATCACCACGCTCGACGATATCTCCAGCATCAAGCTCGATTTTGCGGTGCCCGAGGCCTATCTGTCGGTGGTGTCGGTGGGTCAGGCAGTCGCCGCGCGCAGCGTGAGCTGGCCGGACCGCGTCTTCGAAGGCACCGTCACCGCAATCGATTCGCGGGTCGATGCGGCTACCCGTTCCGTCACGGTGCGCGCGCTGCTGCCGAACGACGAATCGCTGCTGCGTCCGGGCATGCTGCTCACTGTTGAAGTCTTGCTGGCCTCGGAGCAGATTCTCTCGATTCCCGAGATCAGTCTCGTGCAGGTGGGTTCACGCCGATGGGTGTATCGCATCGGCGCAGACAGCAGCGTGGAGCAGGTCGAGGTGGATGCCGGGCGACGCCAGGGCGGCCGCGTCGAGATTCGCAGCGGGCTGACACCCGGCGATCGCATCGTCGTCGACGGCGTGGGCAAGATGCGCGCGGGCGCACGCGTCAACGTGGTTGAGCGCGACCGCGAGGCCTGACATGCAGCTTTCCGACCTTTCCATTCGACGACCGGTGCTGGCGACGGTAGCCAGCTTGTTGCTGATCGTGCTCGGACTGATGGCGTTCCGTCAGCTGACGGTGCGCGAATTGCCCGCCATCGATCCGCCGGTGGTGTCGGTGCAGGTGAACTACGACGGCGCCTCGGCTGCCGTCGTCGAGACCCGCATCACCCAGATCGTCGAGGACGCACTCGCCGGCATCGAGGGCATTCAGACCATCGAGTCGCGCAGCGCCAACGGTCGCAGCGACGTCACCGTCGAGTTCAGCCTCAGTCGCGATATCGAAGCGGCCGCGAACGACGTGCGCGACGGCGTCAGTCGCGTCTTCGACCGACTGCCGCCCGAGGCCGATCCGCCGGAGATCGAAAAGGTCGAGTCCGATGCCGACGTCATCATCTGGCTCAACCTGAATTCCGAATCGTTGGATACCCTCGAGCTTTCCGACTACGCCGAGCGTTACGTGGTCGACCGGTTGTCCTCCATCGACGGCGTGGCCCAGGTGCGCGTCGGCGGCCAGCAGCGTTATGCGATGCGCATCTGGCTGGATCGAGTCGCGCTTGCCGCGCGCGGACTGACGGTCAACGACATCGATCGCGCGCTCCGCGCCGAGAACATCGAGCTGCCCGCCGGCGAAATCGAATCCGCGTCGCGCGACTTCACGCTGCGCGTGCAGCGCGCCTACCAGTCGGAGCACGACTTTGCCGCGATGGTGGTCGGTCGCGGCGACAACGGCCAGCTCGTCCATCTGGGCGACGTCGCCAAGGTGGAGTTGGCATCAGCGGAGCGGCGGGCCTACTTCCGCGGCAACGGCCAGCCCAATATCGGGCTCGGGGTCATCAAGACCTCCACCGCGAACGCGTTGGACGTGGCGCGGGCGGTGCGCGAGAAATTGCCCGAGTTGCAGAACAGCATGCCGCCCGACACCAGCATCGTGGTCGCCTTCGACAGCACCACGTTCATCGAGGCGGCGGTGCATCGCGTCTACCTCACCCTGGCTGAAGCGGTGGTGCTGGTGCTGCTGGTGATTCTGCTGTTCCTCGGCCAGGCGCGCGCCGCCTTGGTGCCGGCGGTGACGGTGCCGGTGTGCCTGATCGCCGCGTTCATCGGGCTGTGGGTGGGGGGATACTCGATCAACCTGCTGACCCTGCTCGCCCTCGTGCTGTGCATTGGTCTGGTGGTCGATGACGCCATCGTCGTGCTGGAGAACTGCCAGCGACGCGTCGATCTCGGTGAGCCGCTGCTGGTCGCTGCATCGCGTGGCACGCGCCAGGTCGCCTTTGCAGTGATCGCGACCACGGCGGTGCTGGTGTCGGTGTTCGTGCCGGTGGCGTTCATGGAGGGCAATTCGGGACGCCTGTTCCGCGAGCTTGCGGTCGCGCTGGCCTGTGCGGTCGCGATCTCGGCCTTCGTCGCGTTGACCCTGACGCCGATGATGTGCTCGAAGCTGCTGCGGCCGCACGATCCGGCCAAGTCCGGTCGCCGCCGCCGGCAATTCTTCGACGGCCTGGCGTCGCGCTACCGCAGCCAGATCGAGCGGGTGATCCACCATCCGTTCGGTGTGGGGGCGCTGATGCTGCTGTGTCTGGCCGGCATCTTCGGGCTGTCGCGAATGATTCCCTCCGAGCTCGCGCCGCCGGAAGATCGCGGCGCGTTCTTTGTCTCGATCCAGGGCCCCGAGGGCGCCGGCTACGACTACACCGTGGCGCAGATGCAGACGGTCGAGGAGATCGTGGGTCGGTACGCGCAAGCCGACGGACCGATCGACCGCATCAACACCCGCGTGCCGGCAGGGTTCGGCGGCGGTGGCGACATGCATGCGGGTCAGGCGATCGTGCTGCTCAAGCCGTGGACCGAGCGCAGCATGTCTACCGCCGGCTTGGTCGAAGTGCTGCGTGCGGAGCTGGCGACCATTCCCGGCGTGCGGGCGCTGCCCATCGTGCGATCGGGACTAGTGCGTTCGCGCGGACAGCCGGTGTCCGTCGTCCTGGGTGGCCCGGACTTCGACGAGCTGGCCGAATGGCGAGACCGTTTGCAGGCGCGCATGGAAGAGAACCCGGGGCTGTTCTCGGTCGACTCCGACTATCGCGAGACGCGGCCGCAGATGCGGGTGGAGATCGACCGCACGCGCGCCGCCGACCTGGGCGTGTCGCTCTCAGAGATCGGCCGTACCCTCGAAACCATGATGGGGGCGCGTCGCGCCACCACCTTCGTCTCCGGCGGTGAAGAGTACGACGTCATCCTGCAAGCCCAGCGGGAAGACCGCGAGAGTCCTGACGACTTGCGCAACCTGTACGTGCGCTCCGAGCAGACCGGCCAGCTCATTCCGCTGTCCAATCTGGTCAGCCTGCGCGAGCTCGCCGAGCCGGGCACCTACAACCGGTTCAATCGCTTGCGCGCCATCACCCTCACTGCAGGTCTCGCGCCGGGCTACCAGCTTGGCGAGGCGCTGCGCTGGATCGAGAACGTCGCCGCCGAAGAGCTCCCGCCCTCGGCGCAGCTCGACTTCAAGGGGGAATCGCGCGACTACCGTAGCGCAGGCACCGGTGCGATCGTCACCTTCGCGTTGGCTCTGCTCATCGTCTACCTCGTCCTCGCTGCACAGTTCGAGAGCTTCGCCCACCCGGTGGTGATCATGCTCACCGTGCCTTTGGCGATGCTGGGTGCCATGGTGGGCTTGTGGCTGGCCGGGTCCTCGCTGAATCTGTTCAGTCAGATCGGCATCGTCATGCTGGTGGGATTGGCGGCGAAAAACGGCATTCTCATCGTCGAGTTTGCCAACCAGCTTCGCGATACCGGGCTCGGCGTGGCCGAGGCGGTGGCCGAATCGGCCGCGGTGCGGTTGCGACCGATCCTGATGACCTCCATCGCCACCATTGCCGGCTCGGTGCCGCTGCTGCTCGACGACGGGCCCGGGTCGGCCAGTCGCCGCACCGTGGCGGTGGTGATCATTGCAGGCGTCGCCTTCTCGACCCTGCTCTCACTCTACGTGGTGCCCGCCTTCTACGCGTTGATCGCGCCGCACACGCAGTCGCCGGAAGCGGTCACCCGACGGCTGGAGTCGGAGAGCGCGGCTACGCCAGAAGTCGGCGGGCTGGCATGAAGGCCAACGCACCGACCGTGCCCGACCTGATGGCCCCCGAGTTTCGACTGCGCCCGATCGCGGCGAGCGACCTGGAGGCCATGCGTCGACACGCCGACCACGCCGACGTGGCGCGATTCACTTCGCACCGGTTTCCGCATCCGTTCACCGAAGCCGATGCGGCGCGGTTCCTCGCCCACTATCTCGGCGGCGGCCCGTTCTTCATGCGGGTGATCGACGTCGGCAATGAATTCGCCGGAGCGCTTTCCGTGCACGTCGGTGAGGGCGTCGAGGCGCACAGCGGCGAACTCGGATACTGGCTGGGCCATGCGCACTGGGGGCGCGGCATCATGGGCGAAGCCGTGGCCGAATTCGTGCCGATGGCGTTCGAGGCGCTGCGTCTGGAGCGCATCTGGGCGCGCGTCACCGACGGCAACACGGCGTCGATCCGGCTGCTCGAGCGCAACGGCTTTCGCAAGGAAGGACTGCTTCGACGCGCCATCTGCAAACACGGAGTACTCGCCGACACCCACATGTTCGGCCGACTGCGGGATGACCCGGATGGAACGTAGCAGCGAACAGCGCGTGGGGCGGCGTCGCGACGATGAGCTGCGTGTGTTTGGCCTCAACGCCTGCCTCGCGGTGTTCCGCGCGCGACCGGATGACGTGCGCAAGGTCTACCTGCTGCGCGATCGCCTCGGTGAACTGCGGCAGGTATTGGCCTTCTGCGCGGCGCGGCGCATCGGCTATCGGGTTGTCGAGACCGAGGACTTGAGAAAGCTGACCGGCAGTCAGCATCACGAGGGCGTGTGCTTCGATGTCCATCAGCCCGAACCCAGGCTGCTGAGCCGGTTTCTCGATGCGCTGCCGGCCGGTTCGGCGCAACTCGTCTGGCTCGACGGTGTCGGCAATCCGCACAACCTCGGCGCGGTCCTTCGATCGGCGGCGCATTTTTCCGTCGCGGCGGTGCTGGTGCCTGCGGGCGGGGGGGCACTGCTCAGCGGGGCAGCTTGCCGCGTGGCCGAGGGCGGCGCGGAGTTCGTGCCGGTGATCCCGATGCGCGATGCCGAGGCCAGCGCGACGCTGCTCGCCGCGGCCGGTTTCCAACTGGTCGCGGCGATGCCATTGAAGGGCAGCGATGTGTTCAGCGCTGCGCTGCCCGACCGGATGGTCTGGGTGTTCGGTGCCGAGCAGAGCGGGGTGAGCGAGTCCGCCCTGGCCCGGTGCAGTCAGCGCTGCAGCATTCCCGGCAGCGGCACGGTGGAGAGCCTGAACATCGCCAATGCCGCAGCGGTACTGATGGCGGAATGGCGACGCCGGCATCCACCCGCATAGCTTTCCTTGTGGGCGGCGCATGCTCGCGGCGTCACTGCGCGTTTCCGCCCGGGTCTCGGCTCCGCCGTCCAGCGGCCCGCTTCGTGCCGCAGCGAACGACCATCAGGCCGAAGCCGGCTCCGTTGCAGCGGTGGCCGACCACTGGAGATAGCGGTTGTGCAATCGGCGCACGGCGGCCTCCAGTGCGGTCAGGGGGCCGTCATTGATCAGTACGTCATCGGCCCGCGCCCATCGCGCCGCGCGGCTTGCCTGCGCAGCGAGCAGGCCGTCGACCTGTCGCGCTGACGATCCGTCACGCTGCATCAATCGGCTGCGCTGCATCGACTCCGGCACATCGACAAGCAACACGCGCCGCACCCAGCCGTAGTCTCCCGACTCGACGAAGAGCGGAATCGCGAGCAGCACGTAGGCGCCGGCCGCTGTGTCGGCCAGGGCGCGCATCCGCGTGCGGATGCGCGGGTGCAGGATGGCTTCGAGTTCCTGTCTCTGCGCCGGGTCGGCAAACACGCGCTCGCGCATGGCGCCGCGGTCAAGGCTGCCGTCGGCGGCGAGCACGCTCTCACCCCAACGTGCAGCGATCTCCGTGAGAGCCGGTGCGCCAGGTGCGACGACCTCGCGCGCGACCAGATCGGCGTCGACGATCGTGACACCCAGTTGTTCGAAACAGCGGGTCACCGTGCTCTTGCCGGAGGCGACACCGCCGGTGACGACGATGGGAACGGCGTTCATCGTTGCACCGACTTCAAAGCTTGGGCGTGGACCATTCCACGTAGGCCTGCAGCAGGTCGCCCCCCCAGAAGAACTGGATCCATCCTGCGATCGCCAGGTACGGACCGAACGGAATCGGCGTGGCCCGGCCGCGCCCTTGGGCGGCCAGCATGATCGAACCGAGCACGGCGCCAACCACCGACGACATGAGGATGATCGGAATGATCGCCTTCGCCCCGCACCAGGCGCCGAGCGCGGCGAGCAGCTTGAAATCACCGTAGCCCATGCCTTCCTTGCCGGTCAGCAGTTTGAAGCCCCAATAGACCGACCACAGGCTGAGATAGCCGACCGCTGCGCCGAGAATGGCCTGGGTCGGGCTCACGAACATCGTGCCCAGCGACAGCAGCAATCCCAGCCAGAGCAGGGGGAGGGTGAGCGAATCGGGCAGCAGGGTGGTGCGCATGTCGATGCCCGACGCGGCGATCAGCATCCCGGTGAACACCAGGGCAGCGAGGGTTTCGATGCCGAAGCCGAAGCGCCACGCCACGGCAGCAAAAAGCAGCCCGGTCAGCAGTTCCACCGCCGGATACTGCAGCGAGATATGCACGCCGCAGCCACGGCAGCGGCCGCGCAGCACCGCGTAGCTGACCAGCGGGATATTCTCCCAGGCCGAAAGCTGGTGGCCGCACTTCGGGCAATGTGAGGACTCCACCACGATGCCGGGTGGCCGGTCGTCGGTCTCTTCAGGCAGTTCGAGCATCTCCCGGCTGTCCTGCTTCCACTGCCAGATCATCCGCTCGGGCAGGCGAAGAATGACCACGTTGAGGAAGCTGCCGATCAGCAGGCCGAGCAAGCCGGCCAGCCACGGCGTCGCCGTGGCCATGAAGACATCGAACTCCGACACCGATCAGATCGCGGCGGCGAGCTTGAAGATCGGCAGGTACATGCCGACGACCATGCCGCCGACGATGACGCCGATGATCAGCATCACGAACGGCTCGATCAGGCTCGACAGCGCATCCACCGCGTTGTTGACCTCCTGCTCGTAGAACTCGGCCACCTTGAACAGCATGGTGTCGAGCGCGCCGGCCTCTTCGCCGATGGCGGTCATCTGGATGACCATGTGCGGAAATACGCCGGTCTGGCGCATCGATGTGTTCAGCTGGTAGCCCACCGACACGTCCTCGCGCACGCGGTCGACGGCCTTGCTGAAGACGATATTGCCGGTGGCGCCAGCGACCGTTTCGAGCGCTTCGACCAGCGGCACGCCGGCCTTGAAGGTGGTCGCCAGGGTGCGGGCGAATCGCGCAATCGCCGAGTTCTGCATGATCTCGCCGATCACCGGAATGCGTAGCGTGATCCGGTCGAGGAACTCTGCGAATCGCTCGGATCGTTTCTTCAGCTCGACCAGCCCCCAAATGGAGCCCGCCATGGCGCCAAACACCAGCCACCAGTAAGCGATCATGAAGTCCGAGGCGGCGATGATCATCAGCGTGAACGCCGGCAGATCGGCGCCGAAGCTCTTGAACACGTTCTGAAACTGCGGCACCACGAAGATCAGCAGGATCGCGCTGACCAGGATGGCGACCGCGATCACGACGGCGGGATAGAACATCGCCTTCTTGATCTTGCCCTTCAGCGCCTCGGTGTTTTCCTTGTAAGTGGCGACCGTGTCGAGCACGGTTTCCAGCACGCCTGCTTGCTCACCCGCCTTCACCAGGTCGCGAAACAAGGTGTCGAACTGCACCGGATGCCGACCGAGTGCCTCGTGCAGCGTCGAACCGCTTTCGATCGAGCCGCGGATGTCGTCGAGCATCTCCTTCATGCGGGGGTTGCTCTGGCCGCCGGAGATGATCTCGAACGCGGTGACCATCGGCACGCCCGACTGCATCATGGTGGCAATCTGCCTCGCGAAGATGGCGATGTCCTTCGCGGTGATGGTCTTGCCGGCCTTGCCGAACAGTGGTTTCGGCTTGGGCTTGACGACGGTGGGATTGATGCCCTGCTTGCGCAGTTCCGCCTTGAGCAGATTCGCGTTCTTCGAAAGCGTCTCGCCCTTCATCTTGGTGCCGCGCTTGTCGGTGCCTTCCCAGACAAACGGTTGCAGCGGATTCGGATTGCGAGGCGCCTGGGCTGGGCCCTTGCGCACAGCAGCTTTGGTGGCAGCCATCGGTTAGTCCTTGGTCACGCGGTTGATTTCGGCCAGGCTGGAGACTCCATTCCTGGCCTTGAGCAGGGCCGACTGGCGCAGATCATTGACGCCGGCCTTGCCGGCCGCGTCGGCGATCTGCAGCACGTTGCCGCCCTCGAGGATGATTCGCTGAATTTCTTCAGCCATCGGCATCACCTGGTAGATGCCGGTGCGGCCCTTGTAGCCTTCGTTGCAGGCATCGCATCCGCCGGGATCGAACAGCGTCATGCCGGCGGCGATGTCTTCCTCGGTGAAGCCTTCTGCCAGCAGCGCATTGGCCGGCAGCTCGATCGGCTTCTTGCAGTCGTGCAGACGCCGGGCCAGGCGCTGGGCGATCACCAGCGTCACCGACGACGTGATGTTGTAGGGCGCGATGCCCATGTTCATCAGGCGCGAGATGGTCTGGGGTGCGTCATTGGTGTGCAGGGTCGAGAGCACAAGATGCCCGGTCTGCGCCGCCTTGATCGCGATTTCGGCGGTTTCCAGGTCGCGAATTTCGCCGACCATGATCACGTCCGGGTCCTGGCGCAGGAAGCTGCGCAACGCAGCGGCGAAAGTCATGCCGCGCTTGACGTTCATCTGCACCTGATTGATGCCGGGCACGCGGATCTCGACCGGGTCCTCGGCGGTGGAGATGTTGCGCTCCTCGGTGTTGAGAATGTTGAGGCCGGTATACAGCGACACCGTCTTGCCCGATCCGGTCGGGCCGGTGACCAGGATCATGCCGTACGGCTTGGCCAGCGCATCGAGATAGAGCTGCTTCTGGTTGGGCTCGTAGCCGAGCATGTCGATGCCGAGCTTGGCTGCGCTGCCGTCGAGCATACGCAGCACCACCTTCTCACCGAACAGGGTGGGGCAGGTGCTGACGCGGAAGTCCATCGACTTGGTCTTGGACAGATTCAGCTTGATGCGTCCGTCCTGCGGCACCCGACGCTCAGCGATGTCCAGCGAGGACATGACCTTCAGGCGCGACGCGATGCGCGCGTTCAGCTTCGCTGGCGGCTTGGCCACCGCGCGCAGGATGCCGTCCATGCGGAAGCGCACCCGATACTCGGTCTCGTAGGGTTCGAAATGGATGTCCGAGGCGCCGCGCTTGATCGAATCCACCAGAATCTTGTTGACGAAGCGCACGACCGGCGTGTCGTCGCCCTTGACGTCGACACCGCCGCCGCCCTCGTCGTCATCGTCGGTGTCACCGAGTTCAAGGTTCTCCAGGCCCTCGGCGTCCTCCATGTCCTCGGCCATCGAGTCGGCGGCGTTGAGGGCATTGTCGATCGCCTTGGTCAGCGCATCCATCGCGACCAGAATCGGCTCAACCGTCAGGTTGGCCTGGAACTTGATCTCGTCGAGCGCACGCGAGTTCGTCGGGTCGCTGATGCCGACGAACAGGCGGTTGCCGCGCTTGTACAGCGGCAGCGCCTTGTGCGCGTTGATCAGCTTCTCATCAACCAGCTTGACCGGCGCCTGATTGATGTCGAGGCTGCCGACATCGAAGATCGGCATGCCGAACTCCGACGACTGCGCCATGGCGATCTGCGCGGCCGAGGCCAATCGTTTCTCGGCCAGGTACGCGTGGATCGGCTGCTTGATCTTGGTCGCTTCGTCGATCGCGGTGCGGGCGTCGGCTTCGGACAAATGCCCGTCCATGACCAGCCGTCGGGCCAGTCCGGTGATGCCGACGAGATTGGGAGTGGCAACCGAACTCATAGGGCGTCCCCGTTCGCCGTCAATGCCTTACCCGACAATCTACTCTAATTCGTCAAGCTTCGAAACGCCATCTTCCGCCGGGTTCCGGGGGGAAGCCCGGCGTGCGACCATGTGCCCTGCGGTCGGCCCCCGGTCTGCCGCCCCCTGCCGGCGAACGAGATCCTGTCCCGCATGCGCGTATCGGTCATTCTGCCCGCCAAGAACGAGAAAGTCGGGCTCGAACGGGTGCTTCCAGCGCTGAAGGCGCTGTTGCCGGATGCCGAGATCATTGTTTCCGATGACGGATCCAGCGATGGAACCGGCGCGTTCGCCACGGAGCAGGGCGTTCGCGTGGTGCGCTCACCCTATCCGGCGGGCAACGGGGCGGCCATCAAGCGCGGCGCCCGTGCCGCGACCGGCGACGTGCTGGTGTTCATGGATGCCGACGGTCAGCACGATCCGCAGCACATTCCTCTGCTGCTGGCCGAACTCGACAAGGGATTCGACATGGTCGTGGGTGCCCGGGGCGCTGAAGGACAGGCCAACCTGCACCGCGGTCTGGCGAACCGGCTCTACAACGCCCTGGCGAGCTGGATGACCGAACAGGATGTCCGGGACCTCACCTCGGGCTTCCGCGCCGTTCGCGCGGACAAGTTCCGCGAGTTCCTTCATCTGCTCCCGAACGGGTTTTCCTACCCGACCACGTCGACGATGGCGTTTTTCCGCAGCGCCTACCCGGTCGCCTACGTGCCGATCCCGGTGGGCCGACGGGTGGGTACTGCCAGCCATATTCGTCCGTTTCGCGATGGCGTGCGCTTCCTGCTGATCATCTTCAAGATCGCCACGCTGTACTCGCCGCTCAAGCTGTTCGCCCCGGTGGGGGGCGGGTTCTTCACCCTGGGCTGCGGCTACTACGCCTGGACCTATGCCCACCAGGGCCGCTTCACCAACATGAGTGCGCTGCTGCTGAGCGCTGCCGTGATCGTGTTCCTGATCGGATTGATCTCCGAGCAGATCACCGCGCTGACGTACCGGCGCAATGACTGACGCGGAGCATCGGCCGGGTGCGCTGCTGCTGACCCGAAATCTGCCGCCGCTGCGTGGTGGCATGGAGCGTCTGAATGCGCACATGGCTCAAGCCCTGAGCCAGCATTTTGCGCTCGGCGTCTGCGGGCCGATCGGTTGTCGCGCGGAGCTGCCGCGCGGCGCCGAGGTACGCGAACACCCGGCGCGGCTGCTGCGCTTCCTGCCTGGCTGCCTGTTCTCGGCCCTCAGCCTTGCCCGGCGATTGCGACCGGATGTGGTCGTGGCGGGCAGTGGCCTGACCGCGCCGATTGCCCTGCTCGCCGCGCGATGGTTCGGCGCGCGCGCCGTGGCCTTTGCGCACGGGCTCGATCTGGTGGTGAGAAGCCGCGTGTACCGTGCGTTGTGGTTGCCCTGTCTGCGCCGGCTCGATCTGGTCCTGGTCAACAGCGCCAACACGCGCGCCCTCGCGATGGAGCGTGGCATCCCGGCGGATCGTCTGGCTGTGCTTCATCCCGGTACCGCCGTGCCCGGCCATGACGAGGAGGCCGGGCGCGCTTTTCGGGCCGAGACGGGGCTGACCGATCAGCCGCTGCTGCTGTCGGTGGGGCGGCTGACTCCGCGCAAAGGCCTGGCGGAATTTGTCCGCGGCGTGCTCCCGCGGATCGTGGCTGAGCGTCCTGGCACCACCTTGCTGGTCATCGGTGCCGATGCGCGGGACGCGCTGACCCACCGTACGGGCTCCGAGCAGGCACGCATCGAGCGGGCGGCGCAGGAGGCGGGCGTCGAAACGGCGATTCGATGGATGCCACCGTGTGACGACGCGACCCTTGCGCGCGCCTATCAGGCCGCGGATGTGCATGTTTTCCCCGTGCGGGAAACGCCCGGTGATGTCGAGGGATTCGGCATGGTGGCCATCGAGGCTGCGGCGCACGGCACGCCCACCGTGGCCTACGCTGTGGGTGGCGTGCCCGATGCCGTGGTCGAGGGGCGCAGCGGCACGTTGGTGTCGGCTGGAGACGAGGCGGCCTTTGCCCGAGCGGTGGTCGAGCTGATCGGCCCGACGACGCGCGGAAGCTGGCGCGATCGCTGCGTCGAGGCTGCGTCGGCCTTTGCCTGGGATCGGTTCAACACCCGGCTGATCGACCTGATTCGTGGCCCGCTGGAGACGCCCGCATGAGCGACAGCCAGGGCGGCCGACAGCCCGAACACGCGACCATCAAGCAGTTCTATGACGAGGACTATCACCGCGATGCGGGGGTGGGCGCACGCCTGCCGTGGCACCAGCGACAGGTGGCCGACCGGCTCGGAGCGATGGCCGGCAGGTCGGTGCTCGACATCGCCTGTGGCACCGGCGAATGGCTTGCCGAACTGCAGCGCCGGGGCGCCCGTGTGGCAGGCGTGGACATTTCCAGCCGCGCCGTGGAGGCCTGTCGCGCGCGCCTGCCCGATGCCGACATCCGGGAGTCCGTCGCCGAGAGCCTGCCTTTCGCGGACCAATCCTTCGATCTCGTCAGCTGCCTCGGTTCGCTGGAGCACTTTCTCGACCAGCCGGGCGCGCTGCGCGAGATGGTGCGTGTCGCGCGGCCGGGCGCGAGCATCCTGATCCTGGTGCCCAACGCTGGGTTCCTGACCCGCAGGCTGGGGCTCTATCGGGGCACCGGGCAGGCCGCAGTGCGCGAAACCGTACGGCCGCTCACCGAGTGGGACGCGATGCTGCGTGCGGAAGGATTGCGGGTGGTGACCCGCTGGCGCGACCTGCATACGCTGACCTGGAAGTGGATCACGCTTGGCCCGGCGTGGACCTGGCCGATGCGCTGCGCGCAGGCCCTGTCGCTCGCGATCTGGCCGATCTCATGGCAGTACCAGGTCTACTTCCGATGTGCGGCTCCCGACCACGGAGAGCTCGCAGCGCCCTCCCTCGAATCATGATCGGCGGCTACTTCCGCGCGCTCTATCAGGACGCGATGGCGCGGGCCTATGACCGCGCCTATGACTCCATTGCCGAAGCGTCGGGTGGGGGCGGGGCTGTGCTGGACTGCGGCGCTGGCGCCGGCAGCAGCTTCGAGCGCCTGCATCGGACGGGCAAGATTCAGGCCGCGCAATATCGCGGCATCGAGTGGGACGCCAGCCGAGTTGCCGCGGCGCGAGCGCGGCAACTCGATGTCGTGCAGGGCGACCTGAATCGTCCACTCGAGATCGAGGATGCGCGGTTCACCTGCGTCTACGGATTGTCCGCGCTCGAACACCTGCTCTACCCCTGCCAGTTCCTGCGTGAGTGTCGACGCGTGCTGCGGCCGGGAGGCCGCCTCGTGCTGCTGACGCCCAATATCAGCACGTACTTCACCGCGGCGCTGCTGATCGCGGGGCGGATGCCGTCCAGCGGTCCGCATCCCGATTCGAACGCGCTCCAGCAACGCAGCGAGGTGTTCAGGGTGGCCGATCACGCTGAGGACGCCAATGTGGAAGGGGACACCCCAGAGCATCGGCATCTGATCGTTTTCAGCTATCGGGTGCTTCGGGACTATCTCGAGCTGCTCGGGTTCGTGGACATTCGCGGTGAAGGCTTCGGCCTGTATCCGTTTCCGCGCTGGATGCAACCGGCGCTCGAGCGCATCGATCCCTATCACTGTCACCAGATGGTGTTCTCGGCCACGCGTCCGTAGACCGCCTTGGCGCCACGGCGCGGAGCCGCTACGGGGAACACCTAGACTTTCAGTGCGCGCTGCATCACGGCGAGAAGACGCGCGCCCTCGGTGTCCCAGGTCGGAACCGGCAGGTCCGGAACCACCGGGTCGCGCAGGCGCTGTTCGACAAGGCGCGCAAGTCCTTCGGCATCCTCGGGCGAGAACAGCACTTCGCGATGTTCCGACAGCAGGCGACTCATCGCGCCGACGTCGGCCACGACGACCGGAACCCGACAGGCCAGCGACTCGTACAGCTTCTGCGGAAAGCAATAGCGACCGAATGCGGAGTCGGCGTTGCAGACGACCGACAGGTCCATCGCACCGACTACATACGGCACGTCGGCCGGCGGCAGTGATCCCAGGCGGTGCACGTGCGCATCGTCCACCGGCACGGGTAGCGATCCGTCGTCAGGGCCTGCCAGCACCAGGTGCAGATCCGACCGGCTCTGGCGAAGCACGCGAAATGCGTCCAGCAGCGCGCCGAGCCCGCGCGTGGCGGATATCGCCCCCGCCGTGCCGATGATGCAGGCGTCGTCCGGCAGTCCGAGTCGACGGCGGCAGGCCGACTTGTCCTGCGGAATGAACAGGCCGTCCGGGACCGCGTTGCCAATGGTCTCGACAGCGGCCGTGACGGCGTATTCGTCGCGCACTTTTTCCGCCAGCGGTTCGCTCACGCAAGTCACTGCCCTGGCACGGCGCAGCGCCCGCCGCAGCAGCGCATTCATGCCGGGCATGCGATGCAGCGGATAGCTCTCGAAGTTGTCGTACAGGTCCACCACCAGGCGCGCACCCAGTCGGCGCGCCGCCCACGCGCCCAACGTTGCGTGCAGCGTGTCCGAGCAGGCCCAGACAAGGTTGGGGCGGAAAGTCTCTGCGATGCCGTCGATCCTGCGCCGGTACGAACCGGAACCAAGGGGAAGCAGGCGCGACAGCTTGCTTGCGTCCCAGTCCACGCGACCGCCATGCGATTCATCCAGCACACTGACCTCGTCGCCGCCGCGGTAGCCGAGGCACAAGCCATGCACGATGGCGCCGTGCCGAGACAGTGCCAGAGGCAGTTCGCGGAAGCGGCCGTAGCGGTCGGCAATGAGGTCGCGCCCCATGTACTTCCGCTTGCTCAGCACCAATACGCGGACATTCAGCATGAAGTCCCTCACCGGGGAAAGTGTACGGGCAGTGCTAGTCTGGAGCGTAGTCGACCGAACGGGTAGCTCCGCCAAGAGTCGGACAGGGCTCGATGCGCGCTGCGATGCTCGGCCCTTCGGCTTCATCAGAGCGTTGACCCTGAACCTGTCGCCGGTGTTGCCCCGACTCGGAGCGGGATTGGAACGGGCTTTGCCGCATCCCCGAACGCCTCCGGCATGCATCGGCCAAGCACGCTTCGAGAAGCGCTCAGAGTGAACCTTCCGTCGTCCTTCCTACGCATGGCTGCTGTGTGAACATGGTAGCCATGCGTCGCAAGGCAAGCCCGTCCGCCTGGGAGGGTCGAACACATGCCCAGCGCACCCTATCGGAGCGGCTTGTCGGGACGACGAAGTAGACGCAAGGTATTCTCTTCCTCTCGTGCGGGTTGCCATGATCGATGAGCATGCTGGATAGCCAAGAGGCGTTCGAGGTCAGTGTTGTCATACCAGTGTTTGCGGACCCTGAGGGCCTCGGGCGTTGCCTGGATGCACTGGACCGCCAAACCTGCAGGGAGTTTGAGGTCGTTGTGGTCGACAACGGATCGCCGCAACCGCTTGCTGCGCCGTCGGGAAGATCCTTCCCGATTCGTCTTGTGGTTTGCGCGACTCCCGGTTCATACGCAGCACGGAATGCTGGCGTCGCGGTCGCGCAAGGGGCAGTGCTTGCGTTCACTGATGCAGACTGCGTTCCGGAGGATCAGTGGCTGGCCTCGGGCCTTGCCGCACTACGGCGGGCTGGGGGCGAAGTCGTGGTGGGTGGAGAGGTGCAATATGTCATGCCGGAGCAGCGCACCGGTACCGCCTTGTATCAAGTCTTTGCCGGGTTTCGTCAGGGCGAGATTGTCGCCGCGAGGAAGTTTGCAGCGACCGCCAACCTGTTCTGCACGCGTGCCGTTTTTGACCAGGTAGGTCGCTTCGACGAAAGGGTGTTCTCCGGTGGCGACTCGGAGTGGTGCTGGAGGGCAGCCTATAGAGGGTATCAGACCGTGTTTGCGCCGGAGGCAGTAGTCAGAACGCTCCCCCGGCAGAGACTCGGGGCGGCGGTGCGCCAGGCCCGGCGCGTCGCGGCAGGAAGGGCGAGACTAGCTGCCTTGCAGTTGCCTTGGGTGGGGTCAGTCGGACTTCAGTCGATTCGCAGTCCCTTGCAAGGCCTTCGATTGGTCATGCAAAGCTCCGATTTGACCCTCGTCGACCGTGTCCGTGTCGTCGCTGCTGCCTCTGCAATCAGATTTGTGGCGTCGCTTGAATCATTGAGACTTCGTCTGGGCGGGACAGACGAGCGACGATGATCTCTCGACGTCCGCGCGTCGGACATTTGTCGTTGGATCGCTCCCCAAGTCCCGCGGAGGCAACCTGTACCGGCGGCCTTTCGAGGAGTCCGCTCAACCTCTGCTTTGACCAGGCGAGTCCCGGAACTCTGTGGTCTGGAGAAACTCTGCATCGGGCTGTGCGTGCTCTCTAGTTGATCGCGTCGCAGTGGAGTTGGGGGCTGTTCTTTCTCCGAATCGGCAGCAGTGCTTGCGGTGAGTCAATCAGGTCGCCTCGGATCGTGCCGGCGGGCCTGAAATCCGTTGCTACCTCCAATCTTGGCGGGTAGGCGAGCGGAGCTCGGCGCGGGGTCCCTTGTCGATGCAAAGTCGTTTGGCCATGATGAATCGATCAACACTCGAGTGTACCCGACGCTAGGAATCTTGATGAAGCAAATTCGGACTGTTCATGACTTGGCCGTTCGTGGCGCTGTGCCGGCGTTCAACGAGCCCCTTCATGTCGGTCGCCCCAATCTGGCGACGCGCGATGATTTCATGCGTCTCACACAGGAGATCTACGAACGGCGCTGGTTGACAAACAACGGTCCCCTCGTTCAGGAATTCGAGTCGGCTGTATGCAGGCGCCTTGGCGTGCGCCATTGCGTTGCCATGTGCAACGGGACCGTGGCGCTCGAGATCGCAATTCGAGCGCTCGGGTTGACTGGTGAGGTCATACTTCCCTCATGGACTTTTGTGGCCTCCGCACACGCCCTTCATTGGCAGGCGCTGACTCCCGTTTTCGCGGACATCGATCCGAGCACCCACAACATCGACCCGGATGCCGTCAGACGATTGATAACTCCTCGAACATCGGGGATTCTCGGCGTGCATCTCTGGGGAAGGCCTGCTCCGGTCGATGACTTGCAGTCGATCGCCGACGAATTCGGGCTTCAGCTGCTTTTCGACGCTGCGCACGCCTTCGATTGCAGCCTGGGTGCCAGAACGGTGGGTACGTTTGGTCGCTGCGAAGTTCTAAGCTTTCACGCGACCAAGGTCCTCAACTCGATGGAAGGCGGGGCGGTCGTGACGCAGGATTCTGAACTCGCCGACGCGATGCGCTTGATGCGCAATTTTGGCTTCCGCGGGTACGACGATGTCGCCTACCCTGGAACCAACGGAAAGATGGTTGAAGTCTGTGCCGCCATGGGTCTGGTCAATCTGGCGTCGTTAGACGAGTTTGTGACATGCAATCGACAGAATTACGAGGCCTATTCGGATGCCTTTTCCAATCTGTCTGGGGCATCAGTCTTGAAATTCTCGCCCGCCGATCGGTCCAATTTCCATTATGTTGTGGTCGAGCTCGATGATGAATTTGCCCACAAGCGTGACGAAATCGTCAGCGCCTTGCATGCAGAGAACGTTCTGGCGCGCCGATACTTCTGGCCTGGATGCCACAAGATGAGCCCTTACAGGGAGCTGCAACCTTCTGCGTCCCTGTGGCTCGAACGCACCGAGGCCGTGTCGCGCAAGGTTGTCGTGTTGCCCACGGGGCCATCGGTTTCGCTGAGTGATATCGAGATCATTTCTGATGTGGTGCGCGTTGTCTTGACGGAATCCTGATACGGCTGTGTAGGGTTTGGCGTTGATGGCGGTGCAGAAGCCCTGCGGCGATCCCTGACCGCCGAGCTGCGGACCTGGCAGAAGTGCCGCACAAGCGCCAGCAACTCCAGCAGGAAGTGGTACCTTCGTGTCCCAAGACACCGCACTAACCGTACAGACGGCGTGGCTGGACCTCTGGACCGGCGGTGTCAGACCTTTAGCTCAAACATTCGGCCATGGAGTTCGACGTGCGGCTTCCATGGTCCGAACGTGGTCGCTCTGATGCGTCGCTGCATTTCTTCTTCGGTTGCGTCGGCAGGGATACGGCCGAGTTCGTCGAGCTCACGTTTGGTGTAGGGCTTTCTGGACCAAGTGGAGTTGCATGAATCCAGTCTCTTCCCCTGGAGCAGGGCGGTGATCGTCTCGAAGAAGAGAACCAGCTGATAGACGTAGCTCCGCGCCAGTAACGAAGCCAGATCGTCGGATTCAAGAACGGGGAACCTGACTACTCGAATGATTGGGCCTGTATCCACGGTTGCTGCCATGTGATGACAGGTAACGCCGTAGCTGCTCACGCCTTGATAGAGAGCGAAACTCGCGCAGCCGAACCCGGGAAACTCCGGGGGGGCAGGGTGAAAGTTGATGGACGCAGTGTTCGCCCTCGCGAGCAACGATGCAGGGACAACCCATCGCGAGAGGTAGCTGATGATCAGATCGCCGCTCCAATCCAGTGCGACCGACGGAAAGGCGTCTCCCCAACTTCCCAGATGCGCAGTGACCGTCGCAAAGTTCTTGCGACAGAAATCAAGTGCCGTTGTGGCATGTGGGTCACCTTCCTTGCCGAGGAACAGGACTGACATGGATTGCTTCGGCACGGCGATCACTCCTGAATAGCTTCTACTTGACTGGTTTTTGCGACAAGATCATGCCTGATGTGCAGGGAATTTTCTCTGCGGCGTGTTGCGGCCCAGCCAGTGTGTGGATGGGCGGCAGCCCTCTGTATGGCATTCGAATGCAAGAGTCTGAGCATTCCGGTTTGGCTGACGCTAGATCATTTTACTTGTGGCCGAGCGTGCGAGTTGCGCTGGATCAGTTCTCGTCGCTAGAGGTTGGATGATGGAGAGGCGGCGCAGTGCAGGCGCAGAATCGGGGAGCGAACCACTCGCTTCGCGGGCGCGTCGCGCAGGGTTTTGGGCCAGCGCCGACGCGGGTGTCCGGACAGTCCTGGGATTTGCAGTCACGGTGGTCCTCGCGCGGATCCTGCAGCCGGCAGAGTTCGGCGTTCTCGCCATGGCCATGGCCTTCTATGGGTTGGCAGCCGTTGTCTCGGATAGCGGGGTCGGCACGGCGCTCATTCAACGGCGGAACATTACGCACGAAGAGGAGTCCGCCGTCTTCTTCTTCAATCTCATGTCGAGCCTCTTGCTTGCAGCGTGCATGTTGGGCATCGCGCCCTTGGCGGCGTCCTTCTTGCGACATCCCGAGCTGCAACAGATCATCGGCATGTTGGCTGGCGGCCTACTGCTCGGAGCGCTTGGATCGATCCACGTCTCCCTGTTGACCCGATCGATGCAACTTCGCACGATCGCGCGGGTCAATTTTTGGTCGACCCTTCTTTCCGGGGCGCTGGCGGTGGCATTGGCGCTTTGGGGATTCGGCGTGTATGCGCTGGCGTGGCAGTTTCTCGTTCAATCGTTTGTACAAGCGGCCCTCCTGTGGACTTGGCACCCGTGGAAGCCAACTCTTGTTTGGCGGATGGCATGTTTGCCGCCGCTTCTTCAGTTCGGTTGGAGGTGGATGGCCGCTCGCCTTATCGATACCGCGTACCTTCAGGTATCCAACGCAGTAGTGGGAAAAGTTTTTGGCGCAAACGATTTGGGCCTTTACACCCGGGCGCAGTCGACCCAACAGCTGCCGACGACCCTGCTTTCCGGAGTATTGAGTCGTGTGTTCTTGCCTGCGTTCTCGGAAGCCTCTGGTTCGCGTGTGCGGCTTGCAAACGCGCTCGCTAGGTCGAGCCAGATCGCGATGATGGTGAGCGTTCCCGCGATGCTTGGCCTCGCGCTGGTCGCCGAGCCTGTGGTGCTCATGCTATTCGGACCGAGTTGGAGCTTCGCTGCCGAATTGCTCCGGGTGCTTTGCCTTGCAGGCATGCTCATGCCCTTGCACGTCCTGAACCTGAGCGCACTGCTGGCGCAAGGACGAGCAGGTTTGGTCTTGCGTATTGAGCTGCTCAAGAAGTGCTTTGCGCTCTCGTTCTTCTCGGCCGCGTGCTTCCACGGATTGGAGGCTATCGCGTGGAGCCAGGTTGCCACCTCCCTAGTTTCGTTCTTCGTCAATGCTTACTGTTGTGGAAGAACGCTGGGATTTGGAGCTTGGCGCCAGATCGGCTCGCTGTGGCGCGTAGCGCTGGCCGGCTTGATCATGGCAGCTGCGGTGGCGGGTGCCGACCTTCTTTCTCCCGGATTCGCTCCGGTACGGCTTGCTTGGTTGGTGGCGGTCGGAATCGGCACCTATCTCTTCAGCTGTCTGCTGCTGCAGTTGGCGTCGATCTCGCAGATTTGGTCAGCCGTTCAATCATTGCTCCGAAGGCCGACGTCGTCCTGATGATACGGGTACTCGCCGCAGTGTCACCAGAAAGCCGGTCGGGAACGGATCGATCTGTTCCAGGTCGCTCAGCTTGGCATTGAAGTAGCGGTTCACGACCCCCAGTTCTTCGGTTCTCCCTGCAGCGGAGGCGAAGTGCTCCACGAACACCCAAGCCAATGTCGTGGTGTACGACCCCATCGGTCGACTGCTGTGCTCCAGCCCGCGTGCCCTCGCGTAGGAGGTGACATCTTCGATCTTTGGCAATGTGCATTGGAGGTGCTCCTCCGCCCAGGCCGAGCCCACGATCTCGTGAACCAGTCGAAGATGCCCGGTATCGTCCAGCACTTCGGACTTGAATGGGTTGAGCAGGACCACGACGTTCGCGCGAGCTAGGAGCGAGTCTAGGAAGAGTTCGCGCTGATCGACGGGCACGTGCTCCAGAACATGGCTCGCCACGGCAAAGTCGAACTGACCGTACTGCGCCCCCAGATCGGACGCGGCGACACCGCTGGTGGTCTTGTCTGCCAGGAAGTACCCGGCATCGGGCAGGAATGCCGAGAGTGCGCCGTGCCCACCTCCGACATCAAGCACCGACGAAGCCGGTCCGCAACCAAGTTCGGCCAAGGCTTGAGCCATCGCGTGCAGCCGGTGGTAGGTGTTGTGTCCGACATTGAGAGTTGCCGGAAGCTGACTCGCAGTCGAGAGCACAGCCGCCTGTGTTTCAGGCTCGACCGGCGCCAGCCACGCTGCGGATCGGGCGCAGGCATGCGCAAGGAAAGGGTTCCCAGCCCGACTGGCGTGCGCCGACAGGTCGAGATGCCGGCGATAGTTGGTCGGCTCGTTGGAGACCAAGCGCACAATCGTTTGCAACTCGACATCCAAAGCGGTATGAGCCCGTTTCCGCCCTGTTCGCGTCAGACGTAGCCCGCAGAGTCCAAGAACTCGATTCAAGAGTCTCGCAGCCATGTACCTACGTTGCTCCGTTTCGGGGGCGGCATGGAGCTACGTCGAACGCCGCATCTGGACTGACGTGCTGGAGCCTTCTAGGCTTGTAGCTCATGGAGTCTCCAATGCGCCGCGGACGATCGGAAGAGCAGGTGGGTGTACCACCGCCACCGCCGTTGAAAGCACCGAATGAGTCAGATGTTACGAGCGCTTGGCAGGGCGCCCGGTCTGACCCGCTCGTGAGTGTAGTGTGCCATGCCTTCAATCATGAGCGATTCATCGCGGATGCTCTGGAGGGGTTCTTGGCACAACGGACTCAGTTTGCTTTCGAGGTGATCGTCCGTGACGATGCCTCCGTTGACTCGACGAGGCAGCTAATCAGTTCGTACGCGGAACGATACCCCGCCATCGTGCGGCCTGTGTTCGAGATCTCGAATCGCTATTCCCAAGGAGTGCTCCCCTCAAGCTGTACGCTTCCTTTGGCCCGTGGTCAGTTCGTGGCGCTATGCGAAGGAGATGACTACTGGTGCGACGCAGAAAAGCTGCAGCGACAGGTTGACCTTCTGGTGTGCAGTCCTCGGTGCGGGATGGCCATTCATCCGGCGACGAGGGCGCATCTTGACGCGGACGGGGTCTGGCATTGCCGGACGTTCTGCGATCATTCGACCCAACTGGAGGACATTCCGGTCAGTGCCATTTTTGCGCTTGGAACGCAGTTTGCGCCGACTTCGTCCTATCTGTTTCGTGCAGCATGTATTCCTCGCTGGTCAAGTTTTGCTTCGGCGAATGCGCCAACCTACGAGGATTTCTTTCTTGAGTGCATTGGATCGCAGGGTCAGTTCGCCTATCAACCGCAGTCGATGTCTGTCTACCGTTGGGGTCACGAAGGGTCGTTTACACACTCGCATCGTCGAGCGGACGGCGAGAAACTTCTTGCGGATTTTCGGAAGAATGCGTCAGCAACCAGATCGCTCGTGTCCGAGCCGGGCGTTTCGGAGAGAGACATTTCGCGTCGCGACTCGATCGCTCGCAGGAATTGCCTCCGAAGCTTGATGCGCATCGGGGCGATTCCGCAGATTGCACTTCTGGCCGAGTCGGGCGGGCTCGACGAGATATCCTTGATCGAGAGATGTGCCGTGGCTGCTTCGGAGAACGTGCCAGGACTTGCCAGTGCGGCGTGGCGAGTCTGGAGAGCTGTCAAGCCACTCCGTTGACACGGCGAAACCTGGAAACGCGATCGAGGTCGTGCTTGTCCGAATTGTTCAACCCGTAGCTAAGGAATCATCGATGGTGGGAAAACGCCAGAACAGTTGGGCCGTCGTTTCCATGGTGCGCTCAAGGGTGAAGAATGGCACGATACTTCGACTCGCTCGAGTGCAAGGGCGCGATCTACGTTGCATGCGTTTTTACCGGCGATGCAGTTCCCGAGGCTTTGCATTGTCGGCCTTCGTAGTGCTATTCCGTGTGCCCACGCAGTCCAAGCGCACGAACCGGATTGGTCGTTCCACCAGAGCTCAGCATGGCGGGCTGTAGGTAAGCGGCAGTCGCTCGGAGGAGTCTCAATTGACCGTATCGATATCAGTGACGACCATCGCCAGTCGAATCGAGCTGTGTCGGCGTACGTGCGAATCGCTCGCTGGACAGACGGTGGTTGCAGACGAGATCGTGTTGCGCGTGTCTGGCGATCCCTACTTGCTGGACTCGGGCCTGCATGAGTCGATGCTCGATTGGACACGTGGCATGTGCGGTCTTCGGGTCGAGTGGGTGGAGAACCTTGGCCCCTACCGGAAATTGGTGCCGGCGCTCGCCACGGCCTGTCCAGGCGACATGGTGGTTACCGTCGATGACGACGCGGAGTACGCGCCGACTTGGCTTGAGACGCTCTTGAGCGCAGCTGCGAGTCATTCCAACGCCATCGTGTGTGGATGCGCCAGACGCCCGGGTTACAACTTCATGGGGCGGCGACTTGGCTACTGGGCGTGGCCGAGTGTAGATCCAGGGACCCTCGAAGTAGGCCTGATTCCCATTGGGCTTTGCGGTGTGGTGTACCGCCCCGAGGTGATTGATGTGGCCTGGGCCACTGACCAGGCGTTTCGGACCATCGCTGCGACGACCGACGACTTGTGGTTTGCCGAGGCTGCGCGGCGCTGCGGCAGTCCTGTGTTTGTTGCGCCGGGCGCAGCCTCACTGGTTGTCCCGCTGCAGTCGCCGACCACATTGTTCGAGCTCAACGGCGGTGGACGTGAGGCGTGGCCAAATTTTCGTAGGCGCATGTCTCGTCGCGTCATGTCGAGGCTGGGCGTTCCCTGCTGTGTCAATGATCTGAACTATGCACAGGTGTTGGAGTATTCTTCCAAGTCGAAATGAATACGCTCGCGCTGCTTGGATGAACCGATGATCGACGATGGCCTGGGGGTGCACGCGATGCGGTGGCACGTGCCACAGCGTCGGTGCTCTTCGATCTCGTGGTCGGGGGGTGCTCGCTTCAGCGAAGCGCGCCGCCGACGCACTCACGATCTCGCGAACGTGCTCCTGTTGGGGAGCGTCCGGCATGAAGTTTGAAACCGTGGCAAATTTGGTTGGGCAAGTGCCCTTCATCTCGCATGGCAACGCCAAGTATCTGTATAACCTGATCGTTCGCGAAAGACTGAGCAACATTCTTGAACTCGGCGTTGCCCATGGCACCGCAACTTGCTTCATGGCGGCGGCGCTGGACGAAATCGGGGGCGGGTCCATTACCTGCGTCGACCTGCTGGAAGCGAAAGATGCCTTCGAACCATCAGTGGAAGCTCAGTTGCAAAAGACTGGCCTCGCGGAATTTGCCACAATCCACCGGATGCAAACTGGCTACACATGGTTTCTTCACGATGAAATCGCCCGAAATTCGACGAATCATGCTTGCCGGCAAGTCTACGACCTTTGCATCATCGACGGTCCCAAGAACTGGACGATCGATGGCGCCGCCTTCTTCATGGTTGACAAGCTGCTGAAGCATGGTGGGTGGATCGTCTTCGACGACTACCATTGGACCTATGGCGCTGCAGATCTGCGGCGCTCATCGACGGACGGTGTCACCCATCGCGATCTCTCGAAGACAGAGCTGGAGACCCCCCACATTCGAGAGGTGGTTGAGCTGCTGGTGCGCCAGCACCCTCACTATGGTCGGGTTGTCGTGCTCGGCGATTCGGATTGGGCTCTCGCGCAAAAGACCATGAGCGAAGACAAGCAGTACTCGTTCGAGTACCGGGAATCCATTCGTAGCATGCTGCTCGGCGCGCTGCACAAGATCTTCCGGCGCCTGAAGGGGGGTGGGCGGTAGCTTCCAGGCAGGTGCGGTCGCGCCACTAGATACGGTTCTCTGGAGTCCCGTTCAACTCGAAGCCACTTGTCGATCCCTTGCTGGGGATCAGCCGTGAGTTGCCGTGTGGAGTTCACAAACGCCTGCAACCACCGGTCCGGCAGGCTCGTGTCCCACAACGACTTGGTCGGATCAGGTCTCTCGCTGGCGCGCGCAAGACTGCAAGACTCGCGGCCCGAAGTGGATAGTCATGTCACGCCGGCTCGACTCGGAGTATTGAGGTCGATCATGCCGGCACGGACCGCCACTGGTCGGAGCAGCTGAAACTTTGTGCCGCGCAGCGCTGAGCGCTGCGAGTGCCGGACCATTGTGTGCCGAAACTTGACTTTGCTCACTGCACGCGCCGCAGCCACAGGCTACGGCCCACGTCCTTGACGAAACCCGGCCAGCTCGCGTCGAGGTCGTCGCGGAATCGCGACTCCATCATGTTGCCGAAGTACAGGATCTCGAACGCGCTGTTGAACTGCAGGAACGCGCGAACGAAATAGGTCTCGTTGTAGGCGCGGCCTTCCTCCAGCCATGACATCGGGTACTCCCACGGATAGAAGATGTCGTGAATGTGCACGAGGACGCCCGGCGGCAACGACGGAAGCAGGCGCGAGAAGATCACCGACAGGTCGCTGCCCGCCTTGACCACGTGCGAGGTGTCAATGAACACGATATCGCCCGGCTGCAGCCCTTCGAACTCGGTGAGCGATACCGTGCGGATGTCCTCGCGCAGCAGGCGATAGCGCCCGGGCGGCTGTGACTTCAGAACATCGAGAATGGTGGTGGAGTACGGATCGATGAAGGTGAACTCGGCGTCGGGGAGAAACTCCGACGCGGTGTCGAGCATCAGCCCGGACGAGTACCCGGAGCCGACCTCCACCACCTTGCGCGGTCGGAAGTGGCGAAGCATCGCGTAGAGCACGAAGCCGTCGTTGAAACCGAACAGGGGATTGTCGTGATGGTAGAGTCTGCCCGTATTCGGCTTCGGGCTCGGTTTGAAGTCGGCGTAGTAGGGCGTCAGCGTGTGCAGCATCTCGCGCTGGGCATCGACGCGCAGATCGATGCCGTCGGTGCCGTCCGGCTGAGGTTCGGCAGTTTGCGAGCGCAGTTCGCGCAGGCTCGGCAGGGTCGAACCGTGGTAGCCGGGGTAATAGCGGGTGAAGCCCAGACTGCCCTCCCGCCAGCCTCGATACGCGAAGCGAAGCAGGTAGACGGGGTGCAGCAGCAGCGCCGACAGCCATCGATGGCGCAACAGGGTGTTCAGGGCTCTGCGGGACTGGCTCATCGATCGGTCATCACTGTGCGCGGGGGTGGCTGTCGATCGGGGTGCGGCGGAACACCGCGAGCACGGATTTTCCGACTCGACCGAAAAGCAGCGGGTCGATGAGGCGGGATACCGGCACCATGAAGTCATCCCAGATGCGGATCTGGGCACGTGTGGGCTGACTGCTTCGCAGCAGCAGGCGGTTGCCCAGGCTGGCCAGCATGCCGACACTGTCGAGGTACTGCAGCCGGACGAGTTCGAGCCCGGCCGGACGCAGCGCGCGCAGACCGGCGCGCGTGTAGCGGCGGAAATGGCCGATCGCCTGGTCGAACGGCGTGTACAGCCACTGGTGCGCCGGCGCGAGAACGATCAAGTGGCCGCCAGGTTCGAGATGCCGAGTGGCCCGCATCAGCTCACCGCGATCATCCTCGATGTGTTCGAGTACGTCGATGTAGAGGATCGAGTCGTAGTGCTCGTCTGCCCGGAGATCGGCCAGCGTGCCCTGGCGCGACTGCACGTGCGCGGGAAGCAGCCCCCGGCTCACTGCGTCCGACGTGGCGGCACACAGGTCGGGGTCGGGCTCCAGAGCACACCAGGACGTGCATGATGCTCGCCTGAGCGCGTCGGCGGTGGCGCCGAGGCCCGCGCCGACATCGAGCACGCGGCCGCCCACGAACGGCAGGGCTTTGGACGACCAATAGGCCTTCCAGTGATGCGCGTGGGCAAACAGGGCAAGTTCCGATCCTTCGTACGCGCGCTCGTGTGGCGCGGCGCTCGTCGAGCCGGCTGATTCCGATGGATGTCGCTGCACGGTCATCGAGGAGCGCACGCGTAGTCCGAGTGCTCGTCGCTGCGCCGGAACGGATCGGTCAGATCATCCGAGTACTCACCCATGAGCAAACGCTGCTTGGGCAGCAGGTGATTGCGGAACACGCGACTGATCCCGGCGATGCGCCGGCCCTTGTCGGTCAGTGTCACGCAGCCACCCTCGATCGAGATCGTGCCCGACTCGAGCTGTTCGGTCAGTCGCACGTCGACCACACGATGCTCGCGCATGAACTCGACGCCGATGATGTGCGCGAACGCGTCCTGACGGATCCGGCCGCCGCGCTGATCGAGCTTTTCGAGAATGTAGAACGAGAGCGATCGATCGATCACGGTGGGTACGGAGATGGCGAGGGCATAGCCCGTGAGCAGCCAGATCGCCAGCAGCTGCAGCTTTTCGAACCCGCCCAGCACATCGAACCAGCGCATCGTCCACAGCACGACGGCACACACGCCGGTCGCGACGACCACGTCGGCCAGCGCGGCGTAGAACACCACGTTCACCGACAGGAACCGGGCGTGGATCACGTACACGGCGCACAGCAGGACCAGGAACAGCCCGGTGGCGACGGTGGCACGACTCAGCTTCGCGGCTTGAACACCCAATGCTGGCCTCCGTAGTAAGTGCAGACAGCCTGCACGGCGACACCGATGGCAAATCCGACGCGATAGTCGAGCCCGCCGACGTCGCTCCACAGGTAGAGAATCAGTCCTTGACCCAAGCAGAGCATCAGGTACAGCAATCCGAAGCGATGCAGTTGGGCGAGCAGCGACGAGTCGGTCGATCGAAACACGAAGTGCCGGTTGCCCAGGAAGGACGCCAGCACGCCGCCCGCCGAAGCGATCAGGTTGGAGGCACCTGCAGAACCGATGCCGACGACATGCAGGCAGAACGCCAGGATGGCGAAGTGCACCGCGGTAGCGGCCACGCCATTGGCCAGGAAGCGCAGCGGCCGGGAGTCCAGCACGCTATCCATCCCTGTTCGCTCCGGTGGATTCCACTTCGTCGACCAGAATCCTGTAGTCGGACGGTTCAATGACCGCATGGCGCGCGATACCGGTGAGCAGCAGGGTCATCAGCGCAATCGCGCCGGTTTGCAGGAACATGATAAGCAACACACCCAGCGCCACCGAAAACCAGCCAGGCGTCGCGTATCCCACGCTCTTGAGCACCACTGCTGCCAGTGCGCCAAACAGGGACGCCGAAGCCACCAGCGCGCAGGCAGCGCCGACCCGGACCAGCACATCCTCGGCGAACACCATCAGGCCTTTCAGGCCATGCAGGACCAGGGCAACGAAGTTCATCTTGCTTCGGCCTGCGTAGCGAGGCCCACGGTCGATCGGGCAGGGTTTCCAGCGCAGCCGCGAGATCAGTACCGTGCCGGCGACGTGGATCGCCAGCTCACCCATCGAGGTCAGGCGGCGCAGCGCTCCCGACGTCATCGCCATGAAGTTGCCGAAGCTGATGCGTCGCCCGGTGAGCAGCCAGTACAGCGATTTGTAGACGGCATAGAACAGCTTGAATCGTGCCGACTCGATGCGGCTCTTGCGCTGCGCGACCGCGACGTCGACCTCCTCGTCATCCAGGGCCGCCAGCAAGGTGCTGATCGAAGCCGGCATGTCTTCGCCGTCCGAATCCATGACCACGATGCGTGGGACGTTGGCCATGTGCTCGGCCACGTACTGCATGCCGATTGCAATCGCGCGCTGGTGGCCGACATTGCGGCGCAGTCGAAGCACCGCGCCGTCGATGCCTGCAGCAGCGAGATCCTCCGAACGCAGGGGCGCATGCACGGAACCATCATCGACCACCACGAGGCGTGCCGCCTGTCCGAACGTTGCCGCCAGGTCTGCGAACAGCCGGCAAGCAGACTCGCGGTCTTCGAACACGGGCAGGACGATGACGAGGGATGGCTCGGGCATGGCGGCGGATCAGATCGACTGCAGCAAGGGTACACAGCTTGATTCGCCGCTGTCGCGCGACAGCGCGCAAAGCTGACGCGTCGCGTCGGCGCGCGAGCTGATCAACGAGGCGAAAACGGCGCCCGCACGGGTCATCATGGTGGCTCACTCGCCGACTCGGGTGCGGGAGCCTCCGCCGGGACGTTGCGGCGGAACAAGGCCGCAACGAGGTGGGATCGGCCCTCGATTTCCATTTCCGATGCCAGCAGCGGCTGCGTCCAACCGCCGAACTCCTCTGCCGGGTAGAACGAAGGGAGGTCGTACAACGTGAACTGCCACGAGCCGATCACGAAGAAGTCGCATCGCGACAGTTTCTCGTCGGCATGGCCCCGCTCGGTGTACAGATCGAGCGGGTAGGGTCGCACCGTTCGGTCGCTGTAGAGCCGGGTGAACTGCGGGAGCACGCCGTAAATGCAGGCATCCTCAGGCACCAACTGGCGCGCATCGATCAGCAGCAGCCGGCTGCGGCCGGTGATTTCGGCAGCGGCGAGCGCGTCGAGGTCGGTGGGATGATTGAAGAACTCGAACTCACGTTTGTCGCCCAGCAGCTCATCGGCGACCGGCAGGGTGGCGCGATGCGCGTAGCGCATCAAGGTGGGCACCGTTGCCGACAGCGCGAGGCCCATCATCATTCCCACGGCGAGCGTCGTCGAACGGGACGCGTCGACGGGCTGTTTTGGACCCGTCACCAGCATCTGCACACCCGTTGCTGCACACAGGAGGATGCACGGGTAGACCGCGACGAGAAAACGGGTGAACTCCTTCGGATAGGGCCAGATCAGGATCAGCGCGATGTAGCCGGCAAGAAACCAGGCGTCCAGTTGCATGCGCCGCATGCGCGCGATGCAGCCGAGGGCTGCCAGAAGGAGCAACACCCAACCCAGCGCGAGAATCCAGCCACCACCGTCCCAGGGGTTCCAGCCGGCGACCAGCGCGTCGACGAGACGCAGCGGCTGTTCCCACAGGGCCTGAGGCAGGGCGATGCCGGCATCCGCGTAGGCCTTGGGTGAAAGGTAGTGGGTGTACTGGGTGGAGCCGATCAGGCTGCGATAGACCGACCAGCTCGCGTACGGCGCCCAGGAGACGACCAGCGCCGCGACGAGACTACGCATCGACACGGGACGCACGACGAACAACCAGATGGCGAAGGCGATGACCAAGGGCAGCAGGGCAGTGCGGGCCAAAGGAGCGATGCCGACCAGCAGCGCAGCCACGAAAACACGTCGCGCGTTGATGGCCTGCGTGCCCAACAGGATGAATGCCGACGTGGCCAGCAACAGCCCGAGCGGCTCCGAAACCGGTGTGAGGTTCAGCGTGAACCATGCCGGCAGCAGCACCGTGGACACCGTGATCAGGGTTGCGACGACCGTGCTCGCCGACGTCCGATGGCTCCAGACCCACACGAGGAGGCACGCCAGCACGGCGATCAGGTTCGACACGATGGACGCCGCGTGCTGATGCTCCGAATCGCCACCGAATACGCCGAGTAGCATGGGAAAAAGCGGGGGAAAGCGCGTCGAACGGTAGAACGAGGCAGCATCCTCGAGGCTGCCTCCGTACAGGGCCGCCCGGTAGAAGTCGGCCATCATCAAGTAGTCGAGCGAGTCGCTGAACGTCGACGCCGAGTAGTCGAATGCGGCAATCCAGCCATGGGTCAGCAGCGACGCCAGTACGCTGAGCAGGAGTCCAGGAATCCAGCGGTTGGACGGCGCGCCGAGTACCGCAATGTCGGTGCTTGATGTGCAAGCTGTCGAAGGTGCAGTCATGTTTCAGTGCCCGTCCTCTGCATCCCGGCGGCGCACGAGCGCGGCCGCCAACCCGCCGCCGTGCTCGGGCGAGAATCGCGACATCAATAGCGGTTCGGTCCATCCTTCTAGTGCCTTCGACGGATACGCGGCCGGCAACCCGTATGCTGAGGCGCCCCAACTGCTAACGAAGAACCAGTCGCACGTAGTGAGCTCCGAGCGTGCTCTTTCCGAATCGGAGCCTAGATCGCCCGGATACTCAACGCTCGCTCGTTTGCCGTACAGACGGGCGAATTGGGTCGGGCTCGAATAGATGCACGCTCCTTGGGGAAGGACAGAGTCGGCCTCCATGAGCAGGAGGCGCGCGCGGCCAAACGCCTCAGTTACTGCCATGGCTCCGCCGTCGGTGGGCTGCAAGAAGAAGCCCGGCTCGCGCTTCTCACCGAGAAGCGCGTCGTCGACGTCCATCTGAGCCCTGTGCACAAACCGCTGCCACGATGGCAGGCTGGCGGTGACCACAAGCGTCGCGAGAAGTGCCGCGGCTGCTTGGGCAGCTTTGGCCGTATCAGTGCGTTGGAAAAGCGCGTCCATGGCATGCCAGGCGCACAGCAGCACCGCTGGGTAGGCCAGGATCAGAAATCGCCGGTACTCGTTTGGAAACGGCCACAGCAGAATCAAGGTGACGTAGCCAGCGAGAAACCAAGCGTCGGCTCGGCCGTGGCGCATCCGCAACGCACAACCCGTTGCCGCGGCAGCGATCAGCAGTGAAACCGGCACCCACGTCCAGGTGCCGGGGTCCGCACACCACAGGTCGTGGGCCGCTCGAACAAGGCGCACCACGCGAGTTCCCACCTCGATGCCGATCTCTCCAACGACCCCGTGCCACGAGCCATCTCCTGATGATTCGGGCAAGAAGTCCTCGTACTGTTGTGCGCCAAGCAAGCGTCGATATGCGTACCAACCGGCATAGGGAAACAGGCTCAGCACGCAAGCGATTCCTGCAAGCCCGGAGGGGCGCGGCAAGGACTTGCGACGGCACGCCAGCCAGACAAGCAAGGCAATCGGGAGTGGCAGCAAGGCCGCGCGGGCCAGTGGCGCCAAGCCTGCCAGCAACGCGGCAAGCAGGATGCGCGAACGCGCTACTTCAGTGCTTGCGACGAGCGCGAACACCGACGCGGTGAGCAGTACGCCCAGTGGTTCGGAGACTGGGGAGAGATTGAGCACGAAGAAGTAGGGCTGCAGGACGAGCGCACCGGCGAAACCGGCAGCCAGCCACGGACTGCCGGTCTCGACTCGAGTCCAGCGCCACACGGCAAGTGAAGCGGCCACGGCGATGGCGTTGGACAGTATGGAAGCGACGTGCTGCTGCTCGGAACCGGCGCCCAAAGCGCCCAGGATCAGCGGGAACAAGGGAGGAAATCGCGTGCCTCGGTAGTATGCCAGCACGGACTCTGATCCACCGCCGTAGAAGTGCATGCGGTAGAAGTCAGCCATGAACAGGTAGTCCATGGAGTCGGTGAAAGTGGTGGCGTAGTAATCGTAGGCCGCAATCCAGCCGTGCACCAGCAGGGCAAGTATCGCGACCGATGCGAGAGCTGCAGCGGACTTCCCACGGGGCGGCATGCTCTTGCGCTTGTCGAGTGTCGGTGCTTCCGTCGACACGTGGTTAGGCCCCCGCTTCCTTGTCCGCCGCTTCTCGCAGTGCGGCACGCAGGTGTGCGAACTCTCGCTCGTAGTAACCGGTGCGCTCAATGAGCCATCGATGCAGTTGCTGCATGGAGTGCAACTTGATGGCGATGCGCTGCGACCTGTTTTGAAAATGGTCCAAATGAGCAAGTCCAAGTCCAGGGGCTCCCGCGTCGCCGAGCATGGCGGCTTGCATCAAAGCGGTGTCGGGGTTTGGCTCGGCATCAAGTGCACTGTTGAACTCAGCGAGGGCGCGCTGCGGATCTCCCCGTCGGAGCGCAAGCACGCCCTGCAAATGAGTCAGATTCTGCTGTCGCGTACTGTTGCCCGTGGAAGCGCGATTGCGCCGGGCCAGGCCAAGCCATCGGTCTAGCAGATCTAGGTCGAGGTTTGGGCACCGTACTTCTGCGGCGACTAGCATGGCGTTGCGCAACCAGACGATCATCTCGTGATGCCATTGTGTTTCGACCTCAAGTGCAGCATCGACGTGTTGGATTGCTCGTTCAGTCAATCTTCCGGCCTGGCATTCCGCACCCACGAGGTTGAATGCTCCTTCGGTATCCGGGCCCAAACGATCGAGTGCGGCAGCGAGTCGGTCGGCCACTTGTTCAGGCGTCTCTCCGGGGGCTGGCATATTGGCAGCAGCAATCTGGGCGCGGATGGAATCGGGTCGGTGCGTCGCCGAGAGCTGAGCGAGGCGAATGGGGTTGCCCCAATCGCTGGCGCGCACTAGTGTCAGGGACAACAGCAGCGTGAGCAGGGCCACGCTGCCGGCCAAGCGCGCAGCGATCCGGTTCGCGCCGCCTGCGAGCACTCGGGCGAGTGGCCAGAACAGGAACGCCGCGGGCAGGTAGCTTCGATGCTCGAAAAACAGCTCGAGCATGATCACGGAGCTCTCGATGAGCTGTGCTGCGAAGAAGAATGCGATCGAGAACGAGGCGACTGGCCATCGCCGCCGACCCCAAATCGCGAACGCGATCAGACCGGCGATCGCGATCAGCGCGGGAAGCGTGGTCGGTGGGTCCAGCAGTGACGTTGACTTGGCAAAATCCTCGACGAAAAGCCCGCCCCCGCCCATGCGCGGAACAGCCAAGCTTGACAAGTATTCCATCAGGGCGCGTGGCTGGCTGAGCACGCGCTCCAGGAAGGTGAAGCTGCGCCCACCGGTATATTCCAAGGAGCTGGGAATGCGCGTGGTAAGGGCCAGCAAGACCAGTGAAGCGGGAAGGACGAGAGCCAACATCACATTGGCGCGTACGCCGCGACGAATCGACTCGTCGCTGTCGACCAGCAGCGATCGGTAAAACCAGACAAATGCGATCCAGAGCAAGGCCGGTGCCAGCAGGCCGTTCGGCTTCGATAGCGCCGCCGCCAAGCCGCAAACCCCAATGCCCAGTGTGCCCCAAGCCCACGCTCCCAATGGAGAACGCGAGAGGTGCAGTGAGAAAGCACGGTCCCAGCTCAATAGCGCGGCGAGCACGAATGTCATGGGCAGCATGGCGTGACGTTGCACGACGTAGAGCGTCGTCGAAACGAAAAGAGGGTGAGCAAGCCAGCATCCTGCGGCCAGAAGAGCGATCCAGCGCGCGCCACTCTCAGTGGTCGGCAAGTTGTGGCCTGCTTGGCTGAGTCGAAGTTCAAGGCGCCATACGACCGCCAACAGAAGCGCGCCATTGAGCAAATGGATGATCAGGTTGGTGCGTTTGAACGGGTAGGGGTCGGCGGGCCAGTTGTTCGCGTCGAACAGGAAGCTGGCGACTGATACAGGGCGACCAGTCAGGTCGGCGATGCCGGAGGTCAGGTAGTAGAGAAGGGTGCGTCCGTCTTCAATCGGGCCGTACGCGCCCAGTGAACGGAGGTTATTTTCGTCGTCGAACAGGAAGCCGCCTGCGAGCCCGGGCGAGTAGCAGGCCCAGACTGCAGTGAACACGGCGACGACGGCGAGCAGAAACGCCAGGCGCCGCTGCGGAAGGAGTCCGATGTGTCTCACGGCTAGGCGACGCCAGCATGGCGCATGGTTGCGTGGTCCCGGTTGCGTCGGTCTGCGCAGTTTCGCATGGCGCAAAAAAGAAGGGCCGCCGAAGCGGCCCTTCCATCTCGGCGCTAGGCGCCGGCTACATCAGTTGCGGCAGGTCGCCGGACGGAAGCGCGCGCTCACCGAACCGTCCGAGCCACAGGTCCACAGGGTGGAGCCAGCGGTCGTGTAGGCCGACAGAACCAGGGTGCTGTTCGCGATCGGCGACGGGGTGTAGGTGATGGTGATGATGCCGGTCGACACCACAACGCTGGTCACGTCGTTGCCCGAGATGGTCGGAGCAAGACCGGCATTGGTGTTGTCAGACGGAAACACACCTTCCGACTGGACGTACTCGGAGATGGCGAGCTTGGCCGCACCGGCCAGGTTGATGCCTTCCGAAACCTTGGCGCGAACGGTGTAGTCCTGGTAGGCCGGGATAGCGATGGCCATCAGGATGCCCAGAATCGCGATAACGATCATGAGTTCGATAAGGGTGAAGCCTTTCTGAAGCTTTTTCATGGGAATCCCCGTTGGTTTAACGATTGACAGTGTCAAGTGTCACGGCCGCGAGCGCCAGCGCAAGCACCTGTTCCTTGGCGAGAGTGCGAGGCCCGAACAACCGTGCACGTGAATCATATGCATGGCGCATGCCAAGCGGCAAGCTCAGCGCGCGAAAACCGCGCCAGCAAAGGCTTTGCGCGACGCGGCGGAAAACCGTAGTTCTGAATCCCTCAGGACCGATGTGATCCACTGCACAGTAAGGGCCCCTGTGTTCGGTGACCCGAGGCCGGAGGCGATTGTCACAAAGTGACGCTGGGCGTCAAAAAAACGGCGCATCCGATCAGGGCCGACAGGACGAAGGAAGGTATCGCGCAGGCATCGACGTTCCCGTGCCGCGGCTCGTTCCGCACGTCCAGATAATGCTGCCCGCGGTGGTGGTCGCGGAGAACTCGAGCGTGTGCGTATCGATGTTCGGGTCACCACGATAGGTGATCAGGATCAGGCCGTCTCCGCCGCCATCGGTGGCGCCCGTTCCCACCGATGAAACGTACGTGCCGAGGATCGTGTTGGCGGCCACCATGCCCGCGTCGGCGTTGCTTGTTGGAAAGTTCCCGCTGGCCACCAGCGACTCCGAAACCGCCTCCTTCACGCCGGCGATCAGCGCCACGCCCTCGGAGACTTTGGCACGGATGCTGTAGTCCTGATAGGCGGCAATCGCGATCGACATCAGCACGCCGAGAATCGCGATGATGAGCATCACTTCGATGAGGGTGAATCCGGACTCGCGGGAGTTTGACTTGGCGTGCACGCAGGACCCAGCCTTTGGAGTGCCTAGACACAGCAGCCATGCACGAGTCATGCCATGGCTGAAAGGAGGGTGAATCAGCCGGGCTTGCGGATAGCCGGACGGGTCAGCCAGGCGAGGCTTATGGTGACGAGCATCATCTCGTAGGGTCGATACGCGATGGCGTAGCGCGGCTCGGCCTGGAGCAGCGCGTGGATCGCGGTGAACCAGATGAATCCGGCAGCGATGTGCAGTTCCGCAGGTTGCGGCCACGACCGCTTCACCATGGCTCGTCCGGCCCAGAACGCGACGATCACGAGGCACAGTCCGTAGAGCACCGGATTGGCTGCCCGCGCGGCAGACTTCAGCGCGCGCAGCAGCGGGTGGGTCTCCAGAGGCGAGTGACGCACCTCGTGAAAGTAGATGTCTCCGGCACCGATGCGGATGTCCCAGTCCCACAACAGCCAGGGCTTGTCGACCAGATACCAGAGCGCGTAGTCGACCGGCGCCTCGGACATTCGTGTCGCCATGGCGGAGAGGCCGGAGCCCAGGTCCTCCACGATCAACCGTTCTTCCATGGCGATGTCCTGCATGATGGCCGCGGCTTCCTCATGGGCGTGCCGGGAGTTGTACGCGGCATGGTAGAGCGGCCAGGAGCCTTCGACGAGATTGATCAACCCACGATTGGGATGCGTCTGTGCCTCGCCGACGACCAGAGCATTGCGCGTCTGCCAGCCCGTTGCGACGATCAGCGGCAGGGCAGCGATCCACGCGAGACGCACATTTCGCGTGCGCAGCACGCCGAGCGCAGCCACGCCGAAGGCCAGCGGGGCGGCGAGGGGATTGACCAGGAACGCGTAGGCGTACACCAGTCCGCAGGCAAGCGCCCGCCATCCGCTCGGCGCCTCGAGCGCGCGCAGGTTCAGCCACAGCGCGAGCATGAGGGAAAAACCGAACACCACCTCGCTGAGCAAGGTGCCGGTGGCTGCGATGTGGTGCGGCCAGACCGCCAGCAGCAGCCCCGCCAGCACTGCCCATCCTGCCGACACGGCGCGGCGCGCGCACACGGCGGTCAGCGTGCAGGTCAGCGCAGCCAGCGCGACCTGCATCTGCAGTGCCAGCGGGTACCAGGGGCCCTCGCCACGGGCAAGGCCGAGCGGCACGGCAAGAAAAAGCGGATACCCGGGCCCCCTGAACGCATCCGGCGGCGGCAGGCCGGATGCGACATGGGTCATCGAGAACGTCTGGTGCTCGAGCAGATTCCAGGCATAGGCCATGTACTGCACGATGTCGCCGCGGATCGGTGCGTCGACTTGGGTCACCAGCACGTACCACTCGCGCAGCAGCACCGCGAGCAGGGTGACGAAGACGACTCCCAGCGGGAAACCGACCAGTGATTTCGGCTGCTCAGTCATGGCAACGTGGCGCGCAAACCTTGTGTGAGGGAATGGCGGCGGAATCGATCATCCGCGAACCTCGACACAGCCGTGACCGCAGGACCGATTCGCCGCGCCCACAGCATCGCACGTTGCGCTGGTGCGCGCGGTCGACCCGTGTCACGGCTCGGGCGCGTCGGACCGATCTGCGCAGGCGGCGAATGCCGAAGATGAATCGGCACACCATTGCCGAAGGCGCGCGCGCGCGGCTTCCGCCACCTCAGTCGATGCCGTGGCGGCAGCCCGTCGATACCAAGCCGCAGCCTGTCCGGTATCGCCAGCGCGCTCGAGCAGTTGTGCCTTGCGTAGCATGAACTCTGGCGCTTCTTCACGCTCGAGCGCAGCGTCGATGGCCGCCAGCGCGGCAGTGATGTCGCCCGTCTCGGCAAGGCTGGCGGCGAGGCTGAACCAGCTGCCCGCGGCCTTGGGTCGCAGCGCCACGGCGGCGCCGAAATGACGCACGGCGAGGGCGTGATCCCCGCGCTGCGCGGCGAGGAATCCAAGCAGTTCGTGCAGGCGCGCGTTGTCCTCACCCGTCGCGATGGCCTCGTGGGCAAGCGTCTCAGCCTGCTGGGTCTGGCCCATGCGCAGGTAGCCCCAGGCCTCGCGTTCGAGCTCCCGTTCCGGATAGCGCACGCCGCGCCCGAGGGCGAACGACAGGCCCACGAGTGCGGCGACGCATACGAGAACGATCGTCGCCCGACGAAGGTCGGCCGCGCGCCACCAGGCGAGCAGCCGGTCGAGCGCGAACCCGGCCCCGATGGCCAACGTCGGAACGCCGTGGAAGCGGAATCGATCTTCCGGGAAGAAGATCAGGGCGGTAGCGACACAGGCCGCCAGCGGAATCAGCGCCGCCCAGGTCCGGCGGTCATGCAGCACCAGCAGCACAAGGCCGGTGCAACCGAGGCCGAACAGCCACGGAAAAGGTGCCGGCAACACCGATAGCACGGGAGACAGAGCCCTTTCCTGCGTGTAGATGCGGTTGTTGGGAATCTCCGGCGCCGCGACCAGCTCGCGAAGTTTGCGCAGGGCATTGCTCGCGAACTGGGCAGGATGGTCGAACAGGTAGTTCAGCGCTTCGCCTTGCCAGTAGGCGCTCACCTCACGAGGGCTCATGGGCCTGCCGTGGAGGCGTTCGGCTTCGCGCGCGTAGCCGTGCCAGATCTCCAGCGGATGGCGGTAGTTCACGAACTCCGGCATCTGCATCAACGCGCGTGGATTGCCCGGGTTGTAGGTGTGGTGGAGCACGATGCCGCCGTTGAAAGGCAGCGGCGACCAGCCCAGCCCGAGCTCGGCGTGGCGCACGGACCACAACGACAGGCCGACGCAAACACCGAGCGCCAGGATCGACAGATCGGCGAAGCGGCGACCGGTTCGGCGCGCGGGCAGCAACCACGGCAGCGCGACCAACGCGCCCAGCGACCACAACAACAGGTTTCCGCGCACGCCGACGATCAGGCCGCCGAACAGGCCGATCCCCAGCCAGCGCCAAGCCGAGGGCCGGCGCAGCAGTCGCAGCGCCAGCAGCGTCCACACCGCTGCGCAGAACGCCACCAGCGTGGCCTTGAGCGCCGTGGTCGTGAACATGATCGCGGTCGCGCACAGGGCGTACACCGCCGCGGCCAGCAGGCCGGATCGAGAGCCGCCGATGTCGCTGGCGCATCGATGGATCAGCCAGGTGGTGACCACGTCGAGGATCGCCTGCAGCAGATAGACGGCGAGCACACTGCCGCCGAACGCGCCCAGTACGCCGCCGAGCAGGTAGCCGTAGGCGGGATCCATGAATGCGAAGTCGGTCGGCACGGCCAGCCCGTGCGCCGCCACCCAGGCGCCGAACTGCAGGTAGTAGCTCTCATCAGCGCCCGGGTTGAAGGTGATCGGGCTGCGTGCAGCCGCCGCGATCTGCAGCATGCGCAGCAGCAGTGCGACCGTCAGCACGCCCCACAGGGCCCTGCGTTCGACGACCGAAGCATCTGCTCCGCTGGCATCCGGACCGTTCAAACTCCACGCCCCCGGTGACACGTGAGTCGTGCCGGGTCCGGGTCGCCAAGGTCGGGCGGTCTCAGACCTGGGGACGACGCAGCGGTTGCGATCGCTGCGTGTTGGCGCCCTGGCATACCCGTTCGCGGCCGATCGCTACGGTCGTCACGGCACGGACTTCGCCGCGGTGAGAGCAGGGCGGTACGCTGGATGCCGGACCTCGGCGCGGAACCCGGACGACTCACTCGATGCCGAGCTTTTTCAGCTTGTAGCGCATGGCCCGGAAGGTGATACCGAGCTTGGCTGCAGCCTTGGTCTTGTTGTAGCGGCATTCTTCGAGGGTCTTGATGATCGCCTCGCGCTCGAGCTGTTCCATGTAGTCGTTGAGCGCTGCATTGCCCGGCAACGGCGGCGGCGCGGCGGCGTCGAGGGCCGGAGCGGGCGCCGCGGGCGGCGCTGCGGTGGTGCCGGAAGTCTGGCTCAGGCGCAGGTCGGCGGCCGAGATGCGACTGCCATCGGAAAGCGCGAGCGCGCGCTCGAGGATGTTCTCCAATTCGCGCACGTTGCCCGGAAAGCCATAGCGCGACAGTTCCTGCAGCGCGTCTTCGGTCAGCTCGGGCGCCGTGCTGCCGAGGCCTTCGGAGAGGCGGGCCAGGATGCGGTGCGCGAGTCCGGGAATGTCCCCACGCCGCTCGCGCAGCGGCGGTACCGGAATCTCGATGACGTTGATGCGGTAGTACAGGTCGTGCCGGAAGCGGCCCTCTTCAACCAGAGGCACCAGCGCCTTGTGCGTGGCCGACAGAATGCGCACGTCCACCGATTGCTCGGCGTTGGAGCCGACCGGGCGCACCGATTTTTCCTGGATCACGCGCAGCAGCTTGACCTGCATGTGCAGCGGCAGCTCGGCGACTTCGTCGAGAAACAGGGTGCCGCCCGCAGCGGCCTGGAACAGGCCTTCCTTGTCGGCGACCGCGCCGGTAAAGCTGCCCTTCTTGTGGCCGAAGAATTCGCTTTCCATCAGCTCGTCCGGGATCGCGCCGCAGTTCACCGGCACGAACGGCCCCTTGGCGCGCGGGCCCTGTTCGTGGATCAGCCGCGCGACCAGTTCCTTGCCGACGCCCGATTCGCCGCCGATGAACACCGGGGCCTGGCTGCGTGCGACCTTGGCGATGGTGCCGCGCAGCGACTCCATCACCGCCGATTCGCCGAGCAGCTGGTTGTTGCTCAGCTGGGCCGAGGCGCGCTTCTGCTCACCGAGCTGCAGCGCGCTCTGCACCATCCGGCGCAACACGTGCAGGTCCACCGGCTTGGAGACGAAATCGAAGGCGCCCGCCTTCAGCGCATTGACGGCCGCGTCGACATTGCCGTGCGCGGTGATCATCGCCACCGGTGTGTCCGGATAGCGGGCGGCAATGAGCTCGATCAGGCTGTGTCCCGAACCGTCCGGCAGGCGCATGTCGGTGAAGCACAGGTCGTAGTGCCGCAGCGCCAGCTGACGTTGGGCCACCGCCAGGTTCTCGGCGGTCTCCACCTTGATGCCCATCCGGCTGAGCGTGATGGCGATCAGCTCGCGGATGTCGCGTTCGTCGTCGACCACGAGGGCGATGGGTTGCTGCATGAGGCGCGCCGGGCTTGGGGTGGCCCATTATGCCGCAGCCCCCTGACTTGGGCCGGGCCGGGTCAGTGCGTCTGCAGCGCGACCGCCGGCGGCAGGGTGATGCGGAAGCAGCTGCCGCCCTCGGCGCGACGCTGGTAGGTCAACGAGGCCTGGTTGGCCTCGCAGATCTGTCGGGCGATGTAGAGACCGAGTCCGCTGCCGACCTCACTGGTGGTGAAGAACGGTTCGAACACCTGCAGGACGAGCGAGTCGGGGATGCCCGGGCCGTGGTCGCTGACTTCGAGCATCGGCGCGCCGGTGGACGGATTGAATCCGGCCTGCACCAGCACACGCGCGGGCAGATGCTCATCGTGCCCGTGCAGCAGCGCGTTGCTGACCAGCGCCACCACTGCCTGGTGCAGCTGGCGCGGGTCGACCATGGTCCACAGCGACCGGTCGGGTACGGCGACCCGCAGCTGTTCCGGCTGCAGTCCGTGTTCCTCGACATAGTGACTCACGGTGTGCCGTGCCCAGTCAGCCAAGTCGATGCGCTCGGGGCGTGAGCGCTCGCGACGGGCGAGGCCCAGCACGTTCTCGACAATTCCGTTCATGCGCTGGCAGTGGCTGACGACGATGTCCAGCAGCCGGGCGTCGGTGGTGTCGAGGTTTTCCGACTCCTGCAGCAGTTGGGCGGCGTGGCTGATCGCGCCGAGCGGGTTGCGGATCTCGTGCGCGATGCTCGCCGAAAGCCGCCCCAACGCCGACAGCGTGAGCTGCTGTGCGCGTCTCGAGGCCAGCGAGCTGTCGTCGAGGAAGATCAGGATCAGCCCGTCCTCGCCGCCAAGCTGGGTGAATCGCGGCACCACTTCGGCGAGCTCCCGACCCAGGCGCATCGGCGTGGACTCCTCCGCCGGAGCCTTGCGCCACTGCCGCAGGCGCTGGCTCAGTCCGGGATGCAGTTCGGGCAGGCGCTGAAAACCTTGCGGCGGCTGTCCGAGCAGGTGCCAGGCCGCCTCGTTGGTCAGCCGGACGGTCTGCTCACGATCGATCACGATCACGCCCGAGTGCAGGCGCCGGATGATCAGCTCGTTCACTTGCGCCAGGTTGCTGACCTCCTCGCCGCGACGCTGGGCCAGCTCCTCCGACTCGCGAAGCTGCTTGCCGAGCGAGTAGCTCAGGATCGCCGCGCTGAGATAGCTCAACGCGAACATCGTCGACTCGGCGACGTTCGAGGTGAAGCTCGGAGTCAGCCCGGCGACGAACAGGCCCGAAGAAAACAGCTGTTCGATCACCGTGCCCGCCGCGGCGGCGATCGCGAAACTCATGCCCCAACGCAGCGGAAGCAGCAGCGCTGCGGCGCCGACGTTGACCAGCAGAAGCATCGACAGGCCCGTTTCCGGGCCCTCCATGGCCAGCTTTGCGAGCAAGGTCGCCGCAATGTCCAGCACGATGCCGACCGCCACCTGCACGGCCAGGGGCAGCTGGCTGCGGCGCGCGGCCAGCATCAGCACGACGGCGGCGATGACGTAGCAGACCGCCACGGGCATCGCCACCTTCGGCATCGTCACCGTGGCGAACGGCCAGGCGATCGGACTCTGCTGCAAGAACAGGATCAGACCGGCCTGGAACACCCGGTAGAGCGTGAAGAAATACAGCTCGCGCCGCTGGGCGCTGCGGATGACGTGGCTTGCACGCAATCGGAGTCGGGGTGCCTGGGCCTGCGCCATCGAGAAAGGAAGGGCTGCGGATTCGCCGCAGTATAGAACCTCACCGCGCGTCAGCCGGGGGTGCGCGTCGCAGCTTGCGCCGTGGCGGTAGCGGCACGCCGGGTCCGCTCCGCACACGGATGGCGTACCGCCGCGCAACGTTCCCGGCCATCTGTCCCGCACCGGTCACGGATCGGGACCAAAGTCCAATGCCGTGGCGCAGCTTTCGCTTTGCCTTTGCCCGCACCGTTCGCCACAATACCGGCCGCCAAGTCCCATGGGGCCGGCGGGGCTCCGGCCCGGCGGGCTCGACATTAGTGGTCCCGATTTCTTTTCTCGCGGGTGATGCATGAATTTTCACGAGTATCAGGCCAAAGAGCTGTTCGCCGACTACGGCATTCCGGTTCCGGTGGGTCGCGTCGCACAGACGCCTGAACAGGCCGTCGAGGCCGCCAAGGCGATTGGTGGCGAGCAGTGGGTGGTCAAGGCGCAGATCCACGCCGGTGGCCGCGGCAAGGCCGGCGGTGTCAAGGTCGTGAAGTCGCTCGACGCGGTGCGCGACGCTGCGGCCGGCATGCTCGGCACGCGGATGACGACCTACCAGTCCGGTGGGCGCGCGCTGCCGGTCGACTACGTGCTGGTCACCGAAGCCAACGACATCAAGAAAGAGCTGTACCTCTCCGTGCTGGTGGACCGCGCCACCAAGAACGTCAGCTTCATCGCTTCGGCTGAGGGGGGCGTGGAGATCGAGAAGGTCGCTGAAGAGAATCCCGATGCGATCCAGTTGCTCGACGTGCAATACGTGGAAGGTCTGCAGCCCTACCAGTGCCGCAAGATGGGTTTCGCCATGGGCCTGGGTGCCAAGCAGGTCAACCAGCTGACCAAGATCATGATGGGGCTGTTCAAGCTGTTCCATGAGCGCGATCTGTCGCTGGTCGAGCTGAACCCGCTGGCGATCGTCTCGTCCGGAGATCTGATCGCTCTTGATGGCAAGGTGAATTCCGACGACAACGCCGAGTTCCGGCAGCCCAAGCTGGCGGCCATGCGCGACAAGGCACAGGAAGATCCCACCGAGGCTGAAGCCGCCGAGCACGACCTCAACTACGTCACCATGGATGGCAACATCGGCTGCATGGTGAACGGCGCCGGCCTCGCCATGGCGACGATGGACGTCATCAAGCTCAACGGCGCCGAACCGGCGAACTTCCTCGACGTCGGCGGCGGTGCGACCAAGGAGCGCGTCACCGAGGCATTCAAGCTGATCCTGGCCTCGGACAAGGTGAAGGCGATTCTGGTCAACATCTTCGGCGGCATCGTTCGCTGCGACATGATCGCCGAGGGCATCATCGCGGCGGTCAAGGAAGTCGGCGTCCAGGTGCCGGTCATCGTGCGCCTCGAAGGTACGAACGTGGAGAAGGGCAAGGAGCTGCTGAAGACCAGCGGTCTTGCGCTGATCCCCGCCGATGATCTCAACGACGCGGCGAAGAAGGCCGTGGCTGCCGTCAACGGGTGATGCGTGAGCAGGGGCGCTAGCCCGCTGCCTCGCATTGAGGGAGCAGTCGCGCAGCGAAGCTGGGCGATGGGGGAGGCGGGAGCAACGGTCACAGCCGCACGCGAAGTGCGCGGTGCCCCTCCGAAGCCGACAAACCGAAATTCAGAGCAAGGCCCATCAGAATGAGCGTTTTGGTCAACAAGAACACCAAGGTCATCGTCCAGGGTTTCACCGGACAGCAGGGCACTTTCCATGCCGAGCAGATGATCGAATACGGCACCCGTGTGATGGGTGGCGTGACCCCGGGCAAGGGCGGCCAGGAACACATTGGCCTGCCGGTGTACAACACCGTCCAGGACGCCGTCGACGACACCGGCGCTGACGCATCGGTGATCTACGTGCCGCCGCCGTTCGCGGCCGACGCCATCCTCGAAGCGGCCGACGCGGGCATCCGCGTCATCGTCGCGATTACCGAGGGCATTCCGGTGCTCGACATGATGCGCGTCAAGCACACCCTGGCCCACTACGACGAGTGCTGGCTGATCGGTCCGAACTGTCCGGGCGTCATCACGCCGGGCGAGTGCAAGATCGGCATCATGCCCGGCCACATCCACAAGCCGGGCAAGGTCGGCATCGTTTCGCGTTCGGGCACGCTGACCTATGAGGCCGTACACCAGACCACGCAGGCCGGCCTCGGCCAGTCCACCTGTATCGGCATCGGTGGCGATCCGATCCAGGGCGTGAACTTCATCGACGCGCTGCAGATGTTCCAGGACGACCCGCAGACCGAAGGCATCATCATGGTCGGCGAGATCGGCGGCAGCGCCGAGGAAGAAGCGGCCGAGTTCATCACCGAGTACGTGACCAAGCCCGTGGTCGGCTTCATCGCCGGCGCCTCGGCGCCTCCGGGCAAGCGCATGGGCCACGCTGGTGCGATCGCTTCGGGCGGAAAGGGCACCGCGGCCGGCAAGTTCGCCGCGCTGGAAAAGGCCGGCGTGACCACCGTGCGCTCACCGGCCGATCTGGGCAAGGCACTGTCCGAGAAGATGAAGTAGCAAGACATGTCGCCTGACCATGGCGCAGGGCACGGGGCCGCGGATTGCGGCCCTGTGCGTTTGGTGCAGGCGCCGAAGCCGGCAGCGTCAGACCTGGACGAAGCGACAGGTGGGGAGAGACAGCGATGCGGGTAGCCTTGGCTCAGTTCGACTTTCCGGTCGGCGCGGTGGACGCCAACGCGGCCCGCATCAAGGCCTGGATCGCCGCGGCGCGCGATGAGCACCGCGCCGATATCGTGCTGTTTCCCGAGCTTGCGCTGTGCGGCTATCCGGCCGAAGACCTGTTGTTTCGCCCCAGTTTTCTGTCGCGCTGCGCCGAGCAGCTGACCGCCATCGCCGCGGAGACGCGCGGCATCGTTGCCGTGGTCGGTCACCCCGAGGCCATGGGAAGCGTGGTGTTCAACGCCGCCAGCGTGCTGCGCGACGGGCGCATCGAGGCGACCTACCGCAAGCGCGAGTTGCCCAACTACGCGGTGTTCGACGAGCGACGCTACTTCGCCACCGGCGACCGGCCGCTTGTCGTCGAGATCGGCGACTGGAAGGTCGGCATCCTGGTCTGCGAAGACCTGTGGTTCGCGCAGCCCCTGCGCGAGACCGTCGAGGCCGGCGCCGAACTCGTGCTGGTCGGCAACGCCTCGCCGTATGAGGCGCACAAGCCGGAGGATCGCGACGCGCTGCTGACCCGGCGCATCGCCGAGAGTCCGGTGCCCATCGCGTATCTGAACGTCGTCGGCGGTCAGGACGAGCTGGTGTTCGACGGCGCCTCGGTGCTGGCGGCCGCCGACGCCACCTTGTTGCCGGCTGCCTCGGCCTTCGAGGACTGCTGGCTGGTCGCCGACATCGACCGCGAGACCCGTCGATGGAGCCCGGTGTTGTGGCCCGAAGCCGGTGACGAGTCGCGGCTGGCCTTGACCTATGCGGCGCTGGTGCGCGGCACCCGCGACTACATTCGCAAGAACGGCTTCTCCAACGTGCTGATCGGTCTGTCCGGCGGCATCGACTCGGCGTTGACGCTGGCCATCGCCGCCGACGCGCTGGGGCCCGAGCATGTGATCGGCGTGCGCCTGCCCTCCCGCTACACCAGCGACCTGTCCAACGATCTCGCCGCGCAGCAGGCGGCGACGATGGGCGTGCGACTGGAAACGGTGACCATCGAGCCGGGATTCGAGGGCCTGCTGGGCGAGGTGAATCCGCTGTTCGGCGATCGCCCGGTCGATGTCACCGAAGAGAACCTGCAATCGCGCTGCCGCGGCACCGTGCTGATGGCGCTGTCCAACAAGCTCGGCGCGATGCTGCTCACGACCGGCAACAAGAGCGAGTATGCGGTCGGCTACGCGACCATCTACGGCGACATGTGCGGCGGCTATGCGCCGTTGAAGGATGTCTACAAGACCGACGTGTTCGCGTTGTCGCGTTGGCGAAACCGCGATGGCGAAGTGATTCCCGAGGCAGTGATCACCCGGCCTCCCACGGCAGAGTTGCGCGAGAACCAGCTGGATCAGGACTCGCTGCCGCCGTACGAGCGGCTCGACGCCATACTCGACCGATTCGTCGACCGCGAGATGGGCGTGGAGGAGATCGTCGCCGAAGGCTTCGATGAGGCGGAAGTGCGCCGGGTGTGCCGGTTGGTGCTGATCAACGAATGGAAGCGGCGCCAGTCAGCGCCCGGCCCCAAAGTGACCCGTCGCGCGTTCGGCCGCGAACGCCGCTATCCGATCACCTCAGGCTGGCGCTGACGCCCGCACGCCGAGGCTGCAACTGCTCAACGCCACAGGCTTCGGTCGGCCCCGGTGCGGCGCACGACTGGAAGGTAACTGGTTGACGCGTCTCGCCCGACGCGGGGCCGGGCGAAGATCGAGTGCGGCGGCCTAGCCCCGCTTCTCGCCCATGAACGGCAGGATCTTGCGCCACCAGCGACGCTGGTGATCCCAGTCGCCGCTGAGGTAGGGATGATCGGGCGCATTCAGCTCGAGTACGCGGCGGGCGTCGGCAGCAAGCCGCTCCTGGCCGAGTTCGGTGTAGCCCTCCGCCATCACCGCCAACGCATCGCCCTGGTAGGCCGACTGCGGGTACAGCTCAAGCACGTGTTTCGCACGATTGATCGCACCGATGTAGGCCTCGCGACGCAGGTAGTAGCGGGCGACGTTGATCTCGTAGCGCGCCAGACGGTTGCGCAGGTACACCATGCGCTGGCGTGAATCCGTGGCGTAGGCCGTGTCCGGGAAGCGCCGGATCACCTCGCTGAAGTCGTTGAAGCTCTGCACTGCGGCACCCTGGTCGCGCATGGTGCCGTCGATGCGCGCGATCTTGTCGAGCAGGGGATTGCCGCGATCGAAGTTGATCAGGGCTTTCAGATAGAACGCGTAGGCGATCTTCGGGTGTGCCGGATAGGTCTTGATGAAGCGATTGACCGTCGACGAGGCTTCTTCGAACTTGCGGTCGCGGTATTGCGTGTAGGCCAGTTCGAGCTGCGCCTGTTCGGTGTAGACGCCGTACGGAAAGCGTGCGATCAGTCGCTGGTAGTAGCGCGTGGCGCGGCCGAGATTGCCGCCGCGCAGCGAGCTCTTGGCTTCCTGGTACATCTGGTCGACCGGCAGCACTTCGAGCGGATCATCGCGTTCGAACCACTTGCCGCAGGCCTGAAGCGACAGGGCGAGCAACCCCAGCAGCACGAGACGGCCCACGCCGGAAATTCGAGAAGGGCGGGACGAGGGCTTGTGGAACAAATCCATCATTGACTGACCGAGTCGGGGGCCGGTGGCGGCACGAAGCGAGCGATAATAGCCGAATCGAACCCCAACCCTCCATAAAGCCTTGTCGGATGAACGATTTCGTAACAAACCGCGAAGCCCAGGCAGACGCTGCGGACGACCAAGGCAGCAGCCGGGTCGACCTCAGCGAGACGCTGCCCATGCACCTGGCGGGCCTGCGCTTTGATCAGGCTCTCGCCGAAATGTTCCCGCAGTACTCGCGATCTCGGCTCGCCGCCTGGATCAAGTCGGGCGCGGCGACGCTGAATGGCCGCAGCATGCGTCCCAAGGACGCCGTGCTCGGCGGCGAGAAGGTGTGCATTGCCGCGCAACTCGAAGCGGTCTCGCGCGACCGGCCCGAGGCCATCGCGCTCGAGGTGCTGCATGAGGACGAGCATCTGTTCGTGATCAACAAGCCCGCGGGCCTGGTCGTGCATCCGGGTGCCGGTCGTCCGGGCGGCACCCTGGTGAACGCGCTGCTACATCGTGACGCACGCCTCGAGCATCTTCCGCGCGCCGGCATCGTGCACCGGTTGGACAAGGACACCTCCGGTGCCCTGCTGGTCGCGCGCACGCTGGAGGCACATACCGCCCTGGTGGCGATGCTCGCCGAGCGCGCGATCCATCGTCAGTACGAGGCGGTGGTGCAGGGCGTGATCGTCGCCGGCGGCACCATCGATGCGCCGATGGACCGGCATCCCACCGACCGGCTGCGTCGCGCAGTGCGCGAGGATGGCCGACCTGCAGTCACCCACTTCCGCGTGCGTGATCGCTATCGCGCGCACAGTCTGGTCGAGTGTCGGCTGGAAACCGGACGCACCCACCAGATCCGCGTGCACATGCAACACCGACGATTTCCCATCGTCGGCGATCCGCTGTACGGCGGCGGCCTGCGGCTGCCGAAGCAGGCTGGCGAGGCGCTGATCGCCACCCTGCGCGGTTTCCGCCGTCAGGCCCTGCACGCCGAGCAACTCAGTTTCGATCACCCCTTCGGTGGCGCCACGGTCACCGCGCGCGCACCGCGGCCTGCCGATCTCGCCGCACTGATCGGTGCGCTGGCGAAAGACCGCGACGAGGCAGCCTCATGAGCGCCGGGGGCAGTGCGATCTGGCTGCCCGACTGGCCGGCGCCGCCGGGCGTGCATGCCTGCGTGACCCTGCGTCATGGCGCCGGCGTGTCCGCCGCGCCATACGATCACTTCAATCTGGGCGCGCGCTGCGGCGACGCGGAGGCCTCGGTCGAGCACAACCGCGCCACATTGCGGGACATCGCCGGGTTGCCGGACGAACCCTGCTGGCTGCAGCAGGTGCACGGCAGCCGCGTGGTGGAGGTCGACGCCGCGATGGCCGGCCGTGCGCGCGCGCCGCTGGACAGCGTGGCCGAGGCCGACGCCGCGGTGACCGGCGATGCGGACGTGGTGCTCGCGGTGCTCACTGCCGATTGCCTTCCCGTACTGTTCTGCGCCGACGATGGCCGACGACTGGCGGTGGCCCACGCCGGCTGGCGCGGACTGGCGAACGGTGTGCTGGAGGCCACCGTGGCGGCCATGGGCGTGCGTGCGGATCAGATTCTGGCCTGGCTTGGGCCCGCCGCCGGTCCGCAGGCCTACGAAGTGGGCGACGAAGTGCGCGAAGCCCTGATGGGTCATTCGCTGGCCGTGGGTGAGGCGTTCAGACCGACGCGGGCCGGTCATTGGCTGTGCGATCTGTACCTGATTGCAAGACTGCGCCTGCTCAAGCTCGGGGTCGGCCATGTTGTGGGCGGGCAGGCCTGCACGATCAGTCAGCCTGACTTGTTCTTCTCGTACCGGCGCACCGGCGCCACCGGACGCATGGCTACCCTGATCTGGCGCAACGACGGCGAAGCCTGAACGATTCGCGCTGCACGCTTCATGTCCTGACTTCTGGCTCCTTGCCCGGATCCGCGCAGTGGATATGCTCCGCGTCCCAAGGTAGGAGCGCTTGTGCATGTTCAGATGGATCCTGTTGACGTTGTCCCTGCTCGCGACGGTGCCGGCGCACGCTGCACCCACTGCCGAGAGCGTGCGGGCGCAGATCAAGGGGCGCGATGCCCAGGCGTTGATGGCGGCGCGAACCCTGACCCGGGCGATGCCGACGCAGTACGAGGCGTGGATCGAACTGGCGCGCGCCGAGCTGCATTTCGGCGAAGCGAAACGCGCCGTCGACGCCGCCGAGCAGGCCGTGTCGGTCGCGCCGGATCGCTTCGAGCCCTATCTGACCTTGAGCGAGGTGCTGTCGCAACGCATCAACGAAGTCGGCATGTTCGCCAAGATGGGCGTGGCGGGCGACCTGCGCGAAGCGCTGGAGACCGCACGCCGTCTGGCGCCGCAGGAAGTCGCGCCGCGACGTGCGCTGATGCAGTACTACATGCAGGCCCCCGGCATCGCTGGCGGCAGCATGGACAAGGCGCGCGCCGAGTCCGATGCCATCGCCGCGCTCGACATCGCTGAGGGGCACGCCGTGCTGGCGATGCTGGCCCAGCACGACGGCCAGCGCGACCTCGCGCTCTCCGAGTTCCGCAGGGCGCTGTCGCTGAAACCGGAATCTCCCCGGTACCGTCTGCAGGTCGGGCTCACCTTGCAGGCGATGGAACGATGGGAGGAGGCGTTCGCGCACTTCGAGACCTGGGTCGCCGCCGAGCCCGAGTCGGGCGCTGCGCTGTACCAGCTCGGCCGCACGGCGGCGCTGTCGGGACAGCGTCTCGATCTCGGTGTCGAGGCGTTCCAGCGTTTCCTCGCGCTGGCGCCGGACATCGACGATCCCGAGCCGACCTACGCCTGGTTCCGTCTCGGCGAAGTGCAGCGTCACGCGGGCCGCAGCGAGCTGGCCAGGCATGCGTTCGAGCGGGCGGTGCAGCTCGACGCGAACAACGACGAGGCCAGGAAGGCGCTCGTCGCGCTGTAGTCGGCGCCGCGGCCCCACCGCGTGGCGGCCGGAAAACTGACCGGAATCAACGCCGAGCTTGAATCCCTGCGCCACCATCCGCACTTGAGAGACATCGGTGACCGATCCGGTCAACCCCTGTTTTCAAGGATTCCGCCATGCGCATGGACAAGTTGACCTCGCGCTTCCAGCAGGCTCTGGCCGATGCCCAGAGCCTTGCCGTCGGCCGCGACCACAATCTCATCGAGCCCGCCCATCTGCTGGTCGCCTTGCTCGACCAGCAGGGCGGATCGACCAAGCCGCTGCTGGCCCAGGCCGGCGTCAACGTGGCGGCGCTGCGCCAGCGGCTCGGCGAGACGCTCGACAAGCTGCCCAAGGTCAGCGGCCAGGAAGGCAACATCAGCCTCGGCAATGACCTCGGCCGCCTGCTCAATGTCACCGACAAGCTGGCCCAGCAGCGCGGCGACCAGTTCATCGCCAGCGAGCTGTTCGTGCTCGCCTGTCTCGATGACAAGGGCGAGGCCGGTGCGGCGCTGAAGTCCGCCGGCGCGCAGAAGGCCGCGGTCGAGCAGGCCATCGAATCGCTGCGCGGCGGCGACAAGGTCAACGACGCGAATGCCGAAGAGGCGCGTCAGGCCCTGGAGAAATACTGCATCGACCTGACCGCACGGTCGGAGCAGGGCAAGCTCGATCCCGTGATCGGTCGCGACGAAGAGATCCGCCGCACCATCCAGGTGCTGCAGCGACGCACCAAGAACAATCCGGTGCTGATCGGCGAGCCGGGCGTGGGAAAGACCGCGATCGTCGAAGGCCTCGCCCAGCGCATCATCAACGGCGAAGTGCCCGAAGGGCTGCGCAACAAGCGCGTGCTTTCGCTCGACATGGGCGCGCTGATCGCCGGCGCGAAGTTCCGCGGCGAATTCGAGGAGCGCCTGAAAGGCGTGCTCAATGATCTGGCCAAGCAGGAAGGCCAAGTCATCCTGTTCATCGACGAGCTGCACACCATGGTCGGCGCCGGCAAGGCCGAAGGCTCGATGGATGCCGGCAACATGCTCAAGCCTGCCCTCGCCCGCGGCGAACTGCACTGCATCGGCGCCACCACGCTCGACGAGTACCGCAAGTACGTCGAGAAGGATGCCGCGCTGGAGCGGCGGTTCCAGAAGGTGTTCGTCGGTGAGCCCAGCGTCGAGGACACCATCGCGATCCTGCGCGGTTTGAAGGAGCGCTACGCCGTGCACCACGGCGTGGAGATCACCGATCCGGCGATCGTCGCCGCCGCGACGCTGTCGCACCGCTACATCGCCGACCGCCAGCTGCCCGACAAGGCCATCGACCTGATGGACGAGGCGGCCTCGCGCATCCGCATGGAGATCGACTCCAAGCCCGAAGAGATGGACCGCAAGGAGCGCCGGCTGATCCAGCTCAAGATCCAGCGCGAGGCGCTGAAGAAAGAGAAGGACAAGGAGTCGAAGCAGCGCCTGGCCGACCTCGAAGCCGAAATCGCCGTGCTCGAGCGCGAGTACAACGACCTCGAGGAAATCTGGAAGGCCGAGAAGGCCGCGGTCACCGGCACCACCAAGATCAAGGAGCAGATCGAGCAGCTCAAGACCGAGCTGGAGGCGGCGCATCGTCACCAGGATCTGCAGCGTGCGTCCGAGATCCAGTACGGCCAGCTTCCGCAGCTGGAGAAGCAGCTCGCCGCCGCCGCCGAGACCGAGCAGAAGGGCTTCAAGCTGCTGCAGCAGAAAGTCACCGCGGAAGAAATCGCCCAGGTCGTCGCGCGCTGGACCGGGATTCCTGTCTCGAAGATGCTCGAAGGGGAGCGGGACAAATTGCTGCGCATGGAAGACGCGCTGCATGCCCGCGTGGTCGGGCAGGATGAAGCGGTGCGTGCGGTCAGCGACGCAATCCGGCGTTCCCGCGCGGGGCTCTCCGATCCCAACCGTCCGAACGGATCGTTCCTGTTCCTCGGTCCGACCGGCGTCGGCAAGACCGAACTGTGCAAGGCGCTGGCCGAGTTCCTGTTCGACACCGACGAGGCGATGGTGCGCATCGACATGAGCGAATTCATGGAGAAGCACAGTGTCGCGCGTTTGATCGGCGCGCCGCCGGGCTACGTGGGCTACGAGGAAGGCGGCTATCTCACCGAAGCGGTGCGCCGTCGACCGTACACCGTGATCCTGCTCGACGAGGTCGAGAAGGCTCATCCCGACGTATTCAACGTGCTGTTGCAGGTGCTGGACGATGGCCGCCTGACCGATGGTCAGGGTCGCACTGTCGATTTCCGCAACAGCGTCATCGTGATGACCTCGAATCTCGGCTCGCAGCTGATCCAGGACTTCAGCGACGAGAGCGAAGAGAGCTACACGAAGATGAAGGCGGCAGTGATGGGTGTCGTGCAGGCGCACTTCCGCCCCGAGTTCATCAACCGGCTCGACGAACTGGTGGTGTTCCATCCGCTCGGCAAGGAACAGATCCGCTCGATCGCGAGAATCCAGACGGCCTATCTGGCCAAGCGCCTGGGCGAACGCCAGATCGGCTTCGAGATCAGCGATACGGCGCTGGCCCTGCTCGGCAACGTCGGCTTCGATCCGGTCTACGGCGCACGCCCGCTGAAGCGAGCGATCCAGCAGCAGGTCGAGAATCCCCTGGCCCAGCGCATTCTCGCTGGCGAGTTTGTCGCCGGCGACACGCTGGTCGTCGATGCGGCGCACGGCAAGATCGTGTTCTCGAAACGAAGCTGACCGACGCCGTCACACTCCGGCGGACGTGCGGCCGGCGTGGGCTGTCTCGGGCGTCTCTCGCTTCGCCGCGGGCGCGCCTGCTGCCTTGCTTCGGAGGCGCGTACCGGCGCAGTGCCACTGGAGTAGACTGACCCCCACCTACTACAGGGGGTGGGGTGCGCAGCATGGCGCGGATGCGGAGCGGGCACCGGTACAGCCCCGGCTTCACGATCATCGAGCTGATGGTCGTCATCACGATTCTCGGCATCCTGGCGGTGATCGCCGTGGTGGCCTACCAGAGCTACACCACGCGGACCAAGATCGTTGAACTGATCGTCATGGCCGGCACCTGCCGCACCGCCGTGTTCGAGGCCTACTACTTTGGCAAGCGACCGGATGGCGGTTTCGGCTGTGAGCGCCCCGACCCCACCGGCGAATACACGCAGTCGATCGCGGTCGATGCGCACGGCAAGATCATCGTCACCGCACGGGGTTTCGGCGACCCGGCGATCGACGGCCAGGTCGTGACGCTGACCCCGATGGTCGATGGCAATCCTGCGCAGCTGCCGACCGATGCCGGCAAATCGCTGATGTGGCGTTGCGGTTTTGCCGGCGATGGCACCACCATATCCACTGAGTATCTGCCCACCACCTGTCGGGGGTAGTGAACCGTGGCTCTGCGGGGAGAGTCTGCCCCGGCACCGAGCGCCGCAGTCAGAGCAAGTGCGACAACCAGCAGTTTCGCCGAAGCAACGTGCGATGAGGAGACAAGAGGATGTCCAGACAACAACGTAGTCTTTGGTCGGTGTTTCGACTGCACGGATTCCGCGCCCGCCTGGTCGGCGTCATCGTGATCTCCGGCTTCTGCTGCATCTTTCTCAACGCCGCGCTGTTCTACGCCTATGTGCTCGACAGCTACGAGCTGATCCTGAGCAACACGACCTTGCCGCCCGAGATCATTGCCGAGCGCTATGAGGAGCTGCGCAATTTCGCGATCCTGCTCGGCGGCCTCAGCTTCACCGTGCTGGCGGTGGTGGTGCTGTGGATGATCTATGTCACCCACCGCGTGTCAGGGCCGATCTATCACCTGCACAAGGTGATCCGTGCGATCCACGACGGCAAGATCGACGAGCGCGTGTATCTGCGCCAGAAAGACGAGTTCCACGACGTCGCGCGCTCGTTCAACGCGATGATGGACAAGTTTGCCCAGAGCGAGGGTGCCGCTGGGCCCGCGAAGTCCGAAGCCGCGAAGCAAGAGCCCGCGAAATAGGGGCCGCTTACGGCGACCGAACCCGCGACACTGCCGCGCATGCTGACTTGGGCCGGCTGCGCGCGCCGTTTCTTGCTCCTCCCGATGCTTTCCTGATGCCGGATTTCGGTCGGCCGGCGATCGCCTTGGTTTCAGTTCAAACAGTCGTTTGACATCTCCCCATACGCGGCCGTATGCTCGTTTTGCATTCATTCAGTTTCAACACATCGCGATTCAGGGTCATCACGGGTTCTGGGAGGGACTTGCATGCACGCCTTGGTTCTTCGCTTCGCTGCGGCAATCGTGCTCGCGTTCGGGCTCCTGGCTCCGGCACACGCGGGCTACACGCAGACACGCCATCCGATCGTTCTGGTCCATGGGCTGCTCGGGTTCGACAGCCTGCTCGGCGTCTACGACTACTTCTACGGCATCCCGGGTGAGCTGAAGTCGGGTGGCGCGCGGGTGTACATCGCCGATGTGTCTGCGAGCAACTCCAGCACGCTGCGCGGTGAGCAGCTGATCCGTCAGCTCGACACGCTGAAGGCGCTGTACGGGCACGGCAAGTTCAACCTGATCGGACACAGCCATGGCGGGCCGACGATTCGCTACGTCGCGTCCGTGCGTCCGGACTTGGTGGCATCGATCACCTCCGTCGGCAGTCCGCACACGGGTAGTGCCGTCGCCGACGGTCTCGGCGTCATCGCGCCGCCCGGATCGGTCGCCGAAGCGCTGGCTGCCGGCTTCGTGAATGCCCTGTCGGTGCTGATCGAGGTGCTGTCGGGCAGCGGCGATCCGCAGAATGCGCTGGCAGCGCTCGATTCGCTCAACAGTGCCGGCTCCGCCCAGTTCAACGCCTTGCACCCGCAGGGGATGCCGTCGTCGGCCTGTGGCCAGGGTGCCTCGGTCGTCAACGGTGTCCGCTACTACTCGATGGGCGGAACGTCGGTCAGCACCAACTGGTTCGATGTGGGCGACCCGCTGCTGATCGCCGGCAGCCTGTTCTTCGGTTGGGAGTCGAACGACGGCCTGGTCGGGCGTTGCTCCTCGCATCTCGGCGTCGTGCTCAAGGACAACTATCCCTGGAACCATCTCGACGAGGTCAACCAGATCTTCGGGCTGCGCGGCCTGTTTACCCCGAGTCCGGTCTCGGTGTATCGGGCGCACGCCAACCGGCTGAAGAACGCCGGGCTCTGATCCGAGTGCGGTCGCGAGGCGATCGACCATGATCACGCGATTCTCCGCCTGGCCGGTGCTGGTGATGCTTGCGCTGGCCAGTCTGTGGGCTTGGCTGGTGCTGTTCGCCGCCGACCCCGCATCGCTGCGCTCGCGCGCGACAGAAACGAAGCAGGGCGTCGAGCAGGTGGCTCCCGATGATGACGTGCGCGCGGTTGCTGTCGCAGCCGCTCCGACTGCGCCGCGCGCGCTTGACGGAGCAGTGGCAGGCCCAGCGGCGGTGGCGCCGTCTCTGCGTGGCACCGACATCGACGGCGCGATGCACGTCGATGCGCAAGGCCGCCTCACCGAGGACCGCGCGCTGCGACGTCTGTTCGACTATCTGCTTGCCGGTGCATCGGAGACTCCGATCGAGGCGCTGCGCGCGCGGCTCGAGGGCTTGGCGATCGAGCAGGGCGGGGACCTGCTCGCCGCACAGGTGCTCTCCGCCTTCGATCGCTACCTGGCCTATCTGCGCGCCGAGTCCGCGCTCAACGGCGCAGGCCACGCTGATCGTCGCGAACAACTGACCAAGCTGATGGACCTGCGCCGTCGCATACTGGGTGCGGCCGCGGCCGATGCGTACTTCGGTGAAGAAGAGCGTTATGCGCTCGCCCTGCTCGACGACAGCGTGCCGATGGATCCGCAACAGGCGGCATGGCAGGCGCAGGCCACCGAGCATCAGCGTGCACTGGAGCAGAGCGCGCAGTTCGATCGCCTCGACATCGATGCGTCGCAGCGCTGGAGCGAGCGGGAGGCGCTGTATGGCGCCGAAGCGGCCGACCGGCTCGCCCAACTCGATGCCGAGCAGCAGGCGTGGGACGCGCGTCTCGACCGCTTTCGCGAGCAACGCGCCCAGGTGCTGGCCAACAGCAGCCTCGACGCGGCGGCCCAGGCCCAGGCCATCGACCAGCTGTTGCAGCAGCACTTCAGTGAGCCCGAGCGTCGACGCGTGCAGGCGCTGATGGAGGTTGAGCCCAGCATGCCCTGAGTGGACGGTCGTGAGGCCGTCCCGCTTGACCCGGCATGTGCGACGAGGCGCGTCCTCGGCCTGCGCTCGCCGCCTGCGCAGATCTGCTGATTTCCCGCCCTCCGCATGCCGCGGCGGCACGTCGTCTTGCTTGCCCGCTCCCGGCAATCCGGGATCACACCGCCGCGCGCCGGGCGATGAACGGGCGAGGTTTCGTCATCGCCCTGTCACACCCGGCTCCCAGCATGCGCGCGTGCGACTGCTCATGCTCAGCGATGTCTACTTTCCTCGGGTCAACGGTGTGTCGACGTCGATCCGCACGTTCTGTCAGTGGCTGACCGCGCAGGGGCATGAAGTGGTGCTCCTGGCGCCGGACTACGGCGCGGGCAGCGGCCAGCAGCAGGTCGACGCCGAATCGGAATTCGACATCGTCCGCGTCGCGGCCCGGGTGATCCCGTTCGACCCGGAAGACCGGCTGATGCGCAAGGACGCTCTCTGGCGTGCCGGTTCGACGCTGTCGGCCCAGCACTGGGACCTGATCCACTGCCACACGCCGTTTCGCGCGCACCAGCTCGCCCTGCGGATGCGACGCACGCTGGGTACGCCGGTGGTCGAGACGTACCACACCTATTTCGAGCAATACATTGCGCACTACCTGCCCTGGGCGCCCGGGAGCTGGTTGCGTGGATTCGCGCGCTGGATCTCGCGACGGTTGTGCAGCGACGTCGATCACCTCATCGTGCCCAGCGCGCAGATGGTCGACGTGCTCGATGGCTACGGTGTGGCGACGCCGCGGACGGTCATTCCCACCGGTATCGACCTTGGCGAGTTCGGCCGCGGCGACGGCGCGGCATTTCGTCGCCGCATGGGCGTGCCCGTGGGGCTGCCGGCCTTGGTGACCGTGAGTCGGCTGGCTCGCGAGAAGAACATCGACTTCCTGCTGAAGGTGCTGGCAGCGCTGCGCCAGCGGCTGCCCGAGCTGCGTTTCCTGATTGCCGGCGAAGGGCCCGATGCGAGCAGGCTGCGCGCGGTCGCTGACGAGCTGGGTGTCGCCGACCGCACGCACTTCTTCGGCAACCTTGACCGCCGCACCACGCTGCTCGACGCCTATCGCGCCGGTGATGTGTTCGTGTTTGCTTCACCCACCGAGACCCAGGGCCTGGTGTTGATCGAAGCCATGGCGCAAGGACTGCCAATCGTGTCGACCGCGGTCATGGGCACCGCCACCGTGCTTGCCGACTGTCCGGCGGCGCGGATCAGCGCGGAGGATGTTGGCGCGTTTGCCGGGCACGTGGCCGAGGTGCTCGAGAATGCCGATCTGCGCTCCGAACTCGCGGCAGCGGCTCCTGCGGCAGCCGAGGCCTGGTCCAGCGATGCGCTGATGCGCCGCGTGGAAGACCTGTATCGCCGGTTGGCCGGGCCAGCTTCGACCGACGCAGCGGCGATGGCGGTGCGCATGCCGTCAGTGAGCGCCTGAGCCATCGGGGTTGAAACCCCTCCTACAGTCATGGCACAGCACCCGGAGACTGCTCCTGTAGGAGGGAATTCATTCCCGACAAGCGCCGCCAAGGCACGGCGCCACATCCCATCAACACCGCAGCATCCACACAGCCCCCCGAGGCCGCTCCTGTAGGAGGGCATTCATTCCCGACAAGCGCCGCCGAGCCGCGGCGCCGCATCCCATCAACACCGCAGCATCCACACAGCCCCCCGAGGCCGCTCCTGTAGGAGGGAATTCATTCCCGACAAGCGCCGCCGAGGCACGGCGCCGCATCCCATCAACGCCGCAGCATCCACACAGCACCGCGAGACCGCCCCTGTAGGAGGGAATTCATTCCCGACAATCGCCGCCAAAGCACGGCGCCACTCCCATCAAGACCGCAGCATCCACACAGCACCCCGAGGCCGCTCCTGTGGGAGGGAATTCATTCCCGACAAGCGCCGCCAAGGCACGGCGCCGCATCCCATCAACACCGCAGCATCCACACAGCACCCGGTGACCGCTCCTGTAGGAGGGAATGCATTCCCGACAAGCGCCGCCAAGGCACGGCGCCACTCCCATCAAGACCGCAGCATCCGCACCGCACCCAGAGACCGCTCCTGTAGGAGGGAATTCATTCCCGACAAGCGCCGCCAAGGCCCGGCGCCACATCCCAAAAAACGAGACCCCGCCGAAGCGGGGTCCCGGGTACATCCCTGTCCTGGCGGAAGAATCCGTTCAGTCCGCCAGCTCTTCCTTGTAAGCGTCGACCGGAATGCATGCGCACATGACATTCTTGTCTCCATAGACGTTGTCCACCCGGCCCACCGGCGGCCAATACTTCTGCTGGCGCAGGGTGTCGAGCGGGAACACCGCCAGCTCGCGCGGATACGCGTGGGTCCATTCGCTGGCCATCGCCATGGTGGCGGTGTGCGGCGCGTTGACCAGCGGGTTGTCCTCGCGATCGAGCTTGCCTTCTTCCACTGCGCGGATCTCGTCGCGAATCTGGATCATCGCGTTGCAGAAGCGATCGAGTTCATGCAGCGACTCCGACTCGGTCGGCTCGACCATCAGCGTGCCTGCAACCGGGAAGCTCAGCGTCGGCGCATGGAAACCGAAATCGATGAGCCGCTTGGCGACGTCTTCCGCACTGATGCCGGTGGCGTCCTTGATCGGCCGCAGGTCGAGGATGCATTCGTGCGCCACCAGGCCATTGCGGCCGGTGTACAGCGTGTCGAAGTGCGGGGCGAGGCGCCTGGCCACGTAGTTGGCGTTGAGCAGTGCGACCTGGGTGGCGAGGCGCAGCCCCTGGGTGCCCATGAGGGTGATGTACATCCAGCTGATCGGAAGGATCGACGCACTGCCGAACGTCGCGGCGCTGACCATGCCGACCTCACCATCACTGCCGAAGGCCTTGGGCAGATAGGGCGCGAGGTGCGCCTTGACCGCGCACGGTCCGACACCCGGTCCGCCGCCGCCGTGCGGGATGCAGAACGTCTTGTGCAGGTTGAGGTGGCTGACGTCCGAGCCCCACTTGCCGGGCTTGGCCACGCCCACCAGCGCGTTCATGTTGGCGCCGTCGGTGTAGACCTGACCGCCATGCTCGTGAATGACTTCGCAGATCGCGACGATGTCTTCTTCGAACACGCCATGGGTCGAGGGGTAGGTGATCATCAGCGCGGCCAGGCGATCGCCGTATTTCTCGGCCTTGGCGCGGATGTCGTCCAGATCGACATTGCCGTTGGCGTCGCATTTGGTCACCACGACGGTCATGCCGCACATCTGCGCACTGGCCGGGTTGGTGCCGTGCGCCGACTCGGGGATCAGACAGATGTCGCGCTGGGCCTGGCCGTTGGCGCGATGGTAGGCGCGGATCGCGAGCAGACCGGCGTATTCGCCCTGGGCACCCGAATTGGGCTGCAGGCTGACCGCGTCGTAGCCCGTGCACTCGACCAGCATGGCTTCGAGCTCGTCGATCAGTTGCACATAGCCCGTCGTTTGATCGGCCGGCGCGAGCGGGTGGATATTCGCGAACTCGGGCCAGGTGACCGGGATCATCTCCGCCGTGGCGTTGAGCTTCATCGTGCACGAGCCGAGCGGGATCATCGTGCGATCCATCGCCAGGTCCTTGTCCGCCAGCGCGCGCATGTAGCGCAGCATCTCGTGCTCGCTGTGGTGGGTGTTGAACACCGGGTGGGAGAGGAAGTCGCTGCTGCGACGCAGCGATTGCGGCAGCGCGGAGGTGACCGCGGCATCGAGCGCGTCCAGCTCGTCGATGCGCACCCCGAACAGGCTCGCCAGCTCGAGCACGTCGGCGCGGGTGGTGGTCTCGTCGAGGCTGATGCCCAGGCTGCGGGCGTCGATGGGCCGCAGGTTGATGCCCGCGGCATGGGCGCGCGCATGCAGGGTCGCCGCATCCACGTCGACCACGTGCAGGGTGTCGAAGAAATCCGGGCCGACGGTGATGCCGGCGCCACGCAGGGCATGGGCCAGGATGCAGGCGAGTCGATGGGTGCGCTGGGCGATGCGCACCAGGCCGTCGCGACCGTGGTAGACCGCATACATGCTCGCCATCACCGCCAGCAGCACCTGGGCCGTACAGATGTTCGAGGTCGCCTTCTCGCGACGGATGTGCTGCTCGCGGGTCTGCAGGGTCAGGCGATAGGCCGGCTTGCCCTCGGCATCGAGCGACACGCCGATCAGCCGGCCGGGCATCGAGCGCTTGTAGGCATCGCGGCAGGCCATGAAACCGGCGTGCGGCCCGCCGAAGCCAAACGGCACGCCGAAGCGCTGCGAGTTGCCGACCACGATATCGGCGCCCCATTCGCCCGGCGGCGTGATCAGGGTCAAGGCGAGCAGGTCGGTGGCCACCGCGACCAGGCCGCCGCGCGCGTGCACCGCATCGCTTAGCGCGCGGTAGTCGGCGATCTGGCCGAAGGTATTCGGATACTGCAGCAGCACGCCGAACGCGTCACAGGCGGAGACGGTCGCTTCGTCGCCGACGACGAGCTCGATGCCCAGCGGTTCGGCGCGCGTGTGCAGCACCTCGAGGGTCTGCGGGTGCACGTCGTGCATCACCGCGAACCGGTTCGACTTCGACTTGGCCGAGCGCTTGGCCAGCGTCATCGCTTCGGCCGCCGCGGTGGCTTCGTCGAGCAGCGACGCGTTGGCGATCTCCATCCCGGTCAGATCGGCACACAGGGTCTGGAAGTTGATCAGCGCTTCCATGCGCCCCTGCGAGATCTCCGCCTGGTAGGGCGTGTAGGCGGTGTACCAGGCCGGGTTCTCGAGAATGTTGCGCAGGATGACGTTCGGCGTATGCGTACCGTAGTAGCCCTGGCCGATGAACGATTTGAACACCTTGTTGCGCTCGGCGATGGCGCGGATCTTGTCGAGCGCCTCGACTTCATTGATCGCGCGGGGCAGGGCGAGCGGCGTCTGCGACTTGATGGAGGCAGGCACGATGGCATCGGTCATGGCCTCGAGCGAGGGCTGGCCGATGGCCTGCAGCATGTGTTCGATCTCGGTCTCGTTCGGGCCGATATGCCGTTCGAGAAAGGCCGCGTGGTGTTCGAGCGAGCGCAGGGTAGGTTGGGTCATGTCGGGCGTCCAAGGTCGAACGTGCGATGCCGCACGCCAGGCGCCCCTCTGTCCTTCTGCCTGAGAGTTTGAAGCGCGACGTTCATGCCGCACTCCGTGCACCTTCGGCGCCGGGATTGACCGGTCTCTCCAGAGTTGCTCGCACGTGACGGTACTGGGCCTGAGCGATTACGGGCGTTACGCCTTCGGCAGCGGGGTCCGACCAGGCCGGGCCGACCGCTTCTCCCTTCACGGGCATTGAGCGGCGCGATTATAGCCCAGCCGTCGAAGGCCACGTGGTGAACCGTTCACACCCTGCTGCATGCCGCGGGCCGGAAGGCCGAGGGCGGGCGTGAAGCGGTTCCCGTCCAGCGCCGCGCGGGCCAGCGTCGGCGCTCTCCTGTAGGAGGGGATTCATCCCCGATGGGGGAAGTGGGGTCAGAGTGGACTTTCCGACGGAAAGTCCACTCTGACCCCACTTTCCTTCTCGCCAGTCAGTCCTTGCGCTTGCGCAGCGCCACCGCGTTCATGCAGTAGCGCAGGCCGCTCGGTGGCGGGCCGTCGGGGAACACGTGGCCCAGGTGGGAGTCACACACGGCACAAGTCGTCTCGACGCGGCGCATGCCGTAGCTCGAATCGTCCCGGTAGGCGATCGCGTTGTCCTGGATCGGCTGGGTGAACGAGGGCCAGCCCGTGCCGGAGTCGAACTTGTTGGTCGCGTCGAACAGCAGGCTGTCGCAGCAGGCACAGCCGTACAGGCCCGGCTCGAACAGTTCGCACATCGAGGACGAGAACGCCCGCTCGGTGCCCGCCTGGCGGGTGACGGCGAAAGTGGCTGCATCCAGCTCCTCGCGCCACTCAGCCTCGGTTTTCTCCACCCGCCGGTCCGGGGTCGCGTTGCCGCGCTGGGTGCGGCGAAAGACTTCGTTCCAATCGATCATCGGTGTCGATTCCTGGTCCACAGCGCCCGGCGGCGCAGGAGGTGTGCTCGTCGCATGGTACGACGCTCCGGGGCGAGGCGGTGCGTGCTCCGCTGGCGGGGAGTGCGTCCGCGTGCCAAGGGGGCTCAAGGCAGGGCTGCTGCCAACCGGACGGGCACCGTGCGGCCCGGTTCGAGAGCCAGGTGCAGCGGGGCGCACGATCGATGGGTCGACCTTGCGACACAGTGCACGCCGCTATCCCGCATCCGCAAGCGCTGCGGCGCGGCCGCCGGGTCTGGCGCGTCTGTCGTTCGGCAAGGCTGTGATTCCCGCGCGCCAGCGAATCATCCCGAACGGTCCGCCCGTCACACCGGTTACGCTTGCGCCCTTGGCCCCAGGATCGAACGACGCCCGTGAACCCAGACTTCGCTCTCACCGAATCCCTGATTCGGCGCTACTACGACGCCTTCAATGCCGGAAACTGGGAGGGCATGCTGGACTGTCTCGCGGACGACGTCGTCCACCACCTCAACCAGGGCGCTCGCGAGGTCGGCAAGCCGGCATTCGAGGCCTTCCTCGATCGCATGGCGCGCTGCTATCGCGAGCAATTGAAGTCGATCGTCGTCTGTGTGGCATGCGACAGCACGCGTGCCGCGGCCGAGTACGAAGTGCACGGCAGCTATCTGGCTGACGACGAAGGCTTGCCGCCCGCCACGGGGCAGCGTTATGTGCTTCCCGGCGGCGCGTTCTTCGATGTGCGCGATGGCCGCATCGCGCGGGTAAGCAACTACTACAACCTCAGCGACTGGATCGCCCAGGTCTCGAAGACGTCCGAGCGGGTTGGTCGCGACGGATTGCCGGCATGAACCATGCCGTGCCGCGCATCGAAGTCGTCGGCGGTTCGAAGATCCTCCCGCATCTCGACGACGTCGCCCGGCTTCGCATCCGTGTGTTCCGCGATTGGCCGTATCGCTACGAAGGCGACCCCGGCTACGAACGGCGCTATCTCGAAGCCTACGCGCGGTCGCCCGACAGCGTATTCGTGCTGGCATTCGACGGCGCAGAGGTCGTCGGTGCCTCGACCGGATTGCCCCTCGCTGATGACGACGAAGCGTTTCAGCGCCCGCTTCGCGCACGCGGCATCCCGGTCGACAGCGTGTTCTATTTCGGTGAATCGGTACTCCTGCCCGAGTACCGCGGATTCGGCGTGGGTCATCGCTTCTTCGACGAACGCGAGGCGCATGCACGTCGACTCGGCCGATTTCGCCTCACCGCCTTCGCCGCGGTCGATCGCGACGAACACGACCCGCGCAAGCCGCCCGCTCATCGATCGAACGACGTGTTCTGGGCCAAGCGCGGCTATGTCCGCCAGGCCGACATGACGATGCGGTTGGCCTGGCGCGAGGTGGGCGAGGAGCGTGAGACCGAAAAGCCGTTGACGTTCTGGTTGAGGGCGCTGGAAGACTGAATCGCGCGTTGGCGCACAGCCGTCACGATCGTCCCGCCTTGGGGCGGCCCCTGCGTCCGGTCAATGTCGCGACAAAGCGTCCTCATCGAGCAGCGTGCGCAACTCCTCGGCAACCTGCCCGGGCTGGGCGACTCCCATCCGGTGATATCGCACCTTGCCGGATCTGTCGACGAAGTAGAGAGCCGGGGTGCCTTGCACGCCGAATCGCTGGGCGACAGCATCTGCCTCCAGCACCGGCGTGAAGTCGTGGCCGCGCTGCCTCAGCGCGGCGATCGGGTCGGCGCCCGGATGCTCGTAAACGGCCACCGCGTAGACGTCAGGACGCTTTGCGCCCATCTCATCGGTCAGCTTGCTCAGTTCGGTCATCAGCTGCTTGCAGTAGTGACAGTAGGTGGCCCAGAACACCACTACCACGGGACGTTCGCGCGCGCCCGACACGAATTCGAACGGAGCGCCCTGCGCATCGTGTGCTTGCCACGCCGGCATCGGTTCACCGACGGCAATCCCCGCCGTGGCGCTGCCCGTGACGCACAGCAACAACAACAAGCTCAATCGGTGCAGCATGCGCGTCTCCCGGCACGAGTCAGTATTCAGTGGGCTAGTGGACCGGGCGGGGCGGCAAGAGTTCCGTTCAACACGTGACCTGGAATGGCGACGAGGCAAAGTGGTGCGATGTGTCCGCCCAATCTCGCCCCTCACCGTGTGCCGACCCCACCCCGCCGAGGGTGGGGTGTTCGTGCCGCTCAGCGCTTCGCTGTCAATGCGGGCGAGAGGCTCGGAAGTGCCGAGCAGCGAGCTTCAGGCGTGCAGGCGCCGGCCTGCGAAAAGCCGCGCACACCCAGAACCTGCATGGCAAAGCGCGACACGCCCGTCTCACTCCCTGGCACCGTCAATCAATGCGTTGCCTCGCACTCTTGACCCAACTTCCGAGCTTCGAAAGTGAGGTTTTTCACCTTGCGCAGAATTGGAGTGGATATTCCAGAGTGAGCGTTTAGAATGCGCGCGCCTTGCGCCGGCTCTTGCCCGCGCTGAACGTCGGCACAGGAAGTGCCGGGCCATTTCAGGGGATTCTCGAATGCTTCACCACTTCCGCCGCGCGCTCGTTGCGTGCCTGGCTGCCGCCACGCTGTTGGCTGCTGATTCCGTTGCTGCGTCGCAGACATGCATGGGCCTGGGTAGCGCCCAGCCCTACAACGTCCTGGTGTTCGGCGACTTTCGCGCTACGTCTTCCGACACGCAGGGCCGCCTGGCCGCTGGCGGGGACGTCGATCTCGCCAACTACAGCGTGGCCGATCAACTGGCGCCGTCCACTGTCGGCGCAACGCTGATCGCCGGCGGCGATCTGAGTTTCACCTCAGGTCGCCTGTACGCGGGCGACGCGCTGGTGGGTGGCAGTGCCGGAGGCGTGTCCGCCAGCGTTCGAAACGGTCTTTCCGCCACCCAGCAGATTCTTGATCATCAGTTGCTGCCCATCGCGTTCGACTCGGTGCGCACGGAGATGCGACAGCTGAGCGCAGCATTGGCCAGCCTGCCGGCGAATGGTTCCGTCGAGTCGCAGTGGGGCGGCCTGTACCTCCGCGGTACGACAGGCGAGGCGCTCCAGGTGTTCGAACTGCCGGGCGATCTTGTGCTGCAGGCTCACACCTTTGACGTGCGCGACATTCCTGCCGGCGCCACCGTCGTGTTCAACATTCGCGGCACCTTGAGCGGGCTCACCAACATGAGTCTGCAGTCACTCGCTGCGATGCGCCAGCGCGTGCTGTTCAATTTCCCGGACGCCGTCGAACTGACGCTCGCGGGCATCAGCGTCGAAGGCAGCATCCTGGCTCCCGACGCGGTGATCCAGAATCCGCAGGGGGTGGTGAACGGACAGGTTGTCGCCCAGCGATGGGACGGCATGATGCAGCTCAACCACCAACCGTTTGTTGGCTGTCTGGACACGCCGGCAAGCAACCGTCCGCCGGAGATCCTCTCCACGCCCGAGCGTTTCGCCTACGTGGACCGCCGCTACCGCTACCCGGTGGAAGCCGCCGACCCCGACGAGGAAGTCCTCAGCTTCGGGCTCAGCGATGCGCCCGCCGACATGGTGATCGACGCTGCGTCCGGTCTGTTGCAGTGGCTGCCCCATGACGGTGATCTGGGCGTGCACGCTGTCTCGATCCAGGCCACCGATCCGCACGGCGCCAACGACCAGCAATCGTACGACCTACGCGTCGTGCAGGACTTTTGTCCCATCTACCCCATCGCCCTGCCCAGCAACGTCATGGATGGCCTCTCGCCCGGCGCTGCCGTGCAACGCATGCCGGACGGCACCGGGCCCGGCAATTACAGCTGGCTGACCTGGACTGGCGCCAACAACTCGCCAACGCTGGCGGCCAGCCTCACTCCGCCGGGCGACAGCTACCTGTACGTCAGCCCCGACGACGCCAGCGACCATGTGCTGAACATCGGCGATTGGGCGCAAGGCGCACCCGGCGTCAAGAACGCAAGCCAGGTTCGGGCGGCCATGGATGTGCTGCTCACCCAGGACATCGTGCTGCCCGTATGGTCGTCGCGTCGCGGCCAGGGTAGCCAGTTCGACTACGGCGTGCAGCGCTTCGTGACGGTGCGCCTGACCGACTACAAGCTCAATGGCAAGGGCTGGCTGAGTTTTGTCTACAAAGGGGAAGCGACCTGCTATGACCGGCCGCCGACGGCCGACGCGCAGGAAGTCGTTACGCCGGAGGATACCGCCGCTGAGATTGTCCTGACCGGCTCCGACCCGGAAGACAGTGCGCTGGTTTTCATTGTGGTGACCGGCCCGGAGCACGGGGTGCTGAGCGGCGAGGCGCCGAACCTTGTCTACGAGCCCGAACCCGGGTTCTTCGGCGAGGATGCGTTCGAATTCTTCGTGAATGACGGCCGCCTGGACTCTGGCACGGCCACCGTGTCGATCTCCGTGCTGCCCGTCAACGATGCGCCGCTTGCCGATCATCAGTCGATTGAGACCGACGAAGACATGACGGTCGCGATCGTGCTGACGGGCAGCGATTCCGACAGTGATGTGCTGACCTTCTCGCTGCAGTCGCAGCCGGCACATGGCACGCTCTCGGGTGATGCACCGGATCTCAGCTACGCGCCCAACCCCGACTTCCACGGCGTCGACAGCTTTGCGTTCGTCACCAACGACGGCGAACTGAATTCAGACGTGGCTACCGTGTCGATCACGGTATCGCCCGTCAACGACGCGCCGAATGCCGTTGCCCAGGCCGTCGAGACGAACGAAGACGAGTCATTGGCCATCGCGCTCATCGGCAGTGATCCGGACGGCGATGCACTGGCTTTCTCTGTGCAGTCGCAGCCCTCGAACGGCACGCTCACGGGCGATGCACCGAATCTCACGTACGTCCCCAACGCCGACTTCCACGGCGCCGACGGATTCACCTTCGTCGCGAACGACGGCGAGCTGACCTCGAACCTCGCCACCGTGTCGATCACGGTGCTGCCCGTCAACGATGCGCCGCTTGCCAGTGACTCTACGGTCCAGACCAACGAAGACACACCGCTGACGATTGCACTCACCGGCAGCGATCCTGATGGTGACGCGCTGACCTTTTCGCTGCAGTCGCCGCCTTCGAACGGCACGCTGAGTGGCCATGCGCCCGATCTGACCTACACCCCGAATACCGACTTCCACGGCGCCGACAGTTTTGCCTTTGTCACCAGCGACGGCGAGTTGACCTCGAACGTGGCCACGGTGTCGATCGCCGTTGTGCCCGTCAACGATGTCCCGTCCGCTGACAGCCAGTCGGTCGAGACCAACGAAGACACGCCGTTGGCAGTCGTGCTGACAGGCAGCGATCCGGATGGTGATGCGGTCAGCTTTACCGTGCAGATGCAGCCTTCGCACGGTTTGCTCTCTGGTGACGCGCCGAATCTCACGTACGAGCCAAACGCTGACTTCCATGGCGCCGACAGCTTCGTCTTCCTCTCTCACGATGACGAGTTGTCCTCCGAAGCGGCGACGGTGTCGATCACCGTGCTGTCAGTCAACGATGCGCCAAGCGCCGATCCGCTGCAGCTCGCCACGCCGGAGAGCACGCCACTGCAGATCACGCTGACTGGTTCAGACCGAGACGGTGATGCGCTGAGCTACGCCACCATCGAGGGGCCGGCGCACGGCACGCTCAGCGGTACCGCGCCTGATCTCGTGTACATGCCGACCGCAGGCTACGACGGTGAGGATGGTTTCACCTTTCAGACCCACGACGGCGCACTCGACTCCGAGCCGGCGCTTGTGTCGATCACCGTGGAGCGCGTGAACGCGGCACCCAACGCAGCTCCTCAGTCGTTGAGCACGGACGAGGGTGTTGCGTTGGCGATCACCCTGACTGGCTCCGATCCGGACGGCGATGCGTTGAGCTTCAGCGTCCTCGAGAACCCCGCGCACGGAACGCTCAGCGGTGCTGCGCCTGAGCTGGTCTACACGCCTCATGAGGGCTTTGACGGTGAGGATGGCTTGACCTTCCTTGTTCACGACGGCGAGTTCAACTCATCCCCGGCCCGCGTCGACATCGTCGTGCGACGCGTGCGTCACGGGCCGACCATCGTGTCGTCGCCAGTCACTGCTGCGACCCAATCGCAGGTGTATTCCTACGACGTCGACGCGACCGACCCAGATCAGGACACCTTGGTCTACACGCTCGACCGGGCGCCAGCAGCGATCGCCATCGAGTCCGAATCGGGTCTCGTGCAGGGCTTGGTCGATGCGGACCTGGTCCAGACCGTGCGTGCCTTCAATGGTCAGTGTTACGTGTTGCCCGACGGCGCCGAGTTCGAAGGTTCTGATGGCACCGCTATTGCGCCGCTGTACCAACGAGTGCGTGGGGCCATCAGCCGGGGCAGCGCATACGCTGCCCCGCAGACGCGTGCCTGGCATGAGCAGAACGAGTGCCTGGGTTGCCACATCCAGAATCAAACTTTGCTGGGGCTGCAAGGATCGCTTTCTCGCGCAGATATCGATGAAGACACGGCCGAGTTCCTGCTGACGGAGGTCATGGCCAGCCAGCAGGCGGACGGCTCGATCCTGCGCAGCAACCCCAACTACGCGGTCAACCAGACCGCGCTCGCAGTATGGGCGCTCAGCCACGCGCCCGATCGGGCGCGCACGTTTGAAGTGCGGGAGCGTGCGCTGCGCTTCCTCCTGTCGCGGGTAACAAGATTCAGAGATCAGTACGCCTGGAGAAAGGACACTGACACCGGCTGGCTGAAGAGCAACACGGCAGCGACCGCGCTGGTGGTGCTCGGGATAGACCGATACATTCGCGATGCAGCTCGCCTGCCGAACGTGACCGCGGAGCAGATGATGCTCGCACTGGAGCTACGCAACACGGTGTCCGGCGCGGCGAGGCACTTTCTCGACCGGGATCCCCTGACCACCGACAATCTGGCGATGTCCCTGGTCCTGATGGGGTTGGCGCAGACTAGAGCACACATTGACGACGCGGCACTGCGCGCGCTCGTCGACAGCCGCATCGCTCAGTTGGACGCACGTCTGCGCGAACGGGTACAGGTCGACGGTGGATGGCCCTACATTGTCGGAGGTCATTCCGATCCGCTTACGACGGCATGGGTCGGTTTTGCGCTCGACACGCTTGACCCACCGGCCGACGATCCAATCGTTCTGGCTGGCATCGAATACTTGCTCAATGCGCAGGTCGGCGACGGGACCTGGCGCACGTACTCGGGCTTGTTCACGACCCACCTCGCCACCACTGGTCTGGTGATGGCCTATCTGCCTGTTGCGCTCGAACACCTCGGTAGCGCCGATCTGTCCTTGGGCCACATGCGTATTCAGGTGCTTGGCGACGGAAGCATCGCACTGTCGGTCGAGGCCATGAATCGCGGATTGGCCGACACCGATGCAAGCTCGACGGTGACGTTTTTCTCCGGACGTGATCTCGATGGTGAGCCGCTGGGCGAGGCGACCGTGCCAGCCCTTCGCAGCGGTGAAGCCCAGTGGGCGTCGATCACGCTCGATACCCTTCCTGCGGGCGAGGTGTCGGCAGGGATTGCGTCGGTTGGTCTCCGCGAGTGCATTGAGAACAACAACGCCACGCGCGCCACGCTCGTCTCGGTGCGTGCTACTGATCCTGACGAGTTGTTCGATACGCAGTCATTTCTTCTCAATCTGGAAGATGCCAACGCTGCGCCCACCATCTCTTCCGTGCCGGTGACCGAGCTTGAGCAGGGTAAGCCCTACGAGTATCAGGTCGCTGTCATCGACCCGGATGTCGGCGATGCATTCGAGTTCGAGCTGCGCAATGCGCCGCTTGGGCTGTACATCAATCCCCTCTCTGGCAAGTTCTACTACGACGTGCAGCAACTTGCCGCGGGCACCCACACGATCACGGTCCGCGTGACCGACTTGCGTGGTCTCTACGCCGAGCAAACGTTCCAGCTCGACATCGCGCCGAACCACCAGCCGGTCATCGTGTCGACGCCACCGACTTCGGCGTCGGTGGGCGAGCCGTACACCTACCGTATTGAAGCGACCGATCAAGACGAAGACGATCTCTTCGTGTCGCTTCCCGTCAAGCCCATCGGCATGACGCTCGACGAAGCCACCAGCCAGATCACGTGGACGCCGACCGCTGCCCAGAGTGGATCACAGGCGGTCCAGGTGCGAGTTGTTGACGGACGTGGCGGTGGCGCGACGCAGAGCTTCAGCGTGGTGGTGAGCCAGGCGAGCAACCAACTCCCCACCATCACCTCGACGCCGGTCTACTTCGGCAAGACGGGTCGCAGCTATCGCTACGCCGCCACGGCGACCGACCCTGACGGCGACGCGATCGTCTGGTCGTTGCCGAGTTCGCCTGCCGACATGACGGTCGACGCCGCGACAGGCGAGGTGCTTTGGACGCCGGCCAACACCGGCAGCTTCGCGGTCACCTTGCGTGCGGCCGATGCCCAGGGCTACCGCGAGCAGAGCTGGGCGATTGAAGTCATCGACGGCTTGCTGCCGATGACGGCCGAGCTGACGGTGAACCCGCAGCCGGCCGCGCCGGGTGGTGAACTGCTGGCCAACCTGACCGTGGAGAACCCGGGCGGCGCGGTCACTGTGGTGGCCACGCTCGATGGTGCGCCGATCACGTTGCTGGTGAACGCGACCACGACGCTGATCGCGCCGACCGAATTCGGTCCGCACACCCTCGTGGCGCAGGTCAGCGACGGCGAAGAGACCGTCGAGATCGTCGAGACGATTTACGTCGCCGACCCCAGCGACACCACGCCGCCGGACGTGCAGATCATGACCCCTGCCGAGCACCCGCAGTGGGATGCGGTCGAGATCACCGCGCCGACTGCGGTGCGCGCCTTTGTGCACGGCGACGACGTGTCACGCTGGGTGCTGGCCGTCACCGAGACGGGCGTCGGCGCTCCGAGTGTGCTGGTCGAGGGCGATACGGCGTTCAACGCCAGCGAGATCGCCACCTTCGACCCGACCCTGCTCGAGAACGGGCTCTACACCCTCACGCTGCAGGCGTGGGACGGCAACGGCAATACCGCGTTCGACAGCCGCCAGATCATGGTCACCGGCGACATGAAGCTCGGCCACTTCTCGATCACGTTCGAGGAGGTATCCGTGCCCGTGGCAGGCATTCCCGTCACCGTGACGCGCACCTACGACACCCGCCGCGCGCGCAAGAGCCTCGACTTCGGCTACGGCTGGACGGTCGATGCCACGGGCGTGCGCCTGCAGGAGTCGCGCCGTCCCGGTCTGGCCTGGACGGCCGAGCGCAATGGCGGGCCGCTCAGCACCACCTGGTGTTTCGCACCGCTGGGCGCGCCGATGGTCACGGTGCGTCTGCCGGATGGCGGCGTCGCGAAATTCCGCGCCAAGGCCGTGCCCGAGTGCCAGGACATCACCCTCAACCAGATCAACCTCGCCTTCGAAGACGTCGACGGTTACGGCTACGAGCTGGAGCAGACCGACTACGGCCTGCTCACCTGGGGCAATGTCGAAGGCTTCTCGGTGCCGATCCTGTACGACGGCGCTGGTCCGCCCGTGCCGGCCAATCCGCAGCACTACAAGCTCACCACGCCCGAGGGCATGGTCTACACGATCGACCAGGACGCCGGCCTGAAGCGGGTCGACGATCCAGGCAGCAACCAGTTCCTGACCTTCTCGCGCGACGGCGTGCTGCACAGCACCGGTGTCGGCATCGTGTTCGAGCGCGATGCGCTCGGCCGCATCCACACCATGCGCATGCCCGACGACAGCACCCGTCACTACGCCTACACGCCGCAGGGCGAACTCGATCAGGTCGTTGACCAGGTCGGCGAGATCACCTCGTTCGGCTACGTGTCGACGCCGGCCTTCCCGCACTACCTGCGGGACATCGTCGATCCGCGTGGCGTGCGCGTATCGCGCAACGAGTACGACGACGACGGCCGGCTGGTTGCCACCATCGACGCCGACGGCGAGCGCATCGAGTACGACCACCAGATCGATGGCCGTGCCGAGGTGATCACCGATCGGCGCGGCTTCGCCATGACCTACGTCTACGACGAGGAAGGTCGTGTGCTGTCGGAGACCAACGGCGCCGGCGAGACCACGCTGCGCACCTACGACACCGACGGCAACGAGCTGACCACCACGAACGCGTTGAACGAGACCACCGCGCGCACGTTCGACGGTCGCTTCAACCTGCTGACCGAAACGAATGCGGCCGGTGAGCGCACCACCCACACGTACAACGGCAAGAACCAGCTGCTCACCCAGACCGACCACGTCGGGCGCCCGGTGCTGCGCAATACGTTCGACCCGCGCAGCCAGACCCTGCTCACGGCGACCAAAGACGCGCTCGGTAACGAGACCGCCTTTGCCTACGTCGGTGGCACCGGCATCTTCGGCACCGGCCAGCTGGAGTCGATCACCGATGCCGAAGGCCAGCAGACCGGCTTTGCCTACGACGTGCGCGGCTACAAGACCAGCGAGGTCGATGCGCTGGGCCGCCCCACCGTGTTCATCAACGACGACATGGGGCGGGTGATCGAGGAGCGCCGGTTCCGCACGCGCGCCGACGGCAGCAACGAGACGCTGTCCACGTTCTACACCTACGACGCCAAGGGCAATGTCACCGCGGTGACACACCCCGATGGTTCGGTCACCACCACCGAGTACGACGGCAACGACAAGCCGGTCAGGGAGTGCGACGGTCTGAACCGCTGCACCACCACGAGCTACGACGACCGCGGCAACGTCGTGCGCATCCAGTACCCGGATGGTCTGTTCGACGAGAAGCAATACGACCCCAACGGCAATCTCGCCGGCGAGATCGATCGCGCAGGGCGGGGCACCTGGTACCAGTACGACGGTGCCAACCGCCTGGTCCGTACCACCTTCCCCGACGGCACGTTCAGCCGCAGCGTGTACGACGACGCCGGCCGCATGCTCGAGTCCATCGACGAGAACGGTCGCGTCACCCAGTACCGCTACGACGCCGCCGGCCGGCAGACCGAGGTGCTGCAGGCCGATCCCGCCTCGGGCGTGGCCGGCGCCGGACCGGTGATGCGTACGCTGTACGACGAAACCGGCCGCCGTACCGCCAGCATCGATCCGAACGGCGGCACCACGCGCTACGTCTACGACGACGCCGGCCGCCTGATCGAGACGGTGTTCCCCGATCCGCAGGGCGACGACGGCGACGACGGCAACAACCCGCGCACGCGCACGGACTACGACAAGGTCGGGCGCAAGCTCGCCGAGACCGACGAGGCCGGGCGAACCACGCGCTACGCCTACGACGCGCTTGGTCGCCTGGTTGCCGTGGTGCTGCCGAACCCGCAGACCGGGGCGAACCCGCCGCTGGTGAGCGGGCAGAGCCCGGATGCCGGCACGCTGACCACCACCTACGCCTACGACCAGGTCGGCAACAAGATCGCCCAGACCGATGCCGAGGGCCGCACCACCCGTTGGGAATACGACGCCATGGGGCGCGAGACCGCGCGCGTGCTGCCGGGTGGCCAACGCGAGACCAAGGCCTACAACGCCGCCGGCGAGCTGGTCACGATGACCGACTTCAACGGCGTGACGACGGGTTATGCTTACGACGTGATGGGCCGCCTTCAGCACATTGACTACAGCCATGATGCCGATGTCACCACGCAGTACGATCAGGTGGGCAGGCGCGGCTCGGTGAGCGACGCCCGCGGCCCGAGCAGCTGGAGTTACGACGCCCGCGGCCGCGTGCTGCAGAGCATCGACGCCGACGGCCATGTTATCGAGTACCAGTACGACAGCATCGGCAACCTCGTTGCCCGCATCAGCCCCAGCCAGTCGCTGGTCTACCAGCACGACGCGCTGAACCGCATCGTCTCGGTCACCCGCACCGTCGACGGCGAGGCGCCGATGGTCACCCGCTACGAGTACGACGCCGCGGGCAATCGCAAGGCCATGCTCGGCGGCGACGGCACCCGCACCGACTACGGCTACGACGCCCGCCACCGCCTGCGGAATCTGGTCAAGACCACCGCGCTCGGCGCCCTGCTCGTCGGCATGAGCTACGACGTCGACGCCAGCGGCATGCGCACCGCGGTCGAAGAGTACGACGCCGCCGGCACCATCCGCACCGTCGAATACGACTACGACGGCGTCAAGCGCCTCATCGAAGAGCGCATCGACCACCGCGATGATCTGAATGATCGCGTCAGCAGCTGGTCCTACGACCGCGTCGGCAACCGCCTCACCCAGGTCGCCAGCATCGGCCCTGCAGGAGCGGTTTCAACCGCGACCACCACGTACGGCTATGACGGCAACGACAGGCTCCTCACCGAAACCACCGACGGCCTGACCACGACCTACACCTACGACGCCAACGGCAATACGAAGTCGAAGGCCGGGCCGGACGGCGCGACGAGCTACGACTACGACGATGCAAATCGCCTGGTCGAAGCCACCACGCCGGAGGCTGTGGCCGAGTACGTGTACAACGCGGATGGGCTGCGGGTAAGGCAGAGCGTCACGCCGAGCTCGGGGGCGGGTGCGGGTACGACTACGACGACTTGGTATGTGCAGGATGCTGGATACGCCTATGCGCAGGTGATTGAGCAGTATGAGAGCGTGGGGGGTGGAACGCGGAGGTTGAGTGGGACTTATACCTTTGCGGATGATCTGGTTTCCCAAACCAGATACGACGAGAACGGCACGCCCGAAACTGCTTTTGTGCAGATGGATGGGTTTGGGTCGACGCGGTGGGTGACTGATCAGAGCGGGAACATCACCGACTCGATTGATTACGACGCATTCGGTAATGAGATCGCGCGCTCGGGTACGACGGAAGTTGAGCACCTGTATCGAGGCGAAGCGTTTGATCCGAACGTGGGGTTCTATTACCTGCGTGCCCGGTGGATGGATCCGAGTGTTGGGAGGTTTGTCACAAAGGATGCTTTCGCTGGGTTTGGGCGTTCACCTCAGAGCCTCCACAAGTATCAGTACGCGAACGACGACCCGGTGAACGGTGTCGATCCGTCCGGGTACATGACGATGATTGAACTGTCCACCGCTGAGAGGGCTGCCGTGCAGATGGTGATGAGTCAGGTCAAGGAATACGGTTTTGACGTGGTCTCAAGATCGGTAATGAACGCATTTGGAGGAAACATGAAAGTGTCCGCTCCAAATCAAGGCAATGCAGCAGGTGCCGGTCTTCTGACTTCACTCGCTCTTGCGTGCAAGGCAAGCAAAAAGAGCTGCTTGCTGAAGGGAATTCCAGTTTTCATATCTGGATTTAGTGCCGTGGCTTCGTCGATTCACATAGCAATGGCGCAGCTTGGTAATGGGAACACGAGCAAGGACGAGCAGAGGCCACTGCCTTTCTTCCTGCTGCGTGGGCTTGGGAGAGATGATGTCGATCCTCGTCGAGGCAAGAAGGGATGCCCGGGCAATCTCAAGTCTGCCGTCTGCGACGAATATCCCTTCGCCTCATCGCTTCAAGGTGGGAATTCGAAGTACAAGGACGGGCTCGTGTCACTCATGTGGGTTCCGCGCAGGGAAGGTCCGAAGCAAGGCGGAGAAATTAGCGGCTTCTACAATTCTCAAAAAGTCTACCCGAGCACTCCATTCATGGTGACTGGAATCCCATTCATGCCGACTTCCTATATCACCCGAGGAGGTGATTGGAAGCCGTTCAAGCGGCAATGAGCATCGCTCTTTCTTGATTCGTGGCTTGGGATAGGCGCAAAGTGAACTATGTGTATGAGCGATATGTTGAGTGAGAAGCTGGCCAAGTTTCATGGGCTCGTGCTTTCCGCATCGAGTGATTTGGGCAAGGTTTTTGGGAAAGGAATGTCCCGCGCGCAGATCGCAAAGAGTGTTCGCCTAACAGGAATAGGTTTGCCCGAGAGCCACTTCCCGCTGTTCGAGCGATTCAACGGTCAGAAGCAAAGTGGCCTTCCAGTGCTCCCCTGTCCTCATAGGAAGTGGGGCGGGCTCAAGATGTGCAGCTTGTCGCTCATGGAAGAATGGCGCGATGCGCTAATAGGTTCCGAGTGGATGTATCAGAACTGCGGGATTGGACGAGAATTGAGTTCAAGCGAACGGGTTCGCAGCGAGTTTTGGAGTCCCAGTTGGCTGCCTATTGCTGCGGGAGAGACGCTCTTTCGCAAAGAGCGCAGGGCAGTCAACACAGAGCTTTTCTTGGACTTTGAGCCGGCAGTCGGCGGTAGTCGAGGCCAGGTGGTCTATCAGGAGGTTGAACGAGTCGTTTCCGCGGACAAGATATCGCCAGAGAATTGCACACGAACCGTTATTGCTGACTCGATTGTCGACTACTTCGAAGGATTGATCAGCATGATGGAACTCGGGCGGATCGGTTTCCAAGGGGGTAAGGGGATTGCTTGGCGGTGAACAGCGGGCAGATCTGGAGGTCAAACCTGGGAACGAATCAGGGGTCAGAGTGCATTTCCTGACGCTATCGCGCGTCAGGTGATGAGTCGCAATCGCCTATATTGCGTGTACGATGGGCCACTGTAGGGCGGGAATTAGCCCGCCGTTTCACCGATCGACCTGAGCCGAAGCCCTGATCGTCTAGCCTCCTAAAATGGCATGGCGAATCCATTCCATGCCCAAAAGGCGATGGCTGCGAGGCTAGCGATCAGCCACCAGATTGTGCGGGCCACGCTGATAGCGTTGTAGACGCGTTTTCCCCACGATTCTGGCTTTGGATTTGCGCGCGCTGCGCTGATCAGCTCTGCCTTGCGATTCTGCAGGAGCGTGGCCAGTCTCGCTGTCATCAGGTTGAGCGCCGGATCGATGCCGACGACGGCGGCGGTAATCGCTCCGTTCTGAAGTCCTGAGCCCTGAAACGCTTGGCGTTTGGGTGAACCGCGCAAATCGTTCATCTCATTCTCAATCAGGTCGCGGATTGGCGTTTCGATGGTCTGCGTCAACGCATCGCTCGGCGGCAGGTCATCAATGCTGACGACCCCCTTGAGGTGATCGATCACCAATTGCTCCACCTCAGGCACCATCGCCTCGACGACAGCGGTAATGCCACGCCCCTCAGAAGATAAACCTGGACACCCACGATTCGGAATAATCTGAGTCGTCTCTGGGCACGATTCTGATGGTGGCGTCTGGTGGGGCGCGCGAAGCTTTCGCCATGGGCTACGCACGTTCACAACTGATCAACGCATCCGAAGCGGGGACCTACCACTGCGTTTCGCGCTGTGTCCGTCGGGCGTTCCTGTGTGGAGACAAATAAACCTGGACACCCACGATTCGGAATAATCTGAGTAGTCTCTGGGCGCGATTCTGATGGTGGCGTCTGGTGGGGCGCGCGAAGCTTTCGCCATGGGCTACGCGCGTTCGCTACTGATCGATTCATCCGGGCCGGGGACGTACCACTGCGTCTCGCGCTGTGTCCGTCGGGCGTTTCTGTGCGGAGAGGATGCGTTCAGCGGACGCAACTTCGATCACCGCAAACAGTGGATCGAAGATCGATTGCTCGAGCTGGCTGAGGTCTTCGCGGCCTCGGTCCTGGCCTACGCAGTGATGAGCAACCATGTCCACGTCGTGGTAAGGGTTGATCCGGCGCTCAGCGTAGCTTGGGGCGACGAAGAAATTGCGACGCGCTGGGTCCGGCTGTTCCCGGCTACGGTGAACGGCCAGGTCGACCCCGAAGGCTGTCGGCGCAAGGTGCAACGGGTGCTAGCCAACCCCGATCGCCTCGTTGAGCTGCGCCAACGCCTGGGCGATCTGTCCTGGTTCATGCGCTGCCTCTCGGAGCCCATCGCCCGCCGTGCGAACGGCGAGGACTGCTGCACCGGACGATTCTGGGAGGGTCGATTCAAATGCCAGGCACTTCTGGATGATGCCGCCGTGCTGGGGTGCATGACGTATGTGGATCTGAACCCTGTCCGTGCCGGCGCGGCGCCGGACCTGCGCACCTCGCACCACACGTCGATTCAGCGGCGCCTACAGTCTCGATCACCGGATCACTCATCGTCGATCGAACCGGTCGCCGGCCCTGCCATGATCGGATTTCTTCCGATGACTGAAGAGGCCTACATCCGTCTCGTCGATTGGACTGGCCGTCAGTTGCATCCGGCCAAACGCGGCGTCATTGCCGCGGAAGCGCCTCCTCCACTTCCGCGAGGACTGGACGAGAAGACCTGGAAGCGTCAGGTGCGTGGCATCGAGTCCCGCTACTTCCGTGCGATAGGCAGCGCGGAGTCACTGCGCGACAAGGCACGTGCGATCGGCCAGCGCTGGTTGATGGTGCGCAGGCAGGAAGTGCTGCCGACCTAGGCCCGGGCCGCGGGCGCGAGCACCTTTGGTTCCACGAGCGATCTCGTCAGGCCGTGGCGCCTCTTCACGTTCAGCGCATCGTAGCGGCTCGCTTAGTGACTCCGGCTTGAGGTGCGACCTGCACGACATTCGAGAGTGACGGAAGCTGGGCCGCCGCGTCTGGCTCTTGTTCGTGTTTCCGTCTGTGGGTGTCCAACTATTACGGGCAGGAAGTTCTGCCGACCTAGGCCCGGGCCGCGGACGCGAGCACCTTTGGCGCGACGAACGATCCCGACAGGCCGTGGCCCCTCTTCACGTTCAGCGCATCGTAGCGGCCCGCTTAATGACTCCGGCTTGAGGTGCGACCTGCACGACATTCGAGAGTGACCGATACTGGGTCGCCGCGCCTGGCTCTTGTTCGTGTTTCCGTCTGTGGGTGTCCAACTATTACGACGGGCGGCCCCGGGTCTGTTGCCGGCCCATACGACGAAGTGGATCTGTCCTGCGCAGCCTCAGCGCGGCAGCCGCGCCAGCCAGCGGTCGAGCTGGTTTGCGAAGGCCTGCCGGTCGCGCGCGTGGAATGGCGGCGGACCGCCGGTCTCGACGCCGGCGCCGCGCAGCTGATCCATGAAATTGCGCATCGACAGGTGCTGACGCACGCTCTCGGCCGTGTACAGCTCGCCGCGCGGGTTCACGGCGGTCACGCCCTTGGCCACCACCTCAGCGGCGAGCGGAATGTCCGCGGTGATGACCAGGTCGCCCGCCGCGGAGCGGGCAACGATCTCGGAGTCGGCGGCGTCCAGCCCGCTGGGTACGGTGATGCTGCGCACGTTGGGTCGTCGCGGCACGGCGAGTGGCTGGTTCGCCACCAGCACCAGTTGGATGGGGACGCGATCGGCGGCGCGGAAGAGGATGTCCTTGATGACGCGCGGGCAGGCGTCCGCGTCCACCCAGATGGTGGGCCGCCGGGTCGCTGCGTCGGATTCGGCGTCCGTCGTCGCGTTCGCGTTCAACGCAGCGTGCGGGCGAACAGGCCGAGACTCTGATCCAGCATGGCCTGATGGTTGCTCGCCAGTTTGCCCCGGGGGCTGAACTGGTCGACCAGCGCCGGCACCAGCACACCGACCGCGGTGACGGCATCCTGCGCCTCCATGCCGGTCTGGCGCGCCAGGGTGGTGACGGCGTCGGCACCAAACAGCTTGTTAACCTGGCCGGGATCGAGCGGCGTGTTCGACCCGGTGGACAGCCATGACTGCGCCGCGCCGCCCATGCCGCGCTGCTGCAGCGTCCGGATCAGCGAATCGAAGCCGCCGATGTGCTGGACCAGGGACATGACGCCCACCAGCAGGCCCGCGGATCGCGCCGCATCGCCGCCGCCCAGCTTGCCGAGCAGGTCGGCCATGGATTCGTTCTGGCCGGAATCCGGCCCCGCGTTCGCGCTGTTGTCGCTTGGTCGCATCACTCGTCTCCGTGTGCAGAGTGATACGCGAGTGTAGCCGACGATGCCGATATGGCCGAGCGCACGTGAGTTCGCCGGCACGAGTACGCCTTGTCGAACGTCCAGCGAATGCAGATGTGCAGACCGCGGATGTCCAGTTTTCCCTGCGCACGGCGCATGGAAGGGAAACAACGCCGCGGTGGCGTGGGTGAGGAGCAGGGCATGTGCGCGATGAAGCAGGGCAACAAACCATTCGGTTCCGGCCGGGGCCGGCGATTCTGGCTGACGTGGTTGCTGGCGCTCTTGGGCGGGATGGCGTCGTTCGGTGCGTGCGCGCAGGCATCGGTCACGATTCCCGTGAGAACCCCCGCCGAGCTGCGCGATGGCATTGTCCAATCCAATCTCGATCGCGACGTTCACTACATCCTCGAACTGCAGAACGCCATCCAACTCGATGAGTTGATGGACTCGGGATCTGCCCTCCCGCCCGTTTTCGGCACCGTGACGCTGGCGCGAGCCTCCCACTACCCGGACACCAGCAACGCGCGCCTGCTCGGAGGCGGCATGAGTTCGGACTTCCGTCTCGTCGAGGTGGCCAATGGTGGGACTCTGCTTTTGCGTCAGGTTGAACTCATCGGCTTCTCGAGCGCTGCCAATGGAGGGTGCATCGCCGTGAACCAGGGTGGCGAGATCAGGCTCGACTTCTCGATCTTCCGGGAGTGCAGGTCGGGCGGGGATGGCGGAGCGATCTATGCCGATGGAGCACAGGTCCATGCTTTTGCCGTGGAGTTCTACAACAACATGGCGATGCGCGGCGGCGCGCTGGCTGCATTGGGAAGTCAGTCTGCGATTACGGCGAACTATTTCGAGGGACAGTCAGCCGTCGAAGGCGGTGCCATATTCAGCGATCAGTCTTTGAGCCTTCGCGTTTCGCACTTCATCCAGAATCAGGCATCGAGCCGCGGTGGCGCCCTGAGCCTGCGGGGGATGGCCGAGGTCGAAGAGACGACCTTCTTTGAGAACGTGGCCGATGTAGCCGGCTGCGACCTCAACGTCGTCCTGGGTGGCGCAGGAGAGCAGGTCACCTTGCGCGGCAACTCCCTGGAAGGCGACGGCTGCCTAACCCAGCGCATCGAGAATCCGTCCGGGCTCATGCGCCAGCTGCACAACACGATCTACGCTCTGCCCGGAGCGCGCGTCCTGAACAGCACGGCTGAGGTCGAATTTCTCGGCAACCTGATCGTCGTGGGCGGCAGCAGCAGCGATCGCCAAGCATCGAAATCCTCGACCAAGACACTCTGCGCCGATTTCGGCAGCGGCGCGTTCCAGTCGCTCGGCGCCAACGTCGCCACCGATGACAGCTGCGCGTTCACCCATCCCAACGACCTGATCACGTCGGCGCCGGGCCTGCTCGCGCCGGACGCCAACGGCATCCGCGGCTTGAGCCCGGACAGCGTCGCGGTCGATCGCGGCCCGTTCGGTCTGGTCTTCCTGCCGACCGCTTCCGGCGTCGAGGCGGTATTGCCATGCGGATATCGCGACGTGCGCGGCCTGGGCCGGCCGCAGGATGGCGACGGCGACGGCGTGTTCCGCTGCGATTCGGGCGCGGTCGAGGTGCAGGGCGGCCCGGACATCGGCAGCGCGCAAACCGCCGCCTACTACGACACATCGAGATCGGGCGAGGGCGTGTTTGTCGACCTGATCGGCGGCGGGCTGGCCACGGTGTCGGTGTTCACCTATGGGCCGAATGGCGGCATGGCCTGGTTTACCGGGCTCGGGCAGGTGGTCGGCAATTCGGTCGTGGTCGACGACCTCGACCTGACGTCGGGCGGGCGCTTCGGCGCGGCCTTCGACGCCGATGCGATCACCCGCCAGCGTGTCGGCGGCCTGTCGCTGGTGTTTCCTGACTGCGAAGCTGGCGAGCGCCCGGGCCGACTGACGTTTGATCCAGAACCTGGCCACGACTTCGAGCCGCTCGCGGTGCAGGCGCAGCGACTCACCCGGGTGGTGCCCTGTGCGGGCGCGCCCGGTCCGTTCGCCGGCCTGTCGGGCGGCTGGTACGCGCCGGATCGCTCGGGCGAGGGTGTCTTCCTGCAGTTCCAGCCGGACGGTTCGGTCGTCGTGGTGCTGTATTCGTATACACCGCAGGGTGAGCTGTTCTGGGCGATTGCCGGCGAGACGGCGTTCGACGGCACGACGCTCACCGCGTCGATGCTGTATCCGGCCGGCACCACCCGATTCGGCAGCCTGTTCAACGCCAGCGAGGTCGACCTGCGGCCGTGGGGTACCCTCACCATGCGTTTCACCGGATGCGGCAGCGCCGACTTCAGCTGGAGCTCTGTGGTCCCGGGCTACGGCAGCGGTGACTTGGCCTACGTGCGCCTGACCCAGCCCTCCGGTACCGCGTGTCCGTTCTAGATGCGCGCCCACGCAACGACAGGCTGTGAGGCAGCGACCGCCGGTGGTAGGGTGGTCGCAACGCTTCGGGCGCAGCGGGAAAGCCGCGGGTGGTCGACGAAACCCAGGACGTCACGGCACTGTTGCGCGCGGTCGGCGATGACGAAGCGGGCGCCAGCGACCGGCTGCTGCCGCTGGTCTACGACGAGCTGCGCAAGCTGGCGCATGCACGCATGCGCCACGAGGGCCCGCAGACCCTGCAGCCGACGGCCTTGGTGCACGAAGCCTATCTGCGTCTCGTGCGCGGTGATCCTTCGTGGGAAAACCGCGGGCATTTCTTCGCGGCCGCCGCTGAAGCCATGCGGCGCATTCTGGTGGAGCGCGCGCGCCGCGCCGGGCGACTGCGTCACGGTGGCGCGGACGAGCGTGTGTCGCTCGACGCCGAGGACGTGGCCGACCCCGGCGCCGGGCCTGACGATGCACGCGGCGCCGAACTGCTCGCCATCGACCAGGCGCTGGAGAAGCTGGAGGAACACGACGTGCGCATGGCGAGGGTGGTCAAGTTGCGCTACTTCGTCGGGTTGAGTCTCGAGGAGACCGCGCAATCGCTCGGTCTCACCCTGCGCACCGTCAGCCGAGACTGGGTCGCGGCGAAAGCCTGGCTGCGCCGGGCGGTGGGGCAGAACTCAGGTTCTGATGCGTCGTCATGACGACGGAGGGTTGGCAGCGTCTCTGGGCCCTGTTCCACGAAGCACTTGAACGCCCGGCTGACGATCGGCAAGCGTACCTCGACGCCGCATGCGGGGACGATGAGGCTCTGCGCGCCGAGCTCGGTGCGCTGCTGCGGGCGCACGACGACAGCGAGGGGTTTCTCGAGCCCGCCGTGCCGACCACCACGGCGGACGCATCGCTGGTCGGTCAGTGCATCGACACGTTCAGGATCGAGGCGCTGATCGGCCAGGGCGGGATGGGCAGCGTTTTTCTCGCCAGCGACCTGTCGTCGCTGCGGCGGCCCGTCGCGCTCAAGCTGATCCGCCGCGGCATGGACAGCGACCGCATCGTCGCGCGCTTCCAGTACGAGCGACAGGCGCTGGCGTCGATGCAGCATCCGCACATCGCCAGCGCGTTCGCGGCCGGCACCAGTGCAGACGGGCGCTCGTACTTCGTGATGGAGCTGGTGCGCGGCGTGCCCATCGACCGCTACGCCGCGGAGCATGCGCTCGACACCGACGCGCGCCTGCAGTTGTTCGCCCAGCTGTGCAGCGCCGTGGCGCATGCCCACCAGCGCGGGGTGATCCATCGTGACCTCAAACCTTCGAACGTGCTGGTGGCGGACGTGGACGGCCAGCCCCAGCTCAAGGTGATCGACTTCGGCATTGCCAAGGCCGTCGACGCACAGCCGGACGAGACGGGCCTGTCCACCGAGACCGGCCTGTTGGTGGGCACGCCTGTCTACATGAGCCCGGAACAGGCATCCGGAGGACGCCTGCCGGTGGATACCCGCACCGACGTCTACGCGCTGGGCGTGCTGCTGTACCAGCTTATGGTGGGTGCGTTGCCCTTCGATACGACGTCGCTGCGCGGCGATGCGCTGGACATCCAGCGGGCGATTCGTGACGCCGATCCGCCGACACCGAGTGAGCACGCACGCAAGCTGTCCGCGCGCGCGAGCGGAGACAGGGCGGCGCGCGCGCCTGCCGGCGCCGCATGGCGCGATCTGCGCGGTGGGCTCGACTGGATCATCCTGAAAGCGATCGCGAAAGAGCCCGATCGCCGCTACGCGACCGTGGCCGCGCTGATGGATGACATCGAGCGCCAGCGTCGCCACCAACCCTTGCTGGCCGCACCGCCCGGCAGTCTCTACCGGCTGAACCGGTTCCTTCGCCGACACCGCCTGGGCAGCGCGGTGGCGGGCGCGCTGCTGCTCTCGGCCGGCGTGTTCTCGGTCGGGCTGTGGCAGCAGATGCGCACCACCGAGGCGGCACTGCAGCGTGCCGAACTGGAGCGCGCCCGCGCACAGCGAGTGACCGCCTTTCTGATCGACGTGTTCGAGGTGTCCGACCCCGCGCAGTCACTCGGTCGCGACCTCACCGCGCGGGCGGTGCTGGACGAAGGCGCGAAGCGTCTGCGCGACGGGCTGGACGACGACCCCGAAACGCGCGCGACCCTGATGGACACGATCGCCGAGGTGTATCGGCGCCTGGGCTTGTTCGAGGAAGGCCTGGCCCTGCAGGAGGACGCGCTGAGTCTGTGGAGGGAGCAAGCCCCTGCGGGCTCGCCGGCGACGGCGGCTGCGCTGTCCCGCATGGCGAGTCTTCATCGCGAACTTGGTCGCTACGAGCAGGCCGAGGCCGCGCAACGCGAGGCACTGGCGATGCGCATGGCACTTCACGGTGCGATGCACGCCGAGGTGGCCCGCGCACGCACTTCGCTGGGGCTGATCTTGCGCGCGCGTGGCGAGCGCGACGCCGCACTGGAGGAACTCGAGCGGGCGCTTGCCCTCCAGTCGCGGCCCGACGTGCCGGTCGAGCCGGCTGATCGCGCTGCGTTGCTCAATGCACTGGCAGGGATCGAGCAGGATCGCGGCAATCATCAAGCGGCCGAGCAGCACTACCGAAACGTGCTGAGGCTGCGGCTGCAATACGCCAGCAACGATCCGCTGCTGCTCGCCAATGCGCGCAACAATCTGGGTTCGGTACTGATTCGAAAAGGCGACTACGCGGCCGCCGAATCCGAGTTCCTGTACACCGCCGGCGTGTATCGCGCGGTGCTCGGTGATCACCATCCGGATACCGCCACAGCACTCAACAATCTGGCCGTGAGCATCAATCAGCAGGGTCGCGCCGAGGAAGCGCTGCCGCACCTGCAGGAGGCTCTGGCGATACGCATCGCGACGTTGGGCGCGGAGCATCCGGAAGTCGCCGTCGCTCGCTACAACATCGGACGCACCATGATGAATCTGGATCGCCCCGGAGACGCCCTGGATCTCTACCGGCTAGTGCGCCCAGTGTTCGTCTCCGTTCACGGCGCGCAGCATCCCAGGATGGCCATTCTGCTCAATGCGATGGCGCATGCCGAACTGGCGACGCACGACCTCGCGGCAGCCGATGCAGATGCCACGGCGGCGCGGGAGATTGCGGCGGCGCGATGGCCGGATGGACACGAGGTGCTGGCCGACTCGCTCGCTCTTCTGTCCGAGATAGCGTTGCGCGAGGGTGACGCGCAACGAGCTCTGGGCCTGGCCCGCTCGGCACTCGACATGGCGCAGGCGCGACTCGGCGATCGCGATTGGCGGGTTGCGATGGCGAGGCTGGTTCTGGGCGAGGCCTTGCACGCACAGGGGCGGGCGGACGATGCGCGGCCGTTGGCGAACGACGCGCTCGACACGCTAGCCGAGCAGTTCGGGTCGGCCAATCCGCGCGCGCGACGCGCAGCACGCTTGCAGGCCGCCTTGTCTCAACCCTGACGGACCTGCAGATGGGCCCTCGCCTGCGCACAGGCCCATGCGCATGGCTGCTGCAGCCACGACGTAGGGTCGGCCGCCTGCCGAACCGATGGGTGGGCTGAGCTGCGTGGCATGCCGCCTGTGGCGCGAGACCTCGCGCACGCGGACTCAACGAAAGTGCTGAGCGACCGACCGGCGTCCCGACGACTGCCGAATGCGAGTCAGTCTTTCTGCTCGACCAAGGCGAAATCGACCACGATCGGTCGGTGCGGCGACTGCAGCTTCGACGCGTCCTCGCTCAGCCGCTGCGCGCGCAGCAGAGACTCGGGCCAGAACTCGGTGTCCAGCAGCCGAGCGGCGAGGGGGCGCAACTGATCGCTGTGCAGCATGTGGTCGATCTTTTTCGACGCGAACGGCGTGCCGCGGCCGTCCCAGGTCCAGTCGCTGCCGTCTTCACGCTGCGGCCGCGTGTTCTGCAGCGCTGGCGCTTCGCCCTGCAGCAGTCGGATGACCTGGTCGTTCTGCACGTTGTTGGCGTCGCCAGCCAGTACGATGGCGTCGACACGGTGTTCGGCCAGCGTACGAGCGATGGCCTCGCGGATCAGCCGCGCTTCGGCGCGACGACGTGCTTCCTCCCAGGCATCCGGCGCGTCGCCACAGCACTGCATGTCGAAGGACACGAACAGCAGCTGCCGGCCCGCGACGTCGGCGATTGCGCCCGCTGCGGCGACACCGGCCGGCAGCGTCGCCCTCAGCTTGTCCGCCTTTGGGCCCGCGGCACTGATCCAGCGATCCCGCTGCTGTCGCGTGTAGTGCAGGGCGTCGAAGTGCTTGATCCGGACCAGCGGCCAGCGCGCGACAATCGAGCCGCGCTCGCGATTGCCGCCCACGTCACCGAGCACCACCTGCCAGTCGGCGCCCGGCAGGGCATCGTGGATGAACGCACGGACGGCCTCAGGCGTGGCGTCCTCGGGCATTTCGTCCAGCAGCAGCACGTCGGGGGCGGCGGCGGCCAGCAGCGCGCGGGCGCGCGGACCGCCCTGGAAGAAATCGTCGCGTGCGACGTTCCAGCTCAGCACCCGCAGCGCGCTTTCTGCCGGCCTCGGCATCCAGGCCGACGCATCGCCGCTGCGAACGGCTTCGGCACGAACGCCTTGCGCACCGGGCAGGACCAGTGCCGTGAGCACGCCGAGCAGCGAGAGGAAGTATCTGAGCCTTTGCATGCGGCGCATTGTGCCTCGCCGCGGGCCAATCGTCAGGAGTGGGAACCGTCTCAGGGCCACAACCCATCTGCGGCGCCCCCGGTGTTGGCGAGGTTGCGCGGGCGCTGGATCGTGCAGCCTGCCCGGGCCGTCGTGCCGGATCTCGGCGTCGCGGCCGGATCGACCTCACCTTCCGATGAACCTGAAAGCTAAGTCGGCCCTGCCTCACGATCAGCACACGCCGACCGGCTAAAATGAAGGCCTGTTGCACAAGGATCCCTGCGTCGGCAGGGCATGGGAGTCTCCGTCTTGGAAGCGATCGACAACGTGGTAGAACAGATCAACTGGGTACCAATCGCCATCACCTGGGGCAGCAGGGTGTTCTTCGCGCTGCTCATCTGGGTCGTCGGGCTGTGGCTGGCGCGGCGCGCCTCGCGCGCGATGAAGCGCATGCTGGAGCGGATGCAGATGGAGGCCATTCTCGCCGCCTTCGTCGGCAACCTGATCCAGGCCGCCGTGCTGGTGCTGGTGCTGGTGACTTCGCTCGACATGCTCGGTGTGCCGCCTACCTCGCTGCTGGCGGTGATGGGTGCGGCCGGTCTGGCCGTCGGTCTGGCGATGAAGGATTCGCTGTCGAACATCGCAGCGGGCGTGCTGCTGATCGTCCTGCGACCGTTCCGCGCCGGCGACTTCGTGCAGATCGCCGGCGTCAGTGGGGTGGTGGTGCAGGTTCGACTGTTCCAGACCACGCTGCGTACGCCCGAGAATCACGTCGTCACCTTGCCGAACAGCCTGATTACTGCCGAGCCGATCACCAATATCACCGCAAATCCGACCCGGCGCATCGACATTCCGGTCGGCGTCGACTACGGCGACGACATTCGCGGCGCACGCGAAAAATTGCTCGAGATCGCCAGGGCGCACGACAAGGTGCTGGACGATCCGGCCACCGACGTGGTGGTCGGCGAACTGGCCGACAGCAGCGTGAACCTGGTGCTGCGAGCCTGGGTGAAAACGCCCGACTATCTGGTGACACGCTCGGATCTGGTCGAACGTGTGCATCGCGAACTGGCCGAGTCGGGCTACACGATTCCGTTCCCGCAGAACGACACCCACATCACCCTGCCGAAGTCGGTGCTCGATTTGCTGGAGCGCGTCGCCGCCAGGCAGGACGACTCACAGAGGAACGACGCGAAACAGCAGGGATCGTCCGACGCGCCGACCGCGGACCCGGGCTGACCGGCAGTCGTCACCGATGACTCAGGGCGAGGCGTCCGACACCCAGCGCTTCGCCTCATCCAGCGCATCGAGGCTGAACACGCGCACCTCGGCCGGCAGGGCGAGGCCGAACAGGCGCACGCTGGTGCGCAGCCACTCCATGTCGGAAACCACGGCAATGCGCTCCCAGCCGCTGAGGTGGCGCATGCCGATCTTCGCGTCATCCCAGATCGCGCCGAACTCGAAGCCGCTGAACGCGGCGTCGAAGTGGTAAAGGAAGCGAATCTTTTGATGGCGGGCGAGCAGCGCCTCGACGGCGGGGATCAACACCGTCTCATAGTCGTGCGCGGTCACCGTGCCGGTGGCGGTGATGCCCAGCACGGTGTCGGGAAGTCCTTCGATTCGTTGCAGCATTTGGATTCCTCCGGATAGCTGAGGGAGCGCGTCTCCGTCTCGTCGCGCCTCGTGATGCCGCGGATGGTCAGACGCAAGGCCATCGGCGGGCGGCGATGCCGGATTTCGATACCGGGCCTCGATATCGGGCCTCGATATCGGGGCGGCGAGGCCTTGCGCGGTGCCACGCTCTCATCGCTTGGTGCAGAGGAAGCCCGCATCGTGCACCGGAGCGCCAGCGGCAACGCCCGCCTCAATGACTACGACCGCATCACCGCGCTCAGGTTCGCACTGAGGTAGCCCTGGGTTCAATCGCGGCGGCAGGGACGGCGAGTCAGGCCGGTGGCGCTTGCGCCGACGCATGGCGCCAGGCAATCAGTTCCGCGAGCACGCTGATGGCGATCTCGTGCGGCGTGTGGGCGCCGATGTCGAGTCCTATCGGCGCGTGGACGCGCTCGAGATCCTGGGCGGCGCGGTCGCCCAGACGTTCGACCAGCGCCGTGCGCACCTGATGGATGCGACGTCGGCTGCCCATCATGCCGATGAAGGCGGGTGGCCGCGCGGCCAACTGCTGCAGCGCGCCGAGGTCGGTGGCGAAGTCGCGACTGAGCAGCACGGCAAGCACCCGGCGTGGTGTGTCGAGGGCCTGCTGCAACATGTCGAATGTGCCGTGCAGGCAAAGCGTATCGGGGAAGCGGTCGGCGTTCGCGAAGTCCACACGCTCGTCGAACACGCACAGGTCGAAGTCGAGGTGTCGGGCCATCTGGTGCAGGGCCAGCCCGCAGTGGCCGCCGCCGATGATGAGCAATCGATCGTCGGGATCGACGCGGCAATGCGCCGCGCCATCGGCCTCCGCGTCGCGATGCAGGGACACCGCCTCGCCGGCGCGCAAGCGTGCCGCGAGGGCTTCGGCGCAGCGGAGATCCGAATCGCCCGCCCAGCGATGCAGCAGGATGTCCATGTGTCCGCCACAGATGCCTGCCGCGCCGGCGCTGCCGTCGAGATCGATGCGTACACGGCTCGAGGCTGCGCCCTCCTGGAGCAAACGACGTGCCGCGTCGATCACCCGCGATTCGGCCTCGCCGCCGCCGACCGATTCGAACGTGGCGGATGGTTCGTCCGAGATGCGGATCAGCATGTGGCTGTGGCGCTTGCGCGGCGTCGCACCGCGCGCGTCGACGACGCTGGCCACGATCACCGGGCCGTCGGCCAGCCACGACACCAGCTGCCGAACCAGCGATTCGCTCAAGCCGGACGCTCGCGCACGCGCTCGATGGCGCGATAGATGGCTTCGGGTGTGGCCGGTGCGCCGAGGGCGACCCGCTTCGGTGCGTCCGGCGCAAACGCAGCGACTGCATCGCGCAGCGCTTCGCGCACCGACAGGGCGAGCATGAACGGCGGCTCGCCGACGGCCTTGCTGCCGAAGATCACCGAGGTCGTCGGCGCGTGCTCGCGGCGATACAGGGCAACCCGCACGTCCTCCGGCACCTCGCCCACGGTGGGAATCTTGTACGTGCTCGGTGCATCGGTGAGCAGGCGACCTTCGCCGTTCCAGCGCAGCTCCTCGCAGGTCAACCAGCCCATGCCCTGGACGAATCCGCCTTCGATCTGCCCGAGGTCGATCTTCTCGTTCAGGCTGTCGCCGACGTCGTGCAGGATGTCCACGCGCAGCAGCCGGTGCACGCCGGTGTGCCCGCAGACCTCCACTTCGCTGACGGCCGCGCCGAAGGCGAAGTAGTAGAACGGATGGCCGAATCCCTTCGCGGCATCCCAGCTCAGTCCCGGCGTGCGGTAGTAGCCGGTGGCCGAGAGGCTGATGCGGCGCGTGTAGGCGGCTTGCACCACCGATTCGAACGGCACGCTGCGATCGGGCGCCTCGCGAACGCGCGCGACACCGTCGACGAAATCGATGTCCGCGTCGGGCTCGCCGAGCAGCTCGGCGGCCATCGGACGCAGCCGATCCAGCAGGATCTCGCAGGCAGCACGCACGGCCTGGCCGTTGAGGTCGGATCCGCTGCTGGCCGCGGTCGCCGACGTATTCGGCACCTTGTCGGTGGCGGTGGTCATGATCTGGATGCGCGCGCGCGCGATGCCGAGCGCCCGTGCGGCGACCGCGATCATCTTGGTGTGCAGGCCCTGGCCCATCTCGGTGCCGCCATGATTCAGCTGCACGCTGCCGTCGGTATAGATGTGCACCAAGGCACCGGCCTGGTTGTACTCGGTCTTGTTGAACGAGATGCCGAACTTCACCGGGGTGATCGCGAGCCCGCGTTTGGTCGACGCGTGGCGGTCATTGAAGGCCTCGATCTCGCGCCGCCGCGCAGCGTAGCCGCTGCCTTCGAGGTGCTGGGCCCACAGTCGCGGCAGTTCGTTGTCGACGACCGGCTGCCCGTAGGGCGTGGTGTTGTGGTCCGGCGTCGAGGCAGCGCGGTAGAAGTTGCGCGCACGCACGATCTCCGCCGGCAGCCCGAGGTGGCGGGCGACGTGGTCGAGTACTTCCTCGCCGACCAGCATGCCCTGCGGGCCGCCAAAGCCGCGGAACGCGGTGTTCGAGGCCACGTGCGTCTTCGCGATGCGGCCGACGATCTCCACGTGCGGGATGAAGTACGCGTTGTCGACGTGCACCATGGCGCGCATCAGCACCGGCGGCGACAGATCGCAGCTCCAGCCGCCGTCAGCGGTGAGCTCGACGCGCAGGGCCTGCAGCATGCCCTCGTCGTCGAAGCCTGCCTCGTAGCGCGCGTGGAAGGGATGGCGTTTCCCGGTCAGCTGCATGTCGAGGCTGCGCAGCAGCTTGATGCGCACCGGACGGCGGCAGTGCCAGGCCGCCAGCGCGGCCACTGCCGCATAGGGATTGGCCTGGGTTTCCTTGCCGCCGAAGCCGCCACCCATGCGCAGGCAGCGGCACACGACGCGGTGCGCAGGCAGGCCGAGCACATGCGCGACCATGGCCTGGGTCTCGCTCGGATGCTGGGTGGAGGCGACCACCTGGACGATGCCTTCGCCGTCGACCTGCACCCAGCTTGCCTGGGTCTCGAGATAGAAGTGGTCCTGGCCGCCGATATCGAGCGAGCCCTCGACGCGATGCGTCGCGTCGGTCAAGGCAGAGCCGGCGTCGCCGCGCGCAACGCGCGCCGGCGGCAGATGGAACGACCCGGTCGCGATCGCCTCGGCGATACCCAGGCAGGCGGGCAGGGCCTCGTAGGTCACGACCACGTGTTTCGCTGCCGTGCGGGCGAGCGACTCGTCGTCGGCCACCACCCACGCGACCGGCTGGCCGTAGAACATGACTTCGTCGGTCGGGATCAGCGGTTCGTCGTGCAGGATCGGCCCGGTGTCGTTGACCCCGGGGATGTCGGCGGCGGTGAGCACCGCGTGCACACCCGGCATCGCCTGCGCCGCGTGGACGTCGATCGCGATGATTCGCGCGTGCGCGTGCAGCGCCTGCACCGGGTACAGGCTGAGCATGCCGGTCGGCGCGTGCTGCTCGTCGGTGTAGACCGCGCGCCCGGTGACATGGCCGATCGCACTCTCATGGCTGGGCGCGCGGGCCGAGGCCGCGCTGTCTGCCGCGTGCCGGTGTGGTCGGGCGACGTCGTTCATGCCGCGCTCGCCGGCAGGAGATCGCTGCAATGTTCCTCGACGAATTTGGCGAACAGGTTGTCGCACAGCGCGCGGCGGTAGGCTGCACTGCTGCGGTGGTCATCGAGCGGAGTGAAGGCGGCGCGCAGCAGTGCGCCCACTGCGTCCACCGTGCTGCGATCGAGCGTGCTGCCGAGCAGGCGCTGCTCGGCGTCGTGCGCGCGCAGGGGCACCGCGGCGACGCCGCCGAAGGCGAGCCGCGCGTGCGTCACCGCGCGTGTCGCATCGAACGCAAGCGCGAATACGCTCGCCACGATGCTGATGTCGTCACTCTGTCGCTTCGCGACCTTGTAGCTGGCCGCACGCGTGTCCGCGCGCCGCGGCACCACGATGTGGGTGATCAATTCGTCGTCGTGTCGCGCAGTCTTGCGGTAACCGAGGAAGAAGCGGTCGATCGGCAACGCCCGCGTGCCTTGCGGGCCTGCGCAGTGCACCGTGGCGTCGAGCGCCAGCAGCCAGGGCAGCAGATCACCGATCGGTGACGCGGTGCCGAGGTTGCCGCCCACGGTCGCCCGGTTGCGCACTTGGCGCGCGGCGAAGGCGTGCAGCATGGCGTCCAGCGACGGAAATATGCCGTGCAGGGCGCGCTCCAGTCGGCGAAGCGGCACGCCGGCGCCGATCACCACCTGATCGTCGTGCACGTCGAGTCCCTGCAGGGCCTCGATGCGATCGAGGGCAATCAACGCAGCGCCGACATCGCGGCCGTGGCTGAGATCGACGCCGAGGTCGGTACCACCGGCGACCCAGCGTGCGCCGGGCAGGCGTGCGCGCAGCGCCAGCGCGTCGTCGATCGTTGTCGGCGAGTGCAGCGTGCCCAGTTCGACGGCGGGCAGCGCCTGGCGCGCCGGGTTCGGCGATCCCGGTGCCTCATCGATGGGTGCAGGCAGGTCACGAAGCCGCCCTGCCGCGGCCCGGATCGGCAGGTAGCCGGTGCAGCGACACAGGTTGCCTTCGAAGCAGCCATCGTCGAGCTCGCCGGCGGCATGGCCGGCAAACAGGCTCATGACGAAACCCGGTGTGCAGTAGCCGCATTGCGATCCCGCGCAGTCGACCATCGCCTGCTGCACCGGATGCAGAGCATTTCCCCTGGACAGCCCTTCCACCGTCAGCACGGTGCGTCCAGGCAGCAGTCCGACCGGCAGCAGGCAGCTGTTCACCGCGCGCGCCTCGGTGCGACCGTCGTTGCCCGGTTCCAGCAGCACCACGGTACAGGCGCCGCAGTCGCCGTCGGCGCAGCCTTCCTTGGTGCCGTGCAGCTGGCGGCGCTTCAGCCAGCGCAGGAGCGATTCGCGGGGATCGTCGCCGTCCAGCGCGATGGTTTGCTCATTGAGGATGAAACTCGTCGTCATGCGGCAAGGTTAGCGCGCGGCCCCGGGCCGCGCCATGGAGTGGGGCGGTCTGCCGGCTGCGTCGTCGAATGCCGATGCGAGCCTGCATGGGCGGCCCGGTGGCGCGGCCGCGTGGAAGGACGCTTTGCCCCGTCGTCGGCATCGTGCAGACTGCGTCCATCGCTTCTGACCGGATGCCTCCATGAGCGCTGTCCTCGCGCCCGATCGCCTTGCCGAGTTTCTCCACGGTCTGCCCAAGGCCGAACTGCACATGCACATCGAAGGGTCGCTCGAGCCCGAACTGATGTTCGCGATGGCCCAGCGCAACGGCATTGCGCTGCCCTACGCCGACGTGGAGTCGCTGCGCGCGGCCTACGACTTCCACAACCTGCAGAGCTTCCTCGACATCTACTACGCAGGCGCCAGCGTGCTGCAGACCGAGCAGGATTTCTTCGACATGGCCTGGGCGTATCTGCTGCGGGCCCAGGCCGATCACGTCGTCCACGTCGAGATGTTCTTCGATCCGCAGACCCACACCGAGCGTGGGGTGGCGTTCGACACCGTGATCGACGGGCTCAAGCGGGCCTGCGACCGGGCCGCCGGTGAACTGGGCGTGCGCGCCGAGCTGATCCTGTGCTTCCTGCGCCACCTCAGTGAGGATGAGGCGTTTGCGACGCTGGAGCAGGCCAAGCCGCACCTGGGCAAGTTCATCGGCGTGGGCCTCGATTCCAGCGAGGTCGGCCACCCGCCGGAGAAGTTCGCCCGGGTATTCGCCGAAGCGCGCCGGCTCGGCCTGCACGTCGTCGCCCATGCCGGGGAGGAAGGCCCGCCCGCCTATATCTGGAGCGCGCTCGACGTGCTCAAGGTCGAGCGCATCGACCATGGTGTGCAGTCGCTGCAGGACGCCGCGCTGGTGGAGCGCCTGGTGAAGGAGCGCATGCCGCTGACGGTCTGCCCGCTGTCCAACATCAAGCTGTGCGTGTTCGAGAAGATGGATCAGCACAACCTGCGCCGGATGCTCGACCTCGGTATCGTCGCCACGGTGAATTCGGACGACCCCGCCTATTTCGGCGGCTACATGAACCAGAACTTCCGCGAGACCGGCGCGGCGCTCGGCCTGGATGCGGGCCATCTTCGTCAGCTGTCGGCGAACAGCTTCGAAGCCAGCTTCGCCGCGGCTGCAGACAAGCAGCGCTATGTCGATCGACTCGGCGAGCACTGCGCGGCGTTCGGCCTCTAAAGGGGCGCCGCGCACCGACTGCAGCGCTGATTCGTTCCTTCCACGACCCCGGTAGATCCATGGCCTCAGGCAAGCTCACTACGCATATCCTCGATACCGCCCACGGACAGCCCGGGGCAGGCATCCGCCTGCAGCTGTTCGTGCTCGATCACGGCGCGCGCCACGCACTCGGCCAGTTCAGCAGCAACGCCGACGGGCGCTGCGATGCGCCGCTGCTTGCCGGGGAGGCACTGCATGTGGGCACGTACGAGATCGATTTCCATGTCGGCGCCTACTTCGCCCGCCTGGGCGTGGCGCAGGCCGAGCCGCGCTTTCTCGATGTGGTGACCCTGCGTTTCGGCATCGCCGATGCGAATGCGCACTACCACGTGCCCCTGCTGGTGTCGCCGTACAGCTACAGTACCTACCGCGGCAGCTGAGCCCAGCCCGTGATCGAAGCCTTCCTGCTCGACGCCGGCACGTTCCTGCTGCGCTGGCTGCACGTCGTCGCGGCCATTGCCTGGATCGGCGAGTCGTTCTACTTCGTGGCGCTCGATCGCGGCCTGGCGCCGCCGAAACAGCCGGTGCAGGGCCTCGCCGGCGAGTCGTGGTCGGTGCACGGCGGCGGCTTCTACCTCAAGCAGAAGTTCATGCCGGCGCCGGCGCAACTGCCGGAGGTGCTGCACTGGTCGAAATGGAAGTCGTACACCACCTGGTTGAGCGGCTTCGCGCTGCTGAGCGTGACCTACCTGGCCTCGCCGCAGATTCACCTGATCGACCCGACGGTCGCGGCGCTGACGCCGGTGCAGGGCGTCGCCACGGTGCTGGCGCTGATCGCCGGCGGGTGGTTCGCCTACGATGCGCTGTGCCGCCTGATCGGATCCGGCGAGCGCTGGCTGGGTCTGGCCGTCGCCGTGCTGGTGGTGGCCCTGTGCCTGACCACCACCGCGCTGCTGAGCGGGCGCGCGGCCTACCTGGTGACCGGTGCGGTGCTGGCGACCTGGATGAGCGCAAACGTGTTCTTCGTGATCATTCCGGGGCAGCGTCGCATGGTCGATGCGCTGCAGCGGGGCGAGTCGCCGAATCCGCTCGATGGCCAGCGCGGCAAGCAGCGTTCGGTGCACAACACCTACTTCACCCTGCCGGTCGTGTTCGCCATGCTGAGCACGCACTACGCCGCTGCCTGGGCCAGTCCGCACAACGGCTGGGCGCTGGTGCTGTTCCTGCTCGCCGCCGCGCTGATCCGGCAGTTCTTCGTGGCCTGGCACAGTGGCGGTCGCCTGTGGTCGCTGCTGGCAGGCGGCGGCGTCGCCTTGGTGCTGGCGCTGGCAGTCATCGCACCCCGGCTCGGCGGTGATCGCGGCAGCGATCTCGGCGGTGGCCGCGGCGGGCAGGCGGACGCGCCTGCGCTGGGTGACACCTCGAACCCAGCGTCGACGTCGTCGGGCGAGCGCGCAGCCGCGACAGATCTGGCGGACGCTTCGACGCAGACGCCGACCGGAGCCGAGCAGGCGGCGTCCGCAGCGCCCACCGCGGAGGCGGTGCTTGCCGTGCTGCAGTCGCGCTGCAGCGGCTGTCACGCCGCGCAGCCGCAGCTCATGCCCGCCCCGCCGAAGGGCGTGGTCTTCGCCACGGTTGATGACGTCGCGCGCCACGCCGAACTGATCCACAAGCAGACCGTTCTGCTGCGGATCATGCCGCCGGGCAATCTCACCCAGATGACCGAGGACGAACGCGCGCTGATCGCGCGCTGGTTCGCGCAGGCTGGATCGACGCGCTGAGTCGTCTTGCGTCCGGCCGGCCCTGAGCCATGTAGTCGACCCGGTGCTGCGGAGCGCGTCATCCTGCCGGCTGCACCGCTCGACACGCCTCGGGGTTCGGCCCGATCGAATGCGCGTGAAATCCGGAGTCGATCAAGTTCCGATTCCGCTTGCACGTCTTGCACGTCTTGCACGTCCTGCACGCACGCATGCGCGCTGGCTCACATCGTCAGCGTCCACGTCTCGCTCAGCGAGATCTCGTCGCAGTTCTCGCCGGGGCCGCCGCGGTCGATGACCAGGAAGTCGCTGACGCGATCGAGGGCAAGCAGCGGGTGGTGCCACACGCCGCGGGCCAGGTTCACGCCGACACCGCCTTCGAGCAGGAAGGCTTTGGGTGCGTCCGCCGCGGACTCGGCCACCACCACCAGATAGCGCGTCGAGGGATCGAGCGGCACGAACGCCTGGCTGCCGAGCGGATGGCGCTCGAGCATGCGCACCGGGAAGGGAAGGCTGCGCGGTTCAGCACGGAAGATGCTGAGCAGGGTTCGACCCTCCGCGGACGCCGTGTCGACGCGGGCGAGATCGTGGAAGCGCTCGGAGGTGCCGTCGTTGATCGGGTAACGCTGTGCGGCGTGCTCCGGCGCAATGATCTGGCCGAATGGCGCGAACGTGGTGGCATCGAGGGGGCTGAGCGGCAAGGTCGGCACGGAGCGGGTTCGCTGGTGGTGTGAGAGAAAGCAGTCAGTCTGCGGCGGGGCGCGCGCAGCGTGCTCATGCTACCCGGGTCCGCCGCCGTCCGCGCAAGGCATCGCGCCCGGGACGATGTGTGCCATGCTGACCGGAAGGGCGCAGCCACGACGGGACACGAGCACGCATGAAGACGCTGGGACTGATCGGCGGCATGAGTTGGGAGTCGACGCTGCCGTACTATCGCTTCATCAACGAGGCGGTGGGTCGCCGACTCGGTGGTCTGCACTCGGCCAAGCTCGTGCTGTACAGCGTCGACTTCGCCGAGATCGAACGCATGCAGCGCGACGACGCCTGGGACGAAGCCGGCGCGCATCTGGCCGACGCGGCGCGCACGCTCGAATCGGCGGGCGCGTCGCTGATCGTGCTGTGCACCAACACCATGCACAAGGTGGCCGAAGCGATCGAGGCGTCGGTGGCGATTCCGCTGCTGCATATTGCCGACGCCACCGGCGTGGCCGTGCGGCAAGCGGGTCTGCGCCGTGTCGGCCTGCTCGGCACCCGTTTCACCATGGAGCAGGCGTTCTACCGCGACCGCCTGCAGGCGCGTCACGGACTCGACGTGATCGTGCCGGACGAGGCCGACCGCGACACCGTGCACCGGGTGATCTACGAGGAGCTGTGCCGGGGACGGTTTCTGGATGCTGCGCGCACGGAATTCTGCGCCATCATCCAGAAGCTGGTGGATGGCGGCGCCGAAGCGATCATCCTCGGCTGCACCGAGATCGGCCTGCTGGTGCGCGCGGACGACGTCACCGTGCCGCTGTTCGACACCGCGCGCCTGCACGCCGAGCATGCGGTCGCCGTGGCGCTGGACGTTCGGCCCGAAGGGTGAACTACCTCGCCCACGTGCACCTCGCCCGCCACAGCGGCGAGGCGATGGTGGGCGCCTTTCTCGGCGACTTTCTGCGCCCACAGGAGGCCGCGCACCTGGGTCCGCAGGTGGTGCTGGAGATGCTGGTGCACCGGCACGTTGATCGCTTCACCGACACGCATCCGCGTATTCGCGCGCTGCGCCGGCTCTGCCAGCCGCAGCACCGGCTGCTCGCGCGGGTGTCTCTCGATGTGCTGCTCGACCACGTGCTGGCGCGGCACTGGTCGCGCTACACCCAGGAGCCGCTCGGCGCCGTGGCTGATCGGTTCTATGCGGCGCTGGCCTCGATGCACGCGTCGCTCCCGCAGGAACTGGTCGACGTCGCCGGTCGCATGCGCCGACAGGACTGGTTGCGCTCGTACACCCATGCGGATTCGGTGGACGCGGCGGTGGGCCGCCTGGCGCAGCGGCTCAGCCGCAACGGTGACCGCCTGATCGCTTCCCTGCACGAGCTGCGCGCGCACGCCAAGGCGGTGGATGAGGCCTTCCATGCGTTCTATCCCGAGCTGCTGGCGAGCACCGCCTCCCGTCGCGCAACGCTGCAGGCCGAGGCCGCCCTCGGGAATCCGGCGATGCCCCCAGCGTGAAGGGACGCGGCGACAGACGCTCTTGCCGCATGGCAGCGGCAGACCATCGCCTTGCCGGGTACCTGATTCGCCCGCTGCGCTGACGCCGCCGCCGGCCAGCGGCTAAGCTGGCGTCAGGATGACGATGACAGGGCAGGGAGAACCGGGAATGCGCATGGCCGTGGTATCGATGGGTTGCCTGGCCGCGCTGGCGTCCCCGTTCGTCCAAGCGCGCCCTGCTTTGGGGTGGCAGGTCGATCCGTACTTCGTCGAAGTGGAGGCGAACGCCATCGACGAGACGCTGCATCGCGTCTACGTGCCGCGGGGTGAATCTGCCGAGACCTGGACCGAGCGGATCACCCTGTTCGAGCAGGGGGCTGAGCCCGACTCATCGCCGCGGGCCCTGCTTGATGCGCGCGGCGAACACGCGGCAGACAGATGCGCGGATTTCGACCAGCAGGCGGTCACGCTGCCGGCCAGCGCACCGGCCTACATCGCCGCATCGCTGTGGCATTGCCCGTTCGACCGCAGCACCGGCGACGGCTGGGTCAAGAGCGTGCTGGTGCTGCAGCAAGCCGATCGTGCGACCTTCATGGAAGCCGAAGGTCGCTACCCGAAGCACGAGAAGTCGAGCTTTCCACTACGCAAGGACCAGGCCGAGCGCTGGTGGGCGATGCAGTTCTCGCTCGGCGTGTGCGACGCATGGTTCCGGCCGGGCTGTCAGCCGGATGCGAAGACGCTGGTGGAGGGTGCCGCCGCGTCGCTGGGACCCGAGGAGCAGCATGCGATCGATCGCATCGCGGCGCGCGGCCGCGAGCTGTACTACCAGGACCAGATGGCCTGGCATGCCACCGACTTCGCGCTGCAGACCGGGCTGATCGACCCCACGATCAAGGGGCATTTCCTGGCGGTACCCAATCCCTCCGGCGGCGGATACGTGTACTTCATTCGCGATCCGCTGCTGGGCAAGCCGAGGGCCCGACGCGTGGCCTTCGATACCGAAGGCAACCTTTCTGCCGACGCGGAAGAAACCGGGCTCGATCCCGACGTGGCGATGCGCTATCGCGCGCTCAAGACCGCGAAATCGAGCAAGCAGCTGAAGTTCTGTGGTGGTGCGGTGAATTCGGCCGTGCTCGCCGATGACGAGGGCAAGGGCTGGCTGGTCTACCTCATGAGCGCGACGCCCGAGCCCGGAAGGATGATGCTCGGCGGACACAACCGGGTGAAGGTCTCGCAGGACGGCAAGCGGGTGCTGTCGGTGGACTACTCGGCGAAGAGCTGCCTGTCGGTAGATACCGGCAGTGGAGCCGAGGAAATCGCGGACGGCGAGCCCGCGGCGCCCGAGGGCGACAAGCTCGAATACGTGATGGTCACCCATCTGGTTTCCGAGCAGCCCTGGGAGACCCAGGTGATGCAGTCACTCACCTTCGAGCGTTCGATGATCGTGATCACCGCCCATGCCGCCTGGCGTGTGCGTGGCGACCAGGTGGAGCGGGTGAAGCTGGATGCCGACCCGGAAGCGACGGCGCCGGCGGAACGCATCGGTTTGCAGCCCGGGCGAGCGCAGTGAATCAGGCGCGACACCGCTACGCGAAATGGTTGCGCCTGGCGCGACGCCATGTCGCCACCGCCGACGAAGCGGCCGACCTGCTGCAGGATGCCTTGCTGGTGGCGCTCGAGTCGGCGCGGCAGCCGCTCGTCGACGACGCGCATGCGCCGTGGTTCGGCGGTGTGCTGCGACGGCTGGGCGCATTCCGCGCACGCAGCGCCGGTCGACGTCACGCGCGCGAACGCGCATGGCAAGACGAAGCGGCGGACGACATCGTCGATGGGGCAACGACGTTGCACGCGCCGGACAGTTCGCTCGACGGCCAGGCGAACGTGCCTGTCGCCGACGCGTCGCGTGCCGTGCAGGAGGCGTTGCACGCGCTGCCCGCTTCGCTGCGCGCGGTGGTGACGCTGGCCCTGCATGGGCTCGACCGCGACGAGATCCGCCAGGTGCTTGATCTGCCGGATACGGCACTGCGTCAGCGGCTGACAGCCCTGCGTCGACGACTGGATGATTCGTCCCTGGCGGGGCTGCGCGCGCCGTTTCAGGCGTGGCTTGCTGCGCGTGCCGGTGGGGACGGCGGGCTCAAACGTGCCGCCTTGGCCCGTGGGCCCGCGCGCATCGCCGGTTTCCGCATGGGGGTGGCCGACCCGGACGGGCATCTGCTTGGCATTCATGTGCCGAGGCGGTCGGGGCAATGAGTCTTTCCCTCCGCTGTGCGAGTCGTCGTGCCGGTAGACAGATGCGCGCAGGTCCTGTGCGATGCGGCCGCATGCCGCGACACCCCCCGTCGAGGCGACGGGGTCCCAGGCTGCGCGAGACGGGGCGCGCGCCGCGCTTGCTCACAGACTCTGCCGCCGCGGCAACGACTGGGTGGGAATCTTCCCTGAACCTTGGAGCCGACGATGTTTTCCGATCCGAAACTGGGTGCCGTGGTGTTCTTCGTGCGCGACCTCGGTCGCACCGAAGCGTTCTATCGCGACGTGCTGGGCCTCGCGGTGCGACGCATGGGTGAGCCGCCGGAACAGATCCTGCTGTCCGACCTCGGTCCGATGACCCTGGTGTTCATTCCCGGTGACGAGCCGCGCGGTCGCTCACCGATTCCGGTGTTCAACGTCGGCAGCGATGACATCGCCCGCATCGTCGATCTGCTGACGGAGCGTGGGGTGGAAATCGTCGCGCCGCTGCAGCACGCGCCCGACGGCGGCCTGACCGCCGATTTCCTCGATCCCGATGGGCACGTGCTGAGCGTCTACAAGGCGCCGGCCGAGCCGGCCTGAGCCTTGGCGAAACGATGGGTCAGGCGATTCGCCCGTACAGCCGCAGCCGCGACACGCCACCGTCCGGAAACAGGTTGAAGCGGACGTGGCTGACCGGCTGGTGCGGGCGGATCTCCGACTTGAACAGGTGCTGCGCGTCCATCCGCAGCTTCTGCTCCGGCAGCAGTTCGGGCCAGAACATCGACTGGGTGACCAGCGAATCGGGCGTGCCGCCCTCGACGTGTGCAGCCTGGATCGAGCAGCGGTCCGGGTAGTTGCCCTTGAAGTGGCAGGTGTCGACGTCGATTTCCTCGATCACCCCGGCATGCGCAAGGCGCAGGATGCACCAGTCGTTGCCGGGCTCTCGGCGGCGCCGGGTTTCCCAGCCGTCGCCCATGTCGACGCCGCGCCCCGGCAGCAGCAGGTTGGCCGCACGGCCGAAGTGCTCGTTGTTCGCGGCAACCACCGTGCCGCCGTGCAGTGCGGCGACGAGATCGAAGCCCCCGGCGCGCGCAGCATGGGCGTCGAATTCGGGCATGCCATAGACGCGCAGTCGCGCCAGGCCGCCGTCGGGAAACAGGTTCACCCGCAGATGGCTGGCCTTCACCGAGCCATCGAGCGGGAAGTAATGGTGGCGGTTGCCGCCCAGGTTGACCGCCGGCAGCAGCGGCCGCCAGAACGCCTGCTGGAGTTCGGGGACATCCTCTTCAATCAGGCAGGCCTCCACCGAAGCCGCCGGCGGGAAGTTGCCGGTGAAGTGGCTGGTGTCGAGGTCGAGACCCTGGATGCTGCCGGGTCGTGCCAGCTTGACGATGCACCAGTCGTGACCCGGGCCGCGCCGTCGCCGGCTCTCCCACCCATCCATCCACTTGCCGTGCTCGTCGTACTTGCCGGGCACGAACACCGCGGGCCGCGGATTGAGCATCCGCGCCTTGTCGGCGAAGAAGTCATCGCTGGCCTCGAGCGCCTCCGCGCCCAGGCGCGCGTCGGCCAGGTTGACGAAGCGGTGGACGAAGTCGGGTGCGTCGGGGGCAGTGTGCGGCAGGCTCATCGGCAGCAGTACATGCGGGAGATCGGGCTAACATCCTACCGATTGCCGGGGCGATTCACGACACCGCGCGCGGCGGCAGAGACATCCCCCCTGTAATTGGATGGACTCGCCCCTCGCCGAGGCGTCGTTTGCGCCACGGTGGTATCCAATGAGGACCAACGGCAGCGAGGGGCGGGCCCATGAAAGAGCGTACGGCAAAGTTCGAGATTTTGGC